>NZ_CP011388.1:3887500-4487500 GCF_001644605.1 Paenibacillus swuensis | reverse complement strand
CATCGTTGAACTGGATGCGGGCGAGCTGACAACGGGGTATCTGCGAGCAGAGCTTGCGGGAGGCCAAGCCAGCAGGGTGCGTATGTTGTCTTCGGAATGCTACGAGAGCGAACCCGTTGAGCACGGAAAGCGCAACAAAGGGTTGCGCGATTCGCTCCAAGACACATTTCTTGCCGGAGACGGGGATGAATATATCGCCGCGGGGTGCGGATCAGCGGCACAGGGGGCAGCATCGGAAATATATGAACCGTTCTGGTTCCGAACGTTTCGCTATATTCGATTGGAAATTCAGACGGACGAACAACCAATGACGCTGCTGCGTTTCTCCTATCGGGAAACAGGTTATCCGCTTGAGGTTAAGGCGTTGTTCAACTCGTCGGACGAGCGTTTGGCTCCGCTGTGGCGAATTTCGCTTAACACGCTGCAACGTTGTATGCATGAAACATATGAGGACTGTCCTTTCTACGAGCAGCTGCAATACACGTTTGATACAAGATTGCAGATCCTGTTTACGTATCAACTCAGCGCGGACGACCGCCTTGCTAGGCGCGCGATATACGATTATCACAGCTCATTGCTCCCTTCGGGCATTCTGCAAAGCCGTTATCCTTCGGTCGAGCCTCAGGTCATCCCGGGCTTCGCACTGGACTGGACTTCAATCGTCTGGGATCATTATCAATACTTCGGCGATCTTGAGCTTGTTCGGCGTTACCGGCCGACGATGGAGGCCGTACTGGGCTGGTTTGAGCGACGGCTGGACGATGCCGGGCTGGTAGGTCCTAACGACCCCGCGTATTGGAACTGGGTCGATTGGGTGGAGGCGTGGCCCGACGGGATTCCGCCGGCCACGCATGCAGGCGCGAACACCGCGTACAGCATGAAGTACGCGGTGGCGCTGGATTACGTCGCCGAGCTGTGCGAGGCGACGGGGCGCGGGGACGCGGCAGCCGAGTATAGGCAGCGGTCCCGCGATGTGCGCGCGGCGTTGCTATCGCGCGCGTGGTCGCCGGAGAAGCGGATGTTCCGCGATTCTCCGGACGTTGAGGCCTACAGCCAGCACATGCAGGTATACGGCGTGCTGGCGGGGCTTGTCTCTGGCGAAGATGCCAGAGAGTTACTGCGCCGCGCGCTGAGCGACAAGGAACTGCCGCAGATGTCGTACTCCAACGGCTTCTACGTATTCCGCGCGCTGGCGCTGGCAGGCATCTATGAGGAAGCTTACGCGGCATGGGAGCCTTGGCACCGAATGGTCGGCTTGAACATGACCTCGTGGGCGGAGGACCCGTTTATGCAGCGCAGTGATTGCCATGCGTGGGGAGCCGTGCCGCTCTATGATTTCACAGCCGAGGTGCTGGGTGTGAAGCCGGGCCTTCCGGGTTACGCGGAGATTCTTGTCTCACCGAAGCCAGGTCCGTTGACATGGGCGAAGGGAACTGTTGCGACGCCGCACGGTGAAGTATACGTTTCTTGGCGTGTGGATCAAGACACTTTCTTCATTGAAGCGACCGCTCCGCCGCGCATTCCTGTCAAGCTGATGATGCCGGACGGCACCGCAGTATACTGCATAGGCGGCGACAAGTGTACAGCGACTTGCCCAAGCTCGGTGCCGCAGGTACTGCAGTCTTGAATATAGAAATATAAAATTTAAACAACGGTGCACTAAGGTTATGGAGTTGTTGCAACATACCTTAGGCATCGTTTTTTGATGTGGGAAAATGGTCATGTCATTACATTCAGAGCACCGTTTTCACATAAGAAAGGATCATTTTCCGTTTATTATGTATTCGCTTACATTTATGATGTAAAGCATGAGGGCGTTTTGAAGTTATTATAGGTCAATGAAAAGCCTAGATGCCCTATAACTGATATGGAAAGGTGGCGAGTAACGGTATGCTGAGAGGATTATGTGTTCGCACTACAATTTCGGCCATGTTACTGACTTCAGCAGGAGGTATGGGCGTAACATCGGACGAGAGGGTTATCCAGGCTGCGGCAGCCTATGCGGTTACCTGGTCCTCAGTGACCTGGAACGGAAGCACGAACACGGTGTCGGGTACGTTGAAGAATGAAACCTCAGGCTCTTTGGCTATGACACTGGTAATCGGAATTTATGGGGAGGAACATCGTTTAATTCATGCCGTTACGGAAGTAACAGAAATGCAAGCTGGCGAAACAAGAGCGGTTGTCATTCCCGTCGGGGAGGTAGATGCTCAATCTGTCCGTTCCGTTAAACTGATGAGTTGGGACAACCTGACTGATTTGAGGCCGCTTTCCCATTCCGTGGAAGTCAATACGGTTTCTCTTTCCCCCGTAACCGAGGCGAAATTAAATCCTTACTTGTTGTTCACAGGCAAAGTCACGCGAAGTTTCTCAACGGACACAGCCATGAAGCTTGCCGCAGATGTTACGCAATATATCGATGAGAACGCCAAAAAAATTACCAGCGCCACAGGAGAGCTGGAGTGGAAATACGGTCAAGGCCATGTTCGGCTGAATACAGCCCGAAGTCAAGCCGTAACGGGAAAACTTGCAGCCGCAAACGGAGTAGAACTGAAAGACGTACGGATTACCTCTACCAATGAATTCGGTAATATTGCCGTTACTTCCATGGACGGCAGTCCTATTGAAACGTCCAGGAAACTGTTGATTCAAGCTTTCACCGAGAATATACCTTACGGTTTCAGAACAGAGGCGTCGGGAACGGACGGCACCCGCAAGATTACGGCACTGGGCGGAGGTCCCATGAATGTACGTAATATTGAAGCAACCGTGTTGTTGAAGCAGATGAACGATATCAGCAAGGTGTATGCCCTAGACAGCAACGGCAGAGTTCAGCGGGAACTGCCGGTTACCACCGTAAGCGGCGGTGTCACCGTCCAGCTTCCTGCGGATACCATGTACACTCTGGTGGAACGCAACGGTCTGCAGGACCCTTATGTTCCCGCTCCAATTGTAAATAAACCGCCGGTCTACGTCTGGTGGGAAGGCGAATCCCCGGTATCCACCAATTTCGGTCAGTTCGCCAATTCGGATTTCGGCGCGGAGACGCTCCCGACAACCCGACATTTGTTATCGGGCGGCGATTGGCTGGATTTGGGACCGACGCAAGTCGATGAAGCGAATCCGCCTTCGGCTACATACGAGATCAACGTGCCGGAGAATGGTCAATATTCTTTCTTTGTCCGTAAATTCTGGCTGCACGGGCCTTTCCACTGGAGGTTTGACGGAGGGGAATGGAAGACGCTGGACCGCAATATTACACTGCTTGACGACACGTTCTTGCGCAGATTTATCGGCGCAAACTGGGTGTCTATGGGCGGAGTAGCGTTAACACCGGGCAAGCATACCTTTGAGATCAAGTTAATGAAGGAAACGGGAGAATCGGTTGCGGCCCTGGATGCCTTCCTGCTCACAAAGCAGTCCTTTCTTCCAAGCGGGCTAGTGCGTCCCGGTGAAAAGCTTGGACTAGCCGAACCGGGTTATTGGGCATTCGAGCCGGACCTCGAGCAACCGGGTCAGGTAACACCGATCGACTTGACCTACCTGAATGAGAAGCGGGCGGGGCAATCCGGCTTCATCCGCTCAGAAGGCGAGAAGCTTCTGCTCGGGAACGGCCAGGAAGCGCGCTTTTGGGGCATTAACAGCGGGCTGGAAGTGCTCAACCTGGAAAATTCGGACATGGATTATATGGCAGGCCAACTTGCGAAGTATGGTGTGAATGCTGTACGTCTTCATGGAGAATTGTTCGATGAGAATGGCGTAATCACCGATGACACACTGAGCCGCATGCATTACTTCGTGCATGCCATGAAGAACAAAGGGATTTATACGAATCTCAGCTATTATTTCGTGCTGTGGTCGGATATGACCAATGCGCAGGATTATAAGCAACCCGGTTATGAATTCTACGACTGGAACAAGAATCCGTTCGGATTGTTGCTATTCGACAAGAAGCAGCAAGAGGTATACAAGAAAGGGCTGCGCAAGATGTTGACGGCGCCGAATCCTTACGAGAACGGAACCCCGCTCGCGAAGGAGCCCGCTATTGCCAATTTGGAAATTCAGAATGAAGACAGCTTCTTGTTCTGGACGTTCGCCGATTGGAAATACCCTGACAAAGTGAAGCAGAACCTGTACAGTCAATTCGGCCAGTGGCTTGTAGCGCGTTACGGTTCGATCGATGCGGCATATGACGCGTGGGGACCTTTACAGAAGGAATGGGCGGACGTTCCCGAGCAGACGGTGATGCAAGTGGAAGAAATCGGACCTACTCCATGGGCGACGGGTGAAGAGGGCGACCATAAGCGGCGCAGAGACCAACTGAGGTTCCTTGTTGAGACCAGCCGCGACTTCTATCAGGAGATGGTTGACTTCATGCGGGACGACATCGGCTCGGAAAGTATGATCAGTGCAAGTAACTGGATCACGGCCGATCCGCAGAAACTGGAAGCGCTTGAACGCTACAGCTACGAGCCGGCGGATATCATTGATCGTCACGCTTATTTCGAAGCTAATCACGGCGCTACGAACGGAATGGTATATACCGTTCAGACCGGCGATACGTTCAAGCCCGAGCCGGTGGTTACCAAGCCGGACACGAATCCGGTAAAGATGATTCATAACGAAGGTCATCCTTCTATGATCTCGGAAATTACGTGGACGAATCCTACACCTTATACGGCAGAAGGCGCATTCTTTATGGCTGCATACGGAGCGATGCAAGGTATTGACGTATTGCACTGGTTTGCCATGAACAAACCGGGATGGTCCACCAAGATTGACAAATGGCCGATCAATACACCAGGTATTATGGGTCAGTTCCCCGCCTACGCGCTGATGTACAGACGGGGGGATATTAAAGAAGCGCCTGTTGTGGCTTCTGAGAAATTGAATATGGAATCCTTGTATAATCTGAAGGGTTCTTCCATCTACGAATCACTGAATGTCGATGATTTCCGTAAATAAAGGGAGGTGGGCATTAGGATGAGCTGTATATTCAGAAAAATGGTATCTGTTTCTCTAGTCTTTGTTCTGCTGTTGCACATGATGGTGGTGCCCGTTATGGCCGAAACGGCGGAAACGCCCGCCCTAACAGAGGATTCGGGGGAATTGCTGGCCTATGATCCGTTTCTTTATAATAACAACGCCTCTTTACAACTTGCTGACGGGGGACGCGGCTTTGGTGGCAGCTGGACGATTCAGGACAGCGACACGCAGTTACCGGGATACCAGACGGAGACGTCGGAGCCTCCCGTCTATTCCAACCTGACCACCGCAGGAGGTTACGCTACCGGAGGATCTTCTTTCAAAACCGCTTACCGGAGCATGAATGTGAGCAATACTGGACCGTTCGCAGAGTACGTTACCAGCGGCGGAAAGATTGGCAAGCCCGGAACTACGTTATGGTTCAGCGGCATGCTGCGCAAGAATCACTATAACAGAGATCACCTTTCCTTCGGTTATGAATGGAACTCCATGCGGCTTCAGGCCGGATATTTCGGTGCGGAGCCGACCGTTACCGGAACGACCTATTGGTCATTCCAGTTAGACGGTGTCACGTATCCAAGCACGGTGCCGATCGTAACGAATGAAGCTTCGTTCCTTGCGCTGAAGGTGGAGTACGGGACCCCAAATAAAGTTTCCTTATACGTGAATCCGGCGTTAAACGGCGGCGAGCCGTCTGTTCCTTCGGCCCAAGCGGAGACAGCTGCGGATTTGTCCTTCTCCAATGTGACATTCTATGCAGGAAACAGTCCGGGCAAGGGACTATTCGATGAGCTGCGAATCGGCACCTCTTTCGGTGCGGTTGCCCCGACGGCCAAGGATACGAGCCCGCCTTCAGCGCCTGTCGGTGTCGCTGCGGGTACCTTGTTATCAACCTATCTTCAATTGAACTGGCAAGCCTCGTCGGATGATGACGCGGTGGCCAAATATCAGATTTATAACGATGGCGCATACCTTGCGGACACCGTCACTACCGGCTACGATGCAGCCGGCTTGCAGCCGGACACGCGCTATCAGTTCCAAGTGAGAGCTGTGGATTATGCGGGCAACGTATCCGAGTCCAGTGAGGTTCTGGATGTGACGACACCGCCGGAGACCGTTGATCCGGTTCCAGGCAAGCTGCTGGCGTGGGAACCGTTTGGTGCCGCGACCGGCAAGCTGAACGGAAGCGGCGGCGGTCGCGGCTGGAAAGCCGACTGGGAGGTGCAGGACGGGAACAACAGTGTTCCCGGGTACGAAGTGCGTGACGCATCGCCATTAACCTATCCTGGATTGTATCAGGAAGGCGGCTATAGTGCGGGTGGGAAATCCTATCTGACCGCTTATCGCGGACTGGATTTAAGTCCTTCAGGTCCTTTCGCAGAATTACTCGAGAACGGCAAAGCAGGCAAGCACGGAAAGACCCTCTGGTTCAGCGCCCTGCTGCGCAAAGACCAGAACAACAATGACGAGCTTAGCTACGGTAACGAATATTGGCAGCAAGGGGTGCAAGCCGGATATTTCGGTTCCGCATCGAACGCGGACGGCAAACGCTATTGGTCCTTAAAAATAGATAACAATGTATATCGAAGCAACATACCGGTTATCGTCGGAAAACCTACGCTGGTTCTGATGAGAATCGACTATAACCCGACGACCTTAATCAGTATGTATGTCGATCCTGCGGACTTCGTTTCTCCACCGGCGCAACCGGATGCCATTGCGACTTCCTCGGCAGATCTGACTTTCCTCAACATGGTCTACTATGGAGGAAGCGGTCCCAATCAGAGTTCGTTCGATGAAATTCGGATCGCTACGAAGTACAGTGCGGCCTTACCGACGGTATTAGATACCGAAGCTCCTCAAAGCCCGGAAGGTTTAACGTTGCAGCGCGCAACGGATACGACGCTTACCCTGGGCTGGAACGCAGCGACTGATAATGTTGGTGTCACGGATTATCAGATTCTGGTGAACGGCGCGCTGAAGGGGACAACGTCCCAAACGGAATTTACGGTGCGCGGGTTAACGTTCAAAACAAATTATTCGATTATCCTGCGTGCGTTGGACGGTGAAGGCAATGCGTCCGGTGAAAGTACTCCGCTGCAAGCCGCAACTGTGGAGCCTGCGGACTTCACCCGTTATAATTTTGAGAACGGGGATATGCACGGCTTTAAAGTGTTCGACGGGACCGCGGCAACGGTGTCCCTGGATTCCGCATTCGCCTACAAGGGAGAAGGGTCTGTGAAGGTACAATTCGCAGGAAGCGCTTCAACCGGCGTTGTTGGCGTAGGCATTGACCGGCCGGATCCAAGGATTCATAAGAACCAGACGATAACGTTCCGCGTGTACATTCCGGCAGATTCGAAGATTTCCGCGCTGCAGCCTATGATATTCGGCGCGGGATGGACGTTTAACGGAGGTTGGGCAGACGGCGCGAACTTGAAGAAGGGCGAATGGAACACGTACAGCGTAGATTTTACGCAAGGAGATTCGCCATCCGAGCGTCTCGGATTCAATATTTTTGCCAATGATCCTGTTACATTGTGGATTGACAGTATCACGTACTCGGGGTACGGCGAGCCGGATACAACGCCTCCGACCGTGCCTGCGGGACTTGCGGTTAATGCCCATACGGATACGATGGTTTCCTTGTTATGGCAAGCCGCTAAGGATTACGAAACAACGGTAACTTATGATGTGTTCGCGAATGACAACATGGTGGGCAGTACGAAAGGGACGGCATACAGCGTATTAAACCTCGAGCCGTCCAAAACTTACACATTCACGGTGAAAGCGAAAGATGAAGCAGGAAACGTGTCTGCATCCAGCTTACCGGTCAGCGTAGTTACGGATCCTCCCTACACTCGGCTGCAAGGAACGCCGTTTGGAACCGAGGGAATCGATGCAAACCGTGATGTGACGAAAGCGTTCGATGGCGATACGTCTACTTCTTATGCGGCAATGACGGGCAGCGGCGGATATGTCGGCATGGATATGGGTGAGAATCAATACAAGCAGATAACTAAAATTCGGTTCTTCGTTGACGGCGCCAAAGCTGCGGATATGAAAGGCGGTAAGTTCCAAGGATCTGCATTATCGGCTGATGGCGGTTATGATACGCTGTATACGATGCGCATACAACCGGCAGAAGGATGGAACGAAGTGGTCATTCGTAATGTGAAGGGATATCGATACATCCGATATATGCCTGCACCCGGCAAGGATGCGAATGTGTCCGAGTTGGAAATGTTCGGTAAAGACGGAGACGCACTTCCTCCAAGCGCGCCTCAGGGCGTCACGGCTTCCAATGTGAAGGAAACCCGTGTGACGCTTTCCTGGAATCCTTCCACGGATAACTACAAGGTGAAGGGCTACAGAGTCTATGATGGAATCCGACTGGCTGGATTTACAGAGGGTACAACCTGGACTATACACAATCTGGATCCGAACACACCGTACTCGTTTACAGTACGCGCAGAAGATGAGGTGGGACTTATCTCTGAGTCATCAGAAATTGTGCCGGTCACCACAGCGCATGCGTCAGTAACCGTTCAAGCTTCATTCCTTAACGCCAATGATCAAGTCAATATCAGAGGCACAGTTACGTCTGGAAACCGCAAACCGGTGGCGGTCAAGGTGACCGATGAATACGGCCGCATCGTATACGTAGGTCAGACGGTGAGTGGTTACACCGGCCAATACGTCGTCTCCTTCACACTTCCTAACGCAACGGAAGGGGATTACACCGTCATTGTGAATAGTCAGGGCACGATGGAAGGGGCGGTAACCACATTCGTGGTGGACCTTACTGCTCCGACAGGCGAGGTTCAGCTTCAACAAGGGGCCGCATTCACAGGAACGACAGTGGTTAAAGCTGTATTGACGGGTTCCGACAACGGAAGCGGGCTTGCCATGATGAGTGTCTCCTGGGACGGCAAGCAGTGGTCCGAGGAAGAGCCTTTTGTACAGGAAAAATCACTGAATTTACCTGCGGGGGACGGAGCACATAAGCTGTTTGTCAGAATTACGGATAAGGCCGGTAATGTGAGCACGGTGTTCTCGGACGAGATCGTATTAGATATGACGAAGCCGGTACTTACTGCAACATCCGATAAGTCCGTATACGACGCGGATCACACCGTCTTGCTGACATGCACCTCCAGTGACGCTACGTCCGGAATCGCAACAGCCGCATGCACATCATCCTCTAAACCGGCTTATACGTATAACTTCGGTGCTAACACCGCAGCCTACAACGCGGTAGACCGTGCCGGCAACCGAGCGGACACACAAGTAAGCTTCCAGGTGAAGATTACGTTTGACGGGTTGTGCAGACTGGTGAAGCAGAAAGTGACTAACAAGAAGCTTGCGGACGGGATCTGTGCCATCATTACAATCATCAAGATGAAGTCAGCCAACATGTCCGCGGCAACCAAGAACGAGCTGAGAACAAAGTGGTTTCCGCAGCTGATTCAAGAGATTGATAAGAACAGAACGACTTTGACACCTGCAACGGCAGATCTGTTAATGAAGTCTGTGAAAGGGCTGCAGCAATTGATTGCACCATGAACTGAAAGGCGCTGACCGCATTGGTCAGCGCCTTTCAATTTCCGGCATCCCGACGATAAACTCCGGGCGTTACGCCGAACAATCCCCTGAACATCCGGTTGAAGTAGCTCAGGTCATCAATACCTACTTTCAACGCGATATCCAGAATCTTCAACTCCGTGCCTTTGAGCAATTCACCGGCAACGTTCAACCTAATTTCATTCCGGTATTCCACGAACGTCTTGCCGGTATGCTGCTTGAACTTGGCCGAGAAGGCGGAGGGACTGTATCCGCACATCTGGCTAGCTTGGGTCAGAGTGAGCGGCTTCATATGATGCATCCGGATAAATTCACAAACCTGCTGGAACAGCCTGCCTTCATCGGTGAGCGCGGCCAGCGGATTTTTTTTATTCCGATCATAGATGCGGCTGAGGAAGATGAACAGCTCAATCAGCATCGTCTTCGTTAAAACTTGATAGCCGGCATCTTGGTTGAGGTATTCTTGCTTGATTTTGCCGATGAGATATTGAAGCTCAATAATTTGGGCGGCATCCAGAGTAAGCCTGGATTGAAATTCGACGGTCTTGCGTAAAAAAGGTTCCACATAGAAAAAGTTAACGAAAGGCGTTACTTTAAAGAGCGCTTCCAATTCACCGGACAACAACGGTGGTTCCAACAACAGATTGTATACTTCAAGCGTATCGCCCGCATCCACACGATATCCGTGCGCAACCCCCGGTCCAATCACGAAGACATCGCCCTTGGCGACCGTATACTCTTCTTGCTGATAGCGATGAATGCCCCGTCCCCCCGCGATAAACACGAATTCTATGAATTCATGGCTGTGTTCTTCAACAAACTGTCCTGCCCGAATCTCATACTTATCCATATGAAAAGGGAACTCGGGACTCTGTAAATAATCGCTGCTCCGGTACATAACCATCCCGCTGGCCTGCCTTTCACGAATCGTGTTCATAAGATAATCCAATGAAACGCGTCAAATCCTCCAAGCGGGTCTACGCGTCAAATTTGTACAATGAAAGCAGTTACTTCTTAAGGAGGATTATATCATGTTACAGAAATTCGAGATCGAGAAATTTGAATCCGGTGAGGTGCAGAGCCAGCTGCGTCAATACTGGGTGACCGTGTCCGACCAAATTCAGCTGGTAAACAGATTACTATTTATAGAATGGGTCTCTTCGCGGGTGATCGCGGGATGGGTGCCGGCTGCGGCCGAATTCGAATGGAAGACGCAACTGACTTATTATATGTGGCAAAATATGACCATCGCTGAAAAGCTCCGCAAGCGGAAGGAAGAGCTTGCCGGCAATGCGAAGATTGTGATCCCATCGCAGAAGCTCGAAGAGCTGCTGCAGAACGTGGCTAGGGCCGACTCCTTTCATGCGTTCATGGGCGGCTGGTTCCTAGAGGTGCAACGCGATTTAGTCGCATCTTACGAGCATTACCTGTATGTCTGCGATCCGATCTTTGATGCGCCTACGATTGAGTTGCTGGAAGAGATTATTCCGAAGAAACGGAAACAACTGGAATGGGCCCACAAGGTCATTCACAATGCGGTCGCAGTACCGGAAACGCTGAGCTCGGTCGAACGTTGGCGAAGCTATACGAAGAAATACTTGCTATACATCGGCGGCTTGCTGGAGAAGGAAGAATCCTTGTGCACGCAGCCGGTTGCGCCAGCCGAACCTTACGGACCCGCGCCGGAAAAGCGTTCAATGCCCGATTGGCTCGACACCAACGTCAAACTCGATGAATTCCCGGAGGAATTCGCCGGTACTCTGAAGACGTTCATGTGGCATTACGCGACGGAAATTCAGGTTATTGATCCCATGTGCTACGTCTTCTACGGGATGGACGATATGCCGTTTGAATTCTTCGTTGATTTCAGCCGGCATATCTGGGATGAAGTCCGTCATCATCTCATGGGCGTTCGCCGCCTGGAGCAGATGGGTTATGATCCGAAGAAGCTTCCGCTGCCATACGATGAGAAGCCGGTAACCGAGCTGGAGCAATATTATCTTCACCTGACAATGCTTGGCGAAACCTGCTCCTTCTCCCGGAAGAAGAAATCCATGGAGGCTTTCTACGAGAAAGGCGACATCATTTCAGGCATGACAGCGGAAATTGATATTGTGGACGAACGGTCCCACGTAAAATTCGGCAAGAAATGGCTTGAGCCGATGTTCAGCCAGCGGCTGGGAGATCATCGAACGCTGGAGGAGCTTATTCGCGGGATGATTGAGGGTGTCATGCAGGAATTGCCCGAAGCGGAACGCAAGAGCATTTCCCACTTCGCCTTCTGCGGGCGGATTGAATTCAAGAATTTAAGCTACGACCGATTATAAGAAGTTTATAGTAATCTAAACACATGCATGCTTGACCTCGCATGTGTTTTTTCATGTTTGCAATGTTTGTAATGTTTACAACTTAGAAATACTGTTTTACATTCACGCAACAACATCACGTTCGCAATCGTTTATGGTATTAGAAGAGGTGAATATGAAACGCCTTCTGAACAAGGCCATTAGAAAGGAATTTGCAGATGTGCGGCATTGCAGGAATTGTATATTTTAACCCCGACCGGAAACCCAGTTATAATATGTTGCAAAAAATGACAAACACCATGACTCACCGGGGACCGGATCAGAACGGAATTCAAATTCATGAACAAGTGGGATTAGCTTTCAACCGTTTATCCATCCTTGATCTCGAACAAGGCGCGCAGCCTATGCCGAACGAAGACAGCAGTATATGGTTGGTGTTCAACGGCGAAATTTATAACTATCAATCCCTTAGAATGCAGTTGGAAGACAAAGGTCATATTTTTCGCACCCATACGGATTCCGAAGTTATTTTGCACCTTTATGAAGAATATAAAGAGAAATGCTTGGAGCACTTACAGGGCATGTTTTCTTTTGCGATATGGAATATAGAAACACAGGAGCTGTTTGCGGCCCGGGATCACTTTGGCGTTAAGCCTTTCTATTATTATCAGGATAAGGACCAGTTTATTTTTGCTTCGGAAATCAAAAGTATTCTTACGGTCGACGACGTAATTCCGATGGTGAACGCGAATAGTCTTATGCATTATTTGACTTTTCAGTATGTTCCTCACCCGGAAACGATGTTTGAAGGCATCCGAAAACTGGAACCGGGTTATTATATTCACATTAACAAGTCAGGAAAAGTCACGAAACAACCTTACTGGGCTCCTGCTTTTGAACCTGAAAACCGCCCCATTGAAACGTTTATTGAAGAATTGCGCCACAGCCTGAAGAAATCTGTCAAAGATCATATGCATAGTGAAGTTCCGCTTGGATGCTTCTTGTCGGGAGGCATAGATTCTTCGTCCATAGCTTCCTATGTTTCGATGGATCGTTCCCTAAAAACGTTTTCCGTTGGATTCGCGGGTGAGCACAACGAGACGGTGTATGCGGCCGAGACGGCAGCGGCTATCGGTTCAGAGCATTATGAGGAGCTTATATCACCGGAAGTTTTCTTTGCGGATACGCTGGAAGCGGTCTGGCATATGGATGAACCTATTGCGGATCCGGCGGCAATCCCAACTTTTCGTTTGTCCAAACTGGCAAGAGAGCAAGTTACGGTCGTATTATCGGGGGAAGGGGCGGATGAACTATTCGGTGGTTATGGCATCTATCGAGAGCCCTCCTCGTTAAGGCCGATTTCCTGGGTTCCCGACGGACTGAAGTCTGGACTTGAGAGGCTGCTGCGTCAAACACCCGGATCCTTCTATGGGAAAAACTATTTGCTTCGGGGGCTTACACCTTTGGAGGGCAGGTTTGTGGGCAACGCGAAAATTTTCTCGGAAGATGAGAAGAAGCACCTGGTCCTGAATCAGCAGGATTGGCTTAAACCCTGGGTAGTCTCACAAGAGCTGACACGTCCGATTTATGAAAAGTTTGCTCACTTGGATGAAGTAAGCCAAATGCAAACGATTGATTTAAACTTCTGGCTCCCGAACGACATCTTAATGGTTTCTGACAAAATGAGCATGGCCCACTCCCTGGAACTGCGTGTCCCGTTCCTGGATAAGAACGTATTTGAGATTGCGCGAAAGATCCCGCATAACTATCGGCTTGCGCAAGGTACAACCAAATATGTGTTGCGCAAAGCTATGGAAGGGATTGTGCCCGATCATGTATTGAGCAGACCAAAGCTCGGGTTTCCGGTTCCTTTACGGAAATGGCTGCATACAGAATGGGGCGATCAGATGTTAGAACAGATTAAGGGGAGCGGTTCGGACGAATGGTTCCGGATGGAAGAAGTCAAAGCCATGTTGAACAAACATCGCAACGGTCAAGGCGACTACTCCCGTAAATTATGGACCATATATATCTTTTCCCTTTGGCACGCAACTTACATTAAGCCTACCCAAATCGCATGAGGAATTCTATAGCACGATGAGCCGCTTATTATGCGGCTTTTTTGTGTATAAAGGCATCATGACTGGAATTGACAAATCACCTTTACATAAAGTAACATATGAACATATACTCATATATTAGTTATTGAGGTGAATGAAATGGAAAGCAATACCGATACTAGTAAACAACCTTGCCAACCGTTGGATGAAGAAACTTTATTTATCGTATCCCAGACTTTTAAAGCCTTATCGGATTCTACGCGAATTCGCATTCTTCACTTGCTGGCTCAGCGTGAATACTCTGTAAATGAGATTGCGGAACAACTTGGCTTGTTGCAGTCTACGGTTTCCCATCAACTTCGATTTCTGAAAAATTTACGTCTCGTGAAATTTCGAAGAGCGGGACAGACGCTGTTTTATTCCCATGATGATAAACACGTCATGGATTTGCTGGAGCAAGCCATAATTCATGCATGTCATGATTGAGAAAGGCTGAGGGTGATGGTATGAAGGAGTATAAAGTGAAAGGACTTACTTGCGCCAATTGCGCGCAAGGACTCCAGGAACAACTAAATCGGTTGGAGTACGGGGAATCGGCCAGGCTCAGCTACAACAGCGGTAAGCTGACGGTTGATCCGAAGGTTTCCTTAGATGCTGTAAAGAAAGTGCTTAAATCCGACGGTGCTTTTATTGACTCGGCTCAGGGTGATCCCCATCATGCTCATCACCATGACCACAACCATGGCCATGCCCATGACCACAGTCATGAGGGGAATGACATGATGAAGCGACTGTTGTTTGTTGGCGCGATCTTGTTCGTTGCTGTCATTGCGATTGAATCTCAAATTCCCGATGTTCCAGCCGTTATCTTGTATCTTCTCTCCATGGCCTTAAGCGGGTACAAGACATTCCTGAAGGGCATGAAAAACCTGCTTCGCTTGAAATTTAATATTGATACACTGATGACCATTGCCCTTGTGGGCGCCATCGGGATCGGCGAATGGAAAGAGGCTACCCTGGTAGCATTGCTTTTCGGGTTGAATGAACTTCTGGAAGGTCTTGGAATGGAGAAAGCTCGTAAATCCATGGAGGCTCTCCTGCAAGTAGCTCCAAAAGAGGCGACTGTCATCTCAGGAGGGCAAGAGCAGGTGGTGCCGATTTCTTCGTTACGTGCCGGCGATATCGTGTTGGTGCGTTCCGGGGAGAAAATCCCGTCAGACGGAACAGTTATCGAAGGGAAGAGCTCGGTGAATGAGGCGGCTATCACTGGCGAATCGCTTCCTGTCGAGAAGGGGTTGCAAGAGCCGGTATACGGAGGAAGCATTAACAACGAAGGCGTATTGAAAATCCGAATGGATAAAGCCTATCAGGATTCCTCACTGGCTAAGATTCTGCATCTGGTAGAAGAAGCGCAAGAAACGAAAACACCAACAGAGCTGTTTATCAATCGGTTTGCCCGATATTATACGCCGGCAATCATTCTGATCAGTTTACTCGTCCTGTTCATCCCACCTGTCTTCTTAGGCGGGGCTTGGGAACACTGGATCTATCAAGCTCTTGCGGTGCTCATTGTAGGATGTCCGTGCGCTCTGATTCTTTCCTCCCCGATCGCTATCGTTTCCGGGATTACAAGGAATGCGAGAAACGGTATTCTGATCAAAGGCGGCGTGTTTCTGGAACAGCTTGGGCGAATGGATACGTTAGCTTTTGACAAAACAGGAACGCTTACCAAAGGGGAACCGCATGTTGAACAAGTACGGGCTTATGATGAACATCTGCTTTACAAGATTGCTTATGCCGCTGAAAAGTCATCCTCTCACCCGCTCGCTAAGGCGGTCGTAAGTTTTGTAAGCAGCAAAGGGATGGTTCCTCTGGAAGCGGAGGAAATACAGACGGTATCCGGACAAGGCATAAAAGCTAGAATACAGGGCCAAATGTATACGGTTGGCAATGAACATAGTATGCGGCATCTATCCATACCAGATCACATCCTTCAAGATATCCAGGCACTTAAAGCTGAAGGATTCACATTAGTGTTGGTCGCCGATGAAGCGAGCGTGTTAGGGATCTTCGCTATTTCGGATGAAATCCGTGAAGAAAGCCCGTCCGTTATTCGCGCTCTGCATGAAAGCGGGATCAAGCGTACTGTTATGCTGACCGGAGATCATGCCCAAACAGCGGAAAAAGTGGCCAAAGCCGTAGGCGTTACAGAGTACTTCTCCAATCTGTTGCCCGAGGATAAAGTGGCCAAGATTAAGGATTTGGCAACCCGAGGGAAGGTTGCTATGATCGGAGACGGTATTAATGATGCCCCTGCTTTAGCGAGTGCCGACCTTGGCATCGCGATGGGAAAAGGGACGGACAGCGCCATCGAAACCGCGGATATTGTTCTGATGCAGGATCATTTGGGCAAGCTTCCGGAAGCGATCTCCGTTGCCCGAAGGGTAAATGCGATTATTAAGTTTAATATAACCTTCGCGCTTGGTTTGAAGTTGATTGCCTTGCTGCTCACCATTCCGGGATGGCTTACACTCTGGATCGCGATTCTGTCCGATATGGGCGCGACGATCTTCGTAACGCTGGTCAGTCTGACGGTGCTCCTATCCGACAAGAAGCCACAAACACAGTAATGTGCACAAACAAGCTGTTCCCTAATAACGATTATGGGAACAGCTTGTGTTATGAAGCAACAATTACAGATTCAAATGTAATTTCCTGGTGTTCAGCACCCCTTCAAGACCTGTGGGATCATTCTGTACCTTAAACCGAACGAATTGTTCCGCCCCTTCGGAAGTGCGGATTCGCAGCGGTTTCGGTTCCATATGAAGCAATTCCCATACGACTTCTGCCACGCCTTCGGCTGTTTGCGGCGCCGTGGTCCTGCTTCGAAACGTATCTATATACTTCGTGAGCATCGGCTTATATTCATCTTCAAGTATACCGCCGGTTTGTTCCACATGTCCCATCACGGTGCTGTTAAATTGGGTTGCAACGGCCCCGGGTTCCAGCAGAGTCAGATCAATATTGAAAGCAGGTTTGTAATAAGTGGCCAAGCTTTCAATCAAGCCTTCAACCGCGAATTTACTGGCGCAATAAATTTCGTTAAACGGTTGTCCGACCAAGCCGCCTACGCTGGTTGTGGCGATAATATGACCCGACGCCGCTTTGCGAAGCAAGGGAAGACCCGCACGAATGGAATGCATGACACCATACACATTCGTATCAAACACGCGTTCAATATCGGCCGGATCCGCTTGTCCCAAGGCGCGAAGGAACCCAAACCCGGCATTGCAGAAGAGAACATCCAGGTACCCGTGCGCAGACTCAATCTGATCGAATGCGCGCTGCAAGGAACCCGGATCGGTCACTTCCATTTCGATGAAACGCAAATTAGCTTTATCCCCGTATTTGACTTGATCGCGTTCAACATTTCTGGTTCCCGCGTAGACCGTCCACCCGTTATCCGCCAATTTCAAAGCGGTGGCTAATCCTATACCCGTTGAAGCTCCTGTAATCGCAATGATTTTACTCATGTGAACACTCCTTATTTCTCGGCTTTATCAAGAAATATTATATCAATAAATTATTTTTTTCCAAAACAAGGTGTGCGCTCACAGCAAACAGGGTAAGAAATAGAGTTAGAGATGATAGGGGGAGATTTATTGTGGTAACGAACCGATTTCTTAAAAATTGCGCCGGCATCATTGCGGTACTGTTAATTATCTATTTGTTGTACAAGGTACGATTCGTGTTTGGACCTGTCGTTGAAATCATCAATCTCCTGTTAGTTCCGTTCGTGTTGGCAGGATTCTTCTATTATGTTCTGCGACCGGCATTGCATTATCTGGACAGGCGGAACACCAAGCGTATTGTATCTGTTCTCCTGATTTACTTTTCAATCGTGGTTGTTCTGGTCATTACCTTTGTTGCCGCCTGGCCGGTATTGGTCGAGCAGGTTCGTGAGTTTGTGAAGAACTTCCCGGAGTTGGTGAACGCGCTAAGCGGTCAAACGATGGCGTTTCTGGATCAGGATTATCTGTCGATGTTGAACACGGAGGATTTTAATCTATCGGATAAATTGTCGGAATACGCGAATCGCGCTTTTTCCGTAGTTACGGATTATACGAATATGGTGCTTGCCTTTATTTCCAGATTCATTGTGGTAATCGGTACGGCTCCCATTATACTGTTCTTTCTTCTTAAGGATGGAGAGAAAGCGCCCCAGCATATTCTGAAGGTTATTCCCAGAACGTATCGGCCTAAGGCGAATAAAGCGCTTGACGAGATTGACCATGCCCTAAGCGGTTACATCGCCAGCCGGATGATCAGCACCCTGATTCTAGCGGTGATGATGTATGTCAGCTTTCTGTTGATCGGGCTGCCTTACTCCCTGTTGCTCACTACGGTAGCTGCTGTGTTGTCGCTCATACCGTTTGTAGGTACGTTTATTGGCGCGATTCCGCCAATCATTATCGCATTTATTGAATCCCCTCAGATGGCATTATGGGTGGTTCTGATCATTGTCGTTGCGCAACAGATTCAGGATAATTTATTATCGCCGCTTATTTTTGGGAAAACACTGGATATACACCCGTTCACAACGATTCTGATCTTATTAATCGCGGGTAATTTCTTTGGGATTCTGGGGATGTTGCTTGCGATTCCGGTCTATATGATGATTAAAATTATTATGAAGCAAATCTTTGAGGTGTTCATGGAAGACAAAGTAGAAGAAATCTTGGAGCAGTAATATACAGATATGCTAAAATGGAGGGGATTTCACGATCCGGAAGGAGTTTCATCGAATGCAAGAGTCTCTGACTTTAAAGGAAGCCTACAAGTTAACGCCATACCTATTAAACGGCCATGGGCCAAGAGATGTGCAAGTATTAATGGATGCTTTATCCTCTTACCCTGGGAATATGGAAAGCGATATTTATGGTACAGGCGAGCTTATAGAACATTTTCAAACCGAAATGGCAACGATGCTTGGGAAAGAGTCCGCCGTATTCTTCCCGAGCGGTACGATGGCCCAGCAGATCGCTCTAAGATTATGGTGTGATGAGAAAGGATGGAGGCGGGTAGCCTATCATCCCTTGGCCCATCCGGAAATTCATGAAGAGGATTGCCTGAGAGAGCTACATCAGATTGAAACGGTGCTGTTAGGTGAACCTGATCGGCTTATCCGCTTGGAAGATATCAAACAGATGAAAGCCGATATTTCTTGTGTGCTGTTGGAATTACCTCAACGCGAGATCGGCGGTCAGTTGCCGACATATGAAGAACTTGAAGCGATTTCAAAGTATTGCCGTGAACTTGGTATCAAACTGCATATGGACGGGGCGCGTTTGTTTGAAGTGTTGCCCCATTATAAGAAAACCGCAGCGGAAGTTTGTCAGTTGTTTGACAGTGTATATATCTCATTCTACAAAGGGATCGGCGGGGTCGCCGGAGCGATCCTTGCGGGTGATCTTTCATTTACAGAGAAAACTAAAGTTTGGAAAAGACGTCTCGGCGGCGATTTAATCAGCCTTTATCCCTATATTCTGAGCGCTGAGTATTACATAAAGCAAAGGTTGCCTAAGATGGACGAGTATTATGAGCAATCGAGAGAGCTGGCTGCGTTGTATAACGCCTGTTCTGGCTTAACCACGGTCCCTTACGTGCCCGTATCTAATATGTTTCATGTGCATGCTGCAATTCCGGCAGAGAAACTGGAGCCTGAGCTCATTGCTCTATATGAGCAAACAGGGATTGGATTGACCTCTTATTTAACCGGGAATAATGGAAATTCTACATGTTCCTTTGAGGTCAATATAGGTGACCGATATACAAAGATTTCAAAGGAATCGGTGAAGAAAGCATTTGACTTGCTCCATCAACGTTTGGTAGCTTTAACGTAAATAAGGGATATAATATAAGCTATACATATGTAGACAGGAGTAGTCCGCGATGAAAACCGATTTGCCGCATTTGGAAGAAAGTCAACTTACACCGTACATTCGACCCAGTGATCTGACCCGATTCGAAAGTGAAGAAGAGCTGCGGGATAAAGCTCTGGAATGGGGCCTGATTAATGAAAAGGCGAAGACCAAAGATGAATATTGGTACAAAGGCAAAGGATACAAGCGTTTATGTAAACTGGTCGGATATGATCATCCGCTGACTTGTGTAGTGGAGTTCCAGGACGGCAATCTCCATAATGTTCATTATGCATATCTTAAAGAAATGCAAGCTGCCAGCTTCAGCGCCGGCGTGAAAGTGATTTCGGACGACAACGGCGAAGGCGAGCCTGATTCGGATGAGTCTGGTGATGATACTGATGACCGCGCTAAGGTTGATGCGGAGCAGTTGGAGGTTAGTTCACCGCCCGCCGCGGTACCAAAGCCTAAAGCAACGATGCCCGGTGTTGTTGACATATCAGATCCGGAGAACTTCACCGGGATGGAAACGAAACCAGCCAAGGCGACGAAGAAAGAAAAGAAACCGAAAATTAACCTGCCTGAAGATAAGGTGGCGGCAACGGCCACCATAGAAGAATTTACGACCAAATATAATCACTTTAACGAAACGGAAGATGAGATTATCGTTTATAAAGACGTGGTGCTAACGTTGGCGAACGGGGAAGAGCTGGCGATTGAATCAGCCTGGTCCAGTAACAGCAATACGCTGAAGAAGTTGGAGCTGGAGCTTGGCGGACAGATTTCGTTCGAAGCCAAATTCGCCGACCGGAAGCTGAACAAGGAAGTGCGGTACAAGATCAATAATCCTTCAAAAATCAAAAAGCTTTAAAGCGGAACCTTAAGGGCTGAGGAGAGGATACACATCTTCAGCCCTGTTCGTTTTTCCGCATAACTTCCTATAAACCGACATTTTACACCTCTTGTCGCGCCCAAATGTAAGCGCTACAATTATAGATAAAGGCAGGTGATATACATGAGCCAAGACGAGGAAATCGTTCAGGAAATCACCGAGATTGATGCGGAAGATCTAACCGAGGAAATCATTGCGGAGGAAGTAGCGGAAGCGGAAGAAGCCGCCGAAGAACTTGCGGAACAGCCTGCTGCGGAAGCCCAAGAGGCCGCGGAGGAAGAGCTTGCGGCAGCCGAGGAAGAAGCTGCAGCAGCCGACGAAGAAGCAGCTGCAGCGGAAGAAGAACAGGCAGAGTAATTGTGGTGCGCAATGTAATAAAACCTGCTTAACAAAGACCCGGCTTGTTACCACGGCCGAGTCTTTTTTTTGCTTGACATCAAACAGAGTTGCGTTTAATATCTAGTTAAATCATACTATACATATTGGAATTATATGTTTTATACCGACCGGACCACCGGAGACGCGCTCATAAGATGAGGTGTCTCTTTTTTGCGTTAAAGGTGGAAATCTATAAATTTCTTTTGGAGGCGATAAGCGTGAGTAAACCGAATCGGCAAATGAATTTAAACGCATTTCTAATGAATGTGGGACATCATGAGGCGGCATGGAGACATCCGCACACGGAACCGCAGAATATAACCGACATACATTATTTCAAGAAACTTGCGCAAATCGCGGAGGCGGCGAAATTCGACTCGTTGTTTCTGGCGGACGGGTTAGCCGTTTCCCAAAATATTAAGCATGGCGCCTACATCGGGTTGGAGCCGTTTACGTTACTGTCCGCCTTAGCGGCTGTAACCGAACACATCGGTCTGATCGGCACGGTGTCAACTACTTATAATGAACCGTTTCATCTGGCTCGTAAATTCGCCTCTTTAGATCACATCAGCAAGGGCCGTGCGGGTTGGAACATTGTAACCTCCGGCAGCGAGTATGAAGCGAGAAATTTCAGCAAGAACGGACACCTTGAGCACAGCAAGCGTTACGAGCGTGCAAGGGAGTTTCTGGAAGTGGTAACAGGTTTATGGGACAGCTGGGAAGACGACGCGATCGTGAGCGATAAACAAGCCGGTATATTCGCGGATGACACTAAGGTCCGTGAACTGAACCATGCGGGGGAGACGTTCCATGTACAGGGACCGTTGAATATATCCAGATCCCCGCAAGGATATCCGGTGTTGGTGCAGGCGGGCTCTTCCGAGGACGGGAGAGAGTTTGCGGCCCGGCATGCGGAAGCTATATTTACGGCCCAGCAGACACTTGAAGAAGCCCAGCAATTTTATGCCGATGTGAAATCCAGGGCTGCCAGATACGGACGAAATCCGGATCAGCTTAAAATTCTGCCGGGGATCTGCGCCGTTCTGGGTGCTACGGAATCGGAGGCTAAGGAGAAAGAAGCCTATCTCAACGAGCTTACCGTGCCTGCTTACGGGTTAAATCAACTGTCGAATATGCTGAAGATTGATCTGTTTCAGTATCCGTTGGACGGTCCTCTGCCCGCGTTGCCGGGTGTAAACGAGATCAACGGAAACAAGAGTCGATATCAACTGGTGGCCGACTTGGCGCAGAGAGAAAACCTGACCATTCGCCAATTGATTCATCGCCTTGCAGGCGGGAGGGGGCATCGAACCTTCGCGGGCACGGCGGTTCAGGTGGCAGATCAGCTCGAGGAGTGGTTCCAAACTGGAGCAAGCGACGGATTCAATGTGATGCCGCCTTATTTACCCGGCGGGTTGGAGGAATTTGCGGAACAAGTTGTGCCTGAGCTTCAGAGGCGGGGCCTGTTCCGGACGGAATATGACAGCGCCACGCTGCGCGGTCATTTCGGATTGGATCGCCCGGCGAACCGATACGCGTCGGCCGGCGTTTCTCTTTAAATGAACTAACCTATGTAACCTGACCGAGGGGTCAGGTTATTTGTATGTGCCTAATGTTGTCAAGATCAGGTTCGATGCGGCATAAACTAATCATATATGTAAGCGTTAACATTGATTTATTCAAATCTTATATATACGAATACGAGTGTGGGGTGATCCGAATGGGTACTCGGTTATGGTCCGAATATTTAATCAAAAAGCATCATCCGCATCTGAAATACGTAAGAGTGCATACGAGCGGAAGGCACTCGGCGGTTATATATGCCTGGAATGAGGATTTGAGTTTAACGAACACTGAGATGACCGATCTGATGTGTTTCGCGTCGAATTATTTCCTGCCGCATGTCTGCTTTCAAGTGAAAGGATACTCCGCGATTCAAACGGATAAAGTACCTCCGACGGATGATCTGCCGGAGCCTGTCGTTGCCGCGGCCATGAGCCGCAAGCTGGATCAATATATGATTGTGGATGTCATCAGTTCCATGTTCGAGCGGGGGCGGATGACCTTCAGGAGTTACAACGAGAAGACGGGCACGATCTATTATGATCTCAGTGTGGATTACGCCGTGACCGACTTTGATAAGGAACTAGTCCATAAATATTTGTATGAGATCATACCGCTGGGTTCCCGGTTTGAAATTGCTTACTTGCCCTACTCCGAAGCAGCCGGCAATTCCGGCAAACCTTCGCCCTGACCAATCCGTGTAAGACCGTCCCGGCAGACGCCGTATGGTTCCCAAGGACAGGATGCGCAGAGATGGGGAATCAGCTCAGGTTCCATGTGAAGCCTGATCCTCTTCAGGATGTCCTCCCATGCGATGAATGTACCCGCAACGAGACCAAGCCGATCCAGAACGGCTTGGTCCCGGCGATCCACGCTTTCGGACCTGCAGTGATTGGGCTTGTCGGCAGGGTAACACTGACAAAGATCATCCGGTCCTTCCACGAGCAGCACCATCGTGGAGGGTTCTTCACGAAGAGCTTCATATACGACTTTCATATTTAACGTAAATTCAGGAGAGTAGCCCATATCCCGAAATCCCAACAAACACAGCAAATGGTGGCCGCGCAGTCTCAAGCTCATAGGTTCACACTCCGGTATCATAGTTGGCAGACATACTCCATCATAATCAGATCCAGCCGCTGGCGCAAGAAAAGACGTATTATCAATCTCCTATGTCCCCAAAAGGAAGCCCCGGTCCGCGGACCGGGGCTTCACCCTATTTCAGTTCACCGGAACCATAAATGGCTTCCTTCACCCGCTGACCGTACTCTGGATCCGCTTTGGTAAAATAACCGATCATCCGCTCCTGTATATCCGTTTGGCAGGTGCGTAACGCTCCCGCAAGGTTGGAGATGAGTTCATCGCGTTCCCAATCAGCGAAGTTGCGGTACGTATCACCGGCCTGACCGAAATCATTCGTTCGCTCAATCTTCTCCCGAACTAAACGGGCATCAACGTGCGGCTCGTGGTCCTTGCCCGGTTTAGGCGCTTCTTCAAGCCCGCCCAAAGAGGAAGGCTCATAGTTCACATGCGGATTCTGGCCCGGGGCCCGATCTACCCGATATTGCATCTGGCCGCCGCTCTGATTGGTCGCTACCCGTGCGCGAGGGGCGTTGATAGGCAGTTGGAGGTAGTTAGCCCCGACACGATGGCGCTGCGTATCCGAGTAGCTGAACGTGCGGCCTTGCAGCAGCTTGTCGTCGGAGAAGTCGAGACCGTCCACCAGAACGCCAGTCCCGAAGGCTGCCTGCTCCACCTCGGTGAAGTAATCTTCGGGGTTGCGGTTAAGGGTCATTTTGCCTACCGGCAGAAAAGGAATTTGCTCCTCAGGCCACAGCTTCGTAGGATCCAACGGGTCGAAATCCAGTTCCGGATGCTCGTCATCGCTCAAGATCTGCACGCAGAGCTCCCACTCCGGATAGTCACCGTTCTCGATGGCTTGGTACAGGTCAACGGTTGCATGATTGAACTCTGTGGATTGAATGGTTTCAGCATCCTTCTGAAGGAGATTCAGCAATCCTTGTTTGAGCGGCTCCCAATGGTATTTCACCAGGAATCCGGCCCCTTCGCTATTGACCCACTTATATGTATTCACGCCAGAGCCCTGCATTTGCCGATAATTGGCCGGAATACCCCACGGAGAAAACAAGAAAGTGACCATGTGAGTCGCCTCCGGCGTTAAAGAGACGAAATCGAAGAAACGTTCCATACTTTGCGTGTTCGTAATCGGATCCGGTTTGAACGCGTGTACCATATCGGGGAATTTAAGCGGGTCCCGAATAAAGAAAATCTTCAGATTGTTACCGACAAGATCCCAGTTCCCATCTTCGGTATAGAATTTAACCGCAAAGCCGCGCGGATCGCGCAACGTTTCCGGGGAATGACCGCCATGGACAACCGTGGAGAAGCGAACGAAAACCGGTGTTTGTTTGCCGGCCTGTTGAAATAACTTCGCTCGGGTAAACTTCGACACCGGATCATCACCCGCCGTACCGTAAGCCTCAAACACACCGTGAGCACCCGCGCCTCGCGCATGCACCACACGTTCAGGAATACGTTCCCGGTCAAAATGTGTGATTTTCTCAATAAAGTGGTAGTTTTCCAAAGTTGTGGGGCCTCGGCGTCCGACTGTCCTTACATTCTGATTATCCGTAATGGGATGGCCTTGACGATTCGTAAGAGTGTAATTATCGGTTTGCGGTGTCTGACCTTGGGATGAACCTTGCTTTTCATTCATGGACGATGACCACCTTTCCTTTTAGAAAGCGCTAACAGAACTTAGCTGACCCGCTGATGCGCATGGATGTGTACTTAAGGTATACTGAAGGACAGGGATCCTGTTTCTAAGAACATATGATACGAATGGCTGTTTTAATCCAAAATATCCAAAGGAGGAATCAAGTTATGAGTTCACAACAACATACCGGGCGCATGCTGGTTTTCGCAGGTTCGTACGCCGAGGCGGGGGATAACAGTGTCTATGTTTATGAATTCAATGAAACAAGCGGAAGTCTTGAACTGTTGGACAGCGCAGCGGGGTTAAAGAACCCCACTTTTCTGAATGTGGATGCGTCCAACCGGAAATTATACGCGATATCCGAGGTGACCGCGCCTTCAGGGAAGAAGGCTGGCGAGGCCGTCGCATTCAACATTCTGCCTTCAGGCTCAATCGAAATATTAAACAGGAGGAATACAACGGAAGGACCTACATGCCATATTCAACGCGACGCGAATGACCGGTATCTGGTTGTCGTGAGTTATCATGAAGGGATGGCGGGGTTGCAAGCGATTACGGAAGACGGTCTCATTGGTCAAGTGTTGGATGTGGAACAGCATGAGGGGTCAAGCGTCAATCCCGAACGGCAAGACCGTCCTCATCCGCATTCCGCTTTCTTTAGTCCGGACAATCGTTTCCTGCTGATTCCGGATTTAGGATTGGATCGGATCTTTACCTACTCGATTGTGGAAGAGAGCCAAACCCTCCGCTTGGAAGGTGTGACCGAAACCAATCCCGGGTCCGGTCCGCGTCACTTGGCTTTTCATCCTTCCGGATCCTATGCTTATGTCATCCATGAAATGGATTCCACGATCACTGCTTTCGCTTATAGTGCTGAGAATGGCAGCTTGACGCCTGTACATACCATCTCGACCCTGCCTGCCGACTTTGCCGGTGAGAACTCTACGGCGGAAATCGCGGTTTCCGAAGACGGTAAATATGTATACGGATCGAACCGTGGACATGACAGCATCGCGGTGTACGCGGTGGATGTGAGTACAGGAAAGTTGTCGCTTGTTCAGCATGTTTCCACGGAAGGTGAACATCCGCGCCACTTTGCGCTGACACCCGGAGGAGGTTATCTGCTCTGTGCCAACCGGGACACGAACAATATTGCAGTGTTCAAGATAAATTCGGATTCCGGAAGGCTGCAATACACAGGAAATGATGTCCATCTCTCCAAACCTGTCTGTGTAAAGCCTGTATACATGTAATTTCATCCAATTACGGTACATTCCCGCTTATCAAGCGGGGATGTTTTTTGTTTTGTCACATTTTTTTTATCAATAAATTATTAAGATATTGTAAAGATATGATACTATAGAACGGGAACAATTTTCGCCAAAATTCGCATTAGGTGGTCTGATCAATGTTTAAGAAGAAGGATGTATTTTTCACAACGCTGGAAGCCATTTCCGATAATCTGCTAGAGGCGTCACTTTACTTCGCCAAAGGAATTGATTCTCCGGACAAGCTTGCGGAATTCGCAAAAGTGATGAAAGACTACGAGAACAAAGGGGATCGTTACACGCACCTTATTTATAAGGAATTAAACAAGACCTTTATTACTCCGATTGAGCGCGATGATATCGCAGCTTTAACCTCTGCATTGGACGACGTTATCGATGAGATGGAGGCATGCGCTTCCAGGTTTGAAATGTACGAAATTGGTTCCATGGACGCGCATATGAAGAAATTTGGCGAAATTTTGGTGGAATGCACCAAAGAGATCCAGACCGCCATGCGTATGCTGAGCACGAAGAAATTGCTTGCGATGAGAGAGCATTGTATCCGTATTAACGAGCTGGAGAACGTGGCGGACGATGCTTACCGGATCAGCATTAAAGAAGCTTTCGCTAAAATTAAAGATCCCATTGAATTAATCAAGAAGAAAGAAATATATGAGAAATACGAAGCGGCAACCGATTGCTGCGAGAAGGTTGCTCACACGCTTGAATCCGTGATCATGGGGAATTCCTAAGTTATGTTGACGGCTATCATTATTGTCATCTTCCTTGCCCTTGCCTTTGATTTTATTAACGGATTTCATGATACGGCGAATGCTATTGCCACTTCGGTCTCCACACGCGCGCTAACCCCGCGCCGAGCGATCATTCTAGCGTCTACATTAAACTTTGTCGGCGCCATGACCTTTACAGGCGTTGCCAAGACCATCGGTAAAGATATTGCCGACCCCGCGACGCTAGCCCACGGCATGGAGATTGTCATGGCTACTCTGCTCGCGGCCATCGCGTGGAACTTAATCACTTGGTGGTACGGCATTCCGTCTTCTTCGTCACACGCGCTGATCGGCTCGTTAACAGGGGCTGTCATTTCGGGAGCGGGTTTCGCGGCTTTGAACTCAGGCGGCTTCAAGAAAATCTTGCTTGGTCTTCTGTTCTCGCCCTTGATCGCGTTCACGGTAGGTTTTATTGTCATGTATCTGATCAAAGTTGTTCTCGCCAAAACCAACCCTCACAAGATGAACAAAGGATTTCGTTCATTGCAGGTGGTTACAGCGGCTTTTCAATCCTTTACACACGGCACGAATGACGCACAGAAAGCGATGGGGATCATCATGTTTGCCTTGGTCGCCGGCGGCTACCAGACTTCCATGGACGAAGCCATTCCCTTGTGGGTTAAAGTTTCCGCCGCTTTGGCGATGGCTCTCGGAACCTCAATCGGCGGATGGAAAATCATCAAGACGATGGGCACGAAAATTTTCAAGATCGAGCCGGCCAACGGCTTCGCGGCGGACTTATCATCCGCGACCGTTATTCTGACCGCGACAATGAATGAGTTGCCAGTCAGTACGACACATGCGATTACATCTTCCATTCTGGGTGTAGGCTCCGCAAAGAGGTTTTCCGCGGTAAAGTGGGGATTAGCCGGTCGGATTGTAATTGCTTGGGTGATTACCATTCCCGTGTCCGCGGTACTTGCGGCGTTAATCTACCAAGTGATAGCATTGGTAACCGGGATCTAAGAGTGAAACATGATAAACCGTGTATGTTTGCCTTGTGCAGATGTACACGGTTTTTTGGTATTTTCGGCTGATGCGTCAAATTCTCAAGGTCCTTGCTTGCCGCGGATTTTACCAGTAAAGTAAAGTGAAGTAATAATTAAAGTAAGGAGAATCCCTGTGAACAATTCTTTCAAATGGAGTAACATCGCTGGTATTATCGTAGGCTCTGCCATACTCAGTTTCGGCATGAACTACTTTAATATTGCGAACGGCTTGGCGGAAGGCGGCATTGCGGGCGTCTCTCTGCTTCTTAAATATGTGACGGGCTGGAGCCCGGCGTGGACCAGTTTACTTATGAACATTCCGCTTCTTTTCATTGGCTGGAAGATGTTGGGTAAAACAAGCTTGATTTATACAATTACAGGAATGTTATCCGTCTCTCTGTTTCTGTGGCTGTTCGCGGAGTTCGCGTTACCGTTGGAAGATTCCCTTCTTGCTTCCCTGTATGCCGGGGGCGTTGTCGGATTGGGCTTTGGTATCGTGTTTCGCTTTGAAGGCATGACGGAGGGCACGGATATCATCGCCAAATTAATGCAGAAGCACTATGGCTGGAGTATTGCCCGCACGATCTTTATGCTGGACTTTATCATCCTACTCTTCTCCTTACTCTTCCTGGACCTGAACCGGACGATGTACACGTTAGTAGCACTGCTGGTAGGGGCGCGTGTTATCGATTTTATGCTGGAGGGTAGCAACGGAGCGAAAGCCGCCTTTATTATAACGAACCGCCCACAAGAAACGGCTTCGGCCATTATGAATGAAATGAGCCGCGGTATTACTTATCTGGAAGGTAAGGGCGGATATTCGGGCAAACAAAGAGAGGTTATATATTGTATTGTTAGTCGGAAGGAGACAATCCGTCTTAAGAAACTGGTTACTCGGGAAGATCCTTTGGCATTCGTAACGTTCAGCGATGTGAAGGAAGTGATTGGCAATGGTTTCCCCAACGGATAATATCAGTTCAGAATTGTAGTATGTTCTCTCGAAAATGGGTACATAATTAAAGTACACATAACTATCGGGAAGAGAAAGGTGGAATAGACGATGCTTAACTGGATCCGAAATGTAAATCTGCTATGGTTATTCGTTCTCTTATTCGCATTCCACGGCATTCTGTACTACACATTGGAGAATAACGATTGGTTTACCCTTGCATTGCTGGCAACTGTCGTAGATACAGCGGTTGTAGCAGTAGTACAATGGGTTGTGTCGGACAGGGCTAAGCAAAGATAACGGTTCCTTAAACCGTATTCATGGTTTCAACATTTGTTAAAGTTCATATACAAGTTGTACAATGGGAGATATCCTCAAGAGAGGAGGTCTCCCATTGTGCTTTCAAATTTAAGAAATCATTGGTCTCCCCCGCGGGTACTGGCCGCAGGTTTTGCTGTCATTATTATGATCGGCACCTTGCTGCTCTCGTTACCCGCAGCATCCCAAAGCGGTGAACGTTTGCCTTTGTTGGATGCATTGTTCACAGCTACATCCGCGACGTGCGTTACCGGCTTGGTCGTTGTGGATACAGGTACATACTTCTCCATATTTGGTCAAATCGTTATCTTATTCATGTTGCAACTCGGCGGATTGGGGTTCATGACGGTGGCCACATGGTTTACATTGATGATGAAGCGGCGCATTTCGTTCAGGGAACGTTTGATCCTCAAAGAAACGATGAATCAGAATACGATTGAGGGAATCGTCAGACTGATTGGTAAAGTATTCTTATATTCCATCACCATTGAGTCTGTCGCCGCTCTGTATTTCGCGTTTCGATGGATGGATGAGATGCCGTTGGCCAAAGCCATCTATTTCGGTGTTTTTCATGCAGTCTCGATCTTCAATAACGGGGGCTTTGAGTTATTCGGGGATTTCAGAGGCTTAACACTCTATGTGAATGATTCGGGAATGAACATCGCCGCGATGGTATTGGTATTGCTTGGAGGGATGGGATTCATTGTCATATCGGACGTTATGGAATACCCCAGGACCCGCAAACTGTCACTACATAGCAAAGTGGTGCTCACGGCCATCTCGGTGCTCACCCTGCTAGGGGCGCTTCTGATCTTTGTGTTCGAGCGCACCAATCCTTTAACGCTTGGTCCTATGCATGCAGGTCATCAAATCATGGCTTCGTTCTTTCATTCCATTAGCTTGCGTTCAGCGGGAATCAACACGGTGGATGTCGGAGCGATGCGAAGCGCGACGTTATTCCTGATGGTGATCCTGATGTTTATCGGATCGGCCCCGGGTTCTACCGGAGGCGGTATTAAAGTAACCACATTTACGTTACTGACAGCAGCCTTATGGTCTACGCTTCGAGGAAAGGAATCGGTTGTCCTGTTCCGCAGACGCATCCCGTCCGATGACATCTACAGAGCGCTGACGCTTGCGTTTATCGGAATGATCGTACTACTTGGCTCAACCTTAATTTTATTAACCCTGCAGCCCCAGCCTTTTCTGATGGTCCTGTTTGAGGCAACTTCAGCATTCGGCACTGTCGGCTTGAGTATGGGCTTGACTCGTGAACTTGTTCCCGCAGGCGAAGCTATTATTATTCTGTTGATGTTTACCGGGAGGGTCGGGCTGATTACGTTAGCCTTCGCTTTAAGTCCGGGAAAAGGAAAGCAACTCTATCGTCACCCCACCGGCGATATCGTTATAGGCTAAACTTGAATTTATCAAAAAGGGCAGCCCCCGCGTCAAGTATTTCTTGACGCGGGGGCTGCCCTTTTATTCACGATTCATTATTCAGTTGTTGCATTGTTCGTAGCATTGTTATTGTTGTTATTATTGTTGTTACCGTCACCGCAACCCGCCAGACCAAATACCATAGCTGCAGCCAGTGTAAGAGTAAGTACCGTGGAAGTTAGTTTTTTCATGAGAAATTCGCTCCTTTATTTTGTGGGATTGTCATGTCTAGTATGGATATAACCCCATTCCTCGGAAAGGAAACACCTATCGATTTAATTTTCTCGATCCAGATGACGAATGGTAAACCACAGCGAAACAATAAGAATGAGTTCGTAAATGTTCGTAAGGGCGGAACTGTCAATCGGCATAGGCAGGGAACGGCCGACAAACAGCACGGCAACCCCCAGCGCCATCCAGATCCAACGCCGTTTAAAGGCCATCAATAAACCTGCAACAAATAAAAGTGTGGCAATGATAATGACCATGACGGGGCCGCCGCCTTCAGCTTCCGCCACATAGCGTAATACGCCGTATTCCCTCAGAGGAACCAGGCTTGCAACCTCTTCAAGTGTATTGACCTTTATTTGATACAGAACCAAACCGATGGTAAGGATCCAGGCCGTTGCTTTGGCGGGCGTCATCGAAGCCCATTTGAAATGGGATCGCCGCAGAATATTCAGTCCTACTAAAATCAGTGTGGGTGTAAAAAAAGCATGGGTCCAATACCGGAGATAACTTAGGTTCTTCAAACTTTCGCCTTCACCCACCCATTTGCCGATCGCAATTAACCCGTTGTCATAAAACAACCCGAAGGCTACAAGTAAGAGGAAATTCGAGCCATGATTCCATCCAAGCTTGGTCAAACGCCGAATTCCCGCCGTAAGAATTACGGCATAAGCCGCGGTCAACAATAAGTATATCCATAAATCCATGATGCAGCACCGCCTTTCATGCAATGGTTTTTACTAGTTTACTTGCCCCATATGACGAAAAATGAAACAAAAAAACCTACTCTTCGTTGAGCAGGTTATTGAATGTTATGAAGTTGCACAAGAAATAGGCTTTAATGCTCCATTTTGTAAAACAGGATGTCACCTTTCTTTACATTAGTTCATATACAGTCATTTCCTTGTTTCCTTATAATGAAGAGAAGAAAAGGCTGTTTAAGGTCCTTGCGGGAGCGGATTACGATTCAACACGGGCGATGTCAGGACGAGCGAGGTTTGGAGAGTACCATATGGGATTAATCTGTCTACCAATGCTCTTAATTCATCCATCCCGGTCAAAGCGGCTTTAAGGATATACCCGATATTCCCTGTTACCCGATGGCATTCCAACACTTCGCGGAACGTTGTAATGACCCGTTCAAATTCCATGGGTGTTACTTTTAATTCACTAACTTGAATAAAGACCAGGGTACCGCGGCCAAGGCCAGCGAGCGATAGTTGTAACGTAAAACCTTCAATGATTCCTTTCTCCTGAAGACGGAGGATTCGTTCGGTGACACTGGGGCGGCTTAACGATAATTGCTTGGAAAGCTCACTTACGGTAATGCGGCTGTCTTTGTGCAGCACATGCAAGAGGCGAATATCCGTAGAATCGATGCGGAACACCGCCTTTCTTTAAGTAAAGTTTCGAATGTATTCCTCATTAGTCTATGCGATTTCTAACAAAATAACAAAGAGGGGCGGTGATGAAATTGAAAAGATGGTTTACCATTCTCTGCGGTTGTTTGTTAACGGCGGCGGGTTTAATTATGCTAAAGCACGCATTCGTGCTTACAGGCGGCACGGCGGGATTAGCATTGAATGTAAGTTATATGACGGGCGGATCTTTTCCGTTGTTGTTCTTCCTTATAAATATCCCGTTCTATGTCTTCGCGTTCTTAAGGATGGGAGCTTCGTTCACATGGTCGACGCTGATTTCTATATCACTGTTATCTGTTGCCGCGGCGGCAGACCGGTATTTGCCCCAGTTTCCACTATCTCCGTTACTGGGTGCGGTTATGGGAGGGGGGCTCATCGGCGTAGGCGTAACCGTCTTGTTCTTGAATCGATCTTCTTTAGGCGGGGCGAATATTCTTGCCCTATACCTTCATGACCGCTATGGGATCAATCCGGGTGTGCCGATTTTTATCTTTGATTTCTTTGTGGTACTTACGGGGGTGTACACTGTGGGGTTGAAACTCGCCTTGTATTCCATTCTTTCCGTAGCCGTCACATCCATGGTCGTCGGAGCTTGTAAGAAGAAGCTTCAGGCCGCAGCGAAGAAAGGCAGCGTATACCCGCCAAGAGGCAGCTACGAAATCCATATTCCCGAAGCTTCATCTGATGGAAAATCATTTCCACCCCTCCCGGTTTATGCTATAACTAAAAGTGAGACTGAATGACGGGGTGTACGCATGCTGGGTAAATTTTTTATCTTTTCTTTTCTGTGGTATCTGCTGGGAAATCCGTTCCTCGCGCTGTTGGTTATGCTTGCTGTTATTTATGTGCTGGATCGGCAATTTGTCGGAATCTTTCCATCCCTCCGAAAACCGTTTAAACGTCTGCAGCATATTCGCCGCTTAAAGCAAACGATCGCGCTAAATCCGAACGATACATCCTCCAAATACGAGTTGGCGAGATTAGAAATGGAGCGCCGCAAGTATGAATCCGCTGGGAAACGGCTGGAGGGACTTCGAAGACCACTTGAGGATTCGGCGGATTACTGGGTGGATTCGGGAACTGTGAAGATTAAGCTCCAACAGTCCGCTGAAGGGGAGAGCGAAATACTTAAAGGTTTATCGATTAATCCACGATCCAAATACGGAGCCCCTTACTTGTTGCTTGCCGATCATTTCGCCAAAACAAATCATGTTAAAGCGTTACAATACCTTGACCGGTTCAGAGAAATTCATACCTCTTCCTGCGAAGCTTACTATTTACTGGCGGGGATTCTGAATCAGTTAGGTAAGAAGAAAGAAGCGAAGGAAGCCCTGGATGAGAATATAGCCATTTACCGGGCCCTGCCGAAATATAAGCGAAAGCAGGAACGGAAATGGATTGTGCGGAGTTTGTGGAAAAGGCTGACATTATAAAGCAGGATAGCAAAAAGCACATCGCAGCCCGCGGGCGGGTGATGTGCTTTTTTTGTTTTACCACATTGGAAAGATATGTTTTCATTCGTGAAAACACGCTACCCAATTGGCTTAATAACCAACCTTTAAACGCGGTCGCTCTTCCTGAAAGGCCTCGATATAGGTTATTTTACAATCCTTTTTGAAGCTCTTCTACGGCGAAGATCACTTTCCCGCGCGTGTCCAGATCGACTGTTCGGCCGTGGGCGAGTTCCAGCGCCCAAAGGACGGCACCCGTGGCCGGAGGAACATGCAGCAGGATAAAGTTGCAATGCTTGGTGGTAAGCTGCCGAACATAGGATTTATACTTTTCTATCAGCACGGGACTTTCCACTTTCACCCAGATGGAGCCGGCGAGAATAATGTCCACTTCAGATTCGAAGTCGAGGTTATGCAGGCATCCTGCCGTAGAATGAGCGAGCTGTCTGGCGGAAAGGTCCAGCACGGCTAAGGCGGCCGTATCTCCCCGGTCCGCGCAGGCGAACAGAATCTGTATTAATGGGGTATACGGGAGGGTATTGTTTAAAATCCCTTCCCAAGCGTACTCCATGAATACTTCCTTACTTGGCACCTTCAGCAGTTCCATCACGGGCGCTGTCATCGCGGTCTCCGGACCCAGCCGGTAGAAGCTGTCATAGACGGTCCGCAGCACCTTTCTCGCCAAATAGTAACCGCCGGCCTCATCGCCGGCCAGCTCGCTGCCGATGCCGCCGATCTGCAGGCGCCGGCCGGTCGGCGATACACCGCCTGTCGCGTGGCCGGAGCCGTTGATCGTGCAGATGCCGTACCCTTTGGCGGTGCCTGCTTTCACGCCCAAGAACGAATCGTTATCCACGGCGTACGTCGTAAAGCCGATCTCCTCGACGACTTCGTTCAATCGGAGTTTCTGGGATGGAATGTCCGCACCGGCCAGGCCGAACGCTCCGGCTGCGACATCCTTCAGCGTAAGCTGATTCCGTTCCAGCATAATGCTGATGTTCTCGTTCATCACTCGCAGCGAGCTGGCATAGCCATCCGTAAACTGCTCATGGCTGCATGTGCCTGTGCGAATATGGTCTACGGCATTGCCCTGCAGGTCAAAAAGGAAATAATCGGTTTTACTGTTGCCGCCGTCGACGCCGATCACATAGTTTGCGCTCATGGATCTAAACCGTTCTTACCGCAGGAAAAAATTGCGGCAAATATTCTTTATGCACCTCTTTCAGCTCTTGGAAGCAGTCGTAAGCGGCGTTATAGTCGGCCACCAGCGGATTCATCAGCAGCGCGCGCATGGCCGCATCTTCACTTCCGGTTACCGCCGCTGAGACAGTTTCACGCTCGTAAGCCTTGACCATCCGCATGTAATCGATAATGTGGCGATTGTCGAAGCCCGGAACCGGAACCGGCTTGGCTCCGTCTTTGCCGATTACGGCACATACTTCCACCGCATCGTTGTCTTCCATGAATTCCAGCGCCCCGTTGTTCAGCAGATTCACCACATGAACTTCCTGCTTGTCGTTATAGATGGCATCCACCAAACTGATCGCCACCTCCGAATAGTTTGCGCCGCCGCGGGTAGAGAGCAGTTCCGGCTTGGCATGAAGCTCCGAATCCTCATAAATGCCGAGAAGTTCTTCTTCAATCTGGATACATTGTTGTCCGCGCGTCAGTTCGCTTTCGTGCAGCAGTTTCAACTTTTTCTCTTTAAAATAGTAATATTCCAAATAAGAAGACGGGATGGCGCCCACCATTTGCACCAGTTCTTTGGAGAAGCCGGAGGAAGGGATGTTCTTCATTGCTTCACTGTTCAAACCCATGTCCAACGCGGTTTTCAGGTAGTCCTGTCCGTTCTCTTCAATTGCGGTAATCCAGCTTAGATGATTCAGTCCCAAGTACGTGATATCCGGTTGGTTGAGATTAAGGGTCTCGCGGATGCTTTTGAACATATTGTAAGGAACGTTGCATAGCCCCAGCATCTTCACTTTGGAGTGGTTCAGCAGGGCTTCCGTAATAATGCCGGCCGGATTGGAGAAGTTGATCAGCCAGGCATCCGGACACAGTTCTTCCATGCGCTTGGCGATTTGCAGCATCACGGGAATCGTTCTCATCGCTTTAAAAAAACCGCCGATCCCGCAAGTCTCCTGGCCGATCAGGTTATGCTTCAGCGGGATGGTCTCGTCGAGCACCCGCGCCGGCAGCTTGCCCACACGCATTTGAGCGAGTACAAAGTCCGCATCCGTCAATGCTGTTTCCAGGTTGTCGGTCTTGATAACGCGGCAGGAAAGGCCCGCGGCTTCAATCATACGCTCGCTTAGGCTGCCGACAATGGACAGCTTTCTTTCATCAATATCCATCAGGACCAGCTCGCTGATCGGGAGAACGTCCTTGCGTTTGATCATGCCCTCAATGAGCTCGGGCGTGTAGGTGCTGCCTGCGCCAATAATAGCGATTTTCAACTTCGTGTTCATCAGCGAATTCATCCTTCCAGTCTAGCATTGATATTATAGTAAACGCTCTCTTCGCAGTAATTATAACATTGCCTTCGGAATTTTGTAATAAAATTTTATAGTATAAGTGTCATATAGAAATAAAATTTCCATTCTCGTTTTCTAAATGATATGATAATAGAATAAGCTTAAAATGAAATTGAAATTTATAGGATAAGTAGGGAATGTTCATGTCGATTCATGATAATATTTTGATCAAAATTCGTGATATGAAAGATAGCCTGACCCCGGTGGAAAAGCTGGTGGCTAATTATATTTTGGAGCATCTGGAGGATATTCCGCATCTGTCGATCAAGCAGCTGGCTCAGTTGACGAATACAAGCGACGCATCGGTGCTGCGGTTCTGCAAGACGTTGGGATATAGCGGCTACCGGGGCTTTATCGTCAGCATTTCCGCTTCGCTTGGCTCCATGGATGAGACGGAGAAGGATCAATATACGGACATACAGCCCGGCGACGAGCTGCCCGTGATCATCTCCAATATTTCCCGGAACAACATGAAATCCATTGAGGATACGCTTCAGGTCATTGACAAGAACGGGATCGCGCGTGCGGTGCAGGTGCTGCGGGAGAGCAAGCGAATCGCGTTTTTTGGAATTGGCGCTTCCGGCCTGGTCGGTATCGATGCGGAGCAGAAGTTTTCCCGGATTAACAAGATGTGCCACACCTACACGGACGGACACAGCCAACTGACAGCGGCCACGCTGCTGGAGAAGAACGACGTCGCCATATTCATATCGAATTCCGGCCGGACGGGTGAAATTCTGGACGCCATGGAAATTGCCAAAAAGAACGGAGCCTGCATCATTGCCATCACAAAGTACACCAAAAGCGAGCTGGCCGACAAAGCGAATATTGTGCTGAGCATCTCTACGCCGGAGATGACCATTCGCAGCGGCGCGATGGGTTCCCGGATCGCCATGCTGACGGTGATCGATATTCTGTTTGCCGGCGTCGCGAGCGCGGAGTACAAGAGCGTGAAGAAATATTTGGCGAAGACGCACGATATTATTGCCAGCAAGCACCGAAATTAAGTCGGCGCTGCTTGCTTACTTGCGCTGGTAAGCAAGACGGTTCGCGGACTTTGAGCCGGAACGGCCATATGTATGTTACAAGGCACCCTGACAGGGTGCCTATTTTTGTTTCCTCATGATGATTGGCGAACAAGGGTTCAAGAGACGTCCGATAAAAATAAAAAACCATAAATTTACTCCATAATAAAATAAAATTTTAAAATCTATTGACCAAAAAGAAATAATTCGTTACGATGAAGGCAAGAAAAGCATAACAACCACAAACACCATAAATACAACACATCAAGAACAGGAGATTAGGCTATGGATGAGTATCTATCAGGGCTAACCACCGAAGAGATCAACACGCAGACGTTCATGATAGATGAATGCTCCACGGAACAGATGCTGCGGCTCATGCACGAGCAGGACACCAAGGTTCCCGGCGCGGTTGCGGCGGAAATTCCGCAGATCACGCTGGCGGTCGACTTGCTGCACCGCGTGCTGAAGAACGGCGGCAGAATGCTCTACATCGGCGCCGGTACTTCGGGCAGGCTTGGTGTACTGGACGCATCGGAATGTCCGCCTACGTTTGGAATCGATCCGAATATGGTGCAAGGCCATATCGCAGGCGGAGACACGGCGCTGCGGACGGCGGTAGAAGGATTTGAGGACAGCGCTGAAGAAGGGATCGCGCTCATCGAGCGGTGCGGTGTAACCGACAAAGACGCGGTCATCGGAATTACAGCCAGCGGAAGCGCGCAATTCGTAATATCCGGATTGCAGAGAGCCAGAGAACTCGGTGCCGTAACGATCGGCGTAGTAAACAACAAGAATTCGAAGCTGGAACCCGTTTGCGACGTATGTATTTCACCGGTGGTAGGGCCGGAAGTCATTATGGGGTCCACAAGAATGAAAGCAGGCTCGGCACAGAAGATGGTATTGAACATGCTGTCCACCAGTGTAATGGTAAAGTTAGGCAAAACGTACAATAACCTCATGGTAGACTTGAAAGCCAGCAATAAGAAGTTGTATGATCGTTCTGTTCGTATCATCAGAGCGGCTACAGGCGTCAATTATGAGTCCGCTGCAGCCCATTTAGAGAGCGCTTCCAACAACTGCAAATTAGCGATCATGATGATTAAGACAGGACTCTCCGCGGAAGAAGCGGACCAAGCGTTACAGCAATGTGACGGACACTTGAAAACAGCCATTAGCAAGTTTCAGAAAGTCGTATAGAGAATATATTCCTTGGGAGGTCTTTACTCATGAAGAAGAACAACCGCATGTTAACTTCCGTATTCGCCGCAACCATGGCTTTCTCCGTCCTGGCAGGATGCGGAAATTCCGCAGACAATAATAACACCGCCGCTCCAAGCAACAATGGCGGAAATACCCCGAAAGGGGAAGCGAAAGACACCATCACTGCGTTGCTGCCGCCGGTTTCCCCGAATTACCAGAAGACGTTTGACCAGATTACCAAAGATTTCAATGCGAAATACCCGAACCTGACGCTTAAGATCGAACCGGCAAGCTGGGAAGATATGACGCAGAAGCTGGATACTCAAGTGAACGCGGGAAGTCCGCCGGACATTGCTTTTATGGGGTCCGAGAGCATTGCTAAGTATGCCGATCAAGGCATGGTTATGGACATTACGGATGCAGCGACGCCTGATATGATCAATGACTTCGACAAAGCGCCTTTGGAATATATGAAGAACGGCGAAGGACTTTACGGCTTCCCGGCTTACATGGAAATTCACGCCCTTGGCGGAAATAAGCAGTTCCTTGAGAAAGCGGGCATTGATTACAAGAAAGTGCAGCAGAACGGCTGGACTTACGACGAATTCCGCGAAGCCATCAAGAAAGGTGTCGTGAAAGAAAACGGAAAAACCCGTTACGGTTTTGTGTTCGCTGTGAAAGGGGTAGCCGCTAAGGATTACCTCGGCATCATGGCGAAAAATGCGGGCATGCCTCATTCCATTACAGAAGATAACAAATACGCTTACACCAGCAAGAACTATCTGGGTCTCCTGAAGGATCTGCGACAGCTGATCGATGACGGCTCCATGCCGAAAGAGCTTAGCTCCGTGGATGCCGGCAAACGCTGGAACATGTTCCTGACCGGTCAGACGATGATTACGGGTAAAGGCTTGGCAACGTTCGAGAACTCTGCTAATCAGAACAATGCGAAGCTGGAAGCTAAAGATGCGAGCGCTGTTAAAGAGAGCATTCCTGCCGATTACATCGTTCTGCCCGCTCCGACATTCCAAGGCGCGAAGATCTCTACAGCTGCTGTTGTAGACGGATACGTAACGTTCCGAGGCAAAAAAGAGCCGACCGCCGAGCACAAAGCAAACGTTGTTAAAGCGGCTTACTTCCTGGCAAGCGGCAGCGTAGCGGCAACGGCGAACAGCGAACTGATGGTTCAACAAATTACGGCAAGCGGTAAAGAAGCGGCCCAAAGTATGACCTTGGAACGCAACCCGGATAACGTGGCCGCAGTAGAGTTTATGGTGAAGAACGCAACACCGGCGCGTAAAGATATCCCTACCGAGCTGAGCGCTAAAGCGATTAAGCTGGAGACCGAAGTCATCATTCCTAAATTCCAGGCATTGATTGCGGGCGAGATTAAAGCGGAAGAAATGTATGAAGCAGTTAAGAAAGCAGCTGTAGCAGCCTTCGGCGAAGACGGAATCGTGAAAGATTGACAATCGAACGCATAATCATACGGTAATCCTTCGGATAGCCCTGTACGCTGAGCGGCTATCCGAACTTTTTACCTCACAATACCGAGTGATCGAAACGGGGTAAGACATGATGAATACGCTTAGTAAAGTAAGGAAGAGAAACAAGCTGGAATCGGACGGTGTCTGGGGTTATCTGTTTATTGCAGTGGCGCTGACCACTTTCGCCATGTTTACCGCCTACCCTTTTGTGAGTGCATTTATTATCAGTTTGCAGAAATATAAGCCTCTTGGTTCCACGTATATCGGATTGGACAATTACACGGCTACGTTAAAGGACGCCCTCTTTTGGAAATCCATGAAGAACACGGTCGTTTATACGATACTCACAGTACCCGTAAACCTGTTCATCTCGTTTGCGATCGCCATTATGGTGCTGCCGTTCAGCAAGAAAACACAATCGTTTTTTAAAGCCGTTTACTATTTGCCTGTTGTGGCGTCGGGTGTCGCTCTGTCCGTCGTATGGCTGTGGATTTTTGACGCTCTACCAGGAGGGATTCTTAATCAGGTTTTTCAGTTTTTCGGAATTCCGAGCCAGAACTGGCTTGGTTCCAGCAGTACGTCCATGTTCTCTCTGGTGTTGATGTCCTGGCTTTCCAGCCACGGCACCAGCATCATCATTTACCTCGCGGGCTTGCTGGGCATCGACGAGACCTACTATGAGGCGGCGGAGCTGGACGGCGCGAACTTTGTGCAGAAGGTGTGGCATATCGTCATTCCAAGCTTGAGACCGGCAACGCTGTTCCTGTTGGTAACCGGTGTCATCGGATCATTCCAGGTGTTCCAGAACGCTTACCTTATGACGGGCGGCGGACCGGACAATGCAACGACGATGGTAGGTTTGCTGATTTTCAACAATGCGTTTACTTATTTCGAGTTCGGTAAAGCCGCGGCCCAGTCGCTCGTTCTGGCATTCGTGATCGCCATCATTTCGTTTATCCAGTTTAAATACGCCGGTAAGAACGTCGAGTATTAAGAAGGGGGATTCCATATGGCATTATACAGCAATCACACCGGAAGACCCCGGGTCCGCTTTACACGGAATGCGATTATTTTCACTGCATTGCTTTTATTCGCTCTGGCCACGATCTTTCCGATTTATTTCATGGTTGTCTCGGCTCTCGGCGATCCGGTGGAAGCCGGCGCGGTCAGTTACTCCATTTTTCCCAGTAAGTTTACGCTGGCTTCGTTCAAATTCTTCTTTGAATACAGTGAGTATTCATACCGTTGGATTCTGAACTCGTTAGTCGTAGCGGTTGCGGTTACGGTTTCCAACGTAGTGTTCGCGAGCATGGCGGGGTTTGCGTTTTCCAAATTGAAGTTTCGGGGCAAAAATGTGCTGTTCGGCATCCTGCTTGTCTCCATGATGATTCCGTATCAGGTAACACAGGTTCCGCTGTATATTCTGATGGTCAATATTTTTGAACTTCAAAATACGTACAGAGCTCTTATATTGCCGGGGATTGTTACGGTGTATAACATCTTCCTTGCCAAACAATTTATGAGCAGTATTCCGAATGAAATTCTGGAAAGCGCCAAGATGGAAGGGTGCAATCAGTTCACCATTTATATGAAAATCATTCTTCCGTTATCCAAAACCGTGCTGGCCGTTATGGCAATTCTGACGTTCATGGACAGCTGGAATACGTTCTTCTGGCCGCTTCTGATCACGAACTCTATGGAAATGCAGACGATTCAGGTCGGATTGAAAAACTTCCGCTTCGCCAACACCACGTACATCGCTCCGATGATGGCGGGCGCTGCGATTTCAGCTTTGCCGATGTTCATTCTGTTCTTCAGCCTGCAGAAGTACTTCCTTGAGGGTGTGACGGTAGGAGCGGTTAAAGGCTAAGCGTTTAGATGAAGCAATTGAATAGTTGCAAAATAGGAATGACTGTGACAAGGGGCTTGTCGCAGTCATTTTGGCAAGAGGCGGGAGGCAGCCATGGGTAAAGTCAGCAACGGAGTCGATCATATCGGGCAGTATACCCATTTGTTCAAGGGGAAGCGTCTGGGCTTAATTACCGTGCCAACCGGGTTGAACAGGGAGTTTGTATCCACGATTGACATCCTGAATGAGAGATTTCATTTGGCGGCCCTATTCTCTCCGGAGCATGGGGTGCGCGGGGATCAAGGCGCCGGGGCAGTTATAGATTCGTATCTGGATCCCATGACCGGCGTGCCTGTGCACAGTTTATACCGCAAGGACTCCAAGCGGCTGACGGCGCAGATGTTGGATGAAGTGGATATGGTCGTATATGACATCCAGGATGTAGGGACCCGGTATTATACGTTTATTTATACGATGCTGAACGCGTTGGAGGACTGCGCTTCGGCGGGTAAGGAGTTTGTCGTGCTGGACCGGATTAATCCGCTGGGCGGGGTGACGGTGGAGGGGAACTTGCTGAAGCCGGAATATAAGTCGTTTTTAGGCGGATATCCGCTCACTATGCGGTACGGCCTGACAGCGGGCGAAATCGCCTGCTTGGTCAACGACCGAATGAACTGGCGGGCGAACCTGAATATTGTCCGCTGCCAAGGTTGGGAGAGGACGATGCAGTTCCCGGATACGGGCCTGCACTGGATTATGCCGTCTATGGGCATTCCCAGGTTCGATACGGCTTTAGTGTACCCCGGAACTTGTCTGTTTGAAGGGACGAATCTGTCCGAAGGAAGAGGCACGACGGCGCCATTCGAAATGATCGGCGCGCCGTTCCTGGATGCGGAGAAACTGGCAAGGGAGATGAATCGGAAGGAATTGCCGGGCGTGGTGTTCCGCCCTGTGTATTTCCGTCCTTCTTTCTCCAAGTTTCAAGGGGAGCTGTGCCGCGGGGTGCAGCTGCATGTACTGGACCGGCGGTTGTTCCGGCCGGTGGAGACCGGGGTGGAGCTGCTGCTTACGGTGAAGCGGAATTATGAGGAGTTTGCCTTCCTTCCGCCGGTGAAAGAAGGCTCAAGGCATTTCATCGATTTACTTGCAGGGGATCGGATGTTGAGGGAGCCTGATGTAGATGTGTCCGGGTTGTTGGAGCGGTTTCGGGACGAGAGCCGGACGTTCGCAGTGATGAAAGAGCAGTATCATATGTATTAAAAGGATGTGCGCTTATGAGCAGCTATGTGGCAGGTCTGGACGGCGGGGGAACGAAAACCGCGGTAACCCTTATGGATGATAATGGGAATATCGTCCGGACGATTACGTCCGGGGGTATTAATTATAACGGAATGGATGCGGAAACGGTCCGCGGAAACCTTGGGGAGCTTTTCGCCGTCATGGCGGAATGTACCGGCGGTCTCGAGCATTGTGCGCAGGTAGTTATCGGGGCGGCCGGCGTCAGCAATCCGGACGTTATTCCCCGATTGGAAGAGGACGTGCGAGCTTGCGGCTATCCAGGGAAGCTGCTGATCGTCGGCGATCAGGAAGCCGCCTTGTACGGCGCGCATGAGGGGAGACCCGGCATCATTCTGGTCGCAGGAACCGGTTCGATCTGTTACGGCCGGAACGGAGCCGGTGTGTCGCACCGGTCCGGCGGATTCGGGCATCTTATCGACGATGAGGGAAGCGGATACAGCATCGGGAGGGAATTGCTGTCCGCGCTGGTTAGGCATGAAGACGGACGTATCCAGGCTACCGCGATCAGCCGGCTCGTTTATGAACAGCTTGAGCTGAATACGGTTAAAGAGGTCATCGGCTTTGTATATGACAAGCACAGGCATAAGAAAGATATAGCTGCGTTGGCACCGCTCTTGACGACCGCCTGCGATTCGGGGGATGAAACGGCGCTGGGGATTGCAGCAAGAAGCGCACAGTCATTGTATGAGTTGACCGTACCCGTAACGGAGAAGCTTACTTTGCAACAGGGGCGCTTAGCAATGACCGGAAGTGTGCTGTTGAACAATTCATATATCAGGGAAACATTTGTTCAGCTGTTAAGCCGTCATTATCCGCATCTGCATTGCGGCATGCCGGCGAAGGATGCTTCCGGCGGTGCAGCGCTCATGGCCTGGACAAGACAGGGAGGAATGACAGATGGAGTTTAGCCGTTGGACGTTGGAACAAAAAATCGGGCAGATGATTCTCGGCGGTTTTGAAGGAACGGAACCCGCGGAACATGTGCGGACGATGATTAAGGATCATCATATGGGCGGGGTCATTTACTTTGCCCGCAATGTGCGGCACCCTGCACAAGTTGCGGCTTTAAGCCGGGATTTGCAGCTGATGGCCGCCGAAGCGGGACAGCCGCCCCTGTGGATTTCCATCGACCAGGAGGGCGGTATGGTTGCCCGAATTACGGAGGGAGTTGCGCTTATGCCGGGCGCGATGGCGCTGGCGGCGGGCGGGTCCGCGGAAGCGGCGTACGAATCGGCCAAGATCAGCGGAACCGAGCTTCGCGCGCTTGGAATCAACTTGAATTTTGCGCCGGACCTGGACATTAACGTCAATGCGATGAACCCGGTTATCGGGGTACGCTCATTCGGGGAACAGCCTGACCGGGTAGCGGAGCTGGGAGTGCAGACACTGCGCGGATATCAAGATGCGAATGTTGTGGCTACGGCCAAACATTTCCCTGGACATGGAGACACGCATATTGATTCACACCTGGATTTGCCTGTGATCACACACAGCAGCGAGCGGATCCGTTCGGTTGAGCTGGTTCCGTTTATAAAGGCTGTCGAAGCGGGTGTCGACTCCGTGATGTCGGCGCATATCCGGTTCCCGGCCTTTGATGACAGCGGCGTTCCGGTGACCTTGTCGCACCGGGTGCTGACCGGTTTGCTGCGCGAGGAACTTGGTTTTGCCGGCGTTATTATGACGGATTGCATGGAGATGAAGGCCATTGCGGATCATTACGGAACCGTGCATGCGGCGGTCATGGCTGTGGAAGCCGGGGCGGATCTCGTACTGATCAGCCATTCGCTTGAGCTTCAGGCGGGGGCGGCCGCCGCGCTCGTCGAGGCTGTTCGCAGCGGTCGCATCAGCGAGGAGCGCATCGACCAATCGGTAGAGCGGCTGCTGGCTTTGAAGGCCAAACGGGCCCTCGCTGCGGAGCCGGGTGATTTCAGCCGGATCGTGAACACGCCGGAACACCGCTCCGCGGCGGAACGCTTCAGCGAAGCTAGCATCACGCTTGTGAAGGATACGGCAGGACTGCTGCCGCTCGCTGCTAAGCCAACGCTCGTTCTTACCGTAGAGCCTGCGGCGGTTTCGCTGGTAGATGAGTCCTATGGGGAACGCGCCACACTGGGAAGCGCCCTGGCTGCAGAAGGAATTGATGTGCGGGAGAGGGTAATTCCGCTGACGAAGGCCGGCGAGCTGACCCAAGAAATGCTTAAAGAAGCTGGCTGGTATGAGCAAATCGTTGTGGGGACTTACAATGCCCATTTGCACCCGGATCAGGTTTCGCTCGTCCGCGCATTGCTGGCTCTGGGCAAACAGCCTGTCGTAGCCGCACTGCGGAATCCTTACGATTTGCAGGCTTATGCGGACGTGCCTGCGTATGTATGCCTGTATGAAAGCCGCCCGCTGGCTTTACAGAGCGCAGCCAAGCTGATGTCAGGCGCATTGGTCCCTCAAGGGAAGCTGCCTGTTACGATTGGCGAGTCGTATCCTGCAGGGTGGGGAGTGACTTCCTTTGTTCGATAACCTGCTTCAGAAGCCGTCCAGGGTCATCGTCGGGCTGATGTCCGGCACTTCCCTTGACGGTATCGACGCCGCTGTAGTCCGCATCGAAGGGCAAGGCATTGACTCCAGAGTGGAATTGCTTCATTTCTTGTCTCTTCCTTACACAGAAGAGCTCCGGGAGAAGTTGAAAGAACTGTGCTCGGAGCAGCATTCCAGCTCACCTGCGATCAGCGGGATGAGTTTTTACTTGGCTCAAAATTGGGCGAATGCGGTGAAAGAGGCTGTCCGGCAGGCGGGACTGTCCATGGCTGATATTGATCTGGTCAGCTCGCACGGGCAGACGATCTGGCATATGCCGTACGCGGACCCGCAGGATTCCTTCCGTCCGAAATCCACGCTGCAAATCGGGGATTTGTCTGTGCTGGCCAAGGCGACAGGGGTGCTGACCGTGGGGGATTTCCGCCCGGCGGATATGGCGGTCGGCGGTCAGGGGGCCCCGCTTACGCCGTATGCCGATTACATTATGTTCCGGCACAAGGACAAGGGCAGAATACTGCAAAATATAGGCGGCATCAGCAATTGCGCGTCGATCCCGGCAGGCGCCGGTCCGGAGCGAATGATCGCTTTTGACACGGGACCTGGCAATATGATCATTGATCAGGCGGCCTATGAGTTAAGCGGGGGACAGCTGGCCTATGACCAGGGAGGCGCGTGGGCATCCGAAGGCCGAGTGGACGAACGTCTGCTGGCTGAAATGATGGAGCATCCATACCTGTCCAAGCATCCTGTAAAAACGACCGGCCGTGAGGAGTTCGGCAAGGATTACGCATCCGGGTGGATCCTGCGTGCGCTTTCGGACAGTTTGCCTGCGGCCGATATCATGGCTACATTTACTGCTTTTACGGCACGAACGATTGCCCGGAGTTACCGCGACTTTATTTTGCCTGATACAAGGATTGAGGAAGTGCTGGTTTCCGGCGGAGGCGCTCATAACGAAACGTTGATGAACATGCTGGCCGACGAGCTCCCCGAGCTGAGGGTGATGACCTCGGATCAGGCGGGCATAAGTGCGGATGGGAAGGAAGCGGTCGCTTTCGCTATCTTTGCGGATCATTATATTCAAGGTGTGCCTAACAACCTGACCTCCGCGACAGGGGCGCAACGGCCGACGGTGATGGGAAAGCTGGCTTTGCCGTGGTAGGAGTTGCAGCAGGAACCTTTGGCATAAAGGAGAAGGACCAAGATGGACAGTAATGTGAAACATTTGCTCCGCGGGATCGTGGGCGATGCTTATTTCAAAGACGATGCGCAGTCGCTGGTGACGCATTCTTACGACGGGACGCCCATGCTGCAGTCGCTGCCTGACGGGGTAATCTATCCCCGGAATACGGCTGAGGTATCCGCTATCATGAAAGTGCTTCACGAGCACCGGATTCCGCTCGTCAGCCGGGGGTCAGGAACGAATTTATGCGGCGGCACGGTGCCTGTTCACGGCGGTGTCGTGATGGTGATGCACCGGATGAATGCGATTGTGGAAGTGGATACGCAGAATTTAACTGCCACCGTTCAGCCGGGAATCATCACAAAGCAGTTTATTGAGCATATCGAGGGGCTAGGGCTGTTCTACCCTCCGGATCCTAGCAGTATGGCGATCTCCACAATCGGCGGAAATATCGCGGAATGCTCCGGCGGACTCCGCGGCTTGAAATACGGAACGACCAAAGATTACGTGCTGGGGCTGGAGTGCGTGCTCGCTGATGGGCAGATTCTGCGGACGGGCGGGAAGCTGATGAAGGATGTGGCGGGCTATGACCTGACAAAGCTGTTAATAGGCTCCGAAGGGACATTGGCGGTCATTACCGAAGCGACGTTAAAGCTGATTCCCCCTCCTAAGGCCAAAAAGACGATGCTCGCCATGTACACGGACATTTACGGAGCCGCCCGGACGGTATCCAGCATTATCGAAAACCGGATCATTCCGGCGACGCTGGAGATTATGGACAATCCGACGATCCGGGTCGTGGATGATTTCGCGAAGCTCGGACTGCCGCTGGATATGGCGGCTATCCTGCTGATCGAGCAGGACGGCGAACCGGAAATGGTCGAGCGGGATATCGCGAAGATTTCCGGGATTTGCCGGGAAGAACAGGCTGCAAGGATCAGCATCGCGGAGACGCCGGAGGAAGCGCTTAAGCTGCTGACGGCAAGACGGAGCGCGTTTACGGCACTGGCCAGGCTGCGTCCAACTACGATACTGGAGGATGCAACGGTGCCGCGCTCCAAAATCGCCGAGATGGTGCTGGAGATCAACCGGATCGCTGAAAAGCACAACGTACAGATTTGTACGTTCGGCCATGCGGGCGACGGAAACCTGCATCCGACAGCCACGACCGATGCGAGGGATCTGGAAGAGGTACACCGGGTGGAGGCGGCTTTTGAGGATATTTTCGAAGCCGCAATCCGGCTGGGCGGTACGATTACGGGTGAGCATGGTGTAGGCATGGTGAAGGCTCCTTACCTGGAATGGAAAGTGGGCGGTCCCGGCATTCAAGTGATGGAGGCCATTAAAGAGGCGTTCGACCCGCACAATCTGCTGAATCCGGGCAAAATGTTTGCGAAAGAGTCCAGGCGCAGGGTGGTGATTGAGCGTGGCTAAAGGAGGAACGGCGGCACTTCGGGAGACTCTGCAGGCTAAGCTCGATTACGAGCAGCTGACCAACTGCATGCGGTGCGGGTTCTGCCTGCCCGCCTGCCCGACCTTCAAAGAAACGGGAGTGGAGGCTGAGTCGCCGCGCGGGCGGATTTCGCTGATGAAGGCGGCGGTGGACGGTCTGATGGAGCCGAACGTCATGTTCGAAGAGCAGATGAATCACTGCCTGGGCTGCCGTGCATGCGAACCGGCCTGTCCGGCGGACGTCAAGTACGGCCAGCTGATCGAACAGGCCCGCGAGGCGGTGGAGCTGCATACGACGCAGCACCGCTGGTGGGTGAAAGGCGTGCGAAAAGCTGTGTTCAAACAGCTGTTCCCCCATCAACACCGGATGCGCCTGCTGGGTGCGGCAATGAACGTGTATAAGAAATCGGGCGTCCAGACGTTGATTCGGAAGACCAATGCGGTCGGGATGTTTTCCAGTCAGCTCGCTTCCATGGAGAGAATCCTGCCCGACGCTTCGGGCAAAGGAATTGTCGAAATAATGGGGACGCGGGTTGCTGCCAAAGGAGAGAAGCATGGAACGGTTGGTATGTTCCGGGGCTGTTTAATGGATGTGATGTTCACGGAAACGAACCGGAAAACAGTGGAGTTGTTGTCCGAAGCGGGTTTCGATGTCGTTATTCCCGAAGCCCAGAACTGCTGCGGCGCTCTCCATGCGCACAGCGGGGAGAAGGAGCAGGCGAAGGAACTGGCCAAGCACAACATTCGTGCATTTCAGGAGGCCGGTGTGGATTTCATCGTCTCGAATGCGGGAGGCTGCGGGGCGATTCTGGTGGAATACGACCACCTGCTTCATGAGGAGCCGGAATGGCATGATCAGGCGATCTGGTTCGCCAAACGGGTGAAAGATATCAGCACAATCCTGGCGGAAAAGGGGCGGCCGCTGCAATACGCGGCTTTACCGCAAGACCAAGGGACGGCTCGTGTCACCTATCAGGATTCCTGCCACCTGCGCAACGTCATGAAAGGCGGACAAGCGCCGCGTCAGCTGTTGCAGCAAGCAGCCGGCGGCGCTTATGTAGAAATGAAGGATGCCGGCTCCTGCTGCGGTTCGGCAGGCATCTATAACATGACCCAGCCGGAGATGTCGAATCAAATCCTGGAGCATAAGATGGAGAACGTGAACGCGGCCGGCGTCAGGTATGTGGTCACCAGCAACCCGGGCTGCCATCTGCAAATGAAGCTCGGGATTGAGAAGCATGGCTGCAGCGGCCAAATGGAGGCCTTACATATCGCCGATTTTCTGTATGACCGCTTGGTGCGGTGAAGGGTTAGCGAAGAAATGGGGATTTAGTGAAATAAGTTTCGCTTTAAGAGCCGTCGTAAATATACTATACTCTTAACCATGGAATTCATTTGTAATTAACAGGTTTAATATGGGGGGATATAGTTATGAGCATGAAGGTAGGATTGGCTGGAACGGGTTGGTTCGGTAAGGTGCATGCTGAAATTCTTTCGAAGATGGACGGCGTTTCCGTTGCAGCGGTATGCGGTACCTCCGCAGCGAAAGCTGAGGCGTTCGCGGCACAATTCTCAGGTATGCGCACCTACGATTCGTTCCTGGACATGTTGGATGCCGAAAAGCTGGATGCGGTCTATCTGTGTGTACCGCCTTATGCGCATGGCGATATGGAATCTCTATTGATTGAACGCGGCATCCCTTTTCTGGTGGAGAAGCCTTTGCATACCGGAATTGAAACGCCTCGGTCCATCGTTGAACAACTAAAGCTGCGACCGGTCATCACTTCCGTAGGATATCATTTGAGGTATCGGGAAACCGTGAAGCAGATGCGAGAATCCATTGAACAGTCAGGATTAGGCATGGTTACAGGAGCTTGGATGGGCTCGTTTGTTAATAATGCCTGGTGGCCCAAGCAGGAACTCTCGGGCGGACAATTTGTGGAGCAAACGACTCATTTGGTTGATTTGATGCGGTATGTGGCGGGTGAGGCGACGGAAGTGTACGCTTCGTTCGCTCAGCGGGAAATGCATCGCAAGTATGATGATGTCAGTGTGGCGGATGTCGGAACGGTAACACTCAAGCTTGCAAGCGGCGCGATCGCGAATCTGTCCAATACTTGTATACTACCTGATGGAATGTTTGATACCGGCTTGAAATTTTACACAGCCGACGGTGTGTTGGATTGGACGATGTCGGAGTTAAAAACCATCACCAGCGGGAATGACGTGCAGGTTTCCAAAGATGAAGCGAATCCATATGAACTTGAAAATGAAATATTTATTCACGCCGTGCGCACAGGTGATCCATCCGGCATTTGCTCAAGCTACGAAGACGCTTTGCGTTCTCAGGAGATTACCGTGGCCGCGACGGAATCGGCAAGAACCGGGAAACCCATTCAAATATAGTCTTAACAACAAACATCCCGCTCATTTCGATGAGCGGGATGTTTGTTTATGTTAGTTGGCAGTATCGCCTGTGCGATCCGCACTGTCTGATTTTTGGTCCGTTGATTTACCCGAATTGGCATCTGTCTTGCCGTCAGTTCCCGATTGCAAGCCTTTGTCATCCGTTCCTCCGGAATTCACACCAGGGTTACTGCCCGGTTCACTTGCATTGCCTTGAGGCGTGTCCACTACATTCTCGTCGTTACTGCCGCAGCCGGCTAGACCAATAGCAAGAGCAACCGTTAACGCGACAGTTGAAAGCTTTCCTGTAATCTTCATGATGACCGCTCCTTTGTATAGACTAAACTTATAGTTGTTCTACAAAGGATATACACCTAACCGGGCATTAGGAAACAATAGGTCGGGATACTCCGTCGGTTTCCTCATAATGTATAGTGACGACGATATCTTGATCGTAATTGCCAAAACCTTTGCCGAAGAGGTTCATGCCCCCGCAATGGCGCGAAGATTCCAGTGACGCCAACCGTAAACGGATATCCTCCCCGTAACGCAGGGGCAAGTGATTCAACCCTTTCTCCGAAAGCTTCACGCCGTCGAGGTAAGTGCCGTCTTGCTGAACGGACAAGGTCTTCAACAACCCGTGTTGGGTCCCGATATCCCACCATCTTGGCGTAAATATACCTCGTTTGCTGCCGAAGTCGCCGGGACATGTCCACATGCCAAGTTCCACTTCATTTACATAAAAGGTGATGTCTGACGGCCAATTTTCATTATAACTAGGCGCTTCGGAACAAATCTCGAATGAAAACTCCAGATGACGCGGCTTTTGCCCGCTGTGCAGATAGTTGGGAACACGGTACTCCACGTATCCGCTGCCGAACCATAAATGAGCCGCCGTCATCCGCTCAGGATCAGAAAAATAACGGGGATCATCGAACATACCGATGACTTTAGACTCTGAGACCAGGCCGCAAGTGGGCTGTACGAGGTAATCCGCGTATTGGCCGATGGGTATTTCAACTGTATATTTCAATGGTTCGGGAACGGCGGCTGATGTGCGAAGCTGTAAAGTCAGCGAATCCAGTGCCAATGAACAGATTTTCTGGGTCCCGCGGACACCTGCCGCGTTATGTGTTCGCAGAATGCCTGCCTCTTCGAGCTTCTGTATATGTTTGGTAATGATGGCCGAGGAGACATTCAGTTGTTCCGCCAGCTCCTTAATATTCATGGATTTGGAATTTAACAACTCTATAATACGCACCCGCGTTTCGGATGAAAAACATTCGAGCAGAGACATATGCTTAGTACTGACTTGTATGTTCAAAATTAGACCTCACCTTCTCATCGTATATCCATTATATAACCTAAAGGTTAACTAATCAACTTAGTTGTTGACGTTTTTGTGTTATACACTTAAAATAAGGCCATAAAGTAATCATGACGTTATATAATAAATTTATAAGTTAACTAATGGAGGTTATACTCATGTCAGTTATTTTACCAGAAACAGCAACATTACCCCGAAGTGAATACCCCCGTCCCCAATTACACCGGGATGCCTGGTTGTGCCTGAACGGGGAGTGGGAATTTGAATTCGACGACCAACGTACAGGCGATGCCGAGAAATGGCATAAGCGCGATAAAGCTTTCACGAAGAAGATTCAGGTGCCGTTTACATTTGAGAGTGAACTAAGCGGCATTGCCGATCCATCCTTTCATGATGTGGTTTGGTACCGTCGGCAAGTGAATCTGCCTGAGACCTTTAACGGGAAGAGAACCATCATTCACTTCGGTGCGGTGGATTACGAAGCGAGCGTCTGGGTTAACGGGGAGCTTGTGGCCGCGCACGAAGGCGGGCATACGCCGTTTCAAGCGGATATTACAAACGCGCTTGTCGAAGGAGACAATACGATTGTTGTTAAAGCGGTAGATTACGGCAAGGATGTCTTTCTGCCTCGAGGCAAGCAGTTCTGGGAAGAGAAATCCCGTTCCATCTTCTATACCCGAACCACAGGCATTTGGCAATCGGTGTGGCTCGAGGCGGTGTCTCCGGTTCATTTGGGCAAAGTAAAGTACATTTCGGATATCGATAAGAATGAAATTTCGATCCGCACGTTTATGAACGGGTTGGAAGAACGAACAACAAGGAATGTTCAACTGCGGGTTACCATCTCATTTGCAGGGAAAGAAATTACGCAAGATACCTACCGGGTGAATGTTCCTGAACAATCCCGTACCGTATCCTTGGTGGGCTTAAACGACCATTCTATGGATCGTTTCTGGTCGCCGGAGCGTCCGAATTTATATGATGTAGAGTACGTAGTGACCGTTGACGGACAAGAAACGGATCGTGTGACAAGTTACTTCGGCATGCGGAAGATTTCGTTGGAGAGCGGAAAATTTAACTTGAATAACCGTCCTTATCTGTTGAAAATGGTGCTGGATCAAGGTTATTTCCCCGATGGGAACCTGACGCCTCCAAGTGACGAAGCTATCAAGCGGGATGTTGAACTGATGAAGGAAATGGGCTTTAACGGCGCGAGAAAGCATCAGAAGGTGGAGGACCCTCGCTTTATGTACTGGTGTGACAAGCTCGGCTTGCTTGTGTGGGGGGAAGCGGCAAATGCTTATGATTATTCGCAGGAATATGTCCGCAGATTTACGAAGGAATGGCAGGAAGCGATGGACCGGGATTTCAATCATCCTTGTATCGCGGTTTGGGTACCGTTAAACGAGAGCTGGGGCGTACCGAATATACAAGTCGATCAGGAGCAGCAGCAACATGCGCTTGCCATGTATCATCTGACTAAATCATTGGATCCTACCCGTCTGGTCGTATCGAATGACGGCTGGGAGATGGTCAAGACGGACTTGTTCAATATTCATGATTATGAGTGGAGAAAAGAAGTGTTGGAAGATCGCTATAGCACGGTAGAGAAAGCTGTATCCGCAATGCCCGCGAATCGAAGATTAAGCGTGGAAGGTTATGATTATGACGGTCAGCCTGTGATGGTTACCGAATTCGGCGGTATCGCCTACAAGAAAAGCGATTGGGAAGGCTGGGGCTACTCCGGAGCTTCCAGCGATGAAGACTTTGAAGAGAAGCTGCGAAATGTCATTCACCCGATGATTTACTCCGGTGTCGTGCAAGGTTATTGCTACACACAACTTACGGATGTGGAACAGGAGATCAACGGGTTGCTGACGTACGACAGACAGCCGAAGATTCCGTTAGAAGTGATCAAAGCGATTAACGAAGGGAAATAAAGTTCGAGAGGCAGCGGTGCACTTAGGTGCATCGCTATTTTTTTGGGAAGCAGCGGAACGTATAAGTTTGGCATATCCAAAAATATGTCCATCTCATCCAAAAAAGCGACATGGGATGGAAGCTTGCGCCCCGCTAGAATAATAAACAGAAGGCAACCTTCTTATTCTAACTATAATGAAACAAACGGGGGATTGTACATGCGCATGAGCAAAGGGTTCAAAAGTGTAGCAATGGCTTTCATTGTGTTATGTCTGGTGATCGTCACAGGTTGCGGAAACGCGAACGGCGGCAACAACGGAGGCAATGAGGCTTCAGGAAATACAGCCGCAAGCGGAGGTAAAGGCAAAACCGATATCTTGTTCTGGACTCCGTTCTCTGGTGCGGACGGCGAGTTCATGAAGAAGATTGTGGAAAAGTACAACTCATCACAAGATCAATACAAGCTGAAGATGGTCGTGCAACCAAACGGCGAGTACTACAAGCAATTGGACGTAGCGCTGAGCACAGGTAAAGAAAGTCCGGAATTAGCGGTTATGCACGTCGATCAGATTCCTACTTACGTTAACAAAGGTCAGCTGAATCCGATGGATGAATTGGCCGCGACCGCAGGCGTGAAGAAAGAAGATTATGTAGATGCTCCGGTGAAATACGCAACAATCGAGGGTAAGTGGTACGGTATTCCGCTGGATGTCCATCCGCTGGTGATGTACTACAACAAAGATTTGTTTGAGAAAGCCGGCATTACGGCGGCGCCGACGAACCGTGCGGAATTTGAAGCAGCCGTAGAAAAATTAACGGACAAAAGCAAAGGCGTTTACGGTTATGTATTGCCGACACTGTGGCCGCAACAATTCATCTTCCCGACACTGGTGTGGCAGAATGGCGGAGAGCTTTGGAACGGCACAGATGTAGCTTACAATTCTCCTGAAGCTGTGGAGATGGTGCAGTGGTTGCGCGGATTGGTCGAGAAAGGCGTATCCCCGGGAGATGTTCAGCAAGACGGCGAAAACACACTCTTCCTGCAAGGCAAGAACGCGATTCAGTTCAACGGCCCTTGGATGAAAGGCCAATTTGACGAAGCGGGCTTAAACTACGGTGTGGCGCCGGTTCCGCAAATCGGTAAAGCCAAGCAAGCGGTTTTCGCAGGTTCGCATAACTTTGTCGTGCCGAAGACTGTAACGGACGCTAATGTGGTTGCGGGTATCGGCGACTTCCTGAAATATGTGGCTTCCAATTCGATGGATTGGGCAGCTTCCGGTCAAGCGGTAGCTTCCAAAGCGATGCTGGAAAGCGAAGAATTCAAAGCGTTGGAAATACAGAGCAATGTAGCCAAGTCGTTCGACCACGTTCAGTTCGCTCCGAATGTATTGAACTGGGCTACGATCTCCGATCCGATCTGGGGCGAGCTGAGCAGCGCGTTACTGGGTAAGAAGGATGCTCAAAAGGCGATGGACGACGCGGCAGCGAAATCCAGACAGGCGATGAAGAAGTAAAAGCCGCCTCCTGACGGCAGCATGATCAAGGGAAGAACGTGGAGGCCGGGAACGGCTTTCCGTTCTTCTGCATTTTTCATAAAGAATGGAGGTTTCCGATGTTAAAGAGCACATGGCAATCCAAATTGACTTCTTCCTTATTCGTTCTTCCGTATTTCATCTGTTTTTGCGCATTCTTGTTGTTCCCGATTCTGTACGGTGTGTATATATCCCTTCATAATTTTGAACTCCTGTCGGAAAACCACGAGTTTGTAGGCTTGGCTCATTATGTCAAAATTTTCACGCCCGGCTCCTACTTAAACCAACAGTTTTTCAAAGGCTTATGGACCACTATTCAATTCGTCTTATATTCAGTTCCCCTGCTGGTATTGGTCGGATTAGCGCTGGCGATGCTGGTTAATCAGCTTCCGGGCCGCGTTCGCGGTTTGTTCAGAACCTTTTACTTCATGCCTTACGCGATCTCCGGTTCCGTTATGGCTGTCATCTGGTTGATGATGTTCGATACAAATGCGGGATTCCTTAATACTTTACTGGCCAAATGGGGCATGGACCCCGTGCCGTGGCTGACGGGATTGCCATGGGTGTGGGTATCTCTTGTCATGACCACCCTGTGGTGGACCATCGGTTTTAATATGGTTATCTTCATCAACGCATTAAATGAAGTGCCAGAGGATTATTATGAAGCGGCCTCAATCGACGGAGCGAACGCTTGGCATAAATTCACAAGCATCACCTTGCCCTCGATTCGTCCGGTCATGCTGTTCATTCTCATTACATCCACGATTGCTTCATTTAATGTTTATGCGCAGCCGTTTCTGTTGACCCGCGGCGGGCCGGGAGACAGCACGAAGGTGCTGTTGATGAATGTCCTTGATCAGGCGTTTAAAGGCAAGGAAATCGGTTCCGCTTCAGCGATGGCGATTCTGATGGCGATCTTGATTATGATTGTTTCTGTCATTCAATATCGGTTGGCTTACGGCCGGAAGGAGGGTGCTTAAATGAGAAAGTTCGTGCTTACACTCCTGGCGGTGTTTATTGCCATCCTGTTTTTGATGCCGTTGATCTGGATGCTCTCGACCTCCTTCAAGAATGACTTTGAAGCCCTGGCCGGACAGATGAATTTCATCCCGAAGAAGCCGACGCTGGATAACTATATTGAAGGTTTAAACGGAGAGTTAATGAACGTGCCGATTGTGCGCTGGATTACCAACTCGCTGTTTGTAGGTTTGGCGGGGACCGGTATCGTTCTGCTGTTCAGCTCCATGGCGTCCTATGCTTTAGCCAGACTTCATGATTTGCCTTTACGCAAAGTGCTGTTCTCTGTTTTCGTCGGATCTATGATGATCCCTGGAATTCTAACTTTCTTGCCCATGTATATGGAGTTTAACTCGCTCGGTTGGATCAATACGTATTATGCTTTGATTTTGCCCTATTCGGCGGGGGCTTTCGGCGTGTTCCTGCTTTATCAGTTCTTCTCCTCGTTTCCAAAAGAGATTGAGGAAGCCGCGCGGATCGACGGTGCGAACAAGTGGCATATTTATTCCCGAATTCTGTTGCCCGCATCCGTTTCCATCATGGTTACTTTGGGAATCTTCACATTTATGAGTATTTATAACGATTTCGTGTGGCCGCTCTATGCAACTACATCTCCCGAGATGCGGACGATTACAGCGGGGATCGCCATGATGGCCCAAGGAAGTTATACGCAAGCCTATGGTAAGTTGATGTCGATGACTGTGATTGCTACGTTACCGGTTATGATCGTGTTCATCGTGGGGCAGCGCTCCTTCGTTAAAGCGATTACGCAAGCCGGTGTGAAGTAATTTCTGTATTCGTATATGTTGCCTTGAAGAGACCTTTGGGTCTCTTTCTGCCGTATTCCAAAGGAACGATTAAGGAGCCTGCCATGACATCTTCTGTACGCAAAATAGTAATGATTACGCTTGGTGCCGCATTGTTAATTTCTATTATAATCTGGGGGTTTTCATATATGAACAATCAAGAGACCGGTGCTGCACAAAGCGAGTATAACGGACACGGAGGGACGTTCAAGAATACGCTCAGCCCCATGGATACGCCGGATCCGAGTGTGGTTTATAAAGACGGCTATTATTATATGACCTTCACGCATAACGGAACGGACATTATGGTGCTGAAATCAAGAACGATCGACTTTAAGCAGGCACAGCGGAAAATCGTCTGGCTCCCCGATGTGGGAACAGCCTATTCTGCTGAGCTTTGGGCGCCGGAAATTCAATGGATTCAAGGGAAATGGTATATTTACTTCGCTGCCGACGACGGATTAAATGAAAATCACCGCATGTTCGCGCTGCAAGCCGACACCGAAGATCCGATGGGAGCTTACACGTTTAAAGGTCAGATTGGGGATGCCAGCGATAAATGGGCCATTGACGGGTTGGTGATGGAATATAAGGAGAAGCTGTATTTTGTATGGTCTGGATGGGAGGGTGACGTGAATGAGCGACAGAACACCTATATCGCGCCTATGAGCGATCCTTTAACCATCAGCGGCGAGCGGGTGCGCTTATCAACGCCTGATATGGATTGGGAACAGGCAGGAGGACCGCCGTTTATCCAGGAAGGGCAATCCATTCTTCATCATGAAGACCGGGTGCATATCGTCTATTCCGGTGCAGGCAGTTGGACCCCCTATTACAGCTTGGGTATGCTCAGCCTGAAAGAAAACGGCGATCCGCTGTCAGCCGCCGATTGGGTCAAGGCAGAGAAGCCGCTGATGACCATGAATGCGAAAGCAAGCGTGTACGGACCCGGCCATAATTCATTCACGTCATCTCCTGACGGGAGGGAGCTATGGATCGTGTATCACGCTACAAGCAGGGAGGACGACGGCTGGAACAACCGTAAAGCGAGAGCGGCGAAAGTAACATGGGATGAGAATGGGAATCCTTTATTTGGAGAACCTTTGTCACTGCGTACCGCGATTCATGTACCATCCGGCACAGGCTTGTATCGTCCGGTTGCGCAAGAGGAATCGCCTGAAACCCTTGTAATCGAATCTGTTCCTTCGTCCGTGGAAACGAATATATCCACGCTGATCCATTACACGAACAACACGGGCAAAGATGCCTTATTGAATGTTGGTATTCAAGATCAGCCTTTTGCCCAAGTGTCGTTACCTTCCGTTGAGACGGACGGTAAGGGCTTCGCTTATGTCTCGGTGAAGATGGGCAATGGTTTGAATGACCTCATACTGGATGGATTGCCTGCCGGCGTAAAGGTTGAAGCTGTCGAATTTCCAAGGTACGAAGCCGAGGATGCTCAAGGCAAGGGAGACGCGGAGACGGAGGAAAATCCTTATGCTTCGGGCACGGGTATTGCGGTCTTGCCGGCAGATAAAGCATCATCTATAAACTTCAGCAACGTATGCGTACCTGTTGCAGGGACATATGTACTCCGCATTGCAGCCGCCAATAGTTCCGGAGGGAAAGCTAATGTGCAGGTTTCAGTTAACGGTAAAGACTATGAACTTAATTTGCAGAGTACAAAGCGGAACCAGCACCTTATCCATGAATTGGAAGTTGAATTGAACTCCGGTCCGAACGAGATTATACTTGAACATGCCAAACACTCCGTTCATATGGATTATATGGATGTGAGTAAATAAAGCCGAGGGAGGCGCGGGTATGATTGCCTTATCGGGATTAAATCATATGAAGTATAGTGTCAAAATAATGTTGTTTGTGTTGTGTGTTTCAGTAACGGTTCTGGCAGGATGTGAACAACAAGACGGAGAGCCCCGGGATTCTCTGCCCGAACCGCAACAAGAAGTGCGTCTGGACTACTGGACACCCTTCAGTGGCGGAGACAATTTATTCATGACGCAGATGGTGGATCAATTTAACAAAGAGCATCAGGGAATTCAGGTGGTGCAACGGAATTCGCGGTTGGACGATTATTATTCCAGGCTGCGGACCGCCATCTTGTCGGGCAATGCCCCGGATGTGGCCGTGATCCACGCTTCCAGTTTGCCGCAATTTGTTCAGAACGGATATATAGAGGAACTGACCGAACCCGCTAGGCAGGTCGGGTTAAGCTGGGATCAGTTTGGCCAAGCGGTTCGCAAATCAACTGAATTTAACGGTAAGCCCTATGCCGTTCCACTGGATACCCATGCGTTAGTCATGTATTATAACAAATCGTATCTAAAACAAGCGGGAGTACTGGACGCCGGGGGTAAACCTGTGATTGCCCCCGGTACTCAGGGATTCACAGCTTTTTTGAAGAAGATTAAGCAAAACGTTCCGGCCGACGTGGCGCCATTAACGCAACCGAGCACTCGGATCGATTCCGTCTGGCTGTGGTGGAGTCTGTACAATCAGATTCAAGGCGGGGGAGTATTCTTTAATCCGGAAGGAACGAAAGCGATCATCGATAACAAAGCTGCTGAAACCGCGCTGCATTATGTGAATGACTTGTACAGAACAGGCTTGGTTCCAGCAGGGATTAATGATGCGTTCAAGCAGTTTTATGACGGCAAGGCAGCGGTGTTTATAACCGGAATGTGGGCTACAGGCGCGCTGGAACATGTGGAAGAGCTGGATTTCGGTGTGGTTCCCTTACCGACACTATATGATAAGCCTGCTTCATGGGGGGATTCTCATACGTTGGCTTTGCCCGCGCGTCATGAAATATCTGAGGCCAAACGAGATGCTTCGATGATTTTTACACGTTGGATGATTGATCACGGCGCCAAATGGTCAGAAGCGGGCCATGTTCCGAGCCGAACTTCGGTGTTGCAAGAAGCATCCTTTCAGGAACTGAAATATCGGAGCGATTACGCCGCAGCAGCCAATACGGTCGCGTACTGGCCTAAACACACGAAACAGTGGGCGCTGGTTGAGCTGATGATCCGACAATTCGAGAAGATGATCTACGCACAGCAGACGCCGGAAGAGACGTTGCAGAAAGCGGTAAAACTCATCAATTTGGAGCTCTTGAAGTAAGGTGGTTACTATGAGACGAAGGGGCGGATTACGCCAATGGTTTAAAGATCTGGAGCTGGCCCGCAAGCTCATTGTCATTAATATCGCGTTGATTGTGCTGCCGCTTGGTATAACCGGCGTAGTCGCCTTCTCCTCTTTCTCGGATAAGTTGGAAGCGCAGGTTGGGCGTTATCAATTGCAGGCGTTAAAGCAAGTCACTTTAAATATTGATACGTATATGAATGAACTGAACCGGTTGTCGCTGATGCCTTACCAATATCAAGAAATTCTGGAATACCTGGGTTCGGACCGCAAGGAAGGAGAACCATTGGCTCTAGAGGAGATTGAGCAGTTAAACAACTTTGTTTCCAAGGTGTTTCTGAACGGTCGCGTCGATATTATGGGGGTGTCTCTTTATGGAGAACGGGGAGCCTCTTACGTGGTTTTGCCCGAAAGTCAATACATTACAACCTATAAGCTGGATGACAATACCGAGTGGTTGGAGCAGGCTAAAGGCCGATTCGGCAAGCCGACGTTCATCACGACACATGAAGTGAAATCGACCAGCGGTTCCGTCTATAAAGTATTCTCGATTGCGAGAGAATTGCGTAATTTTGACAGCGGAAAGACTCTGGGTTATATCGTCATTGATATTGATCCGACGGCTGTAAGGAACATCCTCTCTCAAGTGAGTCTGGGCAGTAAAGAATCTCTATATATCGCGGACCGTGCCGGTGATTTGGTCATACGCAAAGAGAGGACCGAGGTCTACCCGGAGCTTGCGCTGAAAGATACCCGGGGTGAAGGGGTTGCTCACAAAAACATCGGCGGTCAAAGCTTGTTAGTGGCGCATATCAACTCAGAAGTAACGGAATGGACAACGGTGGGGGTAGTCCCGGTTACGGAGTTGACGAAAGACAGTGTTGTCGTACGTAACTTTATTCTTTTGATCGGAACGTTATGTATAAGTCTGGCCGTGCTCTTAACGGTGGTAATCGCTTTCCGGATTACGATGCCCTTACGAAAATTGCGTTCGTTGATGCGGAAGGTGGAGCACGGGGAGTTAAAAGTATCCTTTCCGGTAAAAAGCGGGGACGAGGTAGGCCAGCTGGGAAATGCTTTTAATCTAATGGTATCTCAATTGAACGAGCTCGGCTATCTGTTGTACGAAACCGAAATCAGGGAAAAAGATGCGCAGATTGCGGCGTTGCAAAGCAAAATTAACCCTCATTTTCTCTATAACACGTTAGGATCTATATCCATGTACGCCGAAGTGGAAGGGAACCGTGAAATTGTCACGATGGCCAATAACCTAAGCCGGCTGTTAAGATATTCGCTTAGCGGGCGTAAAGAAATCGTAACGTTAAAGGACGAAATCGGGCATGTGAAAGGGTATATGACCATTCAGAAGATGAGGTACCAAGATCGGATTTCCTTCGAGCTTGAAGCCGGCGATCAAGTGTTGGACTGCCAGGTCATCCCGCTGATGATCCAGCCTCTCGTCGAGAATGCGATTAATCACGGACTGGATAAGGGTGTTGGCATCGGTGCCATCCGCTTAACCTGCCAGGAAATTGACGAAAGACTCATTATAACTGTGGCGGATGACGGCATAGGGATGCCTATTCAGGAGCTGGAACAGTTGCGCATGCGTTTGACACAGAAGGAACTGGGCGAAACGACAGGAAACGGACTGTTAAACGTTCACCGCCGGATCCGGCTGCATTATGGTGAACCGTACGGGCTTACGTTTGAGAGCATGCCTTATCAGGGCATGAAAGTGACGGTTACTATGCCTGCTAAGCATCCATACAGGGATAGAAAGGAGGTGCCGACAGATGCATCGCATTCTGATCGTTGATGATGAGGCTATATTTCGTAAAGGGTTGAGCTTAATGATTAACTCTTCTCTGGGCCTCGAATGGGAAATCGTTGGCGAAGCCGCCGACGGGTATGAAGCGCTGCAGATGGTGGAGGAACGTCGGCCGGACGTGGTATTAACCGATATTCGTATGCCTAGAATGGACGGCGTACAGCTTCAGCAAATCGTAAAAGAACGATTTCCTGAAGTGTTAATCATTGTTCTGAGCGGATATGATGACTTCAGCTATATGCAACAGTCATTGCGCAACGGTGTGCGGGACTATTTAATGAAACCGGTGGAACGGGAAGAATTGTTTAATACCTTGGGGAAGTTAAAGCAGGAATTGTTGCAGGAGACGAGAACGTCCGGGACAAGGCATGCGGGTATTGATCCGGAAACGCAAGCCCAGCCTAAAGACGAGAAGCAGATGCGTCAGCATGCAAGCGAGCATCTGGTGACAGGCTTGCTCCGCGGATATGTCACAGAACGCGATATGGAACTATTGGATCGTATCGGAGTCCACTTGGATCTTCCTTTCTTCTCCTGCATGATCATTAAACTGGATAAAGACTCGGTGCATCAAGACCGCTACAACCAAGCGGATCCCTCCTTATTTCAGCTGTATATTCAACAGGTTGTGCAGGAACTGCTAAACCAACGAACGACGGGGTTCTGCTTTATCCTGTCGGAGACGGAAGTTGTCGCCCTGCTGAACCTGCAAGAGATTCATTCATCGGAGGACATGGTCTCGGAACTGGCCGAGGGAATTCGCAGGCGAATGATTTCCTTGTCCAGTCTGACAGTAACGATCGGCATCGGACGGACGGTTCAGGGAATCCATGACATTTCAAGGTCGTTTAATGAAGCCAAGATCGCGCTGTTATACCGACTGATTCTGGGAGGCGACCGGGTTCTGCGTTATGATTCTACGGCGATGAAGGAGGAGCTGGCACCGGAAGTGAAACCGTGGTCCTGGGAATCATTAGAAGCGTCCATTCATGAAGGGAAAACGGAAGAAACGGAAAGAAGAGTCCAACAGGTCATCACGGAATTATGTCAACACGCGAAAAATCCCGAGGTCATACAACAACAAATTTGTAAATTGTTGTTGTATTATTATGAACTTGCCGAGAAACTGGGTATCGGGAAGCAGTGGTTGGGCGAGAAGAATATTCAAGCTTTACTGTTCGAGATCTGTGCGATTACCGCCAGATCAGAGCTGATTGACGCATGCAGAGAAACGCTCGGTCAGTTGACCCGCTGTGTGGCGGAGAGTCACGGAAAAACCGATAACGATCCGATTCATAAAGCGATTGAATATTTGGCCCGGCACTACCAGGAACCGGTAACCCTTAAAGAAGTGGCGGACCAAGTATATTTGAATCCGGCATACTTCAGCACGCTGTTTAAACAACGCACGGGGAAATCATTCGTGGAATACTGGACCGACATGCGTGTGGATGATGCCAAGAAGAGGCTAGCTTATTCGAATGAGAAGATTGCCGTTATTGCGGAACGAACCGGCTTCAGCAACATCCGGCATTTCAATCGCGTGTTCAAGAATATAACAGGCACGACGCCGAATCATTACCGCGACCATGTAAGAGCCATAACAGAGAAGCCCGGGAGTTTATAACCCCGGGCTTCCGTGCATCGCTCTGAATTTTTCCGGTGTCATCCCTTCGGATTTACGAAAAGTGGAGATGAAATGACTCGGTTCGCGAAACCCGACCATTGACGAAATATTGGCAACGGTAAGATTGCGATCCATAATGAGGAACTGTTTAGCTTTCAGCAGGCGCAATGAGATCAAGTATTGGTAAGGCGTGTACCCGAACGCTTTGCGAAACAGCGTATTGAGCTGTCTTGAGGAAAGCTGCATGACATGAGCCATGTCGCTCATTTCCACATCCGGGTCGCGATATTCGGAATCCAGGTATTGCAACAAAGGCAACAAGCGTTCCTTCAGACTGTGAAGGGAGGGCTGGTTGTCCACTTTGCCATGCTTCTTGAGTTCAATCAGAAACCGGTACACATCCATGGAATGATCAAGGCCGGTAATGTCCTGATTCTTGGAGCAATTTTCCACAACGGATGCAAGCAGGGTGCGGAAGCTGCTGTCCTCGGGCCAGTGATAAATGGAAGAGAACCTGAGACCGATTGTGTTAGCAATTTCGTTTACCATGGCTCCGTCAAAGGTGAGGTAATAGGTGGACCATTCGGTGTCCACCGCTTCATAACGATGCGGAACGCCCGGCAACAGTAATAAACCATGTTGAGGAGGCAGGATGTACTGGTTGGACTCCATGCGGATGCGTCCCGCCCCTGCGACCGTTTGCAGCCAGTGGTAGCACGGATAACCGTCCGGACGGGAGATGCTTTCCTGGAATTCATTGAATCCGGCGCTGTCTAAATATAAAGGAATGGGCTGTTCCGGAACAGGTAACAGAAAACGAGCAGTGGGTTTATGCATAGTCTTACCTTTCATCTGGTGTACATAGTGGTTCTTGCCTGAAGGCTCATATTCCTAGTTTACAACATTTGGTCTTTATTAACACGGTCCCCATCCCTATAATGAAAAGAGGTTAACTTACTTGGTCATACATCCATATTAGGAGCGAACATAGATGCAATTATTTCAGCTTGAACGCAAGCCGTTGACCCGCTTTGCGGACTGGTTGTTCTCCCGTACGGAGAAGATGCCTGCTTATGATTACCGGCTGTGGCGGGTAGTTTCCGTTGTGCTCTGGTTAGTCAGCTGTGTTGTCATGGGGTGCGCTGTCTTGGGCATGCCGACAGGCTTTGGCGCAGGTATTGATGTTGCAGTCATTCTTGTATTAAACGGCTTAGCCAGCGTACTTGCCGCCTATGTCATCGCCTTTCTGCTGTCGATTCTCTATATCCCCGTGCCCCGGTTTCACACGGGGTTCCTGCTGTATACGGCCGCGGTCACGTATACCGTGTTCCAGGTCGCGGACCTCGGCGAGCTCGAGGCCGCGGTCGTAGCGCTCGCCGTCACGCTGGCCGGCGAGCTGCTGGGGCTGGGGGCGGCGCTTCTGCTCAGCCGCCGCCTGCCCGCGCCCGCGAAAGCGGCGGCAGCCGCGCTTTCGGCGGCGCTGGTGCTGACGGCGTGGCTGGCGCCGTCAGCGGCTGTGCCGGCCTGGCTGGCGCAGGCCGGTATCACGGGGCGCGCCGGCGGAGACGCGCCCGCGGCCGATCGCGCCGACGCCAGCGCCGATGCCAATGCCGATGCGGACACCGCCAACGGCATCGGCGCGCCCGGCCAGCTGACGGCCGCCGACCCGGCGGCGCCGGGGCCGTTCCGCTACCGGTACTATACGTACGGCAGCGGCCATGACCGGCATCGCGACGCGTTCGCGCAAGATGCCGATTTCGTGACCTCCTCGGTCGATGCCTCGGCCTACATTGCCAAGTGGAACCGGTGGAAGCAATGGTTTTGGGGCTTCGACCAGCGGGCTCTGCCCGTGAACGGCCGGGTCTGGCTGCCTGAGGGGGAAGGGCCATTTCCTTTAGTGCTTATGGTGCACGGCAACCATTTAATGGAGCAGTTTTCCGACGGGGGCTACGGCTATTTAGGCGAGCTTCTGGCTTCCAGAGGAATCATGGCCATCTCCGTTGATGAGAATTTCCTCAACTATTCCGTGTGGTCCGGTATACCGAAGCAGGATATGAAAGTTCGCGCGTGGATGCTTCTGAAGCATCTTCAGATGATCCGTGAGCAAGATCGTACCGAAGGTTCGGTTCTGCAGAACAAAGTGGATATGAATCGAATCGCTCTCCTGGGACATTCCCGAGGCGGTCAGGCGGCTGCGATGGCGGCGGATGCGTCGCGGTGGTTTGCTAAAGATGAGAGTTTGAAGGACTTGTTGCAAGAAATAAATATACAATCTGTTGTTGCCATTGCTCCTACCGACACCACCGTAGATCATACGGCTGCGAGGCTTCATAACACATCCTACTTAACTTTGCAGGGGGCGATGGACGGCGACGTCAACAACTTTAACGGGGACGAGCAATATAACAGGAGCAGTTACAGTTCCGGTTCCGGTTCTTTCAAAAGCTCTCTGTACATCGCCGAAGCTAACCACAGCCAATTTAACACGGCATGGGGTTCCATGGACAACAGTATGCCCGACGGGATCCTGCTAAGCCGGAAAGGGATGCTGAAAGCGCAAGACCAACAGCATGTGGCGAAGGTGTATGTCAGCGCTTTTCTCGAGCATACTTTGTTGGATAACACGGTCTATAAGTCCATGTTTCAAGATTACCGACATGCGTTGCATTGGCTGCCGAAAGCCACGTATGTGAATCGTTATGAAGACGGAGGCATACAGGCTTTGGCCAGATACGACGAGGATCGGAACAAGACCACGATGTTAGCCGGAGGACAAGCCAGCGCTTCAGCCGATCCGGGAATGAAATGGCAGGAAGAAGAAGCGTTGAACCGTGATCGCAAATCCAAAGGTACGCGCGGCGTTGTTCTGGAATGGAAATCGGCAGGTTCCTATACTGTTGAGCTTTCAGAGAGGACGAAGTTACAGTGGCATTACAGCGGATTACCCGGACCCCAGTCCATTACATTTTCACTGGCCAACCTGTACAGAAACCAAAACGGATATCGATCCGCACCGGATGTAACGATTCAGCTTATGAGCGAGAAAGGCAGCAAGTTTTCCATCCCTTTGTCGTCCTTGATGCCGGTACCCAACCTCCGACCAACGACGTTCACTCGCGTGCCGTGGCTTGAACAACGCATGAAAGACGCGAAATACAAGGAATCTTCTGAACCGGTGTTTCAAACCTTCCGAATTCCCTTGTACGCCTTTCAATTTCATGAAGGTACAGCGCAAGTTGTTCCGATAGAACACATCCAATTTCAATTTCAAAATGGCCCCGGGAGCATCATGCTGGACGATCTGGGACTCTATTTTGACAAATAAACAGATATGCCCCTTGGAGAGTATCTAGCTTTGCAGGGGCTGTCTTTTTTTATTTATCAAAGTTTCCACTTACTTCTTTATAGTTTGACGGCAGACAGCTAACATGTACATACAAGTTGTGATATAATGAGCGAAAAATGGCGGGATTAGCCTCAGAGGTGCGTGCACGATGAAAGATAAAGATCAGGAACGGGATCCAGAAAAGGCTTTACCGAAATACTTGATATTAAAAAAAGAAATGTTGAACTGGCTCCACACGGGGCAAATAACCGCTAACGAGCAGATGCCGTCAGAGAATGAAATTGCGGGGCGCTTTGGCATGAGCCGGCAGACGGTGCGTCAAACCTTGGGGGAACTGGAGCAGGAGGGATGGCTCTACCGGATTCAGGGGAAAGGCACTTTCGTCAAGGAGCCTAAGACACGGGTATACGAGGAGCAACCGACGGTGGGGATGGTGACTACGCATATTTCGGATTACATCTTTCCGCATATTGTTCGGGGAGCGGAGGCGACATTGCGGGGTAAAGGCTACGGCATGCTCTTGTCCAGCACGGATCAGGATAAGGAGCGGGAGCAGGATAATTTGCGCATGATGCTGGGGAGGCCGCTAAAGGGACTGATTATTGAGCCGACGAAGAGCGCGCAGGGGAATCCGAATCTGAACTACTATCTGTCCCTGGATTACCACGGTATTCCCTATGTCATGATTAATGAACGCTACCCGGAGCTTCAGTGTCCATGCGTGAAGACGGATGACGAAGCGGGAGGGTACATGGCGGCGGAGCATTTGATGGAACTGGGACATACGGAAATTGCCGGTTTTTTCAAAACAGATGATTTGCAAGGGGTTCATCGCCTGCGGGGATTCATTCGAGCTTTTACGCAACGGGGCATGGCTGTGCCTCCTGCGCGCGTTGTTCATTATAGCAGCGGGGAGAAAGGAGCGAAGCCGTTTGAACGAGCTCTGGCCATGCTGACCGGGGAGAATCGTCCAACCGCGTTCGTGTGTTACAACGACGAGCTGGCGGTTCGGTTGCTGGATGCCGTGCGTCAGGCGGGCTTGAGTGTCCCGGAGGATTTGTCGGTGGTCGGATTCGACGATTCGACTCTTGCGACAGCGACGGAGGTGAAGCTGACCACCATCGCGCATCCGAAGCAGGAGTTAGGCGTGCGCGCGGCCGAGTTGCTGATCGAAATGATGGAACGAGGCAGCTCCGGTGCCGTTGGCCAATCTCCAGCGGATGTCGTGTTCCCGCCTCGGTTAGTTGTTCGGGAGTCTACGCGTCCGGTGTAGGGTGGTTATCCCATTGACTCAGCAGCTTCTTGGCTGGATAGGGAACTCAGTAACTTCTCGGGTGCCAAATAGGGGATATCCCGTTGACTCAGTAGCTTTTAGTGGATGTGTTCAGGGTACCTGCTTACTGGCAAAATACGGGTTATCCCTAAGACTCAGCTATAGCGAAAAACCTGCACATGTTGAGGAATAATGTACCTAGGAGCATTAATTGGTGTAGAACCGGCATCATGTTGAGGAATAGTGTGCCAGGGAGCATTAATTGAGAACGGATCGACATTTTGCCAGTAGTTTGTGCTGTGGATATATTAGTAGTCTCCTGCTACTGAGTGAATGGGATAACGCCTGAAGCGACATAAAATCATATGAATCTAAGGGAGGTACCGGCAATGAAGGCACTTCATCATTTGTTGCAAAACCTTCAGGAGCAAGCTTCAACCTGTAATTGCGGTCACCATGAGAAAATTACGCTTGAAACGGTGGAAATCGGAAATGACGCTTTGGAGCAGGTGGCCCAGTACACAGAAAGGCGTCAATTTCAACGGATGGTGCTTGTTGTGGATAACAACACTTTTGAAGCGGCAGGAGAGAGGCTCCAGCAACTGTTAAGCAGCGAGGCAGAAGCAATCATTACGCTATGCACCATTGATCCCAATGCCTCCGGTGATGTAGTAGCCGATGAAGCCTCCATCGTGCAATTGATGCTGTCCGTTGAGCCCGGCATCACGGACGTCATCATCGCCGTCGGCGCGGGAACGATCCATGACATTACACGCTTCGCCGCGTATCATATGCATGTTCCGTTCATCTCCGTGCCGACGGCCCCCTCCGTGGACGGCTTCACGTCCAAGGGAGCGCCCGTGCTGCTCCGCGGCAGCAAAATCACGATCCCGGCCAGCGGCCCGATCGCGATTTTTGCCGACAGCGGCGTGCTGACGCAAGCGCCGCAGGAGCTCATCGCCGCCGGCTTCGGCGATATGCTCGGCAAGTACACGTCGCTGCTCGACTGGCAGTACGGCCGGCACACGGCCGGCGAGCCCTACTGCGAAGCCGCGTACCGGATCACGCGCGATGCCCTGGTCGCCTGCGTTTCGCAAGCCGAAGCCATCGGCGCTCGCACGGAACAGGGCATCCGCACGCTGACGGAAGCGCTGATCGCATCGGGACTCGCGATGCTGCTGTTCGGGCAGTCGCATCCCGCGTCGGGCGCTGAACATCATCTATCCCATTACTGGGAGATGGCGTATTTGCGCCGCGGGAAGCGCCAGCTGCTGCACGGCGCCAAAGTCGCCGTGGCCTGCGCGGAAGTCGCGCGCATGTACCGGGAACTGGCGGCCGAGGGCGATCCCGCCCTGTTCCCGGAGCCTGTGCGGGCGGAGCTGCTGGCGCGAATCGCCGCGGACGTACCCGAGCCGTCCCGGCTGCGCGAGCTGCTGCGGACGGTGGGCGCGCCCGTTTCGCCGGATGAACTCGGCGTGGACGAAGAGCTGCTGCACCGCAGCTTGCAGGAAGCGCAACACGTGCGCCCGAACCGGCACACGTTGCTGAAGGCCTTCAATGAGCAACGGTTGTCAACGCTGCATTAATTAACTTACCTCGCGCGACTTTCAGTCCGGGTGCGGGTCACAAGTCGGTAGTCTAAGACCTCGTGTAATAAACATCACATGTTTCCTAACGGGACGCCTGTACATACAGGTGTCTTTTTGTTATTTCACTATAGCCAACATGTACGTACAAGTGATATGATGCAAGAGAGAGAACACCGAAGCAACGGATGAAGGGAGAGAGAGGACGAATGCAACAAACATTAAGTCTGGAACAATTGAAGCATCAGGTTTGGGAAGCGAACATGGAGCTGCCCCGGCATAAGTTGGTAACGTTTACATGGGGGAATGTAAGCGGTATTGACCGTGAACTGGAACTCGTCGTCATTAAACCCAGCGGCGTGCCATACGAGGAACTTCAGGCGGAGCAGATGGTGGTGGTGGATATGGACGGGAATGTGGTGGACGGAAAGTTGAAACCCTCTTCGGATACCGCCACACACTTGGTGCTGTACAAAGCATTCGCCAACATTGGCGGCATCGTGCATACGCACTCCCCTTGGGCCACAAGCTGGGCGCAGGCTGGGAAAGGGATCCCGGCACTCGGTACGACCCATGCGGATTACTTCTACGGTGAAGTTCCATGTACCCGACTGATGACGGAAGCCGAAATTAAAGGAGCTTACGAGCTGGAGACAGGCAATGTCATAGTTGAAGCGTTCCATAACCTAAATCCTGACCAGATGCCCGGGGTTTTAGTGAATTGCCACGCGCCTTTTACTTGGGGGAAAGACGCGCATGCCGCCGTACATAATGCCGTTGTCTTGGAGGAAGTAGCCAAAATCGCTTCACGGACTTTAAATCTGAAGGCGGACGTTCAGGCGATGGATCAGCATTTGCTGGACCGCCACTTTTTGCGCAAACACGGGGCGAATGCTTACTACGGACAAGGTTAACCTGACCAAAGCTCTTCATACCCTATAACTTTAATATAAGAAGGAGTGTTCATTCATGGGTTTTCAAGGTTCCAAAAAATACGCCATCGGCGTTGACTACGGCACACAATCGGGCCGAGCGGTACTCGTAGATCTCGCTGACGGTACGGAAATCGCGGATCATGTAACACCTTACACACACGGCGTCATCGATGAAGTGTTACCCGGCTCCGGCATCAAGCTCGAGCATGATTGGGCTTTGCAGCATCCTGCGGATTATATCGAAGTGCTCACCCGTTCCGTTCCAGAAGTCATGAAAGCTTCCGGTGTGGCGGCGGAAGATGTCATCGGACTCGGCATCGATTTCACGGCATGCACGATGCTGCCTGTCAACAACCAAGGCGAGCCCTTGTGCTTGCTGCCCCAGTATAAAGATAATCCGCATAGCTGGGTCAAGCTGTGGAAGCATCACGCCGCTCAGGAAGAGGCTAACCGCATCAACGAGATTGCGGCCTCCCGCGGCGAAGCCTTTCTGCCAAGATACGGCGGCAAAATTTCGTCCGAATGGATGATGGCGAAAGTTTGGCAGATTTTGAACGAAGCTCCGGATATCTATGAGCAGACCGACCTGTTCCTGGAAGCGACGGACTGGGTCGTCTCGCGGATGACCGGCAGCGTTCTGCGGAATTCCTGTACGGCCGGCTACAAATCGATCTGGCACAAAGGCGACGGTTACCCGGACAAAGCGTTCTTCAAGGCGTTAGATCCCCGGTTAGAGCACCTTACGGACACGAAGCTGCGCGGAAGTATCGTACCGCTGGGCACCAAGGCGGGCGAGCTGACTGAGGAGATGGCGCAGCTCATGGGCTTGAACCCCGGCATCGCAGTCGCGGTAGGCAATGTGGATGCGCATGCGGCCGTGCCGGCGGTAGGCGTTGTTACACCCGGCAAGCTTGTGATGGCGATGGGCACTTCGATCTGCCATATGCTGCTCGGCACCGAAGAGCGCGAAGTGGAAGGCATGTGCGGCGTGGTAGAAGACGGCATCATCCCGGGCTACATGGGCTATGAGGCGGGTCAGTCGGCGGTAGGCGATATTTTTGAATGGTACGTGGAGGAAGCGGTTCCCGCTTATGTGAAAGAAGCGGCCGCTGCCGAAGACGTCAATGTACATGTATGGCTGGAGAAGAAAGCTTCGGCTTACAAACCTGGCCAAACCGGATTGCTGGCGCTCGATTGGTGGAACGGCAACCGTTCGGTGTTAGTGGATACCGACTTAACCGGATTGCTGGTCGGATGCACATTGTTGACGAAGCCTGAAGAAATTTACCGTACGTTACTGGAAGCCACAGCTTTCGGCACACGCAAAATCGTCGACGCGTTCCACGAAAACGGCGTTCCGGTGGAAGAATTGTACGCATGCGGAGGTCTCCCGCAGAAGAATCAGCTGCTTATGCAAATCTATGCCGATGTAACCAACCGGGAGATCAAGGTAGCAGCTTCCAAGCAGACACCGGCGTTGGGTGCCGCTATGTTCGCGGCGGTTGCGGCGGGAGCGGAAGCGGGCGGCTATGACACAATTGTCGATGCGGCAGAGCGCATGGCGCGTGTCCGTGAAGAGAGCTATCGCCCAATCCCGGAGAATGTGGCTGTATACGAAGCACTCTATCAGGAGTATAGCAAGCTGCATGACTATTTCGGCCGCGGAGAGAACGATGTGATGAAGCGTCTGAAGGCGCTCAAAGAGAATGCACAGGAAACACCTGCCCTCACAACCGCTTAAAAATAAGGCACAGCCCCATATTAAGGAGGATTTATACATGTCAATGTTACAAGTTAAGCCTTACCAGTTCTGGTTCGTCACAGGAAGCCAACATCTGTACGGTCCTGAGACCCTGAAAGAAGTGGAAGCCCATTCCCGCACCATTACTGAAGGGCTGCACAAAGATCCGGCCCTTGCTTTCGAACTTGTATTCAAACCTGTGTTAACCACACCGGACGCCATCCGCAAGCTATGTATTGAAGCCAACTCGGACGATACTTGCGCGGGAATCATTACGTGGATGCACACCTTTTCACCTGCCAAAATGTGGATCGCCGGACTCTCCCAACTCAACAAACCGCTGCTTCACCTGCACACACAGTATAACCGGGATATTCCATGGGCCTCCATCGACATGGATTTCATGAACCTGAATCAGGCGGCGCACGGCGATCGTGAATACGGCTTTATCGGCGCGCGTATGGGCATCTCCCGCAAGGTCGTTGTCGGTTATTGGGAAGATGGAGCGGTACGCGGGCGCCTTGGCAGCTGGATGCGTACGGCCGTTGCTTTTGCCGAAAGCCGTACGTTGAAAGTGGCCCGGTTTGGCGATAATATGCGACAGGTCGCGGTTACCGAAGGGGATAAGGTGGAGGCTCAAATCAAGTTTGGCTGGGAAGTGAACGGTTATGGCGTCGGCGACCTCGTTGCCAAGGTGAATGCTGTAACGGATGATGAGCTGAACCGTCTGATGGACGAGTATGATTCCGCCTACGATTTGACTCCTGAAGCCCGTACGGAAGGGGCGGTTCGCGAGTCCATCCGATACCAGGCGAGATTGGAACTCGGCATGCGCGCCTTCCTTGAAGAAGGGGGCTTTACAGCGTTCACTACGACGTTTGAGGATCTTCACGGCCTGAAACAACTCCCGGGACTTGCCGTTCAACGCCTCATGGCGGACGGGTACGGGTTCGGCGGTGAAGGCGACTGGAAAACCTCGGCTTTGGTGAGGTTAATGAAAATTATGGCAGGCAATGAAGGAACGTCCTTTATGGAAGATTATACGTACCATCTGGATCCCGAGAATGAACTCGTTCTTGGCGCGCATATGCTGGAGATTTGTCCTACCATCTCGGCAGGCAAGCCAAAGATTGAAGTACACCCGCTCGGCATCGGCGGCAAAGAAGATCCGGCGCGCATGGTATTCGACGGCCGATCGGGCAGCGCGCTGAACGCATCGATCATTGATATGGGTAATCGATTCCGTCTGATCGTAAATCAAGTGGACGCGGTTCAGCCGACCGAAGCGATGCCGAATCTGCCGGTCGCCCGCGTCCTGTGGAAGGTGCAGCCCAGCTTGAAGGACGGGGTTGAAGCCTGGATTCTGGCGGGCGGCGCGCACCATACGGGCTTCTCGTATGTGGTGACGGCCGAGCAGTTGAATGACTTTGCCGAAATGGCAGGCATCGAGTGTGTGCATATCGATAACAGCACGACACCGCATGCGTTCCGAAATGAACTGCGATTGAACGACATAGCGTGGCGTCTGAGCAAGTAACATCGTTTAAATGAAAACTGCCTCATTGCATTTTTTAATGCAATGAGGCAGTTTTTTTGAAATATCAGAAAGTATAAGTTTTTTGCTCATACCCTATTCTGATATTTCTCCGGCATGAAACGAACTGTGCGCCTGTTAGGACGGCGCAAGCCGTTTCACCTTGCCGCAGCAGGATCCTGTAGGTTTTCAGCATCATTGTTACTTCAACTTATCGCTGTATCCCATTAAAATAGCAGTATAAACTACAATCGCTTACGATGGAGAAAGGCGGATTCTTATGGAAGCTGCTCTACGAACGCTTACGCAAGAACAGAAAGAGCATTTTGATAAGGAAGGCTATCTGATTGTGAAAGGATTGTTTAGCCAAGAAGATGTGGCTACGATCGAGCGCACGTTCGAGGAAATCAGTCATCAAGTGGTTCCAGGTTACTTTGAACCTGTTCTGGACGGAGAGACGGAAGATCCGCTGAAACGGTATCCCCGTGTCATGCACCCGCACCGTTATAACGAGACTGCCATGAGATACATGCTGCACAAGCCGGTATTGGCTGTCCTTGAGGATCTTTACGGGGAAGAGGCTTACGCGGCACAAAGCATGTTCTATTACAAGCCCCCGGGTTCCCGCGGACAGGCGTTGCATCAGGATAACTTCTACTTGAAGGTGGAGCCGGGTAACTGTATCGCGGCCTGGACGTCCATTGATGCGGCGCATGAAGAGAACGGCGGGCTTCTTGTCGTGCCAAAGACGCATGACCATGATATTTCTTGTCCCGAAGAAGCGGACAGCAAAGAGTCGTTCACGACCCACTACGTGAAACCGCCCAAGGATCAGAAAGCGATTCCGGTCGTGATGGATAAAGGGGACGTGTTATTCTTCAACGGAAATTTAATTCACGGCTCTTATCGCAATAAGACCAAGGACGAATTTCGCAGAGCCTTCATCTGCCATTATGCAAATTCCTCGGCTACGAGCATCGGTGAACACTATCGGCCCCTATACGACGTTCACGGTAAGGAAATTATGCCGGAAGCGAATCCGGACGGCGGCCCTTGCGGCCTGGAATTCGACGTTCCGTATTATCATTAATCAACTTGGATATCATGAACCGGGGAAGATGCCCCGGTTTTTTGCCGTTTACACGAACGTTACCAAGGTCATCCCGACTTCCGTTTTCTTATATCATCTGTTTTCTTATTTTATATAGACGGCTCCGTGCTCCGGCGGTTACGCTTACATTATAATGATTGATTTTGAACTAAACTAAGGGAGAGTATGATCATGAGCACCCAAACCAAGAAACCTAAATTTGTATACACACCCCCGGCTAACGGATATCCGGAATGGAATAATAACCCTGAAATCTTTCAACTGAACCGCATGGAAGCTCATGCCAACCTGAAAACGTACGATTCGTTGGAGGAAGCGCTCAAAGGCGGTTACAAAACTTCCTCTTCCTATCTTTCCCTCAACGGAACATGGAAGTTTGCCTGGTCGGAGAACCCGGCGCAGCGTCCTCAGGATTTTTACCGGAATGACTTCAGCCACGATGGCTGGGATGAGATTCCTGTTCCTGCGCACTGGCAGCTGCAAGGGTATGATTACCCGCAATATACGAATGTGCGTTATCCGTGGGAAGTGCGTGAGCCGATTCAGCCGCCTTTTGCCCCGGTGAATTATAATCCTGTAGGCTCTTATGTTCGTACATTTACCGTGCCTGCCGAGTGGAAGGACCAACCGGTTTCGATCTCGTTCCAAGGTGTGGAGTCCGCGTTCTATGTGTGGTTGAATGGGGATTTGGTCGGGTATAGCGAAGATACCTTTACACCGGCGGAATTCGATTTGACCCCTTATCTGGTGGACGGCGAGAATAAACTGGCGGTTGAAGTGTATCGTTGGTGCGATGCCAGCTGGCTGGAGGATCAGGATTTCTGGCGGATGAGCGGGATTTTCCGGGATGTGTATTTGTATTCGGCGCCGTCTCGTCAGCTTACGGATTTCTTCGTTCACACGAACCTGGATGAGCAGCTGAAGGATGCTGTGCTTGAAGTGGAAGCAAGCGTTGAAGATGTTTTCGGACTTCAGGGCATTGAAGGCTTGAGCGTGCATGCTCATTTGTATCACAGTGACAAAGCGGTAACTTCATTTGAATTGAATACCGATGGAAACAGCGAAGGCAGCTTTAACCGCACCGGGTCTGTTACAATATCCAATCCGCTGAAATGGAGCGCCGAGCAGCCGAATCTTTACACGCTTGTGCTGGAGTTGAAGGACGAAACGGGTAAAGCGATTCAATATATAAGCAGCAGCGTCGGTTTCCGCAAGTTTGAGATTGCGGACGGTTTGATGAAGATTAACGGCGAGCGTGTGTTATTCCGCGGTGTAAACCGCCATGAGTTTAGCTGCGATACCGGACGTGCCGTTTCGTACGAAGATATGGTGCGTGATGTAAGGATTATGAAAGCGAACAATGTGAACTCCGTGCGTACATCTCACTATCCGAATCATCCGCGATGGTATGAGTTATGCGACGAGTATGGACTGTATGTGATTGACGAAACCAACCTGGAGACGCACGGCAGCTGGTCATATGGGTCCGAGGTGCTGGAAGAACGCACGGTTCCGGGAAGTCATCCGGAATGGACGGCTAACGTGTTGGATCGTGCGAATTCGATGTTTCAACGGGATAAGAACCACGCTTCTATTGTAATCTGGTCGCTTGGCAATGAGTCCTTCGGAGGCGATAACTTCTTGAAGATGCACGATTTCTTCCATGAAGCGGATCCTTCCAGAGTGGTGCATTACGAAGGTGTGTTCCATTGGAGAGCATCCGACCGCGCTTCGGATATCGAAAGTCACATGTACACGGTACCTAGCCGAGTGGAAGAGTATGCCAAGAATAATCCGAAGAAACCGTTTATCCTGTGCGAATACAGTCACGCGATGGGCAATTCCAACGGCGGCCTGCATAAGTACTGGGAGTTATTCGAGAAATATCCCGTACTGCAAGGCGGATTTATCTGGGATTGGATTGATCAGGCCATTCGCTCCCGTACGGAAGACGGCACGGAATATATGGCGTACGGCGGGGACTTCGGCGAAACGCCGCATGACGGCAACTTCTGCGGCAACGGCTTATTGTTCGCGGACGGAACCGTTACTTCCAAGCTGGCTGAAGTGAAGAAATGCTACCAGACCCTGAAGTTCACAGTGAAAGATGCGGCCGCGGGTCAGTATGAGATTAAGAACGGTAATTTGTTCACGGATCTGAGTAGCTACGATTATAAGTGGCAGCTGTTGGCAAGCGGTGTTCCGTCCGCGGAGGGAACCTTTACCGTTGACGGAGCGCCCGGTGAGACGGTTACCGTGGAGTTGACCGATGCCGTTGCCGCTGCGGCCCTGCTGGTCGGTGAAGAAGCGGTCTTGACTTTATCGGCTGTGACGAAGGAAGCATCCGCCTGGGCGGCGGCCGGCCATGAACTGGCTTGGGAGCAATTCGTACTGCCGGCTGCGACAAGTGCGGTGACAATGTCCGAGCGCGGATCGGCAAGTGAACTGAATGTTCTGCCTTTCGAGGGTGGCATTGAAGTGAGCGGCGGACGTTTCACATTACGCTTTGACGTTGCAACCGGTGGATTGGCGTCTTACAAGATGGACGGTCAGGAACTGTTGAAATCCGCTGTTGCGCCGAACTTCTGGCGCGCATATACGGATAATGACCGCGGAAACAAGCATGAAGAACGCACAGCGATTTGGCGCACAGCAGGTTCAGAACGAGTGCTGACTCACTTCCAATGGAAGCATAAAGGCGGCACCGTTGAAGTTGAAGCTGGATTTAACCTAGCCGGCGGATCGTCATGTACCGTTGTGTATGCTGTGAACGGCGAAGGCGAAGTGCGGATTACGCAACAACTGGCACCTGGCAACGGTCTCCCGGAAATTCCGGAAGTGGGCATGACGTTTAACATGGACGGGGCTTTCGACGCGTTAACGTGGTACGGCCGCGGACCGCATGAGAACTATTGGGACCGTCAAACCAGCGCGAAGCTGGGCAAGTTCGAAGGTAAAGTCGCAGAGCAATTTGTTCCTTATCTGCGTCCGCAAGAGTGCGGCAACAAGACGGGCGTGCGTTATGCTACGGTGCTTAACGATGCGGGTTATGGTCTTGAAGTGCGCGGATTGCCTGAAGTGGAATTTAATGCGCTGCCTTGGAACTTTGATGAACTGGAAGCGAATGATCATCCATACAAGCTGCCGGTTTCCGATAAGACCGTTGTACGCGTCAACTATCGTCAGATGGGTGTCGGCGGCGATGACAGCTGGCAAGCCAGAACCCATGCGGAATACACATTGTATGCGAATCGTGAGTACACCTTCAGCTTCTTGCTGAAGGGAGTAGCTCCGGGATTGTAAAATATGTATATAGTATAAACAAGAAGAAGCTTCCAGGAACCTGGGGAGCTTCTTCTTGTTGTATTGCTGAGACGCAACTAATTCCCTTCCAATTCGTCATAATATAAGTAAAATAAAAATTCGACCCATTGGACATGGAAGGAGTCTGATATGAAAAACACGTACAGTAAGGCGTTATTCGTAGTACTCGTCTCGGCGTTCTCCTTTTTGACAGGCTGTTCAGATAAAGAAGTGTATGTTCATGATTATGTTTACGTCGGAGAGAACACTAACTGGTCTGCAAAGTATGAGGTGAATGGAACCAGCGAATTCTCAGGGAAAGATTATAAAGGGGAACACATAAGTAAATTCAAACTGACATATAAAGGTTCATTATCGGATTTGGCTGATGTGAAACACTTTGAATATGGATATGAAGATAGTTCAGGTTCTCGAAAGCGTTCCATGGACCAACCGCCAACGATAGATGATTTAGTTATGGCAGATCAAAAGGGGAACGGCGCCATTCCCGCTGAAGATGAGTCCGTTAAAGTAACCGTAAAGACGGATGACAAGGTGGAAACGTTTGAATTGAGGAATGAAAATAATAAAAAGTAAGGAGTAGATATTGAATATGAAACTGAACAAACGTGTGATGGTGGAATCCGTGGGCATGACATTGTTAATCGCGCTTGTAATGATAATCTGGCCTGTCATACAAGGAATGTGGTTAACGAGAAAAAACGAACCGGATATCATCAACGAGTACGCAACGGTAGATCAGTTACAATCTAAAGTTGCCTTTGGTGTGATGTACACTCCGACCGTGTTGGGCATTTCGGCAGGAGTGTTAAGTCTTCTTATATTTGCAATTGCGTACTATGGGGTTCGAATGTTTATTCGCCGTAAATTAAATTAGGATGATTACCAGAAATAAATTTGCTAATTGCGTATGTCTTGATAATCTGGCCAGTCTCATTGGTTAACATAATATATTCAATGATAATTCCATGAATTTGCAACCTTTGAATGAAAGTTTAGTGATAGGATAAAATAATATTTGAAAGATAAAATGGCTCATAACCTTCTTTTATTCAAAGCTCCGAAATCCGGTGATCTGGAACTGTTGGGAGAACGAACATAAATGAAAAACATCTATCATATCGGAGAAAGGACGGTTCAAGCTCGGGCCGGGGAAGTGCAGTTTGCAGAGCAGAATGCGAAGATCATCAGCGACCGTTTTTCCAAAGGAATCGCTACTTTTTTCAAGTCGCAGACTTTTGCTGTACTGGCTTCAAAAGATAATGCCGGGCGGGTCTGGACTACCTTTCTTGTCGGCGAACCTGGGTTTATTGAAGTCGTCGATGAAAGCATGCTTCGCATTGAAACCGTCATCCCCAATGAAGATCCCATACGTATCGGGGAAGCGCTTATTCAAAATGCTGGGCTTATAGTAATTGACACGAACATTCGCGTTAGGATACGTGTAAATGGCAACATCCGCAGGCAAGGCGGTTCTTTACTGCTAAATGCTGACCAAGTGTACGGAAATTGCCCTAAATACATTCAACAGAGAACAATGCTCGCATCTGAAGGATACGGACGGAGAATTGTAGATAGTAACAGAGGAGTCAGCCTAACAATCAGGCAGCAGAGATGGATTAACGAAGCAGACACATTCTATATTGGAACAACAAGCCCCGATGGAGCCATGGACGCTTCTCACCGAGGAGGGAATCCAGGATTCGTACTTGTTCAAGATGAGAAGACTCTACTATTTCCTGATTATGCTGGAAACTCTATGTTCAACACGCTAGGTAACCTTCTTATAGAACCATCCGCAGGATTGCTCTTCTTAAATTACAGCAATGCTAGCTCTTTGCATGTGTCCGGAGAGGCGGAAATCGTATGGGATGAGAAAGAGTTAATCCGGTTTCGTGGAGCTAATAGGTGCGTGCGTTTCTCAATAAAAGAGACGTTAGAGTTGTTTGAGGTTGGCGGCATGCGTTGGAGTGAGGCAGACATGTCTCCATTTAACCCTTAGTTCCTGGAATATAGATATAGATTGGAAACTATAATTGTAATTTAAATTACAGTTAAATTTCAAGATCTTCAGTATGATTATAAATGTTCATGGAAAACTTACATGTAATAGTTATAATTTATGGAGGTTTAATAGATGAAGTATTATGATTACAATCCGAAAGAAAGTCAAGTTGGAAAAGAATTTTGGTATGTAGGTACTCATTTGACAATCAAGGCTGATGCTATTTCTACGGACGGCAAATTTGCCATGTTTGAATGTCTCGTTCCGGCAGGATTCGAACCTCCTTACCATATCCATACTGAAGAGGACGAAGCATTCTACATCCTTGAAGGTGAAATGGAATTTTACCTCGATGGGGAGAAAATAGAGGCGAAGCCTGGTTCATTTGTTTTTCTACCTAAAAATGTTCCGCACGGTGTCCGTGCCGTGGGCAATGAACCTGTTCGCTTGCTGAACTTTTTTAGTCGTGCAGAATTTTTAGGGATTTTCCTTGAAATGGCTGAGCCAGCATTAAATAGTGATTTACCACCATTTATTTCCTTTGATATGGATAAGGTTATGGAACTTTCAGAAAAATATAAAGCAATCACTCTCGGACCACTCGATCAATTCATCAAAAAATCTTAAAGTTACAATGGTAAATTATACTTTTGTTAATAACCATAGACAAGCGGGTTCCGACATGGAACTCGCTCGCTTGTCTTGGACTAATAATATGTCAGAAGAGGTGAACTATGAAAATTTATCATTGTGATCTAGAAATCACTCTGGACATTATAGGGGGTAAGTGGAAGTCCTTAATTTTGTATTATTTGCTCAAAGATCCGAAACGAACGGGCGAGTTGAAAAGGCTAATCCCTTCCATTACTCAAAAAATGCTTGTGCAAACATTGAGGGAGCTGGAGACTGACGGAATGATCAACCGAAAATCCTACAACCAGGTTCCGCCAAAAGTGGAATACTCTGCGACTGAATTAGGGAAATCTCTTGAGCCAATTATGAGGGAACTTTGCAAATGGGGAGGGTCATATGCCAATCAACATTTTATTGAAGGTGAATTTCAAATTATGAACTTAGACTAATAAGAATCCTAGTTAAACCGCAATTGTAACCATATAGTAACTATATCACTTGAAAGTACGTACTATTTTTTTTGGATATAAAGGGGCATAATAGCACTTGTGCAAACGGCATCACCAAGACCAAGAGATGGAGGTTGAGAAACATGGCTAACACAGAACAAATCATTATTGTTGCAAGGTTTACTTTAAAGCCAAATATGAAAGAGAAGTTCATGCAGTTATTGGTGCCTCTTTTCGATAGAATGTCACAGGAAGCCACGTTTGTGAACGCCATCGTTCATGAAGATATCGACAACCCAGATGATGTTGTTTTTTATGAAATCTGGAATTGTTCCAAAGAAACATGGCTTGCCGAAGAAGCGACAAAGCCATATCGAGAAACTCCTAATCAACAGGCTGCTAGTATCATGATCGGCAGAACCATGAATTGGCTTGTTTCAACAGGTGAATGGGGAAGTAATTTAACAGCCGGGAAACGGCACTAAAAGGAGGCATGCAATTATGGGATTATTTGATGGGAAAGTAGCGGTTGTCACTGGTGGGACAAGCGGAATTGGTCTGGGAGCTGCAATGATGTATGCCCAGGAAGGGGCACATGTGTTTGTCACAGGACGGAGACAGAACGAACTAGACACCGCTGTAAAGCTGATTGGGGCTAATGCAACCGGTGTGCAAGGAGACGTTTCTAACCTGGACGATATCGACAAGCTGTATGAAACCGTTAAACGCGAAAAGGGCCATTTGGATTTTCTTTTTGCTAACGCAGGGCTTGGAAGTCTGGTTCCTCTTGGGGAAATTAGCGAAGAGCATTATTACAAGACGTTTGATGTGAATGTGAAGGGAACCATATTTACAGTACAAAAAGCGCTGCCTCTCTTCCCCGATAAGGTTGGCTCCATTATCTTGAATGGTTCTCTGGTAGCAACCCAGGGAGACCCTGCATTCAGCGTTTATGGAGCTACGAAAGCAGCGATCCGTCAACTCGTACGGAGTTGGATTTTAGATCTTAAGGGAACACAGATACGTGTAAACGTTGTGCACCCGGGGTACATTAATACGCCAGCTTACGAGTCTTTGTTTGGAAAAGAAGCGCTGCCTGGAACACTTGAATACTTGCAAACTCAAATTCCATTGGACAGAATAGGAACACCTGAAGATATTGCAAAAGCTGTTAAATTCCTTTCTTCCGATGACAGTAACTATATTACAGGAATTGAATTACCGGTGGATGGCGGAGCAGGACAGTATTAATAAATTATTAATAATAAAGACTGCTCTATAGTTAAGTAATGCACCAGGAGGTAAAAAGATATTGGGCATAACAATTGAGCTGTTAATAAATAAACACATTGAAATTTGGAGTGAAACAGATTCTCAAAAAAGAAGAATCAAAATTCAAGAGGTTTACAAGTCAAACTGCCGAATATTTGATCCGTTCTTCTCCGATATCGTTGTTGGACATGAAGCTCTATCTGACCTTATTGATGAAGTACAAGCCAAAAATCCCGGAAGAGTGTTCACGGTTACTCCCGGTTCAATAGACGAACACCATGATCAAGCGAGATTTAGTTGGAACTATGAATCCCCTGATAATCCAGTCGTGATTACTGGGCAAGATTTCATTACTGTGGAGAATGGTTTAATTCAATCCTTAACTGTATTTGTGGACGAACCAACTACAGATTAAGAATAAATTAGGGATAGAGATACTCTGCAGAATCAAAGAACAAGCGGGCTCCGACATTGGAACCCGCTTGTATTGTTCTTATTTTAGATTTCTGCTCATTACCATGTAGCGTCAGTTGCAAACCCATGAGACAGGAGTTTTAACTAAATGAATGATAATAAAAATTGGGCTTTGTCCCAACACAGCATGTTCAAGGATTTATCGGAGAAGGATTTAAATGAATTAGATCAAATCGCATTATTTAATCACTACGAGATGATCCCCATTAACACAGTAATTCAAACGCCCGGAAGCGCCAAGGAAGGCCTATTTTTCCTTAAGCAGGGAAAGATTAGACTTTACAAGATTAGTCCAGAAGGTAAGCAGTACACTATCGGAATCTTGGGCAATGGGAGTATGTATGGGTCACTAAATATGCTCTCTTTTAATACAGACAATTTATATATGGAGACGATGATTGATACATTCATATGTGGCGTAAAAAAAGAGCCATTTGAGCAATTCTTAATACAGCGACCAGAACTGGGAATGAAATTTCTAAAGGAACTCAGCGCAAGAATAAAGGAACGGGATGAAATGTTGGAGGCGCTAGCTCTCGGTAGCCTTCAAGATCGGATCCTATATCTATTGCTGAAATTGGCTGTGAAATACGGGATACCTAAGGAAGAAGGGTTTGTACTCATTGATATTCACATCACGCACCAAGACGTCGCGAATATGGTCGCAGCGACTCGCGAGGCTGTGACCATTGTTCTGAAACGAATGATTAACCTTGGGCTGATCCGCACGGGAAGAAAGGAAATTATGATTCACCTCGAACAGGTCGAAAAATGCATGGAAGGGAAGTTCAGCTAACCACCTTTTGGAATATTAAGCCGTTCTTACGGTCAAACTACGAAAACAATTAAGGTCGTATTAATGTTCAAAGGAGGTAAGCGGATGCTAAGGAATCGATATTGGAGCAAAACTAAAGCAGAAAAAATCATCCAGGATAAACACCCTGCTTTGCCGGCCGAAAAACTTCATATGGACCTGCAAAAAAACGATCATCTCTTACGAATAATTTTCGCTGGCTGCTCGGACGTTGTATTCCGCCCTTTGGAAATCGGAGGCAGGGAAAAAGCCCTCTTAATCTATATCGATGGTCTGGTCGATGATATTATGCTAGACGAATGTGTGATAAAACCATTAATGGCTTGCCTTCCTTCCCACCAAACTAGCAAAGAAAATATACTCGATTTTCTTAAAAATCAATTGATTGCCAACGGTCAAGTGAATAGCGCTGCCGAATTCAGCAAGTTGGAGCAAACAATATTGAAAGGACATGCCGCCATCTGCATTGAGGGTCAAAAAGATGCCCTGCTTGTAGGAGTATCGGGAGGGAAAACCCGATCCGTCGAACAACCATCTACCGAGAATACGGTCCGTGGAGCTAGGGATTCATTTACCGAGATTCTTCGGACAAATACGAGCCTGATACGCAGAAGAATTAGGTCATCCCGTCTAAAATTTGATATGACCACAGTAGGCGACTTGGCTCAAACCGATGTCGCAATCGCTTATATCAGTGGTATCGTGGATGAGTTTACTCTGCAAGAAATAAAAATGAGAATCGAAAAGATTAAGACGGAAGCAATCCTCGAATCGGGCTATATTGAACAACTTATTGAAGAGAGAACCTTCTCCCCCTTTCCCCAATTTCTTGTAACGGAGAGACCCGATTATGTTGTCTCGGGCCTATTACAAGGTCAAGTAGCCATCGTGACAGACGGTTCTCCCTTTGTCATCTGTGCTCCGATGACGTTCTGGGGATTCCTCCAAACTGGCGAAGATTATTATGAACGCGTCGTGTATGCTAACTTTATCCGATTAATTCGACTTTTGTTCGCCATGATTTCACTCTTGTTGCCTTCCCTTTACGTTGCACTCACCACGTTTCATCAACAGATGATACCGACTAATCTCTTACTGAGCATTGCTGCTGCACGGGAGGGAGTTCCTTTTCCTGCTTTGGTAGAAGCCATTATTATGGAAATTACTTTCGAGGGGTTACGAGAGGCCGGAGAAAGATTGCCTAAACAAATCGGGCAGGCAGTCAGTATCGTAGGTGGACTCGTGGTCGGTCAAGCAGCCGTAGAAGCGGGGATTGTTTCAGCTCCTATGGTTATTGTCGTTTCCTTGACAGGTATTGCTTCATTTACTATTCCTCGTTACAACTTCGGTCTTGCATTTCGATTACTCAGATTTCCTTTAATTCTATTCGCGGGTATGTTCGGGCTTTATGGCATTGCCGTTGGATTGTTAATAATTCTCGTTCATCTAAGCGGACTCAGCTCTTTCGGTGTTCCGTATTTGTTTCCTACAGCTCCTTACAGCTTCCGCGTTCTTAAAGATACATTTTTCCGTGCCCCTTTATGGACTCTATTCTTTACATCCCAGCCAAACAAAAGGACCCTGCGCAAGGAGGGAAGCAAATGAAAAAGATGTTCTTTCTGTTTATTGGACTTATGCTGCTAAGTGGATGCTGGGATCGAATTGAGATGAACGATATGGCTTTTTTTATGGCTTCCGCGCTTGATTTGACGAATAAGGGTGAGCTTAAGACGTCCATTCTCGTCCCTATTGCCGCTGGAGCAGGAGGAGGCGAGAGCAGCAGTACCTCAACCAACGGAACACTTGGAAAAACCTATGTCGTCTTTTCTGCAACCGGAACAAACCTTCATGATACCGAAAGAAAAGTGCAGGAAAAGATGTCGAGACACTTCTTCAAAGGTCATCGGCGAGTTGTATTCATTGGCGAAGGTCTGGCCCGAAAAGGCATCAAGGATATTCTTGATTATTACGCTCGTGATCCGGGAAGCAGACTAAGGACTTTTATCGTCGTGGCCAAAGGCAATGAAGCTTCCAAACTCCTCAAGACTGACCATCCAATTGAGCGTATACCCTCCGAGGAAGTCCGTGAGTTGGAGCGTGCCGGAGTCGGAACATCCGTCACAATGCGTGACTTCATGATGATGCAAGCCGAGGAAGGCATCGTGCCCGTAACGGGTGCTATTGAATTGGTGCCTCCGACCGGCCAGTCGAACTTTACCGTTTTCAGCCTTTCATCGACGGCTGTTTTTAAAGATTATAAGCTGGTCGGATACTTGAACAACAACGAAACCAGAAGCTTGAGGTGGATAAAGGAAGAAACCAAACAGGAATTTATAGGAACGACACTTCCTCATATAGGCGGTAATGTCGGCGTGATTCTGAACGATATGAAAAGCAAATTTGTCACCAACATCAAGGGCAATAAAGCAACTGTACGAATTGATCTGGATGCGAGTGGTGTCCTGCATGAGGCCAATGTCGACATGAACATAAGCCGGAACACTATTGGAATCATCGAGAAAGAGCTTGGGCATTTCCTAAAAGATGAGACATTTCGTACTGTTAGAAAAACTCAATCTCAATTGAAATCCGATGTATTCGGTATTGGGTTGCAGTTGCACCGGCACAACTATGAAACATGGAAACGAATCGAGGCAAATTGGGATGATATTTATGCGAATGCCGAAATTATAGTAAACGTAAAAATCCATTTGAAGAGAGCGGGAGTCGTATCGAATTCAATCAGAGAGGCAGACAAAAGGTGACATGATTATCTATACTACACTGTTCCTAACGGGGATGTCCCTGCTGACGGGAGTCCATTTCCATTTCATGCGCGAGAAGACGAATTTATCAGAGCGAATATGTGTAGCATTCATGCTATGCGTTTCAACCGTACTTGGGATATTGCTTATCTGGGAGTTCCCTCTCATTGGTCCCGCTGCTTGGGTACGAAAATGGATTGAATTCATCATTCCAAGCGTGAAATAAAGGAGAATTCTAATGAAAAGTTTTCAGAATAATGGAGAAATTTCAAACACTGGGCTTTTTGTCCTCATGTTCTTATATATTATGGGTAGCATCTATACGCTACCTATTGGATTCGATGCCGGACATGATTCTTGGCTCTCCCCCGTATTAGGTACGTTCGCGGGTATAGGGCTAAACGCAGTCTACGCATATCTGTGTCGCCAATACCCTCATAAATCCATAATTGAAATTGCCCATATGCTCCTTGGTTCTTGGCTTGGTAAAACCATTGGACTCATGTACGTCTGGTATGGTTTGACTCTAGAATCCTATGTACTACGGAATTTTACAGACTTCACTAATACCGCCTTACTTCCACGCACCCCGACCATTGTTGTAGGGACGGTTCTTATAGGCATTGTCGCTTGGACAGCGTGGTGCGGAATTGAAGTTATTTGCAGATGTGCGTTTTTTTTGCTACCGTTTGCATTATTGTCTTGGGTACTAGCCACTTTACTTTTGGTTCCGAACATGGAGGTGGAGAATATATTACCGATTATGGAGAGTGGATGGACTCCTGTTCTTGAAGGTGCAGGGCAAATTGCTACAATCCAGTTCGGGGAAACAATGCTGTTTGCCATGCTTATTCCTTTTTTGAATCGAACTGCACCCGTAATAAAAACCGTAACAACAGCTATTGCTGTATCCGGTGTTCTAATTATGATTACTTTTCTGACAGATATTTTTGTACTTGGGGAAATTACGAGTCAACAGGTCTTCCCTTCCTATACTGCTGTGATGTATATTTCAATCGGCGACTTCTTTGAGAGAATAGAACCCCTCTTCTTTGTGATTTGGATTTTCGAGGAGTTCTTAAAGCTGACGGTAATCCACCTTACAACGGCACTTGCATTATCGCAGACATTAGGAAGCAGGAATTATCGGTTCTTCTTAATTCCATTAAGCTTATTGATTATACAGCTATCGTTGTTTATTCACCCCAATCAACTCGATCTTATCGCCTTCATTAAAGAAATTTGGATGTATTATTCCATACCATTCATAATTCTCGTTCCTTTCTCCCTGTTGACTGCATTTCTATTCAAAAGAATAAAGTCAAAGAAGGCAACTGCGTAAGTTTTTCTAGCTGAATGGTTTGTAATGTAGATTACAGATCTTTGAAACAATAATAATTATAATTGTTTTTGGGACAACAATTCTGCAAATACCGGATTACCTTCGTCAAAAGACAGGTAGTATTTATATCAGGTTAACTAAAACCATAAGGAGGAAGTATACATGAATTTTTACACATCCATGAAAAAAAAGGCGGTATACGTCTTAGTGGCCGGAATCTTGGCCATTTCTGCGGCAAGTCTCATTCCAAATAATGTAGTTGCCACCACAGCCATTGCATCTGTCGACGCACATCAGAAGGCTTATCAGACTCTTATGAGCTTCTACAAACCATCTCTTAAAGGCCAGTTTCCTAATTTTCATAATTTCACAATTGGTTCAACTTCCCATAAGACTGTCATTAACACCATTGGCAAAGCGTATTCTCCTGCTACAGACGCCGATGGATTTGATGTTTATCATGCGGAGATGGGACATCCCGGATACGCAATTAATTATAAGTTAGATAAAATTCGGGAGATGCGTTACCTCGGAACAAACGTCGAGCGTCAGACGAACCTCGGCGGTATTTCCACACGCATGCTCATTCAGCACTGGGGAGCACCGAAAGATTCCGTTCTAATCAAGTCCGGTGAGATGGTGCAGAAAAAAATCACTTATATCCGAGGTAATTACAAGCTTGAGTTTATTTTCAATGGTACGTGCGGAACAGGTCTAGACCATGTGAACCTCGTCAAGAAAAATGGATAACTAGTGGAGTGCCAAAGAATATATGCTAAAAAAGCCGCCTTCAAGGCGGCCTTTTTAATTGCGGAAGCATATTTTTCGCATGTCAACCTGTGCTTATAGGGAATAAAGCCTTAGCATTGGTACCAAGGCATCTCAGGATATACACGTCCAAAGAAATTTTTGATGAGAAGGGATACTTGCACACTTTGTTCCTCCAATACAAAATGCCCGCCGCACAACCAATAGATTTCCACACAGTTTAACTGGCTTGCGATATCAATGGCTCCTTGTATGGTGAATATAAAATCATTTTTGCCCCAAGTGATAAGTACGGGAGGTTGGTAAGTTCTAAGATATTGCTGCCAGAGCGGATATTGATCTACATTGTTACGGTAATCGTAACCTAATTCCAATTGAATGTTATTGTTACCGGGACGATCTAGGAACAATTGGTCAAAAATATATGCATCGGGGTTTATGGAATAGGGCTGACAGGCACCATAGAGATACTGCTTCTTGGTAAAGTCAAAGGTAACAAGCTCAGCAAATGCAGACTCTGTCGCAGAATTACGCTGTAACCATAATGCCTTGAAAAGGTCAAACGGTTCCCCTAAACCTTCCACACTCGCTACTGCATTCTGAATGACAAATCCGAGAATTCGGTTTGGATTCCGTATGGCAATTCGGAGCCCAATTGGACCTCCATAATCGTGGACATAAAGAATGAACATAGAGATTCCTAATTGATTAATTAGTTTCTCTACAATTAATGACAAGTTCTCGAATGAATATATATATTCTGTTGTTGAAGGCATACTGCTGTACCCATACCCGGGATAATCTGGTGCGATGACATAATAGCAATCGCTTAAAAGCGGTATCAACTCTCTAAACATGTGAGATGAGCTGGGGAATCCATGTAGAAGGATTATAGTCGGGTTGCTTGGGCAGCCAGCTTCTCGATAGAAAATGCTCAATCCATCCACATTCATTGTCTTGTATTGCACGATATCATCTCCCTAAGATAAGCGCATGGCCAACAGAATATTATATAAATATATGTTAAATTTAAGATCATATGAATTTAACAAATTTATTAATCGACTGCATGATAAAGAATAGCCAGAAGGAGATTAAAATGATTACGATATATACTGAAAAATATAAAGAAGAAATCATCAAACTAATATTGCATGTACAGAATGTTGAATATGGTGTAGGAATTAGTGTCAAGGAACAACCAGATATACTAGATATTCATTCGAATTATATTCAGGATGGGGGTAATTTTTGGGTAGCGTTAAATGATAACGGTGAGGTTGTAGGTTCTATCGGTTTGCAAAAACAAACTGACGAGGTTGCCATACTAAAGAAATTTTTTGTTTACAACGAGTATCGTGGTAAAGAGCTTGCGATAGGAAGAGGACTTTACGAAGCTTCGCTTGATTTTGCGCAAAAGCATGGGTTTTCTAAGTTGATTCTGGATACTCCATCCATAGCCAGCAGGTCACACAACTTTTACAAAAAGGTTGGTTTTAAAGAAATTGCTAAAGAGGATTTGCCAATACAATATGATTACCCTGACAGGGATTCACTTATTTTTAAATTAGACTTATCCGATAATTGATCTGGTATTCGCTCTGCCAATGCATTTATCTCGACGAATAGAGACAGATTTAACCCGCCATATCTGTTGGCGGGTTGTGAAATGTTATCGTAACATTTTAGCGAGTTACATTCGTTAGTTGGCTTCCCCATTCTCCAATTGGTTCAAGCCAGCTTACAATTCTGTCATCAATTAAGTTTGCAAGTGTCTCCTCATATTCTTTGCGATAAGGCTTTGGAAACTCCTCCTGTACCCAGCTGTCTCTAGTACCTTGCCAAATTTCATAAATGACTAGATCATTCGGACTATCGATATCATCAGAGACAATGGCAGTTACGAAGGTAGGCTCTTCTCGGAAATTATCTATCATTGCAAAGAGACTGTCGCGGAAACTCTCTTTCATACCCGGTTTTATTTTGAAGCGAATGTTTAGAATAACTTGATTAGTGGACATTGTCTTACACCCCTTAAGTTTTATTTATGGAAAACTTATTCTGTAATTTTATTTCTTGAATATATGGATTCCACAAGTGTTATTATGGGTTAACTGCAATGAAATGAAAAGTACCCACTTTTATGTTATATAGTAACCAAAAAGTGATAATTAAATGTATATGAATAAAATCAGCTTGAGGAAATTTACATTTGACTTAAAGTATACTTTAATGCTTAAGATAAGTTTAAACTTTGCAAGGAGTTGAAATCATGCCATTCTCTATCAAGCAGGCTTCAGATAAGCTCGGATGTCCTGCGCACACTATTCGTTATTACGAAAAAGAGGGATTACTACCGAATATCACGCGAGACGAGCATGGAAACCGTATTTTTGAACAAAAGGATTTGAACTGGATTAAGCTTATGACCTGCTTTAGACGCACGGGAATGAAAGTGGCCGCATTGAAACAGATCGTGGATCTCGCCATGCAAGGAGATTCGACGATTCCGCAGAGAAGAGCCATTCTCGAGGAACATCAAAAAGAGCTCCATAGGCAGCAACTTGAATTGAATGAAGCCTTCTATGCGGTCAATCATAAATTGTCTATATATGATGGAATACAGAAAGGTACAGTCGTTCCAGGCCGAGACTTAGGAATGGACGAGGGCAAGCTCCAGTAATTGGGGATTTAATATGTGAAACAAGGCTACCGGCTTCGGTAGCCTTGTTTCACATTTCAGCCTCTGAAAGACACCATATAGTATCATTACCGATTTCCTCAAAAAATGCCTTATCGCCCTATTTTTTCAATTTTTTAACTACTTGACTTAAAGTGCACTTTAAGGTTTAAGGTGTAGAAGTAGCAGAAGTAGCAGAAGTAACACAATAACACCATTGCAAGGGAGAGAATATTAAATGAAAAAGATAAATCAAATTTATATCAATGGCCGGTTCGTCAAACCTAACGGGACCGAAGTTCATGACTTGATCAATCCCTCGACAAAAGAAATCATCGGAAGCGTGACTTTAGGAAATGAGCAGGATACACGCGATGCCATCGCGGCAGCGAAAGAAGCTTTCAAAACATTTTCAAAAACAACCGTCGAGGAACGTAGTGAGATGCTCCAAAGGTTGCATGACGTAATGATGGACAATTTCGAAGCCCTCAATCAAGCAGCCGTAGACGAATATGGGGCACCAGAAGGCGCGACAGCCGCACGTACTCAGTATGCCGCAAAAAACTTTCTTCATAATAAAGTAGCTATGGCTGAATTTCAATTCGAAAAACGTATTGGTAAAGCAAAGGTCGTCCTTGAACCTCTTGGCGTCATCGGACTGATTACTCCCTGGAACGCGAACTATACGCATATCTCAACGAAATTAGCACCTGCAATTGCCGCTGGATGTACTGTCGTCATTAAGGCAAGTGAGCTTAGTGCTATACAAACGCAAGTTATTACGGAATGCTTCCATGAAGCCGGTATTCCTGACGGTGTTATCAACTTCGTCAATGGCAGAGGCGATGTGGTCGGAGCAGAATTAACCCGTCACCCGGATGTCGCGATGATTTCATTCACGGGTTCTACCCAAGTAGGAAGAATCATCGGTAGAGATGCCGCCAACACAATGAAGAGATTGGTGCTGGAGCTTGGCGGCAAATCGCCTAACGTCATTCTTGACGATGCCGATTTTAACAAAGCAATCCCATTGTCCGTGATGACCGCGTTCAGCAACAGCGGACAAGCTTGCCATGTCGGTTCCCGGTTGATCGTGCCAGAACATCGATTGGAAGAAGTGAAACGGCTTGTGATAACGACGGTTGATGGAATCAAAGTAGGAAGCCCGAGAGAGACCGGTGTTTATATTGGACCAATGGTTAATCAAAAGCAATATGAGACGGTTCAGCGTTATATTAAACTAGGCGTTGACGAAGGTGCTGAAATAATCGTTGGGGGTGAGGGGCATCCGGAAGGGTTAGAACAAGGCTATTTTGTTAAACCTACCGTATTTGTCAATGTAACTATGGATATGACAATCGCCATAGAAGAAATATTCGGACCGGTATTGTCCATTCTTACATTTAAAACCGAAGAGGAAGCCATCGAAATCGCGAACAATACGATCTATGGCCTATCCGCTTATGTCAGTTCTTCGAACTTAGAAGCAGCTAATCGGGTTGCTTCGAAAATTGTCTCGGGTCGTGTGTTGATCAATGGATTGCACGACGAGCCGACAGCTCCGTTTGGAGGGTTCAAACAATCCGGAATCGGCAGGGAATTTGGAGCATACGGACTGCAAGAGTATGTAGAGCCAAAAACCATCCTGGGTCACGACGTCGTTCTGTAACAATGAACAGCCCGAGTCGATACAGGATATTTTAAGGAACGAGGAGCAGAATAGTAATCCAAGGATTGTCGTTGTAATTGACAAAATGGTTCACCTGAAAAATAACAGAAAGCTTATCTGCGGCCGCAGCCTGGAGTCAGGCTCGGCCGCTTTAATAGGAGGCGGATCATGAGAGCGAGTTTTAAGATGACCTTACTGGCATTGGCAATCACATCGACTTTAGCACCCATGCTGGCTGCGCCTGCCGTCAAGTTGCTCATGCTTGATTTCAAGGATACGAATCCAGTACTTATACAGCTAGTTGTAACTTTCTCTTCATTTTTTATTTTACCTAGTTTGTTAATCGGAAGTTTTTTGTCCAAAAGGGTATCCAAGAAATCCATAATAACGCTGGGGTTAATTCTATATGTTATAGGAGGTGTTGGGCCTGCATTTATGAATTCCATCGCCGGAATTCTTGTCATGCGTGCCATTCTTGGGATCGGTATCGGTTTTATTACGCCACTTATGAATGCACTAGTTGCAGAGAATTACAAGGGGGATGAGCGATCTAAAATGAACGGACTAACAGTCGGCGTTAATGGTCTGGGCGGTGCCTTCTTCCTCTTCATCGGCGGAGCGATTACCGTATTGGGGTGGAGAGGCGTTTTTTGGACATACTCCTTTGGAATTGTATTGCTAATCCTAGTACTCCTGTTTGTCCCGCGCGATAAACCAATTTCTGTCGTGAAGAATGACATGCCTATTTCTAACAAGAAAATACCTTTTAGAGTATATTGGATTGGTTTGATGACAACGGGACTCATGGTTTTGTACTACTTGATTCCAACAAATCTAGCCTCCTTTGTCGTTGATAACGGGTTTGGCAACTCGGCTATGGCGGGATATCTGACCTCATTATCATTTATATTTGTGTTTGTTGCTGGCATTACAGGTACAAAAATGAGGCATGTTTTCAAAAAAAGTATCGTTTCTTTTATTTTATTACTGCTGGGAATGGCTTTACTTCTCATGAGCCAAGCGAATGGGTTATGGATGATTGCATTAGGGGTTGGCTTAGTCGGTTATGGCTTCGGTTTGGCTTATCCGTTTCTTTTAAACAAGATGGCGGAGGTGGCTCCGATGGAGCATATGACGTTGGCAATCATGCTGATGACCGCATTCGCGAATATGGGTCAATTTATATCTCCATTAATTACAAACGGTATTCAATCTTTATTGCACTTGGAATCCATTCGATCCGTATTTATCGTATTCATGATTTTAATCGGTATATGCTTGCTTATCTCCATTGTTCATACCAGTAGGGTTAAGAGGTTAGAACTTTTAAAAACCATACAGTGAATGAAAAAGTGCTTAATTTATCAAAATACACAGAGCTATACTAAATTGGGGGTTATCTTCTAACATGATCAAAATCGATCAAAACTACATTAACGGCGAATATGTAAAATCCAGCGGAACTGAAACGCAAGAATTGATTAATCCCACTACAAAACAACTAATAGGCCATGTTACGCTTAGTACCGAATCGGATACGCAAAGAGCTATTTCAGCAGCCAAAAACGCATTCGTTACATTCTCGAAGACGACAGTGGAAGAACGCAGTCAATTGCTCCAACGGCTTCATGATTCCGTCTTGGCTAAAGTTGATCTCTTAGCAAGTGCTTCTGCGGAGGAGTACGGATCGCCTATAGGTCCATCGAGGGGACGTGCCGTATTCGCGGCGCAAACGTTTTTGCACGCGAAAGAAGCTTTGAAAAGCTTTAAGTTTGAAAGCCAACAAGGAAAAACCAAAATTGTTATGGAACCATTGGGCGTTATCGGGGCTATCACACCATGGAATGCAAATTACACGCATATCTGCGGAAAAATAGCTCCAGCTATCGCAACCGGTTGCACAATCGTTGTCAAACCAAGCGAGATTAGCGCGCTTCAGACGAAATTGTTAATTGAATGCTTTCACGAAGCAGGTGTTCCCAACGGTGTTATTAATATTGTGAACGGAACCGGAGCGGTCGTTGGCGCTGAAATTACCCGTCATCCTGATGTGGCGAAAATCTCATTTACGGGCTCCACCACTGTTGGCAAGCTTATTAGTAAAGGGGCTGCCGATACCTTAAAGAGATTGGCTCTTGAACTTGGAGGCAAATCGCCAAATGTTATTCTTGAAGATGCGGATTTTGATAAAGCCATTCCGATGGCTGTCATGATCGCTTTCAGTAATACGGGACAAGCCTGCCATGCCGGAACAAGATTAATCGTTCCGGAGAAACGGTTAGCAGAGGTAAAGAAAATAATTAAAGATACAGTCGCAGCAACCAAACTAGGTAATCCAATGGAAATGGATACTGTACTGGGTCCGTTGGTGAATCAAAAGCAATACGATACCGTCCAGCACTACATTCAATTAGGGCTTCAAGAGGGTGGAGAATTGATCACCGGAGGGTTAGGACATCCGGAAGGGTTTGAAAATGGTTATTTTGCAAAACCAACTGTTTTCGCCAATGTCACGAACGATATGTCAATTGCTCAACAAGAAATATTTGGTCCTGTTCTAGCCGTTATTAGCTATAAAACGGAAGATGAGGCGGTAGAGATAGCCAACGACAGCATATACGGATTAGCCGCATACATTAGCTCTACTAACTTAGAGAGGGCTAGGAACGTTGCTTCAAAGCTTGTAGCGGGCAGAGTTCTTATCAACAAAGGTGTACACGATGATCCATATGCGCCATTCGGTGGATTTAAACAATCCGGTATCGGCAGGGATTCCGGCATATACGGTCTGGAAGAACATGTCGAACCGAAAGCGATATTAGGTTACGAAGAATAAATGGACGGAATATACAATAAACGCTGGAGGTGTAGGTTGTGAACGACATTGTTTGTGATGAATTTCCTTTAAACGAAACAATAAAAATTCACCTTCAAACGATTCAAAGCACAATTGAAAAAAGCATCCAGAATCTACATAATGAAGATCACTGCATTATGAGTGAACTCGATCAGATGACGGGTGCTATGAATAAAGTCGTGGCCCTTGCATCTTCCTTTTACCTGCAGTGTTATTTATCTGGTTATTCCTCACGTGTGGGCGATCTGGCCTTAACAGTTAAACATCTCTCCGAGCGCCGACATGGCGGTCTTATCGTAATTAAAAGGGAGCAGCACGTCGGTAACATACTTCATTCAGGTATTGAGGTAATGGCAATGCTTACTTCTCCTTTGTTGGAGTCCATCTTCTATCCAGGAAATCCACTCCATGATGGAGCCGTGTTGATAGATGCGGACATCATTGTGTCTGCAGCCAATATTCTTCCCGTTTCACAGAAGGGTTCCTTGGATACAAAGTTAGGCACCAGGCACAGGGCGGCAATCGGTTTATCAGAGGCCAGCGATGCGCTGATTTTGGTCGTATCCGAGGAAACCGGTCATACTTCATTTGCTTATAAAGGGGGGCTCCATCCATTTCAGTTTTCCCCCACAATATTGAATACCTAAAATATGTCCCCATCAAAAGAAAGGAGCTTCCACGGCCGTGGAAGCTCCTTTCCTGTTAAATTCTCTTATGATTCCAAGCCCATCTCGAGTAACTTCGCTTGAATTTCCGTGACCAACAACTCCGCGTCTTCCGGATTGTTGACAATATCGGTTTGATCCATATCCACAATCAGCACATCGGATGCCTTGTAGTGGTTTAACACCCAGTCATCGTAACCCGACCACAACTTGTGATAATAATCCAGCAGTTGCTCATCTTGTTCAAACTCACGTCCACGAAGACCGATTCGGTAAATAACGGTGTCGAACGAAGCTTTCAGATATACCATCAAATCCGGCGATTTCTTCGGCAATTCCTGAAGTTCAGCCATCATGTTATCCGCGAGACTCTCATATACAGAAAATTCAAGATCGCTGATGCGACCGAGATTCTGATTGATTTTGGCAAAATACCAGTCTTCGTAAATACTCCGATCCAACACGTTGCGGGGGCTGACTAACGCCTGTTTAATCGCGCGAAATCGCTTGTCCAGAAAATATAACTGCAGAAGAAACGGATATCTCTTTCTCTCAATTTCTTCAGGTGAGGCCGTGTAGAACAACGGAAGTATCGGGTTATCGTCTACCTCCTCAAAAAACACATCCGAACCCAACCTTTGCCCAAGTAACTGAGCTACGGACGTCTTGCCTAATCCAATCATACCGCCTACAACAATCACAGCCATTATGCCCCTTTCCCCTCTGAAAAACCAATTTGGCTTTAGTATTCTAACATGAGGATCAAAGGGTGACAATGCTGAAATTTAGGAGGATGTGTGTTCAACCGTAAATTTCAAGTATTCGTGGAGACATGACCTTGCATGATGTTGATTTGCTGTTGTGAATTCAGATTCTCTCATCATATAATGAACTTAATTATTCTTATAAATGATCGTACAGAACCAAATCATCGGAAGTATTGATTAGGGGGTGACGGGTTGGAATTAAAGCAGCTCCACACGTTCCGGATGGCGGCGCAAACGTTGAATTTTTCCCGAACGGCAGAAGATTTGAACTACGCGCAGTCCAGTGTGACCAGTCATATACAAGCGCTTGAGGCAGAATTAAAAGTTCCGTTGTTTGAACGAATCGGTAAGCGATTGCGTCTGACTGAAGCCGGGACGAAATTCCAGGTGTACGCTGACCAAATTCTTATGTTGGCAGAGGAAGCGAAGTCAGTCGTTCAAGGCGGGGAAGAACCAGGAGGCATCTTGGTGATCGGCGCCGCGGAGAGCTTATGTACGTACAGATTGCCGCGCATTTTGACCAAATTTAAAGAAAGCTATCCTAAAGTGCAGCTCCGGTTCTATCCGGTTAACTCCGATCCGGGTGTACGGCCTCTGCTGGCTAACGGCACGCTGGACGCCGCATTTATCCTGGATCGCCTGTGGACCTCAGATACATTGTTAATTGAACCATTGATAGAGGAACCTGTGAGTGTTATTGCGCACCCATCGCACCCCTTAGCCGGGAAAGTTGCGGTCCTGGCCGCGGACCTCACTCAAGAATCTTTACTCTTGACGAATGAAGGCTGCAGTTACCGCAGTATATTCGAAGATTCGCTTACATCGGTTGGCGTTGTGCCGGTAAGCTTGAATGAATTTACAAGTCTGGAAGCCATTAAACAATGTGTCATATCCAATATGGGGATCGGGGTGTTGCCTACCATGTCCGTACTTCAGGATTTAGAGCAGGGCAAAGTTAGGGAGCTTCAATGGAAAGGCTGCGATTTTCCCGTCTTAACGCAGATCGTCACACATAAAGATAAGTGGCTTTCACCGGCGTTGGCGGCTTTTATCCAGATGGCCAAGGATGAATATGGGAAGTGAACCGAGACTCGCAGCAACGTCAGGAATGATTACGTTTGCTGAGCGAACGGGATAACCGACGTAAGAGATAAAAAGGAGCCAAACCGGGTGAACACCCGGATGGCTCCTTTGTGCCTTACAACCGGACCAACGGCGAAACCTCGCCGCCGCTGTAAACCAAGTGCAGCTCATGCAGCGCGCGCGTACACGCGACATAGAGCAGCTTCGCCTCGGCCGGGGCGGCCCGATAGCTCCGCGCGTCCGCGTCTGCGACGATGACCGCGTCGAACTCCAGCCCCTTGGCCAAGTACGCCGGTACGACGGACAATCCGCCGCCGTACGTGGCCTGCTTCGCATCGAGGAGCGACGCCTCGATGCCTTCCTTCGCGAGCTCGCGCGCCAGCTCGCGGCAAGAGGCCGCCGTGCGGCCGATGACGGCGGTTGTCTTCACCGCCGCCGGATCCAATCCGCGGAGAATGCGGGCAATCTCCGCGGATTGGCGCTCGGCGGGGTAGACGCCGACCTGCCGGCCGCTCCGGAAGACCGGAACGGCCAGCAGCGGCGCCCCGCCTCCGCGCACGAGCACTTCGTTCGCGAATTCGATGATTTCCATCGTCGAACGATAGCTCTGCTCGAGCTGAAAGTAGCCGGTTTCGTTCTCGCCGAACAGACTCGTAAATTCTTGCCACTGGCGAATCCCCTTATAAGCGTGAATGCCTTGGGACAGATCACCGAGGATGGAGAAGGAGCCTTCCCTCGTAAACTTCCGCAGTAACGCCACCTGAAACGGGGAAAAATCCTGCGCTTCATCGATCACGACATGATCAAACCGCGTCCGTCCCTCATCCCCGTACAAAATATATCGTAGGTAAGCGAGCGCAGGGAGGTCTTCCTCGCGAACTTTGCGGGATTTGGCGCCATCTGTCAGTTCTTGGGCAAACTGCGCGGGCACGAATTCCTTCAGCTCGGCGGGAACCAAGTCGCTTTCTTTCGCCCGCGCGGTAATTTCCAGATAAACCTCATAAGTTCTTGTCTCCGCCCAAGTCTTCAGATACGCTTTCAGCCGGGCGTTCGCTTTCTTCTTGAATTCCTTACGCCGATTCGGATCCCGGACCTGTTCCAATTCCATCGTCAACCAGCGCTCAATCCTTGCCGTCACGCGTTCCTTGCGCTTCATCAGCGGATAATGCGCATATTCTTTATCGAACCATTCCCGAATGGTCGCAGCCGGGAGAATCGCCATTTCCCATGCCTCATAATCCGTATCAGGCAACACATGATCAGCCAAACCGGCCAGGCAAGCCTCTAAATACTGCATAAAAGCGACCGAACCTTTGAACCGGCCGGGCGTCAATGCCTGCTCATCCCAGCTTTCATCCTTCACGGCGAACCAATGCTCCAGTTCCTTGCTGGCATCGACCAGCTTCACTTCGTTCTCCAACACCTCAAGAGCCCAGTCGTTGAACGTCGTTTGTTGAATATCGCCTACGCCAAGCTCCGGCAGTACGCCAGAGATATAATCCAGAAACATACGGTTAGGCGCAAAAATGATCATACGTTCCGCCCGCATCTGCTCCCTGTATTGATATAAGAGAAAAGCAAGGCGGTGGAGCGCTACCGTGGTTTTACCGGATCCGGCTACCCCTTGAATAATCAGCGCTTTATCCCGCGGCGAACGGATAATCCGATCCTGTTCCGCCTGGATGGTCGAAACGATATCCCGAAGCTTGTTATCCTTGTTCTCGCCCAATCGATACAACAAGAACTCGTCCGTGGCCGCCGCCCCTTCATCCTCGTCGGAGTAGGTGTCTACGACACGTTCGAGCTCTTGCTTGCGAATGACGATGTTGCGTTTGAGATGGACCTTGCCCTCAATGGTTCCTTCGGGGCATTCGTAGGTCGCGGGCGCGTCACCGCCGGTGAAAGAGTAGAACAAGCTGGCTACCGGTGCCCTCCAGTCAATGACAAGGGGCTTGTTTGTCGCCTCGTGTTCGATACCTTTTTTGCCAATGTAGAGCGGTCCGGTTGCAGTGGTGCCATTTTCCTCGAAATCCAGTCTCGCAAAATAAGGCTCCTGCCGCGAACTCTTCAGATTCTGCCGCCGGATCTCACGGGTTTCTTCCAACAGTTGCTCCGTGAAGTCATGGCCGGTATACCGATGCATCTGCTCCAGCAGCTCCAGTTGTTCTTCCATCACCGCTGCGGTTTTCGTGAGCTGCAGCCGCTCTTCGGCAAAGGCACTTTGAGTCTTTCCTTCCAAGATCAGTTACCTCCATGTGTGATCAGATTTCCCTTTTACTTACAAAGGATTTCCAATATACCATAAGCCTGAGGTTCAGAGCAATCCTCACTTTGGCAAGTGTTGCTCATAACGGTAGTAGGAGAGAAGCCTCGGCCCAAAGGTGTATGCGATCAAAAGCAAAGATAACAAGATCAAGCCCGGTTGAATGACGGCGAGAATAATCGCGAAAATGACCGAGAAGCCTATCACAAACGCGCTGTATGGGCCGTTCACCGGCTGATTGTTGGTGATCAGATTGCCAAAACCCTTGAGCACCTGAGAGTAGCAACTCGAGTGGTAGGGTCTGAGCGAAAGTAAGCTAAAAGAGACAACTAAATCTTCACGGTCTTGAATAGGCAGTAAACAGTGTTGGCAATTGATTTCTTTCATATCTCGTTTCACCTCGGTTAAAGTTACGGCGGTTAGTCGTGAATAGTTTCACTTTTGGGATAAAAAGGGAACGTGGTTCACATAGCGAATTAATAGTATATAGGAAAATGAGGTTGGAGTGATAGTCTTTAATGTGGATCAGACCTGTGGAGATGGATGACGTTAGCGGAATTCAGCTGGTGGCTCGTGAGAGTTGGATGAACACCTATAAGGAGAGTTATCCGTTGGAGTTCATTATGGACTTTTTGGGGAGAGCATATTCGACCGAGAGACTGGAGCAAGCTGTAAAGCGTGACCTGGAACGCTCTGAGAGGCAGTTTTTGGTTGCTGAAGATTCCACAGGAAATATAGTTGGATATGCTCAGGTGACATTGGGTGAAAACAAAACCCACGAGTTAGCCAGAATCTATATTCTGACTACCCATCAAGGAAACGGAATCGGCAGAGCTTTTATTACGGAGTTCCGAAGTCGGATAAACGATATGGACACTTTGACCGCATGGGTTGAGGCAGCTAATTCCTCTGGCCGAATGTTTTATGAAAAGATGGGGTTCCGGATGATTAATGAGAAGATTGAGCGATTCGGTACGTACGAAACGAGCTTGGTTTGTTATGAGCAAAAAGGAGGATCAGCGCATGTTTAAACACATCATTGAACCGGGACTTCACTTGCAAATATTAGAAAAGCGCCATGCGCAAGAAGTTTTGAATATGATTGAGAAGAACAGATCCTATCTTGCCGAGTGGCTGCCTTGGGCGGAAACCACAACAAAGGTAGAACATATGGAAGGTTTTATCGAGACGGAGCTCCACAGATTTGCCAAAAACAACGGATTTACAAGCGGAATTTTTATCGAAAATCAGTTTTGCGGTTGTATTGGGATTCACCCTATCAACTGGAACGATCGTCATGTTTCCATTGGTTATTGGTTGGGGGAAGATTTTCAAGGCAAAGGCATCATGACCAAGGCAAACAAGGCCATCCACAACTATATATTTGATGAACTGGATCTGAATAAAATCCATATTCAGGCATGTGCCGGGAATGTCAAAAGCCAGACGATTCCGCAAAGGCTGGGCTTTACGCAAGAAGGCATCCTGCGGCAGTATCAACTTCTCAATGGTGTCTACCATGATCATTTCGTTTATGGTTTGTTAAAGGAAGAACGGACAAATCTAGGTTTGGAGGAGAGTTAACTGTGAAAATCTTGATCGGTCAACCGAAACTGGAAAAAACGATTTTGCAACTAATCAATGAAATTCAAGCATATCCGGAAGTGGACATCATGATTTACCCAGAGGGATACCTAAATGAAAACGTCGCTGAAGCCTGTGAGTGGGCACGCAAATGCGGCACGATGATCATATCAGGTTACAAAAAACCTAAGGACAGAGCCATCATGATCAATCACATGGGACAAGTCGTGCTGGATAAAGCCAAATATGAACCAGCTGTTTACATTGAGCAAGAAGGGCTGAGGATGGGTCACCTTTTGTGCGATGAGTTGGTGCTTCAGGGATTAGGGGAGCGGGACAACGACAAGGTGGATTTCGTAGCTCATCCGATCGGTGTAGGCATGTTCAGTGAAAATCAATTCGATGTATGGATTCAAGCAGCTAAGGAGTTAGCTATGGCACACCATACGATCATCATCGGAACAAGTCATGCGGATGGTTCTTTCGGTGGCGGCGATGTCTCAATACCGATTGCTTATGCCATAAATGCGGATGGGGAAAGTATCTTCATCAGGAAAAACGACACGAGGTCTGTCATTCTTGATCTTGAAGATTTGAGCTATACAGTTATGGGGGAACAGAAGCAAATGAAGGAATCAGTTCTATGACAATCTCATCAACCCAAGTAGCTGGAGCCATAGACTCACACACCCGATGTACGCATTACCACGGGTCAACCGATATTATCGCAATCAAGTTTAAATGCTGTGACATGTATTATGGTTGTTTCTATTGCCATGAGGAGCTGGCAGATCACGCGCCTGAAACTTGGCCGATCGATGAACGAGAGGCAAGAGCGGTATTATGCGGACAATGTAACTCGGAGTTGACCATTACCCAGTACTTACAGTGTGAGTATCGCTGTCCCCAATGTGCTGCTTCATTTAATCCCGGTTGCAGGCATCATTATCATTTGTATTTTGAATAAATAATTAATATAAAGAGGTGAGTCCCGTGGGTAAAGAATTCACATCCATCACACCGCAACATGAAGATTTCATCCGCAAGCAAAACATGTTCTTCGTCGGAAGCGCCGCAGCAGACGGTGAAGTGAATATTTCGCCTAAAGGGCATGATGTGTTTCGCATTCTTTCGCCTAACCAAGTGGCTTACCTGGATTTAACGGGCAGCGGGAATGAAACGAGCGCGCATCTGACTCGATGCTCCCGGCTGACGTTTATGTTTGTTTCGTTTGAAGGAGATCCGCTGATCATGAGATTGTATGGCGACGGAGAAGTGATTTTGCCGGAAACACCTGCTTGGGATGCGATGTCTGGTCATTTTAACTTGTTACCGGGAGCTAGGCAAATCATTGTATCTAACATCCATAAGGTAAAGACTTCCTGCGGTTTCAGCATTCCTTTCTTTCATTATGAGGGAGAGCGGAACAAGCTGATCGATTGGGCTGCCCAGATGGGCGAATCGAAACTGAACACTTATCGAGCGACCAAGAACGCCATAAGCATGGACGGGATTCCGACGCCGCTGGGGATACGAAATGAAAGTGTAGAATAGGTCAGCCGGTCTTTACGGTTGGCCTTTTTTTTAAGGGCTATTACACGATTCGGTCTACCAATGACATTGTCATCCTTCGTCATCCGAGTTGTCATATTACATTTGAGATGACATTGGTTACTTATGGGAATGTCGTAAATACAGTTCTTTATGGCTACATTTTAAGCGAAAATGCCATAATTCGACACGTAGATGTAAGCGGGAAGTCACGGAACCGCGTTATTATTTTTCTTCAAAATCAAGGTCCCCTGTCACTGGCATGCCTATGCAAAATATGGAAAAATAACTTTCGTCAGCATGATGCGAACGGCACAGGCCAATTCAAAAAAGTGAAGGAGAAGTGTCAGTAATGTCAAGGCGCGCCAACCAAAATCAAGAACCTATGATCAAGATGCAACAAGGGGGAACCGCCCCGGTTATTTCTTACAATGTCCCGGAACCCACTACCTATAGCGGGCGGAATTTCATCGATTTGCAACTGCCTGACGGATATTTTTTGCAGAAGAAACAGGAAGTGACTGTAAATGGGATATCGAATGGAGCCCAATCCCCTAGTACAGAAATTTTGCCAAGCGCGGTGGAGACACTGAGATTCGCACAGGAATCCGGTGAGCGACTGACTACGGGGTTAGCCAACTTAACGGCTGAAGAGGTGCTGCGCAAAGAGGAAACCGGCGAAAAGCTGAACATCGTGCGAACCATGACAGGCGCGCTTGCTCACAATTTCATAGCGAGAGACACGCAAACCGAGCCCGTATTCACGTCAGGACCTGCTGAAGAACATCTGCCGATTTTCCGTGCGCCGCAAGAGCCAAACGGATCTAATGATGGCGGTATGGCGCAGATGCTGCCTCCAAGGGATACGGAGGATCCGTTTCCGGAAGAAGATCCGATTAGCGTATCTGTCAGTATTTCTTCACCTGCAGCCAATGCTGTAATTCAGGGTATTCATACCGGAGCCGTAGTTGATATACGCGGTACGGCCTTCGTGGACAGCGGTTTAGGATCGATTAAATATGTCTCTGTCACCATTGGGACGAGTGCGGCGAAGACAGCCTCGCTGTCCGCAAACGGGGACTGGGTATTAAGCGGGGTTGTGCTTGCTAATCCGGGTCAAACCAACATATACGTGAAAGCTATGCACACGAATGGCAAGAACAGCGCAGCACGCCAAATTGTTGTAACTGTGCAACTGGCTCAAGCACCGGATGTAACCATACCAACGGTAAACATCACCTCACCCGCTTCCAGCTCCATCGCTTCCAAAGACGGCGCGGTTTCAGCGAATGTAACGATTGAGGGTACGGCAAGCGATGATCGGGGGATCAGTAAAGTAGAGCTGATTGTGAACAATGGCACACCGGTTCAGGCGGAGTCAACGAATAACTTCCAGAATTGGAAGAAGACGATCACGATTCCACAAGGCAGTAACTCACTTGTCGTTAACGCTTATGACGCTGCGGGCAATAAAGGCACGGCCAGTAAGACGCTGCTGATTGATACCACGATTCCGGCCATCGGCATCACCTCTCCGGTTAACGCGGTCCAAATTGCGGGAACGCAATCCCAAGGCGCCATGGTTGAGATTCTGGGTACGGCAACGGACGCCAGCGGTATTGAACGCGTGGAAATTACAACTTCAGGTAATCCGGTGCCGATTCGTGCTTCCGAGAATGCGACAGGGGACTGGTCCAAATGGAAAGCGACCTTAAGCTTTAACGCTACCGAGAAGGTATTCATTACAGCCAAAGCTTACGATAAAGCAGGGAATTTCAATGAGAAAACGATCGAAGTTAATGTAAGCATCATCCCGGAAGTGAACTCGCGCTTAAAGCGAATCATTCTGGTGGAATCCTACAGGTTAACTTCGTATTTGGCCAATTATGGCGCAGGCCGGACGATAAAAACCTTCTCCCTGTTGCCTGGCGAAAAAAGTAAAATCAGCATCAAATCCTATTCGCAAAATGAGACAACGATGAAAAGCGCTTCCACCATCCTGGATTCGGTTACGGATGATATCTCGATTGAATTCGAAAACTCCATTGCCAAAGAGCAATCCGACAAGAAAAACTATAGTGAAAGCAACGATTATAAGCTTGAAGCGACCGCAGGCGTTTCTTGGGGCTGGGGCAGCGCATCTTTAAGCGCAAGCACGAGCGGAGGCACGAATTCCGCCCGGGAGCAATTTGCGAAGAACGTGGTGAACAACACCCAGAAGCATGTGTCCAAAGCTTCGGCACGCAGGGATGTTCAGATTAACACGACATATGAAGAGAAGAATACAACCTCGGAAGAAAGCTCTATCGTTCGCGAAATTGAGAACATTAACGTTTCACGCACGTTAAACTTCGTATTTCGGCAGATGAATCAGGAGTTTCTTACATTTCTGCATCTGGTGGATGTGCGGATCGGCTTCTTTGAAACGTTTGTAGTGGGGGAAAATAAATATCGTGAAGTTACCCTACCGCAGTTGGATGCGCTAATCAAGGATACAATCATCCCGGAGAAGCGGGTAGAGGTGCGGAACGCGATTTTGTACCAATTGTTGAATGTGTTTGATTATCAGGACCGCCACCACGCTTTTGTTGAGGAAGAGCCTTTCAAGGACCGGAACGGCCAGGACATTCCATTATCCCATTATCTGCGTGTGAAGAAAGACTATGTAACCGAATATGTGGATGAGGCGTCAGGCACTGCCATTGAAGTTCCGGGCATCATTCTGGCGGCAAACCGCAATGTGCTGCGAACGGAAGGGATTGTCGTTGAGGCGCTGTTGGGTCAAGGGGAAGCTTTGGATGATTATTCCAGAAACTTACAAGCGGAGTCTGTCCGGGAGAAAGAGTTAAGGAATGACCTGTTGGAAATGGAAATTAAGATGAAAAAGCTGGCCTTGGAGATTCTGGATAACAAAGACACCGCGGCTGCCGAGTTATACCGGATGCTAACAACGCAAAGCACCACGCAACAGCAGCCTGAGGAAGAAGCGCGTGCGGAGGCTTTGGTCAGGTAAGTTTAGTGTAAATGTGACGGGACGATAACCAATAAAGAGTATACCTTTACGTGTGATCACGTGCGGGTATACTCTTTTTGGGATATAATTGAATTACACATTTTTGGAAGAAGCAGGGACTAACAATTCAACATGAGAGGTTGATGAAAGATGAACGACAAACAACCATATAATCCGTTCCGGGACCAGAAGCTGCACCAAACCGTTTCGACGAAAGAATCCGAACTGCTAAACCGCGAAGGCTTCAACGATGTCCTTCAACACGCGGATTCCATTAACGGTCACCAAGTACCTAAACAGCTGCAAGATTACCCTTCTCCGATGCGTAAATGGATTCGTTGGGGAATCATCATCTATGTAGGCGTGTTTATTGCAGGAGTCTTCATCACTTTTGCCGATTACCTCTAAGTCTAGTAACGCAAACGATAATCTATTACATTATGGGCGGGACGACCTGACTCTATAAACCCGAGTAAATTAGCGGTAAACAGCTCGGTTACCCGTTCTTTCAGCTGATCGCTGTTGCCGGCTATGTGCGGGGTCATGATGACATTCGGCATCGACCATAGCGGATGATCCGCGGGCAGCGGCTCCTGCTCAAACACATCCAAGCCGGCGGCTGCGATACCGCCTGTGCGCAAAGCGTCCACCAGCGACTCCGTGTGGACGCTCTTTCCTCTGCCCACGTTAATGAACCATGACGTGGGCTTCATGGCGGCGAACCGGGCCTGATCGTACAGCCCGGTCGTCTCCGCCGTCAGCGGCAGCACGTTCACGACAACGTCGCTGTCCGCCAGCACTTCATCGAGCTGCGCCAACGGGACGACGGCGTCGAAATGCGGGACCGGGGCGCCGGAGCGGCGGACGCCCAAGGTGCGCATCCCGAATGCCCCGGCAAGCCGGGCAACTTCAGTGCCGATCGCGCCCGCACCCACGACGCCCAGGGTCTTTCCGCGCAGCTCGGTGAAGTCGTTCTGCACTTCCCACGCGGCGGCCGATTGGCTGCGTACCGCGAAGTGCAGCTTCCTCGAGAACGCCAGCAGCATCGCCATCACGGTCTCCGCTACGGGAACGGGATGCACTTGCATGGCATCGGTAAGCACGATGCCGCGCTCTTGGAGCAGATCAAACGGCATATAATCCGCGCCGGACGAGTAAAGCTGAACCCATCGCAGCTTGGATGGCTGTTCCAAGAGGATCTCCCGGAAGGAAGCATGCCAGCCGCATAATACTTCCGCCTCCGCCAATTGATCTGCCGAAAAGTCTTTCGGACGACCGAACAGCGTCTTCCAGCCTGGGGCCGCATTGCGAATTTGATCTTCTTGTTGCGGTGTAAAGCCATGTAAAGCAATTAAAGTGCGTACTGTCATCTGGGGATCATCCATCCTTTCAGCCTTTACGATATGTATCAGCATACCAAACTTTATAAGCGCTTGTCTTGTCTGGCGAGCATCACAATACAGAATATAACTTGAAAACGGACTTCTACCCTGCACTCTCCCGGCATAAGTTAATAACATTTGAAGTGAAAGATGGGAGAGAAGTCAATGGCATTTGTAAACCGTTTTTTCCTGAATGAGAATGGAGGGCTTACCTTTACGGGGAATACGCTTGGCCTGAGCCGTTCCAATATAGTAGGCGTACCCGGGGTTGAAGACGCAATCGGAGCTTTTATTACCACAGACACAACTCAACAGTTCGGTACGTATCCGCCGGGAACGGTTGGTGATTTCCGGCAGAACAATTCGGCAGCCCAGCTTGTATTACCGCAGGGCAGCACGATCCTTTATGCAGAATTGATATGGGGCGGTACCTATCTGAACGGCGGGGTGGATTTCAGCGCGTTTATCAACGATCCTGTAAACTTTACCACCCCGGCGGGTTTGATCAGCGTAAATCCGGACCCCGATACCGCAATGGAAGGATTTCTGTCCGGTAGCCTCCAGAATAATCCGACAGCAGTTTTCGTGCGCTCCGCAAATGTTACATCCCTTGTAGCGGCGGGAGGAGCAGGAACTTACGCGGCCGGCAGAATTGTGGGAACCATCATTATACCGGAACCGACATCGAATAACGCCGGATGGACGCTCGCTGTTTATTACAGAAACCCGGCATCCCCCTTGCGAAACCTTTCTTTACGGGTTGGAATCAATGTGATCCGAGCCACACAAGGTCCTGTAAACACTTTAATTAACGGGTTTGCTACACCGTTTCAAGGTCCATTGAATGGCAGGGCAGCGGTAAGCGCCCAAGAAGGAGACGCGAATAAGACGGGGGATCGCGCCCAATTCGGCCCGAATATTAACAGTTTGTCTGTACTATCAGGACCCAACAATTTCGCTAACAACTTTTTTGCTTCCCAAATTAATAACGACAGCGGCGCTTTGGATACAACGGGCACTTTTGGCACGCGTAATCAAACGAATGGTCAGCCGGGTTCGAATATTGTAGGGGGAAGGCAAGGTTGGGATATTACCAATGTAGACATTTCAGCAACGCTGCTTAACGGCCAGACATCCGCCCAATTCGGCTTGATTACAAACGGTGACGGTTACCTCGTCAATGCCATAGGTTTACAAATCGATATTGCCGTGCCTCTTCTTCGCGTTACGAAAAGTACCAATGCGACCAGCTTGGTCGTAGACGATGTATTTACCTACACGGTCTTAGTGGAAAATACGGGGGCTGTTAATGCCACGGCCGTGGAACTTTTTGATAATATCGAGGAGAACACCGTTTTCGTCCCCCAAAGCGTAGTTGTAAACGGGACGCCGCAACCTTTGGCTGACCCGACTTTAGGGGTTACGTTAGGTACGATTCCGCCGGGCGGAACCGTAACCGTAAGTTTCAGGGTAAGACTCATCTCCTTTCCGGTACCGTCCGAAATTCAGAACCAGAGCCTTGTATCCTTCACGTTCCAGCCGACACCGGATTCGAAACCCATCTCCACCTTTGTCCCGTCAAACATTATTACAATCCCTGCATTTCATCCCATTGTTACGATTGAGAAAAGCGCGGATCGTACGAACGCTTTAGTCGGTGACACGGTCACTTACACGTTAATCGTAAGGAATACAGGTAATATCAGTACATCCAATACCGTTACCGACCCTTTATCCACCGATGTATCCTTCGTGCCGGGGAGTGTCACGGTGAACGGAACACCACGTCCAGCCGACAATATTACAGCGGGTGTGAATGTCGGGACCATTGCTCCCGGCGGTCAAGTCACGGTTGTCTTCAGAGTGGTGATTACTTCTCTTCCAGCTTCAGGAGTGGTAAGAAATACATCCGTTACCGCGTTTACGTTCACGCTGCCGGATAACCGTACTTTGCAAGGTAATGCAACATCCAATGAAGTAATCATTCCGGTCTCAGCACCGGATGTTACCGTTACCAAGTCAGCCAGTACAGCGGGAACCTTCGTAGGGGATACTGTTACTTACACCTTAAATGTAGTAAATAACAATCCTACCCCGGTAAATAGTACGGTGTTATCGGATGCCGTTCCGTTCGGCAGCACTTTCATTGCCGGTACAGTGACTGTTAATGGTTTGCCGGCGCCGACAGCCGATCCGAGTACGGGAATTCAGCTGGGTACGATTGCCGGAGGCGTGACCGTTCCCGTTACCTTTCAGGTCACCGTCACTACTGTGCCGCAACCTCCAATCTTGAGCAACCGCGGAACCGTTACATTCACATCAGGTACATTTACAGGGGTGTCCGTATCCAACTTGGTGGAGATCCCGGTGTTCACACCTGCTCTCCAACTTTTGAAAGGCACCGGAACAACAGTAGTGAGTATCGGTCAGACCTATACCTATTCCGTAAGGGCACAAAATACAGGTGACATTGCGCTGGATGTTACAGTATCGGATCCGCTGAATCCGTTTATCTCTTTCGTGCCGGGCTCCGTCACCGTATCGGGCGTTCCGATTCCGGCGGCTTCCCCTTTGACAGGGATACCTATTGGCGTGTTACAACCGGATGATTTCATCTTTGTTACCTTCGATGTTACGGCAGTAAGCGCGCCTCCCACACAGTTTTTTGAGAACCAGTCGAATGCTTCATTTACGTTCCAGCCACCGGGCGGTAACCCGGGATCAGGCAACGTTTTGTCCAATATTGTAAGGGTACAGAATGCTTCATTCCCGATTAATATCCAGAAAACGGCGGGAAGCATCGGCGCTTTCGTAGGCACTCAGGTAAACTTCACCATTGTTGTGATTAACACCGGGGCATTCCCTTCATTGAACACCATTGTTACCGACGAAACATCTCCGGGAATCGCGTTCGTTCCTAACAGTGTGGCAGTAGACGGTCTGTTGATCCCCGGGGCTAACATTCTGGAAGGGGTCAATGTAGGAACGATTCCCGCAGGGGGGCAGGTCATTGTTACATTCCGCGGAACGGTTCAATCCGTACCCGCCGGAAACAGTTTCCAAACCGACATCGCAAGGGTTCAATTTGTGGAGGCCACCCTGGGACCCGGACCGAATCCGGTACCTATTCCAGGAACTGTCCGAATTGCCGAGTCTACAGTCGTGGGGGTAGAAGTCTTTATTCCTTCCTTAACCGCAACGAAGAGTGCGTTACAATCCTTTGCTTTTGTAGGAGATACGATAAATTATGCTACCGAGATCGTGAATGCGGGTAACTTAAATGCCGTTTCCACTTGGTTTGATATTCTGCCTGAAGGTACGATATTTGTAGAGAACAGCTTTGCATTAAACGGAACTCCTGTCCCGGGTGCGAACCTGTTTACGGGGCTTGTGCTAGGAACGATTCCGGCTAATGCAACTTCAAGAGTAACCTTTAAATTCAAGGTTGTATCCTACCCGCCTACCGGAGTCATTACGAATCAAGGGAACATGGTATTTGACTTCATTCTGGCCGATGGAAGTTTGTTGCAGCAATCCGTACTTACCAATCCGGTTACGATCCCAATACTCGCGCTGCCTACATTGACGAAGACGTCCAATGTCCGTGAAATCGGTGTGGGAGGTGTCGTAACGTTCTCCGTAAGTGTAACGAATCCGACGGTATTCTCCTTGGATAATATCGTTGTAACGGATCTGCTGCCGGAAGGATTTATCTTTGTAACGGGGAGCGTGGTCGTAGACGGTGTGGCAAGTCCATCCGCGAATCCGGCAACTGGAATTCAAGTGGGTTCCCTGGGACCTAGAGCTTCAAAAACCGTAACTTTCCAAGCAAGAGCCGCGTTTGAACCGGCCAACCCGGTAACTCTGAATGTAGCCAGTGCATCATTGAATTTCTTGTTGCCGGACGGCCGCCGTGTAAACCGGACTGTTACATCGGATCCTGTGCAAGTTCGGATTGTGGACGACGAGGAATAGGATTGCGGATGTAAGCAGCAAACGAATGAATGAAAGAAACCTCGACTTCTTCCCCCGGAAGGGAAAGAAATCGAGGTTTCTTCATTAGTATTAACTACTCATATATTAAACCTTGCAGCCTGACATCAACACAAGTCTTTTGGACAATGCCAGAAGCACGATTCCCATGAAGATTGCCGCCGCGCCAATGATTAGAAATACATCAAAGTAGCCTAGCGATTGGGTGACAGCCGCTAGTTGACCGCCAAGAATATTCGCTACACCTGTGCTGGCGAACCATACACCCATGAGCAAGGAAGCGATCTTAATCGGAGCCAGACGACTAACCATGGAAAGTCCGACGGGGGAAAGGAATAATTCGCCCATCGTGTGCAGGAAGTAAGTGAACACAATAAACAGCATATTCGCTCTATACGTAATTTCCTGTTCATTGCCTCCCGTCTTCATAACAGCCATGAGCAGAACCATGTAACCTAAACCCAGCATAATCATTCCCAAGGCCATCTTCGTAGGTATAGGTAAATCCCCTTTGCGGGAGCGGCCAAGCTTAACCCATAACAACGAGATGAGGGGAGCAAACAAGATAATGAACAGGGGGTTAACCGATTGGAACCAAGAGGTTGGCACTGTCCATCCCATGAGATCGCGATCCACGAATTTATCCGTATATAAAGTCAAGGAAGAACCGGCTTGTTCAAATCCTGCCCAGAAGAAGACGACGAAACAAGTAATGATCAGAATAACCGCTGTTCTTTTCTTCTCTGCAGGTGTAAGAGGCGCTCTGGATTTCTCAGTGCCCGCAATGTTTACGGCTTTTACCTTCTTCTTACCTATATCCCCAAGATATCGATTACCTAACGTATTGAATATAATTTGTCCGATAACCATCCCGAGCGATGCAGCCAAGAAGCCGTATCTGAAGCCGAAATGAACCACGCCGTCTACCGTTGTCTTGAACATATCTTCTGCCAAAAATCCACAAACTAACGGTGCCAAAAAGGCGCCAATGTTGATTCCCATATAAAAAATTGTAAAGGCGGAGTCCCGGCGGTCATCCTTCTCGCCATACAATTCGCCTACCAAGGTCGAAATGTTCGGTTTAAAGAACCCGTTACCCGCGATCAATAATGCCAGCCCGAGATACAGTCCCGTCTGGGAATGCATGGCGAATAAGGCAAAATTCCCAAGCGCCATCAGAATACCGCCTAGCGTAACAGCAAAGCGCTGTCCGATGAAGCGGTCAGAGAGATACCCCCCGATCATCGGCGTAAAATAAGAAGCCCCGGTATAAAACCCGTAAATGCTTAGAGCGGTTGCTTCATTAAATCCAAGACCTCCGCTGATTAAGGCCGTAGTCAGGTATAGTGTTAATAAAGCACGCATGCCGTAGAAACTGAACCTCTCCCACATTTCCGTAAAAAATAACAGGTACAAACCGGGAGGATGTTTGGAGCCTGAGGGTGTTGCATTCATTGTTGTGTTCATAAACAGATCCTCCTTATAGTCGTAGTGTGCTGCATGAAGGTTACATTATACAAAGAAGTCATCTTACTGACAACTTCCTCCGTATGATTTTGGTATCCGAATAGCACCTATCCTATCTACCCAGAGTTTGAAGCGCATAAACACCTCAAGAGATAGATACAACCCTGGTTCGAAACATGATATAGTAGGGGAATTACCGATCGAAAGGGGCCTTTGCCATGTTTCAACAAACCGAATATTCCCAGGATTTAGAACATAATTATAGTCTTCTAAGAAAGCAATTATCCGCCTTAGTCGAAGATGAAACGAACCTGATCGCTAATCTATCCAACGCGGCGGCTTTATTAAATCAATTCATGCCTGATATTAATTGGGTAGGCTTTTATCTGATTGAAGAAGCGAAGAATGAATTGGTATTAGGGCCGTTTCAAGGACTGCCGGCTTGTGTTCGGATCCCGCTGGGTAAAGGAGTTTGCGGTACCTCGGCAGCCCGTCAGGAAACATTGCGCATAGCGAATGTGCACGAATTTCCCGGACATATTGCTTGCGACGCCGCGTCTTTGTCGGAGATCGTTATTCCTGTAATGAAGGATGGCCGTTTAGTGGGGGTATTGGATATCGACAGCCCCGTGGAAAACCGGTTCTCAGCAGAAGAGCAGAAAGAACTTGAAGCATTTGTCGAAACACTGAGTCTTGCTTTATAAATATTTCCTGTTTCCTACATTCCGATATGGGGTAAATAAAAATATCACAAATCATAGGAATTGAGGCAGATATGAAATACAATTACGAAGATTTAAGTGTTGCCGAGAAACGGATTTATGACCTGTTGACCAAGTTTCAGCTTGACCCCAAGAATCATGACCAGTTATCCAAGAGAAGCGGGTTCAGTGAATTTCATGTGAAAGCCGCGATTCAACTGTTAACGTTGAAAGGACTATTAAATCAAAGAGGACCCTCCCGCAATTTGTAGGACGGACCTCTTTATTTCTGCATATGTAAGATTACAGCTTTTTCAAATAAAGGAATTTGAATCTCAAACCTAGAAACTGTAGATTATTCTAGGGATGAGAGGGGAAGTATGCATATGTTGAATAGACCGTTGAAGGATGAATATCATTCATTTTATGAGACGTATATAGGTAAGATTGGCGAGGGAGACATCAGAGACCTTCTTCGTGAAGGCGGGGACAACACCCAAGCTCTGATTGCCGGGTTAAACGAGGAGCAAGGCAACTACAGATATGCGGAAAACAAATGGAGCATTAAAGAGTTGCTTGGACATATGGGGGACACAGAGCGTATTTTGAGTTACCGATTGTTATGGATTGCTCGCAACGGATCAGCTGAATTGCCAGGGTTTGACGAAGATGCTTTCGTAGCAGCTTCTTCATTCGCCGAGATTCCCCTTGCGCAGCTTGCATCCAATCTGGCGGTCGTGCGTCAGTCCACGTTCACGTTGCTGGATACCATAAGCGAAGAGGCGTTTATACGCTTAGGAATCGCGAATGGAAGCCAGACAAGTGCTCGAGCTTTGGCCTATATTATTGCCGGACATGAGAAGCATCATATGAACATTATTCAGCAACGTTATCTGACCCAACTCATTTAAGCTCACGAAATTAATAGGGGTTGCCGTTTCAATACCAAGCTCTGTGCTTAAATAGCATAGGGCTTGTTTCATGAGCTGTATATTTCAGGGGATTTATGGAAATCTAATCTTATGTAAAATGAAGGGTTGACGAAATTTGTCGAAATACACTATAATTCATACTATCCCAATAGGGATTAAGACATCAGGGGGTTTTTTCATGAAAAAGGGTTTTGTTTACACATCGGTTTTACTTGTACTCGCTTTACTATTATCGGCTTGCGGCAACAACGGTAATGAAAGTAACGGAGGCGACTCCGCTCCAAATAACGGCGGCAATGCGGCCGCAACTGGTAATTTGCTTGAAGATATTAAATCCAGCGGCACCCTTCGCGTAGGGACGGAAGGTACTTATGCACCATTTACTTTCCATGATCAAAACGGGAAGCTAACCGGCTTTGATGTGGAAATTGCCGAGGAAGTTGCGAAACGCCTGGGTGTTAAGGCGGAATTTATCGAAACCAAATGGGACGGCATGTTTGCCGGACTGGACGCTAAACGCTTTGATCTTGTTGCGAATCAAGTTTCCATTAATGATGACCGGAAGAAGAAGTACGATTTCTCGAATCCGTATATTGTGTCCAAGGCTGTCTTGATGGTTCGCGAGGATAATAAAGAAATTCAGAAACTCGATGATCTGAAAGGCAAGAAGTCAGGTCAATCCTTGACCAGCGACTTGGGCGAAATCGCCAAGAGTCATGGTGCGGAAATCGTTCCGGTTGACGGATTTAATCAAGCGATGGAGCTGTTGATTTCGAAGCGTATTGATGCTACGATTAACGACTCCTTGTCTTACCTGGACTTCAAGAAACAACGTCCGGATGTGCCTGTCATCGTTGTGGATGAAACAGATAATGCTTCTGAAAGTGCACTGCTGATGAACAAAGGTAATCCAGAGCTTGTGGAGGCTGTAAATAAGGCCTTGGCGGAAATGAAATCCGATGGAACATACCTGGAAATTTCAAACAAATGGTTCGGAGAAGACGTATCGAAATAGGTGATTCATATGAGTGAAAGAACGGAACAGATTATAGAGACGTTAGTTGAATCTTTTTGGCCGATACTGCAAGCGGGACTGGAATTTACCATCCCGCTTGCTCTTATTTCGTTTGTATTGGGACTTATCCTTGCTTTCTTTACGGCGCTTGCGCGTATGTCCAAGTTTAAGTTATTCTCATGGCCTGCGCGGTTTTATGTGTGGATCATCCGCGGGACGCCGCTTTTGGTTCAGTTATTCATTATTTTCTTCGGATTACCGAGCGTAGGTGTCACGTTGGATGGTTTTCCGGCTGCTGTCATCGGATTCACTCTCAATGTAGGTGCCTATAATTCAGAGATTATAAGGGCTGCTCTGCAGTCCATACCGAAAGGACAATGGGAAGCGGCGGATTCCATCGGCATGACAAGACGTCAAGCGTTAAGAAGGATTATCGTGCCTCAGGCCGTTCGTGTTGCCGTTCCTCCATTAAGTAATTCGTTCATTGGATTGGTCAAAGACACCTCTTTGGCCGCTATTATCACCGTTCCGGAAATGCTTCAAGTTACACAGCGCATTAATGCTGTAAAGTATGAGGGTCTTTGGCTGTATATAGAAGTTGCTTTAATCTATTTAATTTTCAGTACGGTTCTGTCGACATTGCAGGGTTACCTGGAAAGACGATATGACCGCTATGTTTCACATTAGGAGGCTTACGCCATGATTCAACTGACTCAATTGCATAAGTCCTTCGGGGAGCTTGAAGTGCTGAACGACGTGAATCTTCAGGTGGACAAAGGCAGTACAGTTGTCATTATCGGCCCCTCGGGGTCGGGAAAGACTACACTTCTGCGTTGTGTTAATCTGCTGGAAATGCCAACCGAAGGTATTGTGGAAGTCGGAGCATCCCGGTTAGTATTTTCAACGGATCAACAGCCGAGCAAGCAAGCCATCTTATCGGTTCGCAGACAAACGGGTATGGTATTTCAGAATTATAATTTATTCCCGCATATGACGGTTATGCAGAATGTCATGGAAGGACCGCTGACGGTGTTGAAACGCTCGAAAGCGGAAGCCTCGGTTATAGCAGAAGAATTGCTTAAGAAAGTGGGTTTGTCGGAGAAAGCCCATCAATACCCTCATCAACTATCCGGCGGACAGCAGCAGCGAGTGGGCATAGCGAGAGCTCTCGCTATGGAGCCTGAGGTTGTTCTGTTTGATGAGCCCACATCCGCACTGGATCCGGAGTTGGTCGGTGAAGTGCTTAAAGTTATGAAAGAGGTTGCTTCAGAAGGCATAACGATGGTCGTGGTAACCCATGAAATGAAATTTGCGCGCGAGGTCGCGGATAAGGTCGTCATTATGGACCAGGGTAGTATTGTGGAGGAAGGGACACCCTCTTATATTTTTGAACAATCTACGAATACCCGTACGCGCTCTTTCCTTCGAAGTTTGTCATAAACCTGTCAATTGTTAGCCTGTTCGGATTGGGTTATAATGGAGGACAGATTCATTACGAAGAGATAAGGATGTTGATTCATGGGTTTAGTGGATATTTCGGAAGTAACGCCGCAGTTTTTTATCTTAGCCGCATTCTTCATATTATTGATCGGATCTTCCTTCAGCTTTGGTATTCTGCGATTGTTTCAGAAACGCAAACAACAGGGATTTCTAAGTCTCGGCGTAGCTGTAGTTGCCTTTATTGTGATGTTAATTACATTTTTCTGAGCAATAATATTTCTATGGGCAGTCTTCCTAAGAGGGAGGCTGCTTTTTCATGTTGATAATGTTTCCTTTATAGGTAATCCTATAGGCACATCTCGACTATTAGGAGGATTACACCTTGAAACGAAACCCAATTAAAAATCAAAGGTTGCTTGCTATAGTTATGGCGCTTATTATAACTTGCATTAGTGGAGTGTTATCAGTTTCTAGCGCAACGGTGTCAGCCAACATACCTCAGAACACGTCAACTAAGAAGATAGCTGTCGTTATTGATGACTTTGGCAACAACATGAAGGGAACTTCCGAAATGTTGGCATTGCCGATCCCCATCACTGTAGCGATCATGCCGTTCCTTCCTTCATCCCGATCCGATGCTGAGAAAGCACACCGCATGGGAAAAGAAGTGATTATTCATATGCCAATGGAACCGATTCGCGGGAAGCGAAGTTGGCTGGGTCCAGGGGCAATTACAGCCGATTTATCCAAAGCGGAAATTCGGGATCGCGTACTTAAAGCTATAGAGAGTATCCCTTACGCCGTAGGGATGAACAATCATATGGGCTCCAAAGTTACCGCGGATCCTCGTATTATGCGCATTGTATTAGAAGTTTGCAAAGAGAAGGGCCTGTTTTTTCTGGACAGCCGAACGAATAGTAAAAGCGTCATTCCCGCTCTTGCAAGGGAGTTGGGTGTACCCTTCCGTTTAAACTCCGTGTTCTTGGATGATGTCTATACGACCGCTCATGTATCTAAACAGATTGTGAAATTAAGGACCTACTTGAATACACATGATACCTGCATTACCATCGGACATGTCGGTTCCCCGGGATTAATTACATCCCGACAGTTGTTAGCATCCATCGAACGTTTCCCTGATGCCGACTTTGTAAAGGTGTCTGATCTGCTTCCTGCCGATTCCATGTTGCCGTCCTTCACACCTTAAGGTGGATAAATCCTTCCTTTGTTGGAAACCTATGATAAACAGGTTGATCGGAGGGATCGAGCGATGAAGGATCCGCGTAAGAAACACCCTTTCGCATTTAAACGAAAACAACATCCGGAAAGTCAGGCGCAACCTACGCTGGATAGCAGTCAAATGAAAGCGCCGCTTAGTTCTTCATCACAAGAAATTATGAACGAAGTCAAGCGGATTTTAACAACGGACGATTTGGCCTGTTTCCCCTTACAGGAGGACCTGTGCTGCATCTATCTGGACACTATGTTGGATATGACCCGCTACGAGCAAGAGATTGTAACTAGGTTGAATTTGTGGCTTAAAGAGCCTGAGCAGTGGAAACGAATTTATCCCCAAGCTAAATCCCCGCAAGATATGGCGCAGTTGATTCATGCTTTATTGGACGGTCACGTAGTTTTAATGACACAGCGGACAGACACTGCAATAGTCATTGCCATACCGTTGTCCGATTTGCCGAAAAGGGCTATATCCGAACCGAAAATAGAAAAGTTTATTCTGGGGCCGAAAGATTCCTTTGTTGAGGACTTAAATACAAACATCGCGCTCCTTCGTCACCGCAATCGGGATCCCAATCTCGTCATTCATTATTTCGAAGTCGGCGAACGTTCCAAAACACGAGTAGGTCTCATATACGTTAAAGACATTTGCAAACCGGAATGGGTTGAAGAAATTGAGACGAACATCAAAAAAATTAATATTGAAGCTGTTACTGTTCAAAAAGATCTGATGGAACTGATTATCGGTCGGAACAATACACCGTTTCCGCTTTATGAGTTGTCTGAAATTCCCGCACGGACTTCTAAGAACCTGACGGATGGCAGAATTGCCATCGCGATCGAAGGCTCTCCGTTTATGGCTTTTCTGCCGACGGTCATGAACTCCATGCTCATTGGGTCAGAATATGTTTTTCAAGGCAGTATCATTCCTACGTTCGTGCGCATGCTTAAATATTTCGCTATTGTTCTTTCGCTCTACGCTTCTTCTGTTTATTTAGCTTTAGTCACGGTCAATACTACGGTGTTACCGACAGAGTTCGGTTTATCCATTGCGAGGGATCAGGCGCATATTCCGTACGGGCCCTTCTTCGAAGTATTTATCTTTATGGTTATATTAGATCTGTTCGTGGAAGGAACCTCCTTCGTTCCAGGAACGATTGGTCCGGCCATTAATGTGTTCGGAAGCTTGGTCATCGGACAAGCCGCGGCGCAAGCGGGGTTGACGAGCCGAGTCATGATTATTGTGACAGCCCTGACGGTCATCGGATCCTATTTTGCCTCGTATCAAATTTCATTTGCTTTCCGGATTTGGAAGTATCCTTTAATTGTAGGTTCCGCATTGCTGGGCTTTTATGGTATTACCCTGGTAACGGTAGTGCTTGTGATGCATCTTAGCGCGCTTAAATCGTTAGGTGTTCCTTACTTGTCCGCATTCGCCCCGAATCAACCAAGAGACTATGCTTTATTGGGTTTCTTTGAAAGAGACAAGAGCAAGCAGAAAAAAAGAATGTCGAATTATGAACCGCAAGATCACTTCAGGCAGAAGGGAGATCCGGATTCATAATGGGTTATCAGCAGATTCCGAGAATGCAATTTTTTCTTATATTGACCTTGGTAAGCATCGGTATTACACCCATTGGCAATGTACAATCCTTGTTGAAAAGTTATGGTCATTATGCTTGGTGGGCAGTTTTGATTGCTTATGGAATAAACATGATCACTTTAATGATCAGCGTTCATTTGTGTGAACGATTTCCAGATCAGACGATTATTCAATGGTCAAAGGTGTTGCTGGGTCGTTGGATAGGTTCTGTTTACGGTGTGTTGTTGGTGATCGAGATGTTGATCTGGGGCTATCAGTTCTTTATGAAGCTATGGCACTTGACGACTTACACCCAATTACCTTTAACGCATTCAGCCATCGTGGCCACCGCTACCTTATTGGTCGTCGTCTATTCCGTATCCAGAGGGATTGAGGCATGGGCCCGGTTTGCTACAATAATTACCCCGCTGGTATTGTTGATGTTGTCATTGGTGAACATTCCTCAGTTCTTTATGTTGAATGTGCATCGATTGTTGCCTCTTTGGGGACCGATCGATTCAATTCTTGATCCAAAGCACTTGACCGTATTGTTTCTGTTCAGACCGGTGATGATCCTCTTTTTTTTATATCCTTATGTGAAAAAAGAACCTGGAAAAAGTCTGAAAACGCCTGTGTTGATGGCTACCACCATCGGGGCTGTTCATTTGCTAATGGCTATTATTTTCCCCATCGGGATTTTCGGGATCCGGACGGCTGTCCATTTTACATTTCCCTATCAAGAGTCTTTGGAAACCGTTGCTTTTGAACGTCTGCCGATTGAGAAAATCAGTTTTCTATCCCCGGTTCTGTGGTTGTTGATAACGATGGTGGGCTTGATTCTATCCTTGTATTGCTCTATGAAAGGGATTAGGCAAATAAGTGGTTTCAAGTCTGAATATAAAATTCTCGCAGGTGTGGGATTAATCGCCTGGCTGATCTATTTGTTCCCGGTTACTACCGAGGTATGGGAGGTCATACAGGTGTATTGGTCCGCGTTCGGTTTGCTTTTGTTTCAAATCATCCCGACCATGTTGTGGCTATTTCTTAAAGTTGGGGGGAAATAAGATGTCGTATTATAAAAAAATGGTGAGCATATGGCTATCGCTTTCCATTCTGCTTTGCGGTTGTACAGATGTTGTAGATTTAAGGGCACAGACGTTCATTGTCGGTATGGGGATCGATATGGCTCCGAATAATGAATTGGTTTTGACGGTTCAGGAAATTATGCCGGATGGGGGAGGAGGAGGAGGAGAAGAAAGCGAAGGATCGGCTGGTTCAGGGGATTCTTCAAGCGGGGGGGCGTCCGCCATGAAACAGATGCGTTTATTAACCGTAAAGGGAAAGAGCCTTGGATATTGCTTTAGGGAGTTGCGCTTAAGGTATCAGAAGAAACTGACTTTAGATAAAATCGCATATGTCGTAATAGGGAAACCATTGTTAAATGACGGAATTCTGAAGCATATAGATATGTTGATCAGGCATTACGAAATCAATCAACGTGTTCTCTTATTTATGTCTGACAGCTCCGCTAAATTTGCTATGGAGAATGATAAAGGACGGTTGCTGGATTTCATTACTAAAGGACATCTGTTCATGCCAACCTATATTCCTTCAGAGCTTTGGAAAGAGTATTCGCGAATGACCAGCGGTGGAATTGAAAGCGCGATGATCAGCTCTATTGATGTTTCCGACAAAGCATTACTCCTCAAAGGTGAGGCGGTGTTGAGGGGAGATCGTTATGCAATGGAAACGGGTAAAGACCAGAATCGGTTCATGAACCTTCTAGTCGGGGAACGAACTGCGGATGTCATTGTATTTTCGGATAATAAACGTACGGATAGTGTGGAGATTAAATATTATAAGAAAAAAGTGAAGGTTGGCCGCAACCGGGTGCACCTAGACTATAAAATGCGCGGGACTTTGTTCGATACGCTACAAGATAAGCCCTTAATACATAAACAAGAGCTTGAGAGGAAATTCGAATCTAAAATTAAGTTGGAACTCCAAAACCTTCTTAAAGAAACGACCGATAAGGGTACGGATGTGCTGGGCATCGGTGAGAAGTTTCGGCAAAAAGGCTGGGACACGAAGGATTGGCCCCATAAAATCAAAGAGATGGAATTCGATATTCAAGTGGAGTTTACCATTATTCATGGGCAGGGGTTATATGAGTGAACAAAAAAGCACGAAACCGCTTGGTTTCGTGCTGCTTCTGTTACTATAATATAATTTACAGGATGAACGTGTCGTTATCTTTAGTTAATTTGCGATCGGAATCATAATTGGAATTCACATCACCTACCGCACCGTTGTTATAGGTGTCCGCATTCAATGCGCCATGGGTACGGAAAATATCGTAAACTCCGGCTTGACGTTCCGGTTCAACATCAACGAGAACAAGTAATTTGTCGTTATCGACATATTCATTATAGCGTTCAGCTTCGTCTTCCGGAATACCAAGTCCGATTAATCCGCCCACCAACGTACCCGCGCCTGCGCCTACAGCAGCGCCGGTTAACGTGGCAGCGATTGGTCCTGCCGCCAGAATGGGGCCGACGCCCGGAATAGCAAGCAATCCGATGCCTGCGAGCAATCCGGCTACCCCACCGATGACACCGCCGGTAGCAGCTCCTGTCGCCATGCCTTCCGGTACTCTGGAACCTGTTTCTTCTGTAATGGTTTCTAGATGATCCTGGTTACGGCTGACGACGGAAATATCGTCGGAATTGTAACCCAGTCTCTTTAAATCCTCAATCGCCGAAATGGCCTCGTCTCTAGTACTGAATGCACCTACAATATGTTTTCTCATCTTTCTCAACCTCCTAGGTTTATGAATAGAATTGAACAAATATTACTTAAACCGAAATAACGGGTCTCAAACTCTTCATAGTATGATTTCACTAAAATTAGAAAGTTATTTCATATGTATTGCATTCTTGCTTTCCCTGATGACGATGTCTATAGTTGAGGTTGGAGGTGTGGCCAAAGTTGTCCAGTTTTAAATCTTATCTTACTTTTGTAAAGCCTTATAAAGGCATGGTCATTATAACGGTACTAATTGGTATGGTGAAGTTCGGCATCCCGCTGACATTGCCCATTATGATGAAATACGTTGTCGATGAGCTTTTGTTGGGAGATCTCTCCCCTGCTGAGAAAATCAGAAAATTGGCGATCGTTATGGCGGGGGCCTTCGTGCTGTTCGTCATCATTCGCGCCCCGATCGAATATTTGCGGCAGTATTACGCACAGCTGACAACCAGCCGAATCCTATATGATCTGCGCAGCAAGCTGTATGACCATATTCAGAAATTGTCACTGCGATACTATCATAACCGTAAAGTCGGCGAGATTATTTCGAGAATGATTAATGATGCTGAACAGACGAAGAGCATTGTAGAAACGGGTATGATGAATGTTTGGCTGGACTTATTTACGTTAACGTTCGCGATCGCATTTATGTTTACGCTCGATGTTGACCTGACATTGGTATCCATCGCGGTGTTCCCCTTCTACGGTTTGGCTGTGAAGAAGCTTTATAAACAACTGAGGTTTCTGTCGCGTTCCCGGTCGCAAGCGCTTGCGGAGATGCAAGGTTATCTGTATGAACGGGTAAATGGAATACCTGTGATCAAGAGTTTTACGCTAGAAGAGCATGAAAAGAACCATTTTAACCGCAAGAACGGACAGTTTCTGGACCGAGCGGTTGCGCTGACCCGTTGGAATGCGATGACGAACGCGATCATTAACACCTTAACGGATATAGCCCCGTTGCTAGTTATAAGCTACGGTGGTTACCAGGTCATTCAAGGAAATTTAACCGTGGGTTCTTTTGTCGCCTTCTTTGCTTTCCTGGATCGGCTGTATTCACCGCTTCGCCGGCTGGTAAATGCCTCAACCGAGTTAACGCAAGCCTCTGCTTCCCTGGACCGAGTGATGGAATTGCTGCATGAGCCTTATGATATCACGGATGTTAAAGGCGCCTTGGCGTTGCCGCGGGTGAAAGGCGGCATTACGTTCGAACAGGTGAAATTCCGCTACGATTCCAGTGAGGATTGGGTGCTTCGGGGAATCAATCTGCGAATTGAGCCAGGGCAGACGATCGCCTTTGTAGGGATGAGCGGCGGCGGAAAATCTTCGCTTATATCCTTGCTTCCGCGTTTCTATGATATCCAGGAGGGAACGATTTCCATCGATGGTCACGATATTCGATCCGTCACGATTCATAGTCTTCGAAACCAAATCGGAATGGTGTTGCAGGATAATCTGTTGTTTAGCGGTTCTGTGCGCGAGAACATTCTCTTTGGCCGGCCGGGCGCCTCGGAGGAGGAAATTTACGCGGCGGCCGAAGCGGCCAATGCTCATGACTTCATTCTTAGCTTACCGCAGGGGTACAATACGGAAATCGGCGAGAAAGGCGTTAAGCTTTCCGGCGGACAGAAGCAACGGATCGCGATAGCGCGGGTCTTTCTGAAAGATCCGCGGATTCTTGTGCTTGATGAAGCGACATCCGCCTTGGATCTGGAATCCGAACATTTGATCCAAGCTTCGCTTGAGTCTCTTGCGCGTGACCGAACCACGTTGATCGTAGCTCATCGCTTGTCCACCATTACGCATGCGGATCAGATTGTACTGGTGGAACATGGTGAAATTACGGAACAAGGAACGCATGAGGAGCTGATGCGTAAAGACGGAGCGTATGCCAGGCTGTTTAATGTACAGATCTTAAACGATTAAGTGTGAAATAAAGCTCCCTGTCCCGATTGTTCGGGACAGGGAGCTTTATTTCAGTGTGAGACTTAATAAGGTACGCCTACAAGAATTAAACGTAAAGATACATGATCATTGGGGTTCAACTGTACGAACAAGGAGTTGCCGGAGATGAGTCTGCCGTTCACGCGCAGTTCATAAGCAACGCTGCTTCCGATAGGGACCCCGGATACGGACCGGATGCGGCCGCCTACGCCGAATTGTACCTGGCCGGTATTTTGCAGGGCTTGGTACAAAGTCAACCCGGGATAATACCGAATGCGGTAACTATTCCGAATATAAGGATAGGCCTGACCGCCGTCGATGACGACAGTTACAAAGGGGTTCTGCCCCGGGAACGGCGGTGGAGGAAACGGACCGGGTCCTGGACCCGGACCCGGAAACGGCGGTGGAGGGAAAGGCCCTGGACCCGGACCTGGCCCTGGACCTGGGAATCCGCCGCCTCCCGGAAACCAGCCTAAGCCAGGTATATATATACCTCCGCCAATAATGCCGCCGCCGATGCCGGTTGTGCCGAATTGAGTTTCTTGCGTCGGAACTATTCCGCGTTCTTGCGAGAATTCAGAATCGTAATTTACCATTGTGCATAACTCCTTTACCGGTAGTCAGTCATGGTATACGATATGCGGGCTATAGCGGATGGGTGTTTGTACCTGTTCGCATTACCATTATTTAACCAATGAAACGCTTCCGAAGTCATGTTAAGCTGTTTCTTGTCCGAGAACACAACATAAAGGCCGAAGCTCTTAATGAAGCACGGGGAACCCATGTATTTGGATTTGGGGTGAAGCCGATCTTTCCGCGGCGGGGCATTCTCTTTTCGTCCTAACCCGACAGCTAACCTCGCAGGCCAATTCGAAGGGAGAAGGATTTTATGAAGTCTATGGACTTTAAGAAACTGGCTTTAACAGGTATTATTGCTTTAACTCCAATTTTGGGAGCAGGCGCAGCGATGGCTGCAAACGCGAATTATACGGTGGCAACACAAGATACAATGTATCTGATCGCTAAACGGAACGGTGTCAGCTTAACCGCGTTAATTCAAGCGAATCCGCAAGTGACGAATCCGGACATTATTTGGCCGGGGATGAAGCTTAACATACCGCAAACAGGACAATCTGTTACACAACCGAACACGAACATTCAACAACCGTCTGCCAACAAAGGGTCTTTGGAACAGCAAGTCGTTACGCTTGTGAACCAAGAGCGTGCTAAAGCGGGTTTAAGTCCTTTAGTTTCAGACGCGCCATTGGCGAAAATGGCTTATGACAAAGCCGTTGACATGGAAAACAATCGTTATTTCGATCATAATTCTCCGACGTACGGATCTCCGTTTGATATGATGAAAACTTACGGAATTCAGTACAACACGGCCGGCGAAAATATTGCAACAGGTCAAACTAGCGCACAACAAGTGATGACGGATTGGATGAACAGCCCGGGACACCGCGCGAACATCTTAAACAGCGGCTTCACGAAGATCGGTGTAGGCTATTATCAAGGTGAGTGGGTACAGGAATTTATCGGATAATTTCATAATATGATCATGAAAGACCGTCCTTGGCGGTCTTTTTTCTTTAGATGCAGCGCTAAATTGTTTCATTTGTGATTTATGTGGTTAATACTTTTAGATGGTCGAGGACCAAATCCATTTAAAGGGTGTGTTCAATATGGTAAACACAATTCATTTGCACCGTTCCGGAGAGCACGTTCTGGAAGCGGGCACCTATATCAGCGAGAACGGCGTGAAAAGTCAATTTTCAACGGGAGCTACGTTCCCGGCATGTCCTGCGGATGACACGCCAACCACCTGGAGACACAGTGAGCACGAGCATCGTACGGGAGACCGCGTGACGGAGACCGGCGAATATATATGTTCCGCAGGAGAGACAAGATCATTCGAGAAGGGTGCCTACTTCCCGGTTTGTCCCGTTAGCGGTGAAGGTACGCTATGGAAGCATGTGTAACATCTAATTAAACGGAGAGTGCCCTGGGGGCGCTCTTTTTTTGCATTCCGTCTGTTTTGCATGTAGAATAGGTGGGTTAGTCCATACTATAGATATAATGGAAAGGGGATCATCAATGGTGACGTTAGGGGCAAGAGTATTCAAAACGGGAGTCGCTGTCGCTCTCGCCCTGTATGCCAGCACTTTGCTAGGCTTGAATCCTCCAATCATAGCAGCCGTTGCTGCCTTATTCGCCATGCAGCCGTCCATATACCGGTCTTGGCGCTATTTCCTTGAACAGCTTCAAACGAATACCATAGGCGCTACGTTGGCTTTAATCGCCGGTTATTTCTTTCAGAACAATCCGATTGCGATCGGAGCAACATGTATTTTGGTCATCGTCGTTTGCAGGCAGCTTAAGATGGAAGATTCAATTGGATTAACGTTGGTTACGGTTATTGCAGTCATGGAGGCGCCGGGACATTGGACATTTGCGCTCAACCGATTTACGCTGACGATTATCGGTATCGTTTCTTCATTCTTAATCAATATACTGTTTCTGCCGCCCAAACCGCAGGGACAATTTTTCGCAACAGTACAGCAAGTGTTTATCGACTTATCATTATTGCTGCGTACGCTCATTTCCAATGAAATCAAGGAAAGCGTGTTCCAGGAAGAGAAAGATAAGCTGGAAGGAGCTATACGTTCCCTGGACGGAAAATATAAGCTGTTTGAGGAAGAAGAAAAGAAGCTCAAGCAACGCAAGTACAGTGATGTCCGATTGCTGGTGGTTTACAAGCAGATGTTGAACACGTTGCATAAAGGATACGAAATTCTGGAAGCGGCGGAGCAACACTATTTCCAGGCTTCAAGAGAGATTGAAACCGATGCGGATTTCGATCAGATTCTCGAGAAAGTCAATAAATACCACGAGCACGTTCTGCTTAAATTTGATGGCAAAATAAAACCGGACCACGCCGACCAATATACGATGGATGCTGATAATGAAGATTTTCTTCGTAAAATTATGGATGCCTACGCGGATCGCAAAGACGGCCGGTTAAGACTGGCGATCGTAGCCTCGGCTATATATGATTACGGCTTTCAGGTGAGCCGTTTGGAGAAGCTGGTGGATCATCATGTGCGGGATAAGGCTTAGGGATCAGGGGTAGGAAGAAATCAGTAGGATTATAGCATCGGTTTCATGATGAACATGATATAATATACGCTATGAGCCTCCGAGTCGGGACAAGGGTAGGGATTGTCTTCCTCTTTAATCACGCATCGGGGAGAAAATAACGGGGTGGTCAACCTTGACAGTACAAATTATTACGGACAGCGCTGCTGATTTGCCGCGGTCCCTGATTGAACAATACGGCATTGAGGTCGTTCCTTTAAGCGTTTCCGATGCTGCGGGCATTTATTCCGACGGAGGAACGTTGTTGCCTAAGCAATTATTCGATCGTATGCGAGAAGGACATGTTTATAAAACAGCTCAAGTTTCCATCGAACAGTTCCATAAGGCTTTTAGCGCCATAGCGGTTAAAGGGCTACCTGCCGTGTATGTGGCCTTTTCCTCGGGATTATCCGGCACATATCAAACCTCGTTGCTTGTAAGGGACATGGTGAAAGAGGAACATCCATCGCTCCAATTGGAAATTATCGATACCAAATGCGCATCGCTCGGTTTCGGGCTTGTCGTGTTGCGCGCGGCACAGGCGGCGCAAGCCGGCAAATCGGCGGCCGAAGTGGCGGCGGTGGCTGCAGAAGCGGCGTTACATATGGAACATATTTTCACAGTGGAAAATTTGGAGTATTTATACCGCGGAGGGCGCGTCAGTAAGACCTCAGCATTTATCGGCGGTTTATTGAATATCAAGCCGGTGCTGCATATGGAAGACGGTAAGCTGGTGCCGCTGGAGAAAGCGCGCGGACGTTCCAAGTCCCTCAGCAGGCTTGCGGAATTAATGGAGGCCCGAGGCGCGTCTGACTTAAAGACACAGACGATCGGCATTTCACACGGCGACGATGAAGCTACCGCGCAGGCGTTGCGACGCACGATTCAAGAGAAATTCGGTTGCACGGATTTCGTCATTCATTCGATCGGTGCTTCGATCGGCGCTCATGCGGGTCCTGGCACCATCGCATTATTCTTTCTAAATAAAGCGTTATAACCAAGGTGCAATTTGCTGATTCGTCGGCAAATTGCCCTTTTTTTCATAGCATTCTTGTTACATTCACGTTCAGGATACATTATACTAGGGTAGTGCTTTATACTTTTTCAGGAGGAACATGCATTGTTATTTCAATACTATCCGGCTCCGGCCCATAACTACAAATATGAGCTTCACAAAGATATGAATTTTTCGGCGGCTCACTTTATTCCGGCTGCTTCCGCAGGGCAATGTGCGAGAATGCACGGGCATACGTACGTGGCTGACATTACTGTTGCCGGCAATGAGCTTAATGAAGCGGGCTTTCTTGTGAATTTCTCGGATCTGAAGAAACTAATTCATGGCCGTTACGATCATACGTTATTGAACGATCATGAAGAGTTTACAGGTGAAAGCAGCTCCGAACCTGAACGGTATCCCACAACTGAAGTGCTGGCAAGACAAGTATGGGAGACGGTCGAGGCTTACCTGCAGCAATTCCCGAATAAAGCTACCTGTTTACAAGTGTTGGTTCGGGAGACGCCAACGAGCTACGTAATCTATCGCCCTTAAGCATACAACTAAAGAAAGGCCCTTGAAGTGTAATCACTTCAAGGGCCTTTCTCATTGTAATGCAGCGTCTTAGTCTCTCAGGATCGCTTCGATCCGATCCAACTCTTCTGCAGTGAAATCAAGGTTATTTAACGCGGCAACGTTCTCCTCAATCTGGCTGACACGACTTGCGCCAATCAGAGCGGTTGTAACTCGTCCGCCGCGAAGCACCCACGCTAAAGCCAGTTGAGCAACGCTCTGACCGCGCTCTTGGGCAATTACGTTCAGCTGCTGAACTTTAGCCACCTTCTGTTCGGTTACATCGCCTTCGCGAAGGAAAGTAGCAGGCTTGGCTGCTCGGGAGTCTGAAGGAATACCGCCCAGATAACGATTTGTCAGCATCCCTTGTGCCAGAGGCGTAAAGGCGATGGAGCCTACGCCGCCTTCTTCCAGAACATCCTGCAGACCGTTTTCAATCCAGCGATTGAACATGGAATAGCTAGGCTGGTGAATTAACAGCGGGGTGCCTAATTCGCGCAGAATGCGAATGGCTTCTGCTGCCTGGTCCGCCTGATAGTTGGAGATACCTACGTATAAAGCTTTACCTTGACGCACGATCAGATCCAAGGCCGCCATGGTTTCTTCCAACGGTGTTTCCGGGTCCGGACGGTGATGATAGAAAATATCGACATAATCCAGATCCATTCGTTTCAAGCTTTGGTCGAGCGAGCTCACCAGGTATTTTTTGGAGCCCCAGTCGCCATAAGGACCTTCCCACATATAATATCCGGCTTTACTGGAGATGATCAGCTCGTCCCGGTGTGCCGACAAATCGTCCTTCAACACTTTGCCGAACGTTTCCTCCGCGGAACCCGCGGGGGGGCCATAGTTATTGGCCAGATCGAAATGGGTGATACCAAGATCAAAAGATTTACGGATCATGGCTCTAGCATTCTCGTATGTATCTACGCCACCGAAGTTGTGCCACAAACCCAAGGACAGAGCCGGAAGCCGGAGTCCGGATTTACCGCAACGGTTATATTTCATGGTTGCGTAACGTTCAGAAGATGGTTGGTACGACATATGCATTACCTCCTATAAATAAGTTAGTTAACTAACGAACCTAGTATAACATACCTTTTTACAGGATAAACATCAAGCCAAAGCCCCGTTCCATGGTAATCCTTGCTGGAATCGCTCCCGATCGTGTTTTCGCCACAGGGCAAGCATCGTCTGTTCATACATTTCCCACACTTTACATGGATCTTCTTTAGAACCGGACGCCTCCAGTATGCAGTTCACCGCGCGGCGTGCCGCTTCATTAGCCCCTTCCATCGTTGCCAAATCCGTATTGGTGCGTACATAATCAGCCGCCAGGAAGAAATTCGGAATCTGGGTGTAAGCATTCGGGCGTAAGTCCCATGTATGTATTTTGTTCACCAGCAACGGTTCCATGTTGGAGCATGCTCCTTCCGGATTCGGATAATGAATATCATCATCAAGAAACCAGCTATGTACTTGTTCATCTCGTAATACGATCTCGCCGTCCCGGTTCAAACTGCGTTTCAGCTGCTCCCAAACTTCTTCTTTAATTTGTTCTGGAGAGCAATCCATCGCTTTTTTGCCGTAAATAACGCCTTCCGTAGACCAATCTGAAATATCTACAGAGAGAACACCTTGGACCAAGCCGTCTCCATAGTCCGATAAATTCGAGTTGGGCCAAAATTGCTTTTGGGATACCGATGTCAAAGCCCACGGGGTATCCATGTATATCATATGGCCATGAATGATAGGTGCGTCTTCGTTCAGGAAGAATTGAATGCCGTTCATCCAATCTACGGATTCTGCCAGCTCAGGCAATCTGCCCAGCAAGGGATCGGCATTGCAGAGATCCTCATTCAGAAGACCTGCCATCACTTCAACGGGGACGGCGGCAATGTAATAATCACCTGTGACACGGACAGGTTGACCGTCAAGTTCAATCCATACGCCTTGAATGACGCCGTCTATACATTCAATAGAAAGAGCCTTGGTTTGCATATGATATTCCACACCCATATTGACCAAATGCCGCAACCAAGGCTCCAGCCAAACTTCGTTGGTCGGACCGTTAAGCAGGCGATCCGCGCTGCCGGGCGTAATCATGTCTACCATAATTTGACCGCACACGGCTCCAATGGTGTAAGCGTTGGCCTCGCGGGATTTAGCGGCAACCAGAATGCGGGTTAGTCCCGTAAATACTTTGCGATAAGCTTCCGATTGCTTGTCCGCCTGTATGAAGTTCCACCAGCCAATGCGCTGAAAATCCAGAAAGCGGCGTTCATCGCAGGAGGTCATAACCTGCCAGAGCTTACTGACATACTGTTCAACATCATGTTCTGTCAATCCTAGGTTGTTATCAAAAATGGAGATGATCATCGTCCGAATATCCGACAGCGAGAAAGGAAATTCGGTGCAGAGCTCCACGGGATCCATTCCGTATCGGGCTAAACCCAGCCGGGTACCTTCGACGAGATTGTCATATACGCCATTTTTATTATTTTTGTAAGGAATCCGTTTCAAAGTATCGGGAATGTGTTTATAGAACTTAGGAAAAAATCGAAAACCGTGTTCCCCAGGCAAATCCTTTCGTCCGTTGATGCCTGTTCCCGGAACGGGTATGCTGCGCGCTTTACCCCCCGGTAAATGTTTCATTTCATAGACTTCAACCTGAAAACCGCGTTCAGCCAGTTCGTGCGCGGCGCTCATTCCGGCGATTCCGCCACCTAGAATGATTACTTTTGGCATACTCTTCTCTCCTTATATGGTGCTTAAGAAACAGCACTTTAGTCCTAACTTCATTATATTAACATGTTTTAGGAGATTTTTTTCATAAAATATGGATAAATTATGCGTGTTGTTCGTTTTTTCTTAAAAGATTTTTAAGTTTATTTTAATATTCGTAATTTATACTATTTTCATAGAGTGAAGAAGTGAACCAAATTGAGATTCTGTACGTTATGATTTTATAAAAATATGTCGTCCGATGGAGGTCTTTAAACATGAAAACCGTCATTGAAGTTCAAAATAAGAAAGTACCTGTATATTTCGAGGAAAAAAGCAAGAAAGCTTTGGATAAACTAATCGAAGTGATTAATCTGAAAATCAAAACAGGAAAGCGTACAGTAACCAAGTTCCTGAATTCTTTGGATAGCATTGAAATTGTGGGCAGCGATGCCATTCTGTATTCTTCGAAAGAAACGGACACATTGGCGCTGTCTCTGTATTAAGGCAGGAGGAAAGGGCGGAATCCGGATATGAAGACGGTGATGATTACCGCGGGCGCGCAAGGTATCGGGCGCGCTGCCGCTCTTCGTTTTGCGGAAGCAGGTTATCGCGTGTCCTTGTGCGATACCGACAAAGAGGCCGGACTGGAAACCGTCCGGCATATACATAAACTTGGAGGCCAAGCCTTGTTTCTGCGCGGTGACGCGGGGAGCGCCGAGGAGATGCGGCGCTGGTTTAAAGTCACCGACGAGGAATACGGCACGGTCGACGTGCTTGTCAACAACGCGGGCATAGGACGAGGAGGCTCCATGCTGGAGCTAGACTTGGACGACTTTGACCGCGTGCTGGGCGTGAATTTGCGCGGCACCTTTGTGTGCGCGCAAGAGGCGGCCCGCCGGATGCGTGATTCCGGCGGCGGCGGGGTAATCATCAACATCGCGTCTACGCGAGCGTTGATGTCAGAGCCGGACACGGAAGCCTACGCGGCTTCGAAGGGCGGCATACTCGCGTTGACACACGCGATGGCGGTGAGCCTCGGTCGCCACGGCATCCGTGTCCATGCAATCTCCCCCGGTTGGATTGAAACTGGGGATTGGCAGTATTCGGAGCGTGCGAAGACGCCGCACCACTCCGAAGAGGACCGGCTGCAGCATCCGGTTGGCCGCGTGGGCGTCCCGGACGATATCGCGCATGCTTGTCTGTATTTAGCAGGACCACACGCAAGCTTCATCACGGGTCAAAACCTGGTCATCGACGGGGGCATGACTGTGAAAATGATATACGCTGAATGAGCAAAACCTAATATCGATGATTAATCAAGGTACTCGCAATGGGTACCTTGTTTTTGTTGCTCCTTACATCTCCGAAATACATGTCAGTCAGAACTGGATGTTAGCCTAATCCATTAGTGAAGTCTTTTGGCCGTTATCCCTTTTGCTCAGATATTGCTCAGATATTGCTCAGATATTGCTCAGATATTGCTCAGTTATAGCTCAGTTATTGCTCAAGTAATGCTTAAACATTGCTCAAACATTGCTCAAATAATTTCTTATATTGGGAGGTGTTTAAGGTTAATTTTGGACATCATTTTATTATCCCTTATGAATGTTATCCCGAAGGCTCAGTTTGTATGGTCACCCGATTATTATGAACTGTGAAAATTTCAGAGAAGGTCTATTGATCGGATTAGATAACATGTTTAAGAGAAAAGGAAAGAATCGCGAGTGCTTATATTATGCTGCAGAAAATTTAGATGGAGTAGTCGAAATATCGCGGGTGGGAGAGGTCAATTGACGATAAGTAATGGTAATTGACGTTGCTGCTATTTGTAGAAGTTGGGACAAAGAAGTAGCGGGACTACTAGATAGAGAATAATTGATTCGAAAGCAAAGCTCATCAAAATAAGCCTGTAGATGTTTAGGACTTACTCCATGATAGACTCTGTTGATTTCAACGGATGCATTTCTGCAGAGGCGGGAAAGAGGCTGATAGCGATGGCGGAAATACATTCTGCTCTCATTAATGACATTGTTGGTGCGAACGTGTTGTTTAATGTAATGTTCTATGTCGTATCTAGAAACTTCTTGAAGCTCATTGTTCTCATGGACAACATGCTTTAATTTTGCGTAAGCCATCTCACCTTGCTGGTTAACCGAAGCGGCTCCAATAAAGGGTTGTTCTCCAGGCAAAATATAAGGCGTGCTTGTGAAGAGAGGCTTATTATAAATGCCGGCGTTTACTTTAACCGCTTGAGTCAATACAATCTGTAGATCTGCTTGATGAATCGCATCTCTTAGTTTATGTAGAATGAGCCATGCTGTTTTGTAAGTGACGGAGATGATTTGTGAGAGTTTGGTTGCGTTAATATTGGCAGCAGGATGGGATAACAGGAAGATCGCCTGAAACCATTTATATAACTTGGTTCGAGTTCCTTCCATGACTGTGTCGCAAATCAGCGAAGCTTGGTAGTTACAATTGAGGCATTGATATAGAGGGATTCGCCGCGTGGTTATTTTGGAAGCGTGTCGGTGGTCGCAACGGGGACAGGCGTAGCCAGTAGGCCACTTATATGCAAAAAGCGTTTCAAAACAAACATGCTCTGTATCAAATTTTCTACAAAACTCATTAAAATCTACGAACCCTTCCTGCACCAGCAATCGCCTCCAACAACATTTATGATCTATCTCTTAATTAAATTATACCAAACAAATGTTCTTATTTCAATAAATTTATGGATTAATATGTATATTTTTTTTAAGTTTAGTATTCGATTTTCAATTATCCATTTCTCAGTTTGATCTGACCAAAAGGGATAAGATACTAAGAGGTCATGGAGCTGATTCAAGGGGATAAGAGGCAAAGGAGGCTAAGTGACTGACTCATGGGGATAAGAGGCAAAAGAGGTATGGAACTGACTCATGGGGATAAATATTCAAATGAACCCGATATCTGACTGAAAGGGATAAGGTGCGTAAGGGTTCGGTATCGAACTTGCAATTTGTAGAAGTGGTGGAGGGATATGATACAATACGGATAGAATATTTGCAAATAGTTACAGACAGGAGGCTGCCTCATGAAGGCCAAAAAAGTGAAAGAAACACGTGTTATTCGCACCGATCTGGTTATGCCAAATGACACGAATAATCACAATACGATGTTTGGCGGGATCCTGATGCGCAATATGGATGCGAACTCTGCGATTGCAGCCCGCAGGCATTGTCGAACCGATGTCGTTACGGCTTCAACGGATTCCGTGGATTTTCTGCATCCGATTCGGCCGACAGACTCTATTTGTTTGGAATCGTTCGTAACTTGGACTGGCACTACTTCTATAGAGGTTTTTACGAAGGCGGTTGCTGAAGACTTGAATACGGGGGAACGGAAAATTGCGGCTACCGCTTTTTTGACTTTTGTAAGTGTGAATGAAGCGGGACAGCCTCAGCGAGTTGCTCCGATTGCTCCGGAAACAGATGAAGAGAGAAAGTTGCATGAAACCGGTGCTAGCCGAGCGGAAATGCGTAAAGTTCGCCGTACCCAGGCCAAAGAATTAGCCTCATTCCTTTCGATGGAGAAGCCATGGGAATGAAGAGGTAACCTCCAACTGATTAGATGGGATAAGACCATAAAGGGCAGTTGCATTACTGACTGGATGGATAAGACCGTAAAGGCAGTTGCATTACTGACTGGACGGGATTAGACACAAACAGCTTACATAACTGATTAAAAGGGACAAGACGCAAACAGCATACATAACTGACTAGACGGGATAAGGCACAGAAGGTGGTTTTGTGAATAAAGGTTATTGGAGTATTTATCTAATGTAACATAATTTAAGGAGGATCACTGAATGACTGCATCAGATTTCACCATCATACGCCCGCAAAAAGAAGATTTACAAGCTATTGCCATTTTATTCAATGCTTATCGTATGTTTTATGGTCAGGAAACGAATCTGGAATTGGCCGAGACTTTTATCCGGGAGCGATATGATCTTCAGGAATCTGTCATTTTTGCCGCAAAAGATTCGAACGGAACCTTATTAGGGTTCACGCAGTTGTATCCCTCATTTTCTTCGGTCTCCGCCAAAAGGCTATGGATTCTCAACGATTTATACATTGCCGAAGATAGTCGCAGTCGTGGTGTGGGGCGAGCACTAATGGAAGAGTCTCGGTTATACGCCATAGAGACGGGTTCCAAGGGCATTACGCTCCAGACAGCGAAGGATAACTTTTTGGCGCAACATCTGTATGAGTCCCTTGGATATAAGAAGGAAACGGACTTTTACGAATATTTCCTAAAGCTCTAGTCAGAAAGGACTTACTTAAATGTCGATCCGCATGAAGCTGTTGCTTTCTTATACATGGACTTTGCTGGTAACTTTGCTGATTTTTTTCTCGATCGCATTTTTCGTTACCGCAGCTGTAACAGGCGATGTCAAAGGCTTCCGGGACTTTTATCGCATTCACTTCTCCTTGAATCCTTTACCCCCCGCAGTTGATAATCTGTATCTGGAGATGAAGTTTGCCGCCAAAAAAGACCCTTCCGAACTGGGCAATCCCGATGTGATGGTAGATTACGGGAATAGACTCCGTACGGAAAAAGCTTCTCTGTTGGTTTTAAAGAACGACCAAATCCAATTTAAATCCTATGCGTTGGAAGATGTGCCTGTTCAAGCCTTGTTACCGCCATACGACGAACGTAACGGAACGCTTCGGAATACGGTCGAGCAGGATAAGCGATTTTATGCTTATGCTAAGTTTGATTTTGCTTATAGGGACGGAACGCCAGGTCGTTTGTTTGTATTTAGGGAACTTAGCCCGTTTGCTGAACTTTCACGCAGGCTGTTGCCCATCTGGATTTCGTTGCTTTTTATTATGTTGGTACTGACGAACGTCCTCCTGTTTTCTTTCGTAACCCGGAGTGTGGTCAAACCTCTTGAGAAGCTGCGCCGTTCCGCCGAGCATATTAAAGAGGGGCAATTGGACTTTCAGATTGGTACCGCACCAAGGAATGAAATTGGGCAACTCTATACGTCCTTTGAAGAAATGAGGCTGAAGCTTAAGGCTTCAGTAGAGATGCGTCTTCAATATGAAGAGAACCGTAAGGAGCTGCTTTCCAACATTTCGCATGATTTGAAGACACCGCTAACGACCATTAAAGGGTATATCGAAGGAATCCGCGACGGCGTTCCCAACACACCGGAGAAGATGGCCAAGTATGTAGATACCATTTATAGCAAAACGAATGATATGGACAGGCTCATTGATGAATTGTTTCTATACTCCAAGCTGGATCTCAACCAGGTGCCATTCTCGTTCCAGATGATCGACATTAAACGGTATGTACGAGATTTTGCGGAAGAGCTGCGTTTTGACTTGGAAAATCGGGGGTTCCAGCTGGAACTGGCTATAGACGAGTCCCCTCAACCGTGGATGGTTAGAGCGGATCCTGAACAATTTAAACGAGTCCTGTCCAACATCATTGCCAACAGTGTGAAATTTGCAGACAAATCGGACCGGCGTATCCGGTTGGAGCTGAAACGGACTCCGTCTGAAGCCATTGTGACACTGCGTGATAATGGACTAGGTATTCCGGCGGAGGCTCTGACTCAGATCTTTGACCGCTTCTACAGAGCGGAAGTGTCCCGTAACTCCCGATCGGGGGGCAGCGGATTGGGACTGGCGATCGCCAAGCGAATTGTAGAAGGTCACGGAGGCAGAATTTGGGCTGAAAGCGAGCCCGGAGAGGGTACATCGGTTATGATTTCGCTCCAAATGGCAGACAGCAAGGAGGAAGTGGGAAAATCATGAACATTCTTATTATTGAAGATGAACCTGCTATTGCTGAACTTCAAAAGGATTATTTTGAACTAAACGGATACGATGTTACAATTTCCACCCGCGGAGATGAAGGCTTGAAGGAAGCTTTAACGGGAGCTTATGGACTGATTATTGTGGATTTAATGCTGCCTGGTCTGAATGGTTATGATCTGTGCAGGCAAATTCGTGAAGCAATGGATGTCCCGATCTTAATTGTGTCCGCCAAAAAAGAGGAGATCGATAAAATCCGGGGATTAGGAGCGGGTGCGGATGATTTCATTACGAAGCCGTTCTCACCGAGTGAACTGGTTGCCCGCGTGAAAGCCCACTTGGCGAGGTACGAACGCCTGACGGGTGGCAAAGCGATTCCGAAAGACGAGATCAGCATTCGTGATTTGCTGGTGGATACGGCGGCACGAAGGGTATACATGAACGGACAGGAACGGATGTTCACGGCGAAGGAATACGATTTGCTGCATTTTCTGGCTCAACATCCGAACCGGGTATTTTCGAAGGAGGACCTTTTTGAACGAATCTGGGGCTTGGAATCATTCGGTGATATCGCAACAGTGGCCGTACATATTCGCAGAGTGCGGGAAAAGATCGAAGCGGAACCGTCCAATCCTCAGTATATCGAAACCGTATGGGGAGCAGGCTATCGATTGTCTGTATAGCGGAGTTTATAAAGATTTAATCTTTCGTTTCATTGCAGTTTAGATCAACCTCTTATGATAGGGAAGTAGAAAGAAACCCCATTCAGAGGAGGCAATAACAAGATGAACAAGAAAACGGTTTTTAAGATGATGGTGGCGGCTACGATTGGTTCCGCGGCGATTGTACCTTATACAACAGCGAGTGTGAATGCTCAGGCAGGCAAATTCGCAGATCTGGCACAGGCCGGCGCTTATCAAGAGGCTATGACAGCTTTGGTGAAACAGCAAGTTTTAACCGGTGATGCGAAGGGGATGCTGAAGCCTGGACGCGCTATTACGAGAGCGGAGCTGGCGTTAATTATGGTTAAGGCTTTCCGGATCGACACCAATACGGCGGGAGATCTCGCGATGACGGACGTGCCTGCAGATGCGTGGTATCACAATGCGGTTGAAACGTTAGTTAACAAAGGGGTGCTGTCGAAAGATGAAACGCTGTTCCAACCTCGCGCTGAAGTAACGCAAGAGTACTTTACCAACATGTTGGGCGGTGTTCTAGGCAAAAAACCAGCGGTAGTTCAAACTTGGATGCCGGGCGGTTATAAAGCGGATGCCACGGTTAGTCGGGCATTGACCACAGGGTTGGTCATTCTGGCTCAGCCGCATATCGCATCGCCTGATGCGGCGATTGAAAAGATGGAGGCGCTGAATCCCATTACATTGCAAGTTAAGTTCTCAGCACCATTGACCGCTGAAGATGTAAGTTTGCCGCAGGCTGCGAAAAATTTCGCTTTTAGCCAAGGGATGACGATTGTCAATGTTCCTCAATTAAAAACCGGCTCGGTTTCCACCTATATTGTCCCTGTAACCGTTCAGAAACCGGGAGTAACTTACGAGCTTAGTTATAAAGGTAAATCGGCGGGTACATTCGAAGCTAAGACGAACAAGCTTCCAATGCAGGATGCGGAACAAGTGGCATTCGATACATTTGAAGTTCGTTCTTCTCTAGAGAAGGGCATAACGGATTACGGAAACGTTGTTGAGGCTTACTATGGCAATCGTAACGGCTTGGAAATGAGCTTGAACGAGGATAACGTTGCAGGCGGAAAAGCTTATGAGGTTATTTCCTCCCTTCGTTCCAGACAAGTTACGGTAACGCCTGAAGGCGGTCAACCGATCGTTGCCAGCTATATTCCGTATACGCAAGCTACGGACGGACGCCAAGCGCCCAAATTCAAACTGCCGGAGGGACAGTCGCTGCAACCCGGAATGAAATACACGATTGCCTCCGATTGGTTTACGATGGAAAACGCAACGTTCACAGCAAAGGCCGTGGAGCCATTGAAAGTAGTTTCAGCGGAACCGTTAAATGAAACTTCGATTGCCATTACACTTGCCCAGGATCCGAAGGATGAGATATTCTCCGGCCGCAGCGTGATCCTTGCAGATCAAGCGGGTAATAAAATAACGGCTACCTACAAAGTAACGACTCGCAAGGTGGCAACAGGTGTGTTCGAATTGCAGAATGGCGCAAAACTAGCATCCGGAACACCCTATACAGTAACGCCGGCGAATGCTTGGGCTTCCGCGGACGGCATTCAGTTGCAAACCAAGTAATACATGAATCGCACATATCATGTATCCCGGGGCTGGTTCCTTCTGGTCATGCTGTTGTTGGCAGTATTAACGGCATGCCAACAAGGTCATGCGGGCAAGGACGGATCGTCAATAACGAAGGGGGAAGAATCGATGAGACTGGAGTTCATTGAAGCCGCCGAACGCGGCGATGTAACGAAAGTGCAAGATTGGATTCGGCAAGGCGGAGATCTTAACGTTGTGGACGGCAGAGGGCGCACAGCCGCTATGGCCGCAACCCACGGTGATCGTCCGGAGGTGCTGAAGCTGTTGATTGAAGCCGGCGCCGATATCAACATTCGCGATCACCGTTCGGACAATCCGCTGCTGCTCGCCGGTGCCGACGGGCTGATGGACATTCTCCGACTCGCGATTGAGGCGGGGGCGGATACCAAGCTGACGAACCGCTACGGCGGTACGGCTCTGATCCCCGCCAGCGACCGCGGACACGTGGAGATTGTCCGCGAACTGCTGACCCGCACGGATGTTGACGTCAATCACGTCAACAACCTGGGCTGGACTGCACTGATGGAAGCCATCGTACTGGGCGATGGCGGACAGAACCATCAGCAGATCGTCAAGCTGCTGATTACCCATGGCGCGGACGTGAACTTGCCCGACCGCGACGGCATATCCCCGCTGGCTCACGCCAGCAAGCGGGGATACCACGAAATCGCCGGCATGCTGCAAGCCGCCGGCGCCGAATAACGCGTGCTCGATCCTCGCACGCGCGCACAAACACAAAGCCATCCGCGGTTCATACGCGGGTGGCTTTGTTGTGCTTGCGGTTATGGTATGATAATCCATAATCAGCAATATGCACCATTGTTACACAACATCCCGATCAGGAGGAACCTATGCACGATCATATTTTGAGCAAAGCCAAAACCGTAGCAGTCAATGCAGCCCGAGAAGCGGGACAAATCCAGAAAAAACACTTTGAGAGTTTTGATTTCGTGGCGGATGATAAAGGCGATCACGGCGATATCGTAACAGAGGTGGATCTTCTGGCTGAACGAGTAATTCTGACATCTCTGAAGGAACAATTCCCGAATCATCAAATTCGCAGTGAAGAAACCGGTTGGATTGGCGTGGAGGGAGATTGGTTATGGCTAGTCGATCCACTGGACGGAACCAACAATTTCGCCATTGGTCTCCCGTTATTTGGGGTTTCGCTCACGCTGTTGTATCGTCAAAAACCTGTGCTGGGTGTTATCTACGAGACCATAACAGATAAGCTGTACATCGCCGAACAAGGCAGGGGAGCAACTTGCAACGGACAACAGATTGAACTCATATATTCAACAGAACGCAAACCTCGTAAAATGACCGTTGGTTGGATTCAAGGACATGCGGTGCAGAAAGATGCAGGAGCTTTACTGCTACGTCAGTTCGAGGAGCATACGTTTAAGCGAATATTACGATTATGGGCTCCGACACTGGTCTGGTGCATGCTTGCTAAAGGCACCATTGACGGTATCATCGTCTATAATTCCGAAGGAGATGACTTATACTCGGGTGTGCTTATGGTGAAAGAAGCGGGTGGAGTGGTGATGGATTTCGAAGGCAAAGATTTCACGGGTATGAGCACCGAGCCGTATCTTATTGCTTGCCACCCGCGAGATCGCGAGCTCATGCTCCAATTGGTTAGTGAAGGGGTAAAACCTCTGTGACAATTCAATTCAAAGACCACTTCATCAATAACCGCGGCGTCACGATCCATTGCATAGAATCCGTCCCGACTACCGACGAAATTCAGACAAATCTTTCTCCGTTGCTGATCTCTCCGGGTTTGTCGATGCGCGCGGAGGAATATAAAGACTTGATGGAGCAGCTTTCTCCCCGTCGATGTATAGCGCTGTCCTTCCGAGGAAGAGGATTAAGCGACACTCCTGCGCAAGGGTACGCACTGGAACATCACATATCGGATATTGTTGCGGTAACGAAACATCTGCAGCTTGAGAACTTTCACCTTATGGCCTACTCCAGAGGGGTGTCCTATGCTTTAGGCTATGCACTGCGAAATCGACCTCCACTTCGATCCATCATTCTTCAAGACTACCCGGCTGCGCATAAACAAATGTCGGAAGAGTGGGCCGAGGATTATATTCATAACTATCTGATTCCGCATCATCGTATCGAATGCATCCGTGTGGAAGCGGTCCATGGGATCCAAAGGGAGTCGCAAGAAGTTGAATTCTGGGAAGAGTTACACTCGATAGACGTACCCGTTCTGGTGTTAAGAGGCGCAACGGAAGAGGCCTTAATCCAGGACGAGCATGAGCAACAATACTCGAAGCACCTCACTAACGGTAAAGTGGTCACTTTTCATAGGTCCGGGCACGATTTGCACAACACGGAGCGGGATAAATTCATACATACGCTTCAAGCTTTCTTACATGCACATTAGGATTAATTTAAAGTTCTTTCATATGGACAGCAAAAGCGTCGATTGTGTATACTGAAATCCTTATGGTTTTAGGGATTACATAGCTGACATTGCGGAGACGAGGACACGATTATGGCTAAACTTTATTACAGATACGGCACGATGAACAGCGGCAAGTCGATTGATATTCTCAAAATAGCCAATAACTACGAAGAACAAGGCAAAAAAGTGCTTATTTTCACATCCGCCATAGACGACAGGCATGGTTTAGGGAAAGTCACCTCTCGGGTGGGCATTCAGCGCGAAGCTTATTTATTGGATGAAACGGTTTTTGAGAAAGTTCAACAAGAGCAGCCGGACTGCGTAGTTGTGGACGAAGGTCAGTTTGCTTCGACGCAATTAATTGATTTATTGGCGGAAATTGTGGATACGCTGGATATTCCGGTGATCGTATACGGTTTGATGACCGATTTCCAAGGAGAAATGTTCGAGGGCAGCAAGCGGCTTCTGGAACTGGCGGACCGAATTGAAGAAGTGAAAACCATCTGTTGGTATTGCAAAAGTAAAGCGAGATTCAACACCCGCTTCAAGAACGGCAAGGCTGTCTTTACCGGCGAACAGATCGACATCGGCGGCAACGAGAAGTATCTGCCCCTCTGCAGACAGTGTTATATGAAGGAGAAAAAATCAGCCGAGACTTCCATTTGACTTTGTCCTTCTGCATGCTTACAATAAGTAAGTATTGTATTTATCCCCTTTAGGGATCAAAGGAGCTGGAGCAATGAAATCATTCGCCTATCACAATCCGACGAAATTAATATTTGGTAAGGATCAGTTGAAACAATTGGCAACAGAGGTTCCTAAATACGGAAGTAAAGTTCTTGTCATTTACGGCGGCGGCAGCATTAAACGCAACGGCATTTATGATAACGTAATGACAATACTGAAAGAGATTGGCGCGGAAGTGCATGAATTATCAGGCGTGGAACCAAACCCGAGACATACAACGGTGAACAAGGGCGCGCAAATCTGCAAAGAGCATGGCATTGACTTCCTGTTGGCGGTTGGCGGCGGGAGCGTATTGGACGCGACGAAGGCTGTAGCGGTTGCGGCGAAATACGACGGAGATGTATGGGACATCGTCAGCAAGAAAACGGCAGCCCAAGATGCATTGCCGTTCGGCACAGTTTTGACATTGGCGGCAACGGGCTCTGAGATGAACTCCGGATCCGTAATCACCAACTGGGAATTAAATGAGAAGCATGGCTGGGGAAGTCCGTTGGTATTCCCTAAGTTTTCGATCCTGGATCCGGAACACACTAATTCCGTTCCGCAAGATCAAACCGTGTACGGTATGGTCGATATGATGGCGCATGTTTTTGAGCAGTACTTCCATCATGATACGAATACCCTTGTGCAGGACGGTTTCTGTGAATCCATTTTGCGTGCGGTTATAGATACAGCTCCGAAGCTGGTTAACGACCTGAACAACTATGAACATCGTGCAACGGTATTGTATTCGGGTACTCTGGCGCTTAACGGCGTTCTGTCCATGGGTGTAGTCGGCGACTGGGCGAATCATGGTCTGGAACATGCGGTTTCAGCCGTATATGATATTCCCCATGGCGGGGGACTAGCGATTCTGTTCCCGAATTGGATGACCTATGTGCTAGATGAGAACGTTACGCGCTTCAAGCAACTCGCTGTGAACGTATTTGGTGTCAGCACGGAAGGTAAATCGGACCGCCAGGTTGCCGAGGAAGGCATCAAGGCGCTTCGCGACTTCTGGACCTCCATCGGCGCGCCAAGCCGTCTGAGTGATTACAACATCAATGATTCCAACCTGGAGCTGATGGCTGACAAAGTTCTTGCAGCCGGCGGTGCGGTAGGACAATTCAAGAGATTGAACCGGGAAGACATTTTGGCGATCTACAGAATGTCTCTGTAATATGAACGAGCATCCTCACCAGAGGATGCTTTTTTTTAATCCAAATCCAATCGGCGGTTGGGTTGATCGGAAAATATAATGGGCATTCTAATCATTACCATAACTTGGTCCCAGAAAGGAGATTATGTCTAATGGCTTCCCAGGTTTCTCAACAAAGGCTCAAACCTTCAACCTCTTCCGCCGCTCGAAATCGCTGGTCCGGCATACTGTTCGGCGTAGGTTTTGTTGCTTTCATCGATGAGACCGTGTTTCATCAGCTATTGCATTGGCATCATTTCTATGATAAATCCACAACAGACGCGGGTTTGGTGTCAGATGGGCTGTTTCACGCCTTAAGCTGGTTCGCAACGATCGGCGCTTCCTTCATGTATGCGGATCTACGCCGAAAACAAGCTTGGATGCCTGCCAAATGGTTCGGTGGAGTATTACTCGGGGCCGGGGTTTTCCAATTATACGACGGAACGATTCAGCATAAGCTGATGAAGCTGCATCAAATTCGATATAACGTGAACATTGTACCGTACGACCTCACGTGGAACCTGCTTGCTCTTCTAATGATTGGAGTTGGCTTGGCGCTAATGGTTCGCAAGAGAAAAGATACGGCCAACACAGAACTGAAGGTGCATCCGTAATGGATCCCGTAATGATTCATACCCACCACGCAGGCAGTCATGTCAGTGTTATTTGGATCGGGTTTGTGCTAGGCACAGTTATAATTTCTTATCTGGTTGCTGTCACATTATCCAAACAACGTTACCGCCGAACTTGGCCGTTATATCGTTCCCTGTGTTGGTTGGCGGGCATGATATGTATAGCTGTTGCTTTGTTTAATCACACTTCTACGGACTTTAATACACATATGTTCGGACATTTGTTTCTGGGTATGTTGGCTCCGATTTTTATTGCCATGTCATTACCGTTAACGTTGCTTCTACGTTCGTTACCTGTGCGGCATGCCCGCCGTCTTACCGGGTGGTTGTCCCTGAAACTTCCGAGAGTGCTGTGTCATCCCGTCTTTACCGCCATTCTCAATATCGGAGGATTGTGGCTGCTGTATACTACCGAGCTTTACAGCTTCATGCAACATCATTTCTATGCCCACGTACTGGTGCATCTTCATGTCTTCTTGGCCGGCTACCTTTTCACGGTTTCCATTCTCCGCGCGGAATCTATGCTCCATCGAACGAGTTTCATCACACGCACGATCGTGTTTGGATTAGCTTGGGCGGGACACGGGATATTGTCCAAATATATTTACGCGCATCCACCGGAGGGTGTGCCCTGGGCAGAGGCGGAATCGGGTGCCATGCTGATGTATTATGGCGGCGACGTGATTGAGGCATTGCTTCTCATCCTATTCTTTGCGGGATGGTACCGATCAGCAAGAACAGAAAGATTAACGTTACCGAAACCTTATTATTCCGAACCAAAGTTATAATTGTAATAGACATAAGGTGAGGCTGGCGCCGTGATTCGGCGGATGTTCGTTACATTGATTTTCAAAATGCGCTCCTCGCCAAGCTTCGACTCCGACAGCTTACCTTCAACCTGCACCCATTCGTTATCTTTGAGAACCGAGGCTTTCGGGAAATCAGCCAACATCCCGTAAGGAGCCGCATCCGCGGAACAACATTCCACACTGAAACGGCTTACGGCGAATTCATTCGCTTTCATGCCTTCCGCACGGTAAATGAATCCGGTAATTGAAATGGTTTTGCCCAAAAAAGGCTTTCTGAACATGTCCAATGTGGTTAACGTTTCAATATACAACTCGTCTTTCACTTCGATGACGTTATGTTTATAAATGGTCTTGGCATAGTCCGCATAGATTTGGGTGAACGGGTCCTCAGCCGGGAAAAGCCCTGTTTCGGCGATCCGAATTCCTTCTCCGGGCGGATTTGTGGTTGGCGCGGAGCTCAAATTAATTCCTTTCTTATTCACCATGGCGCTGTTCATCGCTTCATCCGGCAGAAGGTACCCTAGCAGTAACGGCAGCAGAAACAGGGTGTAGGTGATCCCATTTTTCAACAGGGAAGGGGAAGGCGGGTGTTCACAATGGCAGTCATCTGAATGTGCGGATGAGTTCTCCAGTATTAAATACACTTGATATACGGCGGCCACGAAAAATGCAATCGCTGATAGCTTCACATAAAGCTGCATGCGCGGTGCTATGTACAGGATGAGATCTCCGCTTCGGGTCAGGAATACGATGAGTAACGCAAAGCCGAGCAGAATGGAAGCCCGCAGTCCGTAATGGATTAGCATGGAATTCGAATGGCTGTGACGCATGACAACACTCCTTTCTTTATTTCCAGAGGATCAATTCAGTGATCAGTGACCCAACCCCCACAACGACAATGATTAGAGCCATCAGGCCCATAACAAATTTCACTCGGAACGTGGACAGCAACATCAGCGTAGTTTTCAAATCAAGCATCGGTCCGAATACCAGAAATGTAAGTAATGGACCTTTGGTGAATAATGAACCGAAGGACGAGGCAACAAAGGCATCCGATGTCGAGCATATGGACAAAATGTAAGCAAATCCCATCATGAACAGGTGCCCGCCCATGACATCACTTCCCCAGCTTGTCAGCAATTCACGGCTCAAAAGGGTCTGAATCAGGGCGGTTAACAGCGCGCCGAACATCAGATATTTGCCCATATCAAAAAATTCACCGGAAGCGTGCGCCAACAGAGCGGAAACGCGTCCTGCGAGTTTCTGATGGTTGTGATGGTGATGATGAACATGGTGATGGTGGTCATGGTGATGATGTTTACCATCATGCTCATGATGATGGTGAGGATCATGGACATCAGTATGCAGATGTTGCACACCTGCATTGCCGGATGGTGCAGCCCGCAACGGATTGCCTCGCACTGTTTTGTATAAAATGAGTCCAATAACCGCGGAAGCGACAAAGGCCAGTCCCATTCGAGCGAACACTAAATCCGGCTCCGCGCGAAAAGCCATGGACGTCGAGGCGAAAACCACCGGATTGATAATCGGCGCGGCAAGAATATAGGTGACGCCGGCATAAACCGGCATTCCCTTACGGATCAATTGCCGAACCACCGGAATCATTCCGCATTCGCACAAAGGGGCAATGATCCCTAATAGACAGGCAACCACAATCCCTAATATATAATTCCGCGGCATAAGACGTCTGATGGTTTCTTCGGATACAAACATTTGAAGCAATGCGGATACCATTACGCCTAACAAAATAAAAGGAAAAGCTTCCAAAATGATGCTTAAAAAAATGGTTTTAAAATTTTGCAGATCTGGATTCATCAAGCTCAGCTCCTCCTCCATGAGTAGAGTGATAGTTTCATAGAATAATATGCTAGATTGAGATTGAATAGCACATCTCTGTGAATTTTCCTCATCTGCATAACCTAATCCTAATCTATTCTTGTTATTCGTAAATATTACTATTAGTATTGGCGAACCTTTAAGTGATTCGTTATAATAGGGACAACAACACTAATGAACAGTGATTCGGAGGCTAACATGAGTAAAATGACATCTATATATTTGTTGTCCGGTTTTTTGGGCAGCGGGAAAACGACATTATTGACCGGTATGATGGAATATTGGAACACCCAAGGCATCAAGGCAGCAGTACTTATGAATGAGTTAGGCGAAGTGAATTTGGACGGTGTGGTCGTTGGACAGGATGTTCCCATGAAGGAACTGTTGAGCGGTTGTATTTGTTGTACAGTTCGGGGAGACTTTGGTTATCAGCTGCATGAATTAATGGAGGAGCATGAACCTGACGTCGTCTTGGTTGAATCCACAGGTGTGGCGAATCCGATGGAAGTACTGGATGAGTTGGCTGAGTTATCGCTGTATAAGCCTATTGAGCTGAAGGGTGTCATTACCGTGGTTGACGCCTATCATCTATCTGAACTATTGGCTAAAGGTAAAGGGCCGACTTTCCGCCTTATGCAAGATCAGATTCGTTGCGCCTCCCTATTGATATTAAATAAGACAGATCTGGTAAACTTAGAGGATGTTGAAAGAGTGAGAGAAGCGCTTGAGGACTGGAACAAGCGGGCGCCCATCATTCCTGCGATTCGTTGTCAGATTGATCCGGCTTTATTGATCGGCAACACCGTATTACAGAATAAGGAGGCAACTGAAGATTCCAGGGAATCAGACGGATCTGTTCACGGCCATCATCACATGTTGGTCTACACCCATCCATTAACGGGACCTGTTGACAGCTATGCGTTCGAAGCATTTCTGCAAGCACTGCCTCCGGAAATTCATCGAGCCAAAGGTATCGTAACTTTCTCGGACACGGCGAGCCGTTACTTGTTTCAATTCGCATACAGACAAGCGGAGTTCACGAAGATCAACCCGCAGGGTGAGATTGGGGACGTAGCTGTATTTATTGGCGAGCCTTTCTCTAAAGAGCAGCTGCAAAGCAAACTGAATTCGATGTAACACCATGATTTAAGGTCCAAATACAAAGCAGCCTGTTCCCTTACGGGGCGGCTGCTTTTTGTGTTTTATTTTTCACACCGAATTCGTTTGGAATTTGCGCCGAGGAGACGTGAATATTGTCTGGCATTGATACGGACATGGTGATGACGAATTCCTAGATGGGAGGAAGCTCGTTTACTGCTGCGCCTGTTGGTGGTTGAGTTCGTGGCTATAGGGGGAAGCTTGATTTCTGGTTGTTCCGGAAAAGGTTCTCTCATCGTTTACTCCTTAAATCAGACTAATCTTAGGAAGTGATTTTCTACCCTCTTTTGGAAGTACGGAAAATAATGGATGTTGGATCACTTTTCATGAAAAATATATAATTCCATAAAAGTCATCCAACAAAGATCTTTCTGCGAAGTATATAATGGGAGGATACTTGTCAGAAAGGGGTATCCCAGAATGATTGATAGATTAGCCGATACGGACCTTCTGGAGCGGATTGCCGCGAAAGACGCGGAAGCGCTGCAGCAGCTGTATGATCGCTATGAGAAGCCGGTATACGCTTTTGCTTATCGTATGGTGAAAGACGCGATGCAGGCGGAGGAGATCGTACAAGAATTGTTTTTCCGTATCTGGAACGCAGCTGAGCATTATGATCCTGCCCAAGGCAAATGGACGACATGGATGTTTACTTTAACCCGTAATATTGCCATTGACGGACTACGTAAGAAAGAAAACCGTACCGTTAAACAGATGACTGAACCGGAGAAATTACAACAATACGCCGACCGCAATACGAACACGGAAGCGGAAATCGAGAATAAATTGATAGGCGAAGAGGTGCGGGCGGCGCTGCAGTCTCTCAACAAAGACCAACAGCAGGTGATTGAAATGATTTACTTTGGGGGCTACACGCAGCAGGAGGTTTCCAGTCAACAGGAAATTCCACTGGGGACCGTCAAGAGCAGGGTGCGGTTGGCGATTAAGCAACTGAAACAGATTCTTACCAGCGGTGGAAAGGAGGAGGCATGGAAATGAGAGAGCAGGATAAGAAGCCTTGTGACGATTTGGAGTTGTATGTGATTGATGGGTTGGATGAAAGCGATAAAGCTGCTTTTTTGAAACATCTATCAACCTGCAATGAATGCAAGAATGGATTACAGGAATTGCAGAGTATTGTAGATCTCTTGCCTTACGCTGCTCCAGAAGTGGAAGTGCCCTCCGGCATGCGCGCAAGGATCATGAGCAATGTGCTTGGAGAATCCTTTACTGCAGGTGACACGGAACAGACAAAAGGAACAGAGCCAGCGCCACCTGAAACGGTGATTAAACCGGCATCTCCTGCTTCTCTTACTAGGGAACAGCAGGCTGTGGTTGAGAAGGTGCAGGTTCTGAAAGAAAATGTCAGTCCATCCCGACCAAAACGTTATGATTGGAAAAGTGTAGCGAATATCGGATTGGTGGCGGCGGTGGCAATTTCCTGCTTCTATAACATTAAATTTTCTAATGAAATCAACCGGCTTCAGCCCATCGCGGACGGACTAAATTCGCCTATTCAAGGGGCCAAAACGAATGAAGTTGTAACGTTGAATCCCGCTGCGGAAGGCTTGGTTGCCAAAGGGTTAGCAACGATCATGATTAATTCCAAGGGTACACATTTGATTGTATCGGCCGAGAATTTACCGGAGTTGCAAACGGAAGAGGCGTTCCAGGTTTGGCTCATTAAAGGAGATAAAGTAGTGAATGCAGGTACATTCCAATCCCGGAAGGGCAGTGGGGCTATCTTCTTTACTCTGGAACCGGCTGTGCCTGATTATGATCAAATCGCGATTACACTGGAACCTGATGCTTATGGAGATTTGCCGCGTGGAAAAGCGATTTTAGCAGCTGATATTTAAGTGAAATGTTCGCTTTTTCAGAAACTCGACGTCATTAATCCTAACATTCCTCGTTGACATCTTTCTCATTGTATATTTATAATGAGGTGGCTAAAGACAAGTCAACTTTATTCACATGGGGGATGGAGAACAATGACCATCGAACAACTTGCCGGCGGCCTGGATACGGTCTGGGTCGTATTGACAGCGGCCATGATCTTGCTCATGGAGGGCGGATTCGCGTTGCTGGAGGCTGGTTTCGTCAGGCAGAAGAATGCGGTAAGCATCATAATGAAAGTGTTTGTGGATATTACGTTTGGAGCTTTAATTTTCTTCGCTTTTGGATTTGCTTTCATGTACGGCAAGGATGCCGGAGGTCTGATCGGAACAAGCGGTTTTCTGCTGAATGGTGACCTGAGTCATATTCAATATATGATTTCGCATGAAACCTATTGGTTGTTTCAATGCGCGTTTGTCATTGCTGTCATATCCATAGTGTCAGGCGCGGTGGCTGAACGAATTAACTTTAAGGCTTATATTCTGTATACAATCGCAATGACCGGACTCATTTATCCGATTGCGGGTCACTGGGTATGGGGAATCGGCGGCTGGCTCGGAAAGCTGGGGATGATTGACTTCGCGGGTTCCGCGGTTATTCATGCTTTAGGCGGTTTCTCCGCTTTGGCGGCAACCATCGTCATAGGACCGCGGATCGGTAAATTTAACACGGATGGTTCCGCGAACATTGTGCCGCCTTCTAATTTACCTTTGGCATCTGTGGGGGCGTTCATTCTTTGGTTTGGCTGGTTTGGGTTCAATTCGGGGAGCACCTTGAGCGCTGCCAATTTCTATGAAGCGATTGGCCACATTGCGGTAACAACGATGTTGGCTGCCTCGGCAGGGGGTGCGACATGTATATTATTCACCATGCTGCGCTATCGCAAATCCGACCCGCCGATGGTCATTAACGGCGCGTTGGCGGGTCTAGTGGGGATTACCGCGGGATGCGCGTACGTGTCCGATGTAGCGGCGATTCTGATTGGCGCGATCTGCGGCGTGGCGATGGTGTTCGCCACGGAGGCATTGGAGCGCCGGGGCATCGACGACCCTGTCGGCGCTTTCGCGGTACATGGCATTAGCGGCAGTATAGGCACGCTTGCCGTGGGTTTGTTCGCCATACCGGAATTCACCGCCAAGTTCGGGTTGGATACGGCCGGATTGTTGTATGGCGGGGGATGGCAGCTCCTCGGCGCGCAGGCACTCGGTCTTGTGGTGGTTAGCGCTTGGGGCTTCGGTCTGACCTGGTTAGCGCTTAAGGCGATTGCCGCCATCGTGCCGGTGCGTGTCACAGCCGACGAGGAGTTGGTCGGCCTGGATGTTGGTATTCATGGCGTGCCGGCTTACAGCCAAGAAGACGATTTTATCGATTTGTCGAAGATGATCGGGAAATGATTAGGATTAGGGGACAACGGGTTATTGCCTGTTGCCTCTTTTTTTGTCCAAGTATGCTTGTTTCTCCGTTTAGGTATCATCCCTTTCAGTCAGTACACTTTATCCCATTTGCTGAGATTGGGGAGGGGAGCCTGTTGTTTATTACCATCTATATAGCCATCCACTTTTAGTGCCTATCCCCTTGAGTCAGAAGCGATTTTACAAAAAACTGAGTAAACCAAAGAACTGAGCGAGTGGGATAAGTGTTAAAATTGGCAGTCGAAACTGAGTGAACGGGATAAGGACGGACTGGAGACGCGCACTGAGTGAACGGGATAAGTGCCAAAGGTAACTATTAAGAAACTGAGTGAACGGGACAAAGGACCAACAAGCCAACAAACTGAGTGGGACAAGGGACCAAAAGGAGCTTGCGGACCGAGTGGAAAGGGAGCTCTGAGTTAAAGGGATAACGTGGCACACGCATAAAAAAAGCCCCCTAAACTCCAGGGACTTTAACATTATTGCTCTGTCAGCATAGCTCGTGCGGTTTCAATTTCCCCGCGAATTCGGCGTGCGGTTTCCAAGGGCTTCTTCACGTAATGGATATGCTCAACTGCCAGATGATGATCCGGTTTCTTACCTGTTAACATTTTGCGAATACCTGACATGCTTTGATAGACCTGCTCTTCTTTAATTCTGCGCTTTTCGTAGCGTTCCACGGCCTTCTCAATATCGGCAACCTGCTGCATCCGCTTCGCGATATACATTTCCAGAAACGAGTAGACGTCCGCATCTTGCGGCATGTTAAACTTCTCGTAAGCATCAAGTTTTAAAGCATCTAACATGATAGTACACCTACCCCTTAATGTAAACTATTTTCACACCACCCCTATATATTACCGTATTTTGTCTAGCTTGAAAAGACTTCACTCCATAAAAATGATAAATCTTCCTGATTTGAGGCATACTGTACGTTGACAACCGGACCGCCGGAGTGAAATGGCACACAATAAAGGATGATTCTCCCCCAATGGAAGCGGACAAAAAATGGGACCTGGCATCCGTCGCCTCGATCCCGCTTATCATGACTCTGGGCAATTCCATGCTCATTCCGGTACTGCCGGCCATTCGTACCCGTCTGGGCATTACTTCCTTGCAAGTAAGTCTGCTCATCACGGTGTATTCTGCCGTGGCTATTTTGTTAATTCCGATTGCGGGATATTTATCTGATCGATATGGTCGTAAGGCTGTCATCATTCCAAGTTTGATCGCTGCAGGGTTAGGCGGGCTTGTGTCAGGTTTGGCCAGTTGGTGGATCGATGAGCCATATGCGATGATTCTGGCAGGGAGGGTGCTTCAAGGAATCGGTGCGGCAGGCGCGGCGCCCATTGTGTTACCTTTAATCGGAGATTTGTTTAAAAGGGAGAAGGATGTCAGTCAGGGATTAGGTATTGTGGAGACATCGAACACCTTGGGTAAGGTCCTGAGTCCCATCCTGGGTTCCTTTCTTGCCTCGTTCTTATGGTATTTGCCTTTTCTGTTCATTCCCGTATTTTGTGTAATCTCGATCCTGATGGTGCTCTTTCTGGTGAAGTCTCCGGAAAAGGAGCCGGGTAAACCCGTGAAGCTAAAGTCATTTCTGGCCTCCGTTCGCTACATATTTACTGAAAAAGGGCGCTGGCTTTACGCAATCTTCGCCATTGGCGGCATATGTATGTTTGTTATTTTTGGCACGCTGTTTTATTTATCGGATGAGTTGGAGGCGGTGTATGGCATTAAAGGGGTGCTTAAAGGTGTTGTACTTGCGATTCCCTTGGCCGCATTATGTGTGTCTTCTTTCTTTACAGGCCGAAAAATAGGGCAAAACAAAATTCTCATGAAATGGCTCACTTTCATCGGTACCGCCGTGTTGACCGGAGCGGTATTCGCCTGCGGATTTCTGGTCCATTCCGTACCATGGATCATCGCGTTGTTATGTATTTCGGGACTGGGGATGGGGTTGGTACTGCCTAGCTTAGACGCGTTTATTACAGAGGGAATAGATAAGAAACAACGAGGCACGATTACATCCCTTTACAGCTCGATGCGATTTATCGGCGTTGCGATCGGTCCGCCTGCGGTTTCTATTTTGCTTAATGTTTCAAAACATGCCATGTTCTACACCGTTTCAGGAGCATGTCTGTTTGCGGCTATTATCGCCATGTTTGCCATTCACCCCAACAAGGGGGCTCTGAAATCGGACAAAAGCAAGGGAAGAAAGAAGATGCGCATTCGAATCGGATCATGATAGTCCCCAAAAAAGAAGGCTGTTCCTTCAAAGTTGATGTACTCAACTTGAGAGAACAGCCTGTTCTAATGAATTAAAGCTTGCCATGCTTACGATATCGATCCGTAAGGGTGGTTAACATGGATATGCCGATTTGGTTCTCGGCCCCTTCCGGGATGATAATATCCGCATGTTTCTTGGAGGGCTCAATAAAAGCGTCATGCATCGGTTTCACCGTCATCATGTATTGATCCACCACCGATTGCAATGACCGTCCGCGTTCTTGAATGTCGCGCACGACCCTGCGAAGAATTCGGATGTCCGCATCCGTATCCACAAATACCTTGATATCCAAGCCGGAACGAAGGTTTTCGTCGGATAGGACATGAAGACCCTCAACCAAAACTACCTGTTTAGGTTCCACAAGCTCCGTCGCCGTAGACCGGGCATGAACGGTAAAGTCATATACCGGAATATCAACGCTTTGACCGCTTCGCAAGGCGGATAAATGCTTCAACAACAATTCATTGTCAAACGCATTTGGGTGGTCATAATTGATTTGTTCCCGTTCTTCCATGGTAAGTTCAGCATGGTCCAGATAGTAACTGTCTTGAGAAATAAGAACGGCGTCGTTATTTCCCATTTTATCCATAATGGAGCGCGCAACCGAGGTTTTACCCGATCCGGTGCCGCCTGCAATCCCAATAATTAACATAGAAAACGAATCTCTCCTGTCTAACCGTTAAATGTACCTAGACAGTTTAACACAAACTTTACATTTCTAAAAATAAATCTCTATGAATATTTCATGACTCCATGCTGCCAAGCTTCAAACTGTCTTAAAGCATCTCCGCTTTCAAGCGCGCCCTTGGCAATGTATACGCCTTGTTCAATGGATTCGGCTTTCTCAGCAATCCATAAGCGAACGGCGCTGTTCAATAGAACCATGTTTACGTAGGCCAGTTCCGCGTTCCCATGAAGGACACTCATGCAAGTTGCGGCTTGCTGTTGTGCGTCCCAGTAGCCTTCGGGCACCTCCGGTAATTCTGTCTGCAGCTCATACACTTCGGGATCAATAACGAATAACTCGCAATGGCCGTCGTTTACAGTGTAGGTTCTAGTGCGCTTATCAACCGTTAAATCCTCGGAGCCTTCCATTCCTTGGACAATCAATCCACGCTTAACACCGAGGTCTCCAACGAGTTTCGCCATTTTCTCGAATACCGTTCCGTGAAATACACCCGTAACCATGTAATCCGCTTCGGAATATCGCAACAGCTTCTCGGCGGAATTGAAAACGGTACGAAGCCCCAGTTGTTCCCTGTAAGGTCTCATTTGGGCCAATGCCGGGCACCAGCGTTCAGCCGGTACGAAGAGAAGGGATGTCTGTTCCGCCGCGGCAGTCAAAGCCTCCGAGGGCAGTTCACCTGCGGGTACCCCTAATGCGGAGAAAACATCGCTTAGGGTAATGCCCCACTTTGGCGGCAAGGACTTGCTTCCGTGAAGCGTTACAGGTAAGCCGCAGGCCGACAGCACAAAGGCGGTCGGGATCGTGGCAATGAAAGTGCGTGTCCGGCCGTCATATGGACCGGAACAATCCAGTCCCCCTGGCATCGGGTATCGTTGACTTTGTTCTTTGCAGGTATGAACAAACGCCTGAATCTCTTCAATGGATTCCATCTTAATGCGTTCCGCAACGAGAAAGGCGCCGATCTGCACGGGAGTGGCCTCGCCGCTCAGAATCAGACGGGCTGCTTTCCTCGCTTCTTCATAGGTTAGGTCCCGGGCGCCGCGCTTTCCGCGTCCAACTTCCTTAAGCAGAGTAATCATCGTGTTCGTCCTCCTTTGTTCTGATCCTGAAGTAATTGATAAACTTTAACAATGGAGGTGGATACGTCAACAATCCTCTTCCGTTCATTCATGGCCTGTTTACGTAAAAAGTCATAAGCGTCAGCCTCGGTAATTCCCTTGATCTCGCATAAGATCCGTTTGGCTTGCTCCACCCATTTGCGCTCTTCCAGCCGGGAGAGCAGCTGCTCGCGCTCCATGTGCCAGTCTCTTCGTTGAATATGCCTATTAAAGGAAAGAAGCATGGTGCAATGAATTTCGGATGCGTTCATGCCCGGACTGAGCATTCCGTCAATCTCCATATCTAACGTACAGTTACTGCCTGGAAAGGTAAATTCATCACACCACCATATGAGCGGGAGCGGCTTGATTGCGGTCAAACGGCTGCGCCAAGAAGCGATCTCTTCGGGAAGCACGGCCAAGATTACCGCATCTGCCAGATGCACATTCCCTTCAGCGGGGGAATCGTGTTTATGCGGATGCAATCGAAATCCAAGATGCTTTAACTTCGGTTCGGGAAGCATATGCCTTCCTGAAACGTCGGCGGAAGTTGGAGGGACCGTCTGGGTATTGGTTACGGCTTTCTTACGTTCTGCTGAGAAATCATCAATGAGGATAAACGTTTGCAGCATCTTCATACCCCCATAAACTTTATTGCGAGAAAATTATACATGTCAGGTTTGATATCACAAAATATAGCATATGGCCATTTCTTTGTCGACAATTTCCATTAAATAAATTATTTGAATTTTTCACGTTAAGTTTGTTGACATCTGAAATGCATCGACATATAATTACCTTATCACACTGACGTGAACGGCACAGCGAAGTGCCACGGATTACATTTTTTAGGCAACGGCGCCTATCCTTAATGACGAGGATAGGCTATTTCTGTATTCATATCCTTCTGCGGTCACAATGAAGTAATCGCAGAAGAACGGCAATGAAGCCGCTAACCGCAAGTGGGAGCCACATCTCCTCTTCGGTTTGGCGGCTTTTGTTATTAATCAGAGAGATATGAAAAGGAGCGCGATGGGGATGGAGAAGAAAAGCTTTTTGCAAAGCGGGCATAAGGGGTCTTTATTCAGTGCATTTCTGTATTTTGACATTAGTTTCATGGTATGGGTATTACTTGGACCGCTGGCTGTCATTATTGCGCAAGAATACGGCTTGGACGCCGCCCAGAAAGCAAATTTGGTTGCCCTGCCGATCTTGGGGGGATCTATCTTAAGGCTGGTTTTGGGATATTTAACGGATTATATCGGGCCTAAGCGGACAGGACAGTTAGGATTGGGGCTTACCGTAATCCCGCTGGTCATCGGATGGCAATTCGCGGACAGTTTATCGAATGTATACATGGTGGCTTTAATGTTAGGTGTTGCCGGAGCAAGCTTTGCGGCCGCCTTGCCGTTAGCAAGTCGCTGGTATCCGCCGGAACATCAAGGTTTAGCGATGGGAATTGCCGGGGCAGGGAACAGCGGAACGATTATCACGACCTTGTTCGCTAATCGGATTGCACAGCACTACGGGGATTGGCACATTGTATTCGGCATTGCGCTGATACCGATTGTTATTACATTCATTGTGTTCTCCCTGTTGGCTAAAGACAGTCCGAATCAGCCGGCTCCGAAGAAATTAAGGGATTACGGCAACGTTTTGAAACAAAAAGATTCGTGGTTGTTCTGCCTGCTGTATGCCGTCACCTTCGGGGGATTTGTGGGCATGTCCAATTACCTAACCATATTCTTTAACACGCAATACAATCTGGATCCGATCAGAGCTGCCGACTTTACAACATTATGTGTGTTGGCGGGTTCCTTCTTCCGTCCGGTAGGCGGGTATCTGGCAGATCGTCTCGGAGGCATTCGGATGCTGATGGTGCTGTACGGTGTAATCTCGCTCATGTTACTGGGTGTCTCCACATTGCCAAGCATAGGGATTACAACGACCTTGTTGTTCATCGGTATGATGGGTCTCGGAATGGGGAACGGATCGGTATTCCAGCTTGTTCCTCAACGATTCCAACAAGAAATCGGCATTGTAACAGGTATTGTGGGAGCGGCAGGGGGACTAGGCGGGTTTTTCCTTCCGAAAATTCTCGGTAATCTGAAGCTTTCCACAGGATCGTTCACGCCGGGCTTTCTCATATTGAGCGGGATTGCGTTGTTGTGTATCTTCGTCATTTTGATTGTGCAAAAGGAATGGAAACGCACTTGGATCGGCGAAGGCGGTAAAGTATCTGCGCTTCGGGTGGAAGAGCCGCAAATCCAAGCTTAGCTTCAATAATCATGCTTAGTTAATTAACCTGAGGAGGAATAACACATGGGTGAATCCAGAGAAAAGTTAGTGTTAATCGGTAACGGAATGGCGGGCATGAATACGATTGAACATATTATTAAGTTGGCTCCGCATAAGTACGATATCACGGTATTTGGCAGTGAGCCTCATCCAAACTACAATCGGATTTTACTTTCCTATGTATTGGCTGGGGACTCGAAGGTAGAGGATATCGTGATTCATCCGATGGAGTGGTATGAAGCAAACGGTATTCATTTATATAGTAACGAAACGGTAACATCCGTAGACACTGCAGGTCAAAACGTCACTACAGACAGCGGTCTTACGGTCGCGTACGATAAGCTGATTGTTGCCACGGGCTCAAATCCGTTCATGTTACCTTTACCGGGCGCCGATAAAGAAGGAGTCATGGCTTACAGAACGATTCGGGATTGCGAGATTATGATTGAAGCTTCCCAGCAGTACAAGAAAGCCGTCGTGATCGGCGGCGGTCTGCTGGGGCTGGAGGCGGCCCGTGGCTTCCTGAATCTCGGCATGCAGGTGGATGTTGTGCATATCGTGGATACGATTATGGAGCGGCAGCTGGACCGGACTGCCTCCAAGATGCTTCAAGAAGCTCTTGAAGCACAGGGAATGAACTTCCTGCTGGAAAAACAAACGGAATCGATTATCGGCGATGAGCGTGTCCAAGGCCTTAAATTTAAAGACGGAACGGTTGCGGAAGCGGATTTAATCGTCATGGCGGTCGGCATTCGGCCGAATGTAGCTTTAGCCCGAGAATCAGGGCTTGAGGTGGCTAACGGGATCGTGGTTGACGACTACTTGCAAACAAGCGTGCCCAACGTTTATGCGGTCGGGGAATGCGCGCAGCATCGCGGCGCGGTATACGGACTCGTGGCTCCGCTGTATGAGCAAGGGGCTGTGTTAGCCAAACGGTTGGCCGGTGCGGAAACCGTACCTTATGAAGGCTCAGTCGTGTACACGAAGTTGAAAGTTTCCGGCGTAGACGTATTCTCCGGCGGACAATTCATGGACGCTGAAGATACGAAGGCGATCCGTGTGCACGATGAGTTCTCCGGTATATACAAGAAGGTAGTGGTCAAGGACAACAAAATTGTAGGCGCGGTATTGTTCGGGGATACAGCCGACGGCACCCGATTGATGCAGATGATTCGCAACGGTGATGACATCTCCGGCTTAGAAAAAACAGCGATTCTGAGAGATAACAGCGGCTCAGGCAACGGAGGGGGTTCCGGAGTAGCCGAGATGGCCGATGACGCGATCATCTGCGGTTGTAACGGCGTCAGCAAAGGGACGATCTGTTCAGCGATTAAGGATCAAGGGCTCACATCGGTGGAAGAAGTGAAGAACTGCACCACGGCTTCCCGCTCTTGCGGAGGTTGTAAGCCTCTGGTCAGCGAGCTGTTAAGTTATACGTTGGGCGATGCTTATGAGAAAACGTCAGGCAAAGAGACGATTTGCGGTTGTACGGACCATTCCCGCGAAGAAATTTTGGCGGCCATGAAAGAGAAAGGTCTCAGCCACGTCAAGGAAGTCATGAGTGTGCTGGCCTGGAAGAACGAAGGCGGATGTTCCAAGTGCAGACCTGCCCTTAATTATTATTTGGCCATGCTAAACCCTACTACGTATGCGGATGATCCGACATCCCGGTTTGTAAATGAGAGAATGCATGCGAATATCCAGAAGGACGGCACCTATTCCGTTATTCCCCGCATTTACGGCGGTGTAACTTCTCCTGCGGAGCTTAAACGAATCGCCGAAGTCGCTGAGAAGTTTGAAGTGCCTACCGTGAAATTTACCGGAGGACAACGGATCGACTTACTGGGTGTGAAGAAAGAACATCTGACCCAGATGTGGGAAGACCTGGATATGCCATCCGGTTATGCTTATGGGAAGGCCTTGCGGACAGTGAAAACTTGCGTGGGTGATACCTACTGCCGGTTCGGAACTGCGGATGCCATGGGCATGGGAATCCAGTTGGAGAAACGATTCGAGCGGTTGAACACGCCGGCCAAAGTGAAAATGGCTGTATCCGGCTGTCCGCGGAACTGCGCGGAGTCCGGCATTAAGGATCTGGGCGTTGTGGCGATCGACGGCGGTTGGGAGCTCTATGCGGGAGGAAACGGCGGGGTCAAAGTACGTGCCGGCGACTTGATGATGGTGGTGAAGACCGAATCGGAGGTTATCGAATACACAGAAGCTTACTTGCAGTATTACCGTGAAACGGGCATATATGGAGAGCGTACATCCGAATGGGTGAAACGTTTAGGCATAGATACTATTAAAGAAGTAATCAGCGATCCGGAACAACGGGCCGGATTGTGCGCACGGATGAATGAGACCCTTTCCGTTACTAAAGATCCATGGAAAGAAGCGGTCAACAACGCAACCATTCGTAAAGATTTGTATGAAGTCGTAGAGATTAAATCATAAAGAGATTCGGGAGGAGAGGGGAATGAACATGAACAACACAACTTTACATTCGGCAGGTACAGAGGGGCAATTGGCATGGTATGCGGCTGTAGCTTATGAGGACCTGGCTTTCAATACGGGGAAGACGATTCGATGCGATGCGACAGAAGTGGCTTTGTTCAAACTTTCCAGTGGGACGATCCGAGCGATTCAGAATCGTTGCCCCCATAAAGACGGCGTGCTTGCCGAGGGGATCGTTGCCGGGGAACACGTATTTTGCCCGATGCATGACCGTAAAATCGATTTAATGTCTGGGCTGGTTCAGGCCCCGGATACAGGCTGTGTGACGACATACCCGGTTCGTATTGAAGATGGACAGATTTACATCGGTCTTCCTGCAGCTAAAGAAATGGCGTCTTAAATGATGACAACAGCGGTGGAAACCCGAACCTCCCACTGCTGCTTCTGCAGTATGCAGTGCGGAATGGACGTCGTGCCGGATGACAGCGAAGCAGGAATTACGATTAAACCGAGCAAGACCTTTCCGGTGGCAACCGGTCGATTATGCCAGAAAGGATTATATTCACTGGGTCATGTGGTGCATCCGGATCGACTCCAAACGCCTTTGGGCAGACGCGCCCGTTCGGATGCATGGCAACCGGCTTCCTGGGAGGAATCACTATCGCGCATAGCGGGGGATATTCGCCGCATTCAGGCTGAACACGGGAAAGATGCCGTCTCGGTGTACGGCGGAGGCTCTCTTACGAATGAAGTGTGCTACTTGCTCGGTAAATTCGCCCGGGTAGCGCTCGGGACCAAATACATTGACTATAACGGCCGCTATTGCATGTCCTCGGCTGCGGCGGCCTCCAATAAGGCTTTCGGCATTGACCGGGGGATGACCATGCCTTTATCCGAAATTCCCCATGCCAAATATATTATTCTTGCCGGCACGAACATTGCGGAGTGCCAGCCGACGATGATGCCTTATCTGATGGAAGCGAAGAAGAAGGGCGCCGTCATCGTCACCATTGATCCGAGGACGACGATGACCTCGAAAGCCGCGGATATACACGTCGGGCTACAGCCCGGTTTCGACAGCGTCTTCGTCAACGGGCTGCTCCACGTAATCGTGAATGAACGGCTGTATGACGGGGCGTTCGTTCACGAAAGAACGCACGGCTTTAACGAAGTGGCCGAAGCCGTGAAGGAATTCACGCCCGCGCGGGTGCGCGAGTTGACCGGGGTGCTGGAGGAAGTCACGCGCGGAATCGCGCGGGGCTTCGCGAAAGCGGACACCGGGATCGTGCTGACGGCGCGCGGGCTGGAGCAGCAGGTCAACGGCGTGGAGAACACGTTGAACTACATTAACCTGGCCCTGCTGACCGGCAAGATCGGTCGCAAGGGCTGCGGTTACGGCGCCGTCACGGGACAGGCGAACGGGCAAGGCGGGCGCGAGCACGGGCAGAAAGCCGATCAATTGCCGGGCTACCGGCTGATTGAGAACCCGGCTGACCGCGAGCATGTTGCCGCCGTCTGGGGCATCGATCCCGCCGAACTGCCCGGCAAGGGCGTATCGGCTTATGAGATGCTGGTGAAGGCGGCGGAGGGCGAGATCAAGGCGATGATCGTGCTGGGCTCGAACCCGCTCGTGTCTTCCCCCAACAACGCGGTCGTGCGCCGCGCGTTGGAGCGTCTCGAACTGCTCGTCGTTGTCGACTTGTTCGAGACGGAAACCGCCCGCTACGCGGATTGGCTGCTGCCCGGCACCTCGTTTCTCGAGGCGGAGGGCACGCTGACCAATCTCGAAGGCCGCGTGTTCCACCGCGGCCAGGCGCTTGCGCCGCCGTGGCAGTGCCGCGAGGACTATCGCTTAATCAGCGATTTGTCCGAGGCGCTAGGCCGCGGCCGGTATTTCCGCTATGACGGCCCGGAGGCCGTCTTCGAGGAAATGTGCCGCGCCACCGCGGGCGGCAAAGCCGATTACAGCGGCCTGAGCTATGGCCGCCTGAAGGCGGAACAGGGCGTGTTCTGGCCCTGTCCCGCCCCCGAGCATGCGGGCACGCCGCAGCTGTTTCTGGATCGGTTCGCGCACGCGGACGGACGGGCCGTGATGCATGGCATCACGCCGAAGCGTCCGGCGGAACCGATCGACAGCGAGTACCCGTTGATTCTGACAACGGGCAGGCTCGCGAACCATTACTTGAGCGGCGTCCAGACGCGCCGCACAGCGGAGCTGGTGAAGAAGGCCCCCGCGCCGGTGGCCGAGATTCATCCTGCCGTGGCGCAGCGCATCGGACTGACGCTCGGGGATAAGATCCGGATCACCTCAAGGCGAGGCTCGCTGGAATTTGCGGTGAAAATCACAGAGGGCATCCAAAGACGAACGGTATTCGTACCTTTTCACTGGGGAGATCAGCTCGCCATTAACCAAATTACGAATGATGCGCTGGACCCGACCAGCCGGATGCCGGAGTTCAAGCTTTGCGCGGTTCGGATCGAACGGGTAGAACGCGTGGAGCGCTCGGACGCCTAAATCACTTAGGTCGTCTAGGCCGCCTAGATCACCTAGATCACCTAGATCACTTAGGTCGCCTAAATCGCCTAAATCCTAGATCGCGCAGAATGCGTAGAAATTATGTATATCGTTGGCGATGAGTTCATACCGCTGGTAAGCCGGTCCATTTCAAGGGGGAATAGAAATGTCTGTTTCGATTCAATCACTAATGAACCATACAACATTGGAATCTAAGACAGCGGAAGAAGCGCAGCAGATCATCATGCAAGCAGTGTCACGTGCCGAGGTACAGCTTGTAAAGCGCGAAATGGCACGGGGGTCGATCGTTGCGAAGACCGAATATGCGCCAAGCGCATTGCCTCGTTTCGACCGTTCGATGATGGACGGCTTCGCCATTCGTTATGAGGATGCCGCGGGAGCTTCCGCGCATTCCCCGATCGCGTTACAAGTCATCGAGCACATCCCCGCCGGTCATGACCCTCGCAAAGTCCTTGCGGCTGGCGAGGCTGCAAGGATAATGACGGGCGGTAAGCTTCCTGAGGGAGCTGACGCGGTTTGCAGGTTTGAACATACGGTTGAAGCATTGACCGGCGTAGCTACAACTATACATGTTACCCGACCTGTTACGTTTGGTGAGAATATTTCTTGGGAAGGCGAAGATGTGTCGCTTGGGGCGCCCATTCTGTGTAAAGGTAAACGGATCGGAGCCGCGGAGATTGCCGTCCTCTCGGCACTTGGCGTTGCGGCCGTTTCTGTATATCGCAAACCGGTCATCGGCATTCTGGCAACCGGTTCGGAATTGGTCCATGCCGATACGTTGCCTGAAGGAGCCCAAATCAGGGACTCCAATACGCCCATGCTGGTTTCGCTGGTAGAAGAAGCGGGTGCGGTGCCGCGAGTCTATAGCGCGGAACAGGATGATTTAGCCGCGATTGCCAACGTTATACGACAAGCCTCAATGGAAACCGATGCGATCATCACAACAGGCGGCGTATCTGTCGGTGATTTCGACCTCATGCCCGCCGTATATGAAGTCTTGCAGGCGGAGCAGAGAATCACCAAGGTTCGGATGAGGCCGGGCGCGCCCTTTAGGTTCTCTATATATGAAGAAACGCCTTTGTTCGGACTTTCCGGAAACGTAGCAGCGGGGTTTGTTAATTTTCAACTCTTTGTAGCCCCGGCGATCCGTTATATGGCAGGACACGAGCGGTATGCGAATCAGGTGACCGTAGCTACGGTTTCGGAAGGATTTGTAAGGAGAACCGCGCCTGCGGACCGGTATCTCAGAGGTACCGTTATTATGAAGGATGGACGCTTACACATACATATTCCGGCAGCGCAGTCCTCCGGTATGATCGGGAGTTTTATCGGAGCCAACGCTTTACTTCGGTTGCCTGCTCATTCTTGTTTAGAGACCGGTGACACGGCCGAAGTTGTCATTTACGGTCCGGTTGAATACCTGCCCCTATAATAGGAAAAACTGGTGATATCTAAGAACCGGTTAGGGGAGACATCAGATGGACGCAGCATCGGACATTACTGGCGCCAGAGATTTAAAGGAGCTTACTACGGATTTCAACACGAATGTGGAATATTTAAAGGAATCGCTAGGGGTCAAAAAAAGCTTTGACGTTATCCATCGCGAGCTCGAATTTGCGGGCGTTCGGATGGGTTTGTTTTTTGTGGACGGTTTTGTGAAGGACGACGTGCTGAACGTCATATTCATTCATTTGGCCAAGCTGGAATTTAAAGATCTAAATCCGTCGGCCGTCAGCAAATTGCTGCACACGCATATCGCCTATGTTGAAACGGAAACGGTCAAGGATACAGAAAAGATCATTGCCGCTGTGCTGGCAGGACCGCCTGTATTATTAATAGAAGGTTCAGACACGGCGATTATGATTGATGCCCGAACTTATCCCGCAAGAAATCCGGATGAACCTGATATTGAGCGGGTGGTCCGCGGGTCGCGGGATGGATTCACAGAGACGCTGATCTTTAACACGGCTTTAACCCGGAGAAGACTTCGGGACCGTTCCCTTCGGATGGAATATTTGCAAATCGGAAGACGTTCCAAAACAGATATCGCTTTAGCGTATTTGGAAGATGTCGCAGACGAACAACTGGTGGATACGATTCGAAGCAAACTGCAGGCGGTTGAGGTTGAAGGTTTGGCGATGGCGGACAAGACGATTGAAGAGTTTCTGTTCAAAAGGCATTGGAATCCGTTCCCGATGGTTCGCTACACGGAAAGACCGGATGTGGCCGCTATCCATCTGATGGAAGGGCATGTGCTCATCTATACGGATACTTCCCCGAGTGTCATGATTACGCCAACTACTTTGTTTCATCACGTGCAGCATGCGGAGGAGTATCGTCAGAAACCTATCGTTGGGGCTTATTTAAGATGGGTACGTTTCGCTGCCATGTTAGCCTCGGTTTTTGTATTGCCGCTATGGCTGCTCATAGCGGTGAATCCTGCCAACGTACCGGACGATCTGCGGTTCTTGTTGCCTAAAGGGGAGCACGAGGTCCCGTTTCTGTTACAAGCGCTGCTTACAGAGATCGGAATCGATGCTTTAAGGATGGCTGCGATCCATACACCGAATGCGCTAGCGACGGCATTAGGCCTTATAGCGGCGTTGATGATCGGAGAAATCGCTGTGGATGTAGGGTTGTTAACGAAGAATATTATTTTGTTTCTCTCGATATCCGCTCTGGGCACATTTGCTACACCCAGCTATGAATTCGGAATGGCGACAAGGATTGTTCGTTTATCGTTGCTCGTCCTCACCGGTTTTTTTCATGGAATCGGTTTAATCGCGGGCACCTTGTTCTGGTTCTTGCTGCTTGCTTTTACCAAGTCTCTGAATACGCCTTATTTATGGCCTTTGCTGCCCTTTAACGGGAAAGCATTATTGGATATTATCGTGCGTTCCCCGGTGCCTGCGAAACATAAACGTCCCTCCGTCCTTCAACCCAAAGACGGCAGCCGAACCTAGAATTTAACTTTAATCACAAAAGAAGGCAAGCCGATCAGATCGGCTTGCCTTCTTTGGGTTTATTTTGCACCAGTAAATGATATCTAGGCTCGGCTTCTGCCTGTAAACAAAGATACGATGAACAGTACGATGAATACAAAGAACAGAACCTTGGCAATACCTGCGGCTGCACTGACAATACCCATAAATCCGAATACGGCTGCGATTAAAGCAATGATTAGAAATATAAAACTCCATTTCAACATGATGTTGTTCCTCCTTCGTAATTTTATGCTGCGATAGTCAGTTCTTAACCCTATCTGAACGGGGTGAAACAAGAGGTTCTATTTGCCCGTGGAGCAGCCGGATTCGCCCGTCCTGCTTTGTTTCAAAGAAGAAGCCGTGGGGTATTTTCCATACATAACCGATCCTCACAGAAGGATTGAAATCAAGGAGGAACCTCAATATGTTAACTCAAGTCAGTGTCGCCGTGATCGCCGTGGCTTTCGCCATCTTAGTCGTATTTCTTATTAAAACCCTTAAGAAAGTAATGGAATCGTTAGAACAAACGAACCGAACGCTTACCGAGGTACAGCATACGGTTAATGATTTGACGGTGGAAGCGAAACAATTAATGCACACGGTAAATCAAATTACGGTTGACGTTAAAGGAAAGATCAACTCGGTTGAACCTTTCTTTGAGACTGCTCAAGACGTAGGCGAGGTTTTGCACGGTGTGACGAATTCTGTTAAGCAAGTTACGGCTGCCGTATTAGGTGAAACCGGATCGGGACAACGTGTTCCTACTACGGGTTATCCCGTAGCTTCTTCCTCTAATCCTAATATTTTGAACCGCGTGTCTTCCATTGCCAGCTATGTTTCTTTGGGAAGCCGGATCATTAACCGCTGGCAAAATAACAAGGTGAAGTCAACGATGTAAATAGAGTTTTTTGATTGAAAGGGGTGGCAGCAATGAAGAATGTACTCAAAGGGGTCTTGCTTCTCGCATTAACAGCAGCGTCAACTGCAATTCCATCGTTCGCGGAAGAATCGGTGGCTCATACCCGCACAGTCAGCGTTTCAGAAGCTTCCAACTATACGGCAGAGGTTGCAGCTATACAATCCGTTGGGACTTACGCAACTACGGACTCAGCTTCTGAACTTCCGCTTACGGTGAATGGTATCCTATTGGGTCAGTCCAAAAGCGCTGTTGTTAAATATAAAGGAGCGCCATCAGCTGTTTCAAAGGATTCATGGCTCGGAACGGTGGAATATAAATTTCGCGACGGAGCTGTCGGATTCTATGAAGGAACTGTGGAGTACATTTCGATACCTGCCACCAAACGTTTCATGTCTGTGAATGGAAGACAAGTTGGAATCAGTAAAGCCGGTTTGAATGGTTACTTCGGAAAGCCAGATTATGTAGCGGAAGACGGATATGTATATGAACGTGCGAGCGATGTAATTAAGGCCTTTACTCATCCGAAAACAGGTGCTGTGATAGGTGTGGATTATTTCTCTAAATCAGCAATCTAAAAATATATGCTTATGTTGATTCAAAAGGGATTTCGTGTGTTTATATCGTTATAATCGGTTTAATTAATATACCAATAAGGATGAAAGAGCCCAAATCTCTCATCCTTATTGGTATATTTGAGTGTGTAATCCCGTTGGTACATGTTGTATATATTGGTTTCTGTATTGCTGTGAATGACATAGACTTTACAGATAGGATGGTCTAGTATAGAGGTTGGTGTATTCTCAGAACATCTCGATGAAGCACCGTGGGATCAATTAAAGAAGGAGCCTTGATCTATGAGCATAATGATTGTTGACGACAATCCCACCAATTTAATAATTATTAAAGAAATTCTGAAGAAGGCCGGCTACCGCGATCTGATAACCGCTCCGTCCGCACAGGTCATGTTTGAGCTGCTGGAGCAGGAAGAAGTCAAGGGAACTTCGCCTTTTCATTTAATATTGCTGGACATCATGATGCCGGATATGGATGGGATTGAAGCGTGCCGCAGACTTCAATTGTTGCCGGCGTTGAAAGATATTCCTGTTATTATGGTTACGGCGTTAGGAGACTCCAATAAGCTGGCAGAAGCATTAGATGCGGGCGCGATCGACTATGTAACCAAACCGATAAACCGTGTCGAGCTGCTGGCCCGAATACGTGTTGCTTTGCGCCTGAAGCATGAGAAGGATTGGCACAAAGAACGTGATGATCATATGCGCAACGAATTACAGCTAGCCAAGCAAGTACAGACAGGTGTATTGACACCTACTTTGCTTGAGGATCACATTCATATTCAAGCGATTTATCAGCCGTCCGCCGTACTTGCGGGGGATCTGTATGCTTGGTATCCTATTGATGAACATCGGCGTGGCATCATTCTGTTGGATGTGATGGGCCACGGTATTTCATCCTCCTTGGTCAGCATGTTTGTGGCTTCTTTGCTCAGAGACATTATTACCACGATGATTACGCCTCAGAAGGTTATTCAGGAATTGAACAGACGCATGAATCAGCTTTATGTGCCGGGTTCATTTGTACAATATTATTTTACGGCCATTTATCTGGTGGTCGATACCAAGAACAGAACGATTCAATACGCTAATGCAGGACATCCCGCAGGTTTAATGCTCGAGGAACAAGGTCGTTCCAGACCGTTGGACAAAGGCGCTTGCGCCATCGGATTTTTCGATTCAATTGAGGTGCATACCCAAACCGTGGAGTATAACGAGGAGTGCCGTATCGTCCTGTATACAGACGGACTATCCGACCACCTGGTTCAAGAAGATGAAGAGTTGTTTCCTGCCATGGTTTCGAAGCTTGCTCCCTATCAGAAATCGGATCTTAACACCATACATCAACATTTCTTCGAAGGACAAGAAATTCAGGATGATATGTGTATCGTGATTATTGATATTAAGCCGTAGATCCTCTGAAACGATGGATTTAATCTGCAGACATGATTTTGAAAGAAAGGGGATGGTAAAGTGAAGATCAGAGCCAAATTACTGCTGGGCTTTAGCGCCATGATGTTGATTATGCTTGTATTGACAACTTTGGCTTATAACCAAATGTCTACGATGAATGAAAAGCTGGAAATGATTTATAATGAACGTTATCAGAATTATAAGAACGCGCAGAACATGCGCGGGCAAGTAAATAAGGTGGCCAGATACGTCGCTAATGCTATGATTCCGGGCCAAACCAATTCAGCTGCGAACATGATGAGGCTGGAAGAAAGCGTCGCAGTGAATAAAGAATTAGCCGTTAAGTTGCGCGAAACATCAACGATTGATGAACAAGAACAACAGCTAACGTACACGGGAGCGAGTTTGGCTCAGCAATTTAACACGTATGCGGATGAAGTTATCCGGCTGACCAAGGCAGGGAAGGTAGAAGAAGCCATAGCCCTTCGTACAGCTACCGGTCTCGGCCTTCAAGAGAGGTTTCTGGAACTGGCGGAGCAGTTAATGTCCTATGAAGAGAATAAGATGGACTCGGCTTATTCCGATTCATCGTCAACGTTCCGTCAATCGATCCAGTGGTTATCATCCCTTACTTTATTAGGATTGCTGATCGGCATGGCTATTGTGTTGTGGACTACGATTTCAATTACACGCGGTATTAACGTTGTGAATTTATTGATGAGCGGATTTTCTAAAGGTAAGTTAAAGGCATTGAGCCGAGTTAAAGTTACATCGAAGGATGAGCTTGGCGAAGTGGCGACTGTGTTTAAGAAACTGGCTGTGGATTTGGAAGAACGCAATGTCTCCGAACGCAAAATATTGGAGGAGAAGGAAGCTCAGACCTGGATCAAAACGCATGTAGCCCGCCTTACGGAAGTTTATGGCGAAATTACGGATCTGTCTAAGCTGGCACAGACTTTTTCAAGTGAATTTACGCCTGTGTTGGGGGCCTCCTTCGGGGCGGTGTATATCGTCGATGAACATAATGAAGACTTGTTGCGTTTACACGGAACATACGGCTTTAACCAAGCGAACGGACGCCAAAGCCTTATGGCAGGGGATGGCTTGGCTGGTCAGGCGTTACGTGACAACCGTCAAATTCTGCTGAAGGGTATCACTTCGGAGCATATCAGAGTTACTTCCGCTTTGAGCGAAGCCTTACCTGCGAGCGTGGTTGTGCAACCTGTGCGATTTGAAGATAAGGTGCTCGGAGTTATTGAAATGGGCAAAATGTCGGAGTTTACATCCTTGGAATTAGATTTGTTATCTCAGTTAGCCGACAGCACCGGATTTATAATGAATCGAATTATCGGCCGCATGAAAGTCGAAGACCTGCTTCGTGAATCCCAGACGATGACAGAGGAGCTGCAAGCACAATCTGAAGAATTAATGGCGCAGCAGGAAGAACTAAGGGTTTCCAATGAGAAGCTGGAGCAGCATACCCATGCTTTAATGAAATCCGAGGATCTGTTACAGCGCCAACAAGCGGATTTGGAGCACAGTAACGAAGAGTTGGTCATGAAAACCCAGCTGCTTCAAGAACAAATCAAGCAAACCGACACGAAGCATCACGAAGTGGAACTTCAACGCCAATCGCTTGAGAAGCAAGCCTTAGAATTAGCCCTGGCTTCCAAATACAAGACCGAATTCTTGGCCAATATGTCGCATGAATTAAGAACACCACTAAATTCATTGCTTATTTTATCCCAATTGTTAGCGGATAATAAAGAAGGTAATTTAAACGATAAACAACTGGAATATGCACAGACGATTCATGGTTCAGGAAGCGATTTACTGAAACTTATCGATGAAATTCTCGATCTGTCCAAAGTAGAAACAGGCAAGATGGATGTGTATGCGGAACCTCTGCAAATTCAAAGTCTGGTTTCCTATGTGGAACGCAATTTCGGCCCTGTCGCTTCCGATAAGAAAATAGATTTTCAGGTCAAAGTTGACGCCATGCTGCCGCCTACTTTATATACGGACACGCAGCGCCTGAAACAAATTCTGAAAAACTTGCTTTCCAATGCTTTTAAATTTACTAATTTAGGTTATGTGTCCCTCTCCATGGAGGCAACCGGTGATCAGTCGGTACGAATGATTGTTAGGGATTCCGGAATCGGCATTCCTCAGGAGAAGCAGGAACTTATTTTCGAGGCATTTAGACAAGCCGACGGTACAACCTCCCGTAAATACGGTGGAACGGGTTTAGGCTTATCCATAAGCAGAGAGCTTGCCAAACTGTTGCACGGCAACCTAGAAGTAGAAAGTATCGAAGGTCAGGGAAGCACCTTCATATTAACCATTCCGCTGCAACTTAACTCGAGCGCCATGCAAGAGGCGGCGGCAAGTGTGGAACAACCGATTGTTACAGTGCCGTTATATCACGAAGTTATAGCTACGATCGAATCGGGCAAAGGATTAAGTGAGGCTCCTATGCCAAGTTTGGAGGATGACCGAGCGGATCTGAATTCGGAAGACCGGGTAATCCTGATTGTAGAGGATGATGTCAATTTCGCGAAAATACTAATGGATATGGCCCGCAACCGGGGCTTTAAGGTGATTACCGCGCAACAAGGGGATCAAGGATTATCCTTGGCTAAGATGTATACTCCTGATGCGATTTTACTCGATATTCAATTACCTGTTATGGACGGCTGGTCCATTCTGCATCATCTGAAAAATGCTGCCGAAACAAGGCATATTCCTGTACACGTCATCTCGGTGGCCGATGAGATACATCAGGGTCTGACTATGGGGGCAATGGCTTTCTTGAAGAAGCCTTCCGAGCGCGATCGTCTGGAGCAAGTGTTTTCAGAGATTGAAGGTTTCATTGAACGAAACCTTCGGAAGCTCTTAATTGTTGAGAGTGATATAAAGCAATGTAAGGAACTGGTTGACTTGATTGGGCATGACGACATTATGATTACTGAAGTGCATACGGGTGAAGAAGCGATAGAGATCCTGAGGAATCAACAGTTTGATTGTATGGTTCTGGATATGGAATTAACGGATATTTCCGGATTTGAGTTACTCGACCTGATTCGTGCCAGCGATGAGTTGAAAGGAATGCCCATTATCATTCACGTAAGTAAAGAGATGGATAAGTACACGGAAGTGAAATTAAAGCGATACGCTGAAGCCATTATCATTAAGGATGTCCGCACACCTGAGCGTCTGTTGGATGAAACTATGCTGTTCCTGCATCGGATTGAAGCGGATTTACCACTGGAGAAACGGGAGATGCTTCGCCGCTACCAGAACAAGGAAGCGATCTTTGACGGTAAACGCATTTTGTTGGTGGATGATGATATACGCAATGTATTCGCAATCTCCAGTGTACTTGAAGCATACGGAATGCAAGTCAGCTTTGCCGAGAACGGCAGAGAGGCTCTGGAGCAATTGAACACCAAAGCGAACTATGACCTGGTGCTGATGGATATTATGATGCCCGAAATGGACGGATATGAAGCGATGCAGAACATCCGGGAGATGCCTAAATATTCCAAATTGCCCATCATTGCGCTTACAGCTAAAGCCATGAAGGATGACCGTCAGAAGTGTATTGAAGCCGGAGCTTCCGACTATGTGATTAAACCGATTCAACCCGATCAATTGCTATCATTAATGAGAGTTTGGCTTTATAAATAATTTATACTAGAAGATCTGGACAAAAAGGAAGTTATAGCCATGGATGACATGATGAACCGCGAAGATGAACGGGAGAAAATTGAAATAGAATTGATGCTGGACGGTATTCATCGGTTCTATGGTTTCGATTTTCGGAATTACGCATACTCTTCCCTGCGGCGTCGGATCTGGCACCGGATTCATACAGAGAAGCTACAAACGGTATCCGCTTTGCAAGAAAGAATATTACACGATCGGGGAGCGCTGGAAAGACTGCTTTCTGATTTAAGTATTCCTGTGACTGAAATGTTCCGCAATCCGACGATGTTTCGATGGTTTCGCGAACATCTAATACCGATTTTAAGGAACTATCCCTACTTGCGTATATGGCATGCTGGGTGCTCAACCGGGGAAGAAGTTTATTCTATGGCGATCATGCTGCACGAAGAAGGATTATATGATCGTACCCGGATTTACGCGACGGATATGAACCAATTCTCTCTGGATAAAGCCAAAGAAGGTTTATTTCCTCTGGAGAAGATGAAAGATTACACGAAGAATTATATGGATGCCGGCGGCACGCAGTCGTTCTCGGAGTATTATACGGCTAAATATAATTCCGTCATTTTCCAGCCATTTCTAAAGAAAAATATTATTTTCGCAGAACACAATCTCGCCACGGACCGATCTTTTAATGAGTTTCAGGTCATCTTTTGCCGGAATGTAATGATTTACTTCGATAAAGTGCTTCAGGACAGAGTTCACAGATTATTCTACGAAAGTTTGGCTATGGACGGCGTATTGGCATTAGGAAATAAAGAATCCATTAATTTCACCGCCCATATGGCTCAATATGAAGTGTTGAGCGATAAAGAGAAGCTTTACCGCAAGGTTAGATAGTTCACAGGAAAGGAGGAAGAATGAGAATATGTCTCAATCATATAACGAACCCGTCAATCTGTTACTGGTCGATGATCAACCTGAAAACCTGTTGACGCTTGAAGCCGTACTAACCGATGAAAACTACAACTTGATTAAAGCGAATTCCGGTGAAGAAGCGTTACGGTACCTGCTTAAATATGATTTTGCCGTAATTGTGCTGGATGTGCAAATGCCCGGAATGGATGGTTTTCAAACCGCCAGACTGATTAAAGCGAGAGACAAAACCAAACACATCCCGATCATTTTTATTTCAGCGAACAGTAAAGAAACGAATCACTTATTTGCCGGCTATTCGGTCGGCGCTATGGATTATATGGTCAAGCCGTTCGTTCCCCAGATTCTGAAATCCAAGATTGAAGGCTTTGTCAGCCTGTATATCAGCACAAAAACATTACAAATGCAAACGAACCTTTTGCACCAGAAAACACTCGAGCTTGAGAAAATGAACAACGAGCTGCTTAGGGTCACGTATTCATTGACCAAAGTGGAAGCACAGGCAAGGATGATTCACCAAACCTCGATCGATTCCATGATTACGTTTAATGAAGAAGGTCGAATTATGACGGTCAATCCCGCAGTGGAAATCATGTTTGGTTATCCTGACACGGATCTGGTTGATAAAGACATACACCTGATTCTTCCTGCTCTTTCTGACCTTGAGAATCGTTCCGGCGAGGCAGCAGGAAAGGGTTTGTCCGGAAAATATATAGTAGGTAAGTTGTCTGAAGTGAAACCCAGACGCGCCAATGGTACCTCGTTTGATGCTGAAATACAGATAGGTGAAGCCCTCATCGATGAAGTAAGAATTTTTGCCTGCACTGTCTCGGATATTACGGAGCGAAAGCAAGCGGAGCGACAATTGGTTTACGCTAAAGAAAAAGCGGAGATCGCCGCCAGAGCCAAGACGGAGTTTCTCGCCATGATGAGCCATGAAATTCGTACACCCATGAACGGAGTCATCGGCATGACGGATCTGCTATTGGAAACCGATTTATCCGAAGAGCAGCGTGAATATGCCGATATTATTCGGAAGAGCGGTGATTCCCTCGTTGCGATTATCAACGATATTTTGGATATTTCCAAGATGGAATCCGGAAGAATGGAGCTGGATCCGCATCCTTTCAGTATCTCTTCTTGCATAGAAGAGACATTGGATCTATTTAGCGCCAAGTCCAAAGAGCGCAATCTTGAAATGGTGACTTGTATTGATCCTGGCCTTCCGTCTTGGTACATTGGCGATGTAACGAGGCTGCGTCAAGTCCTGATGAACCTGGTCGGAAACGCGGTGAAATTCACGGATCAAGGCGGCGTCTATATTGTTGTTTCTAAGAAGCAAGAGGACGAGGAATATATTGAACTAGAATTCTGTGTGCGTGATACGGGTATCGGGATTCAGGCAGATAAAATGCCGCAGCTGTTCAAGCCTTTCTCTCAATTGGACTCATCCATGACGCGTAAATACGGCGGAACCGGATTGGGTTTAGCCATCTGCAAAAATTTGGTTGAACTGATGGGGGGCCGGATTCGGGTGGAAACTCCCGAAGAGCAAAACGGGACGATGTTTATATTTACCATTCTGTTGGAACCTTACAAGTCGGATCACTTCATGGAAGAAACGGAACCCTATTGTGCCAGCAGTGCGGAGGCTGAAGGTGAGCTTCAGCATAAACATATCCTTGTAGCGGAGGATAATGATATTAATCAGCAGTTAATTTCGTGTATGCTTCAAAAGTTAGGCTACAGCTTTGACATCGCGGAAAACGGTGAACTTGCGGTACAATGGTCGGAAACCAGGGACTATGATCTCATTCTCTTGGATATCCATATGCCAGTAATGGACGGTTTGGAGGCTGCGAGATTGATTCATGCAAGGACAGACAAGCACCCCCCGATGGTGGCTATGACCGCCAACGTGTTAGATGGAGATAAAGAAAAATGTTTGGATGCCGGCATGATCGACTTTATTCCTAAACCACTGAAACTGGAACAGGTTAAACGTTTGTTGCACCAGATTCTCACATGAGAAAAGCCGGATTAGAGTCTTGACTCTAATCCGGCTTTTCTCATGTCCACTGATGCAGTTAATTTACTTAACTGGGGATGCTAATCCCATCTGGAGTATTTGTTGTTTGGTCTTCGGCGTCCCGTACTCCAGCATCAGCTTGTAAAATTCCTGAAGAGGATGATCCTTGGATTCCGCATGCTTCTTCACTGCGCGTACGGGGGAGCTTAAGAATTGTTTATTTTTCTTCATTACTTGTATCGTTTGCGTTCTCATTCGATGTCACCTCTGTAGTAATTTGAAAATCTAGAATTTAGGGAAAACGTATTGAACCAAGAAATAAAGGATTCCGAAGATAATGATGACGTATGCCAAATATTTGATTAGAGTTGAAGCAACCAAACTTGAATCCGATTTGTGCTCAACATGCCGTTGTTCAATTTCAACATTCTTATTTTCGTCCATGATCCTAACCTCCTGTATTTGGGTAATTCGTCTCAACGTCTATCTTTCCTTACCACCGCTTTAGGAAAATTAAACAGGAAGTATGCAAAAAGTCCCGAAAATACATTTTTCGTTTAGATGTTTCAAAGCTAACAAATGTGGTTTAATTAACACAGATAGTTATAAAATAACTTTGTATATAGAGAGGGATCTTAATGAATCAAATGGATAAGTTCAAAGTAACAACAGAAAACAAAGAAACTGAATGTGTAGTTTACATCAGCGGAGAACTGGATTTGTCGATGGCCGGTGAAATGCGTTCCGCGGTGGAACCGCTAATTGAACAGACAGAACGTACATTAATCTTGAACCTTAAAGAATTAAGTTATATTGACAGCACAGGCATCGGCATTATCCTCTCCATACTCAAAGCTAGAACGGCGAATGAAGGTCCTTTTTTAGTGGAGGAAATTCCGGTTAAGATCAAGCGTTTATTCGATATGACGGGTGTATCGAAATTTATTCCAACCAACGGACAATTTGCATAAGAAAGGGAAGGGAACAGAATGAATGCATCTGATAAATACGTTAGTCTGAGATTGCCGGCAGACGCGGAGTATGTGGATATTGTTAGATTGACCCTGTACGGCATAGCTGTAAAGATGGGATTTACGTATGAACAAGTCGAGGACATGAAAGTAGCCGTATCTGAAGCCTGTAACAATGCTGTGCTTCATGCTTATGAAGGGATTGCGGCGGGATATATGGAAATCCGCTTCGAGCGCGGTATCGATTCTTTAACGATTACGGTTAAAGACGAAGGTAAAAGCTTCGATGTGGGCGGACGTGATACAGAGAATGCTTCAATGCACAACAAGCAATTGGATGAAGTGCAAGCAGGTGGGTTAGGGCTTTACTTGATGCAAGCACTCATGGATGATGTACGTGTAGAAAGCGAAACCGGTACGGAGGTTGTACTGACCAAACTGCTAAGCCGCAGCCAGGAGAAGGAGATGGCCTAATGCCGAATTCAGCTTCGGATTCACCAAGAGACTGGATCGGACAGATCTTAGAATACCAGCAAAGTCATGACAACGATATCGCTACCGAATTGCTCAAACAATACGAGCCGATTGTGAAAATCGCGGCAGGCAAAATATCTCGTAACCGTCCCGATTTGTATGAAGATCTGTATCAAGTAGGGCAACTCTCCCTGCTCCGATTGTTTGACCAATATGATACAAATGTAGGTATTCAATTTGAACCGTACGCTATGAAGAGCGTAATCGGTCACATGAAAAACTATCTGCGCGATAAGGCGTGGTATGTTCAAGTGCCGCGCCGGGTGAAAGAGAAGGGCTTCGTCATCCAACAAGCTATTGACGATCTTACGGTCAAGTTGGAGCGCTCTCCTTCTGTGGAAGAAATCGCGCAACACCTGGATCTTTCTTTGGAAGAAACGATGGAAGTACTTGCAGGTCGCGAGTGTTACAAGTATGTATCCTTGGACACTCCGCTTTCGCATGAAGAAAGCGCGGCTACAATCGGCGATCTCATCGGCAGCGGGGTTGACGATTATGATTCCGTTGAGAAGAAACTGGATTTGCGCGAAGCCTTTGTGAAACTGAAAGAAGAAGAACAGAAGGTTCTAGTGCTGGCTTATGAGAAAGGATTATCTCAGCGTATGATTGCACAGATGCTCGGAGTATCCCAGATGAGCGTATCCCGCATTCAGAAACGCGCTGTGGATAAATTAAAGGACTTACTTACAGGGTATCAAGATGTGATGGATGGTTAATATATCCATGTAAAGCCGATTCGAATTCTCCTACGGAGATCGGATCGGCTTTTTCTTGTTTACTTTTACATGAAACTCATGATTCATTCCCCTTTCTATGAAACTTCGTGACATTATCCAAAATATATTGTTTCAAATGATAGCATTGCGTGTATAAATTCATATCAAACGTTGAAACGTTCGTATCACAGACTATGTTTACTACACGATGAAAGGTGACGATATAGAATGAAACAAACAGAATGTGTGGCGATGCTTTTGGCGGGAGGAGAGGGTTCAAGACTGAAAGCGCTCACGGCCAACGTAGCTAAGCCCGCAGTCCATTTTGGAGGGAAGTATCGAATCATTGATTTTGCATTGAGCAATTGCGCAAATTCAGGGATTGATACGGTCGGCGTATTGACTCAGTACCAACCGCTTGCGCTGGGATCTCACCTCGGTGTCGGAACACCATGGGACCTGCATCATGATCGCGGCGGTTTAACCGTTCTGCCTCCGTACATGGAGAAGAAGGAGATGAAATGGTATACCGGTACGGCAAATGCGGTATACCAGAATCTCAATTATCTGGATAGCTGCAATCCGGAACACGTGCTTATTTTATCCGGAGATCACATTTATAACATGGACTATCGCGCCTTGATTGACCGACATAAGGAAACCGGTGCGGATGTCACGATTTCAGTCATCGGCGTGAAATGGGATGAAGCGAGCCGCTTCGGCATCATGTCGACAGATGATCGGAACCGAGTTACAGAATTTGTGGAAAAGCCGGCGCAGCCGAAGAGCAACTTGGCGTCCATGGGCATTTATGTTTTCAAATGGGATGTTCTGCGCACGTATCTGCTGCGAGATGAGCAAATGCCGGGCTCCACTCATGACTTCGGTAAAGATGTCATTCCGGCCATGCTTGCCAATGATGTGAAGCTTTACGCTTATCCTTTCGAAGGGTATTGGAGAGATGTCGGCACGATTGAAAGTCTCTGGGATGCCCACATGGATTTATTGGGGGATGAACCGGAATTTCGGTTGAATTCCAAAGCTTGGCCCCTGTATACGGCTAATCAGAATCGTGCACCGCAATATATCGGCGGTCCCGCTTCTGTAAGCAATTCATTGTTAAGCGAAGGCTGCCAGATCTTCGGGGACGTTGATAGCTCCGTTCTTTCTTATGGTGTTCAGGTGGGACAGGGCTCCTTGATCCGAAACTCGGTCATTATGCCGAATGTGAAGATTGGTGAGAATGTGCAAATTCATAACGCGATCATTGGAGAAGGCACTATCATTGCGGACGGAGATATGATCGGCAATTCACAACAGGTTTCGCTCTTCTGCAAAGAAGATTTGAACCCGGTTGAAAAGGACAATACCATCGTCTTTACTTCCCGCGAAAAGCAACTATTACATCTTCTTGAAAGGATCGGTTAATCATGCAGGATATACTGGGTATTGTTAATTTGACACATCAAAGAGAAGAGGCACTCTCTGATTTGACGTGGAACCGTTGTGTAGGGACTTTGCCTTTTGCAGCGAATTACAAACTGGTGGATTTCGCGCTTTCGAACCTGGTGAACTCAGGTATCACGAAAGCGGCGGTACTTTCCAATGTCCAATCCCGTGAGCTGATTAATCATGTATCGTCCGGACGGACATGGGGGATGGAACGTCGTCGTCGCGGCGGTTTGACGGTGTTGCCGACTGTACTTGACTTTGGTTATATGACAGGTGATGTGCATAAATTCCATAGCCATCTCGATTACCTAGAAAGCTGTGAGGAGAAATATGTAATCCTTACTTCCAGTCATGTGTTATGTACGGAAAATTACCTCCAAATGCGTCAAGTGCATGAACAGCGCGGTGCTGAAGTTACTTTGCTGTATAAGCCAACAGATTCGATGCAAGAAGAAGTTTCATTGGATTGCGATGTGTTGACACTTGACCGTAAAGGATATGTCATCGCAACGGAAGAAGCCGGTATGAACCGCAGGGGAATACAGAATGTGTTCTTAGGCACGGCCATGATGAGTCGGACCTTCTTAATTGATCTGATTAAGAAAACTTATGATGAAGGTATTCACACCGTGCTCATGAATGCAGTTCTGGAGAACGCCGACCAATATGATGTATTTGCACATCCGTACTATGGTTATACGGCGCATATTGATTCTGCCGGAAGTTATCTGAAACACAGCCTGGACTTGTTGAAGCCGCAGGTATGGGATCAACTGTTTGGCGGTGATCATACCATCTATACCCATGCCGAGGAATCTTCTCCGACACATTATTCCCAACAATCCATCGTTCGTAATTCGTTGATTGCGGGTGACTGTGTCATTGAAGGAAGTGTGGAAAGTTCGGTAATATTCAGCAAAGTGCATATTGAACGCGGAGCCCGCGTAAAGAATTGCGTAATTTTAGAAGGATGTACGGTGCCTCCAGGCGCGGACTTAGAGAATGTGATCTTGGGTCCCAACGGTTCAATCACACCGAACGTCTCTTCGTATGAATTGGTTCAAGTCACCATGAATCAAGTTGACCGCGGTCTGTTAGTTTAAGGTGTACGCGAACAAATAATAACCGTTCGATGGCTGAAGGCCGTCGGACGGTTTTATTGTTGTATATAGGCTGTTCCATAAGTATGGATTTACAAAATTTCAGAAAATAAAGAAGGCTGTCCTTTAAGGTTTAGTTACCCTTGGGACAGCCTCGTTTTATTTTTATCTTTTTTTGCCTAAGAAATTATTCAACATGTATACATGCTTTTCAATGGCTTGTTTAAATTGAGTCAACAGATCCGCCGTAGCTTGGTCTTCTTCTTCCTCTTCGGCCATGGTGATCGCCTCATCCAGCTCCGTGCACACCTGGGTATAATCCGCTACCAGTTGTGTTACCATTTCTTCGGCGCTTTCACCGCCTTCAGCTTCTTTAATCGAAGAGATACTCAACACATCTTTGAGGCGAGATGCCGGCTTATATCCTTGTCCTAACATACGCTCTGCTAATGCGTCCAGATGGAGCGTAATCTCATTGTACATTTCTTCAAATTTAGGATGCAAGGAGAAGAATGTAGGCCCTGTAACAAACCAGTGATAATGATGCAGCTTCATATAAAGGACGGAGAAGTTAGCCACTTGCAGATTCAGTGCCTCTTCGAGAGTTTGAGTAGTTGTTTTCGGTGATTTATTCGTTGCCATTTCTGTAAAACCTCCAATAAATTTAATTTAGTAGTACTGCCTATCCTCTATTACCTCCATCCTAGCAACTTCAAACACTGCGCTAGATTGGGTTTCAAACAAAAAAATTAAGTTTAAATACAACTAAAATTAAATGTTCGTCAATGGAAAATGAATTTACAGGAAAAGGACGGGATGGACAATGAATACAAGTCAAAGTCAGGAATCCATAGTTCTACATATACCTGCCAAACTGGAATACTTCGAAGTGGTCCGGGCAACGTTGTACAGTGTCGCAAGTAAAATGGGATTCTGCTTCGAAGATATTGAAGATATGAAGATCGCGGTTACGGAAGCTTGCGAAGGGGCTTTATTCTTTAGCAGTCACGAGAGTAACTCTTATCTGCTTCAACTCTCCTTCATTGTAGATCACGAGACGTTGACCATCATCGTTAAAGATGAAGTTTCCGGCTACTATTATCAGCGATCGGTACCGCCGTTAAGCAAGGATCCTTCTTCATTAAAGAAGTTTGATCAGGTGCCGCCGGAATTACGTCAACTCATGCTAAGTACGTTAATGGATAAAGTCAGAATCACCAATGATGGCGGAACCGAGGTTATATTAACGAAACAGATTCACAGGAGCGGTTGGCTATGAAATCTCAAACCGGTCCATTGCCAGGCTCAAGTTCGATAGACGATATTATTCTGTACCAACAGAACCATTGCCAGGATGTTGCTACCCGCCTCTTGCAGCATTATGAATCTATGGTGAAGCTGGCTGCCATCAAGATGTCCAGAAATCGTAACGACTTGTACGAAGACCTGTATCAAATCGGCCAGATCGCTTTGCTGAAGCTGTTCACACAATACGATACGACGCTGGGCATCCCCTTTGAACCTTATGCTATGAAGAGCTTGATTGGACGCATGAAGAATTACTTGCGAGACAGCTCATGGTATATTCAGGTGCCCAGGCGTATTAAGGAAAAGGGTGTCTTATTACAGCAAGCGATAGACGAGCTGACCATGAAACTGGAGCGTTCTCCGGATATTGCGGAAATTGCGGCGCATTTGCAGCTTTCGGTTGAGGAGACGGTAGAAGTGTTAGCGGGTCGCGAGTGTTATCAGTATGTATCTTTGGATACGCCCCTCTCCATGGAGGAAGCTGCTTCAACCATCGGAGATATGATTTCGTCGGATATTGACGACTATGCGTTCATTGAGAATCGTTTAGACCTTCAACAGGCGTTTGAGAGACTGAAGGAAGAAGAGAGGCAAATTCTGACGCTGGCTTATCATAACGGTTACTCGCAACGTATGATAGCGCAGGAGATGGGGATGTCTCAAATGAGTGTTTCCCGAATTCAGAGACGCGCGATGGAGAAGCTGAAACGAATCTTGTCCGAGTTGGACAGTTACTAAAATAAAATGCCATAGGACAAGATAAAGCGGTTTCACCACCGATTGTCAAGGGTAATGATAACTAACCCCATAAACACAAAAATTCCTTAGGTGGTGAAATCTATGCAAAAGATTAAACATCGTGTCAAATGTTTCGATAGTGAAATATTGGTGGTGCACAAAAATGAGGCATATGAGTTGAGCATTCAGTCCTTGCTTAATCCGTTGGGGTTCGGAAGCGCATTGGAAACGTTTCTTGACGAAGATGACGCCGTATCTGCCGCACAATACTTTTGCCACATGTACACGATTGCCAAGGAAAAAGGATACTATTTGCAGAATAATTCGTTCACTAAACCTGACAAAGAAAGCTATGCCGCGAATTGGGTCATTGAGAAGAAATTCTCTGAAGATGAATGGTCCACAATCTTGGCAGGTTAAACTAGCATACGCGTCCGCTTACGCGGGTTAACAGCCCGCATTTCATTAAAGTAAATCCGCCTCTAGGCGAGGTCGCTCATCCGAGTGGCCCCGATAGAGGTTTTCTCATGTTGTTTCTGGATATAGAAAGAGGTGTCATATGCCCCAGGGCAAGTATTTTCGTATCGGATATGGAATCATTATTTTTTTGTTAATCGCGTATTTGGCGACGAAAGTGGATTATCTGTTTCAACCGATCTTTACAATTGTGCGCGCCTTATTCTTTCCCTTCCTAATTTCCGGTGTTTTCTATTACATACTAAGGCCGCTGGTGTTATTGCTGGAGAAAAGACGTATTAACCGGTCCGCCTCCATCATCGTGCTGTATCTGCTGGTCACATGCCTTATAACGGCCGTAGTGTTGCTGATAGGACCTATCGTACAACGGCAGGTAGAAATGCTGGTCACGAATCTGCCGGAGCTTGTAGAAAACTTTAGAGGGCAGTTGACCGAACTTCAGCAGAAACCTTGGGCCAAAGGATTATTTGGGGGCGGAGGGAATGCGGATTTGACGGATCGAGTCGCAACCTACCTGAATCAATCCATGTCCACCATGGGGGATCGTTTGTTAACATTTATGGCAGCTACAACAAGCGCTATCGTGATCCTTTCTACGATCCCTTTCATTCTTTTCTATATGCTGAAGGATGGGGAGAAGGTACCGAGAATACTATTAAAATGGCTGCCTCAACGCCATGAAATAGAGGGACGTAAAATCCTTGCGGATATGGATGACGCGCTGAGCTCCTATATTCAGGGACAATTTTTAGTAAGCTTGGTACTTGGCGTCGTCATATTTATTGGTTATTCCATCATCGGTATGGAATATTCCCTCTTATTAGCTATACTGGCCATGGTGACGAATGTAATACCCTCCATCGGCCAGCTTATAGGTGTTATTCCGAGCATCATCGTGGCTTTCATCCATTCTCCCACGATGGTCCTTAAAGTAATCATTGTTGTTACCATCGCCCAACAAATAGACGGTAACTTCTTATCGCCTCATATTATGGGCAGAAAGCTGGATATCCATCCTCTAACCATTATCCTGTTGTTATTGATTTCGGCGAGCCTTGCAGGCTTTCTGGGCATGTTATTGGCCGTGCCGGTTTACGCTGTAGGGAAGTTGATCGTACAACATGCAATTCGATTGTTTGTGCTACGCTCGCGGCCGGAGCTGCAAGAGAAGGGTTGACCATTAATCAGTCTCGAACATACAAAAAAAACAGCACCTCCAAGGTGCTGTTTTTTCATTATTAGGCAGAGAGCTATGCGATTAGGATTGTATCGGATCGGAGATAACGCCGCGCGCTCTTAACTGCTCATTGGTTTTCATACTATCCATATCTTTGCCCAGTTGCACAAGCTCACTTTCATTCTGAGCCAATGAACTGTTATCGGCAAGCTTCATCTTTTCGTAGTCCTCGCTTTTTCTGGCAAAGGCTTCCTTAGTTTCCTCCCAACGGATGATGGCGTCGTTATAAGCCACTTCATCGTTGGGATTGTCTGTGATGTAAGCATTGCCCCAATCCACAGTAGCAGCCTCTTGATCTGCACTGTGGAAGGGGATAACAAGATGGATGTCGTCTTTTAAAGTGAATCGATATCCAGCATCCCCGTTTCCTTCAGAGGAATAAAATCCGAGCTGTGTAAAGACAGAATGCATGAAAGAAAACGGATAAACGTGCTTGTCGGATGAATTGGCAAACAGAGATCGTTGCATAGGGTTTCCCTCGCATTCATAATGTGATGAATTTATTTGTACGCATCAATGTAACTTTGGAGATCCGCAATGTACTGGCCAATAATGGGCATGTCAATGAACATGCTTAATAACCAACCCGCTAATGCGATAATGAGCGCTGTACCCAACGTCATTCCCAGACCACGAGCGATCCCCGCGGTAAAATTGCTAAACAAGCGTTTACGGGTATTTCCGTAGTTCTCCAGGATATCCTTAAATTCAGCTTGCTCAAGAAAACGGTTCAAGGTTTCCAATCTACTGTCCAACTTCTTCACATCTTTATGTTCCTCTGAACGCGCACCAGGACCTTCATGATGAGGAAATTCCGCTCGTTCTTTGGATTTCGTTGAGTACGCATTAGGTTGTCGCATAGACATCAAAATCACCTCCGGTTGGTTTATAAAAGAAAGAATAGCCAGTGTCTATAAAGATAGAACGTCTGGCTATTCTCTAAAGTCATTTGGGGTTAAACCGTCGTATTGTTCGTGTTAACGGAAGCAGGAGTTGACTTCGGAGCAGTGTCAGTTTCAGGAGCGGAATCAATACCGGCGCTTTGTTGCTCTGTACGCCAAGTTTTGTATTCTTCCAAAGCGCCTTGTCCTAATTCTTTAGCTTTCGTCAGCGCATCTGTAGCTGTACCTGCAACCGTTCCGGCCGAAGCGGAAACGTTAGTTGCAATGTCTTTGGCTTTCACACTTAGATTGGAAGCCAATTCTGTAGTTTTATCATTCAGCGTAGAACAAGAGTTCATAAGATCTTGACGAAGTTCAGTACCTTTCTTAGGGGCGAACAGTAATGCAGCCGCGGCACCGATTAAACCTCCGACAATGACACCAGACATCATACCGTTACTTGTTTTTGTTGTACTCATTATAAATCTCTCCTTTAAAATATCATTTATTATGTTTCTGAAGCTAGCATTAAATTGAATAGATTAAGCCGTTTTACGTACCATTCTGAAGATCAGGCCTAGCAAGAAGACGAATAAGGCTGCACCGATGATGGCTGGGACGATTGCGAAACCGCCGATATCCGGGCCCCAAGAACCTAGCAACAGGTTACCTAACCAAGCGCCTACAAACCCTGCGATCATCGAGCCGATGATACCGCCCGGCATATCGTTCTTTACCAGTGCGTCTCCGATTAGTCCGATGACAATTGCCATAATGATACTGATTAATAAACTCCACATGGTTCATCACTCCTTTAATGTTTCGAATTTGGATGTTGACTTGCATGCCTATTCTTACACGACAACATTTGCTTTGAAACAGGAGAGGGTATAGTTTGAACTTTTTTAAGAAAAATTGCGTCTACAGCATTAACAAGGAAACAGTGCATCTTCGCCTGCGTACCGAAAGAGATGATGTAGAACGTGTTTATGTGATCGCGGTGATAAATATGAATGGGAAGAAACTTCCTTTACTGTAGGTATGCGCTAAATGGCTTCGGATTATACCCGTTTTAGACCTAGCCCGGAAGGGAATCCCTCTTGATCTCCTGTTTGATTCTCAAAGAATTGACATGGCAGAAGTTGGTTAAGCTACCGGGAAAGGAGGGATGTTATGAACGGTTTTACAAGATGGTTTCGTTCGGGAAAGAAACGTGCTGATCATAAGGCAAAACCTCGCCCAAACCCTTCGCTTGATGCGGAAAATAAATATATAGACAGCTCAATCGACATCAATAAGAAACAAATTCAACAAACGTTTGGCAAGGATGCGGATCTAGTATTCAAACCGATTCCACTTGGACCATTCACGAATAAAGCTTATTTGGTGTATATGGACAGTTTGTCAGACCCCCATACCATTAATGATTCCATTGTAAAGCCGTTGCTCCAATGGAAGGATAAGTTAGAAGACAGGCGAACAGAAACATCGAAGGATTTTCGTTGGATTAAAGATCAAGTGATTGCTGTAGGGGATTTAAAGGAGGTCGACACCTGGGAACCGTTGTATCTTGAGCTCCTTTCCGGAAATACAATGCTGATTGCTGATGGTATTTCCAAAGCACTTTCCATTCATTCCGCAGGACTGGAGAAAAGATCAATTGAGGAAGCTTCCTCTTCCACAGTTATTCGAGGACCGAGAGAAGGCTTTACGGAGGATCTGCGGACGAATATGATGTTAATCCGCAAGAGGATCCGTGATAAACGATTGCGGTGTACACAAATGATCATCGGAGAAATGAGTAAAACAGACGTAGTCGTGATGTATATGGAGGGCGTTGCTGTCCCTGAGGTCGTACAGGAGCTTTTCCATCGGTTGGAGAAAATTCGCACAACCAGCATACTCGAGAGCGGGAATATCGAAGAATATATTCAGGACAAATTCCTGACCCCGTTTCCGACAGTTTACAACACGGAACGTCCGGATACGATAGCCGCCGCGATTATGGAAGGCAGGGTAGCCATTCTTGTAAACGGAACACCCTTTGTCCTGCTGGTGCCCGCATTATTCGTTCACTTTTTCCAGGTGGCGGAGGATTATTATCAACGTGCGGATATCGCCTTCTTTTTGCGAATATTGAGATATATAGCTCTGGTTATTTCACTGTTGGCTCCGGCTTTATATATTGCAATATCCACTTTTCATCAGGAGATGTTGCCGACGCCGTTACTGATTTCCCTGGCTGCCCAGCGTGAAGGCACTCCGTTTCCCGCTTTTATTGAGGCGGTTATTATGGAATTTACCTTTGAAGTTCTGCGGGAAGCCGGCGTAAGACTACCTCGCGCGGTCGGTCAAGCCGTATCGATTGTCGGAGCTTTGGTCATCGGGCAAGCCGCGGTAGAGGCAGGTATTGTTTCCGCTGCTATGGTTATTGTGGTGTCCGTAACAGCGATTACAAGCTTTGTATTCCCTTCCTTCAATATGAGCATTTCCATACGTATGCTTAGATTTATTTTTATGATCTGCGCAGCTACGTTCGGTTTGTTCGGGATAACGGTGGGTTTGATTGTGTTAATCCTGCATCTGTGTTCTTTAAAGTCATTTGGTGTTCCTTATTTATCTCCATTCGCACCGTGGGATGTGGATGACCAAAGCGACGCCATATTTCGCTTTCCATCCTGGATGAAGAAGAAAGTTCCGGATTATGTGAAGAGATACAAACCCGCATCGAATAAAGAATAGGGTCCACAAGTGGAGGAGGAAAATGATTGTCTCAGCAAATCTCCTTAAACCAGTTCAGACGTGCAGCCTGGATTGTTCTATCTGTCCTTCTCCTGACCGGACTGCTAACCGGATGTTGGAACCGCAGGGAGTTGAATGAATTAGCCATAACTGTCGGTTTGGGTCTGGATGTGGATGACGAAGGAAATTACGTGGTGAGCGCGCAAGTTGTGAATCCTTCCTCTATTGCGAACAGATCCGGCTCTGGGAGCGGTTCAGCCGTAGTTACATATGTTTCCAAAGCTTCAACCGTCTATGAAGCGGTCCGGAAAATTACGAAGCAATCTCCCCGTAAAATTTATGTAGCCCATCTGCGTATTCTGATTATCGGCGAGAAACTGGCTCGACAAGGAGTTGCACCGGTTCTGGATTTGCTGGCAAGGGATTATGAAGTGCGTAACGATTTCTACGTTACCGTAGCGAAGGATGCCACAGCACAGGACGTACTCAGCGTCTTTACCCCTTTGGAAGTCATACCTGCCGAGAAAATATTCAGCACATTGACTACGGCCGAAAAGGCATTTGCTCCGTCTATCGGGATTTATTTGGACGAGCTGTTAACCTCGATTATGAGCAAGAGCAAATCCCCTGTTCTAACCGGGATCATAATAAACGGCAACATGGAAGAGGGGAAGCAACCAGGTAATATTTCCAGCATCGATCCTCCAACTCGGCTTGAAATAGGGAATCTTGCCCTTTTCAAAAAGGATCGTCTAATCACCTGGTTTAATGAGAAAGAAAGTAAAGGCTATAACTATATCACCAATAACGTTGAAAATACGGTAGGGCATATTCCCTGTCCGGATGGCGGGTTGCTCAATCTGGAACTCATTCATGTGAATACGAAGTTCAAGGCGGAGATGCGGAGAAAAGAACCTCTTATTCTGATTAAATCCAGAGTGGAAGCTAATATAGGCGAGGTGATGTGCAAAGTGGACATCTCCGATCCTAAAGTAATCGATGAATTGGAAACGTCCGCGAAGAAGACATTAATTGACATTATGGGCGCATCGATTAAAAAAGCTCAAAAATACAAAGCTGATATTTACGGCTTTGGCGAGGCTGTTCATAGAAGATACCCGCAAGAATGGAAAGCCATGGAGAAGGACTGGCCTGAACGATTCGCTGATATAAAAGTAGAGTATAAAATAGATTACGCAATTCGTCGTACAGGGACACTAAATCGCAGAATAATCGTAGAAGGAGAGTAACAAAATGCGAATAATGCTCGTAATCGCCGCAGTGATTTTCATTGGTTGGAAGGAATATCCTGGTTTGATTTCTCGCCGCGAAGGCAAGGAGATTGGAGTATTCGCAATATTTTTGATTGCGGGCGGGTCATTGTCTGGCGCATTGGCAATGCATATAGAGTTGCCGAGTCCGCTTCTTTGGGTCGAATGGATAATATCTCCAATTCAATTCTGGCTTCCGTTCTGAAGTCTCCCATCAGCATGTAAGGGAAGGTGAATCTGTTGCGCGTTATCAGTGCAAGGCAGTACATGTTATTGATTTGTCTGTTTATCATCGGCAGCAGCATCCTCTACTTACCTAGCTTATTAACGAGATACGCCGGGGAAGCGGGATGGATTTCGGGAATCGTCGGGACCGTGGGAGCGATGTTTAGCATCTTGCTGTATGTGGCTATTTACCGCTGTATGAATGGATTGTCATTCGAACAGTATCTAAACGTTACACTTGGTACATGGGCAGGAGGCATGCTTAATTTACTATATATCGCATTTGCGCTCATCCTTGCTACACTGAACATTAATGATATGGGAACCTTCATCACGACGCAAATTGAAACAGCAACACCTTTAGTCACAATTCTAATCGTGATGACTGTGCTGGGCACATATGCGGTTAGGGTGGGATTGGAAGCGTTGGGGCGTTCAACGGAAATCTTCTTTCCGCTGATTTGCCTCATCTTGATTTTTTTTACCGTATTCCTGCTTCAAGATTCCGAGATTGATCTCATTAAACCTTATATGGGGTTTGGTTTGTTTGGAATTGCGAAAGCAAGTCTCATGTTCATGACTTTTCCTTACTGGGAAATGGTTCTGTTTCTTGTTATAGCTCCTCATGTTTCCAACCAATATCGCACAATTCGGAAAGCGATGTTTCACGCGGTCTGGATTGGTGGGAGCTGCATTACAGTGCTGACTCTGTTGTGCATTATGTGTAACGGGGCGATGCTGACCTCGGTAAATACATTTCCCACGTACAGGTTAGCGCAGTCGATTGAAGCAGGCGGTTTTTTTGGGAGGTTGGAAATAATGATGGCCGGCATCTGGTTTGTTACAATATTTTACAAAATAACGATATGTATGTATGTAGCCCTAGTCATGATCTCGCGATTATCAGGTACGAAAGACTGGAAACCTTTAACTTGGCCGCTGGCTTTAGTACTAGTACCTTTAGCTTATTATGTCTCGCCCAATAGCGCATTTACGGGACATGTGACCACGCGTATCATACCGGGTACAGTTGTATTCATGGGATTTATTATTCCGTTATTCTTGTTGCTCTTAACAACGATTAGAGGCCAGTTGAACAGGGGCTTGAGAGAATGATGAGTAATCAGATAAGCGTGAGACAACTTTTCTGTATGGTGGTTCTGTTTGAATTGGGCAGCGCCATAGTTGTTGGTTTAGGTATGGATGCCGGGCAGGATGCATGGATCGCAATATTGCTGGGCATGTTCTCCGGACTTGCAGCCGTACATCTGTATGCTTACTTGCATGAGCGTTCGTCGGGGAAGGAATGGACAGATCATATTGTAAACGTGTTCGGTCCCTGGATCGGTACGGCAATAGCCCTGGGGTATATTATTTATTTTCTGTATATCGCGGGACGGGTGTTGCGAGATTTCGGGGCTTTGTTAATTAGTTCTTCCTTAAATCTTACGTCGCCGATCCCTGTGGCAATAGTGATGGGCTTCGTCGTGCTTTACGCCTACCTGAAAGGGATTGAATCGTTCGCGAGAAGCGGGGAAATGGTTATGGAGATTATGGTGCTCATTGGCATTTTTCTGGCTCTGTTGATTTCATTCTCGGATATTATAAGGCCGGAAAATACTCTACCCGTGTTGGGCGAAGGATGGAAGCCCGTTTTATCCACGGCTTATCCGCTTACCTCCACGTTCCCATTCGGTGAGTTAATCGCCTTCCTGATGATTTTTCCTAACGTCCGAACGTCAACCAAATCAGGAATCAGAACCGTGATGGTGAAAGCTGTGCTGGCCAGCGGGGCCATATTGACTGTGGTCATCTGGACGGATATTGCGGTTCTCGGAGCCAAACGTGCAAGCTTGGAGCATTTCCCCTTATTAACGGTTATCGGACGAATTAGTATCGGCAGCTTCATTCAAAGAATGGATGCATTCGCAATTTCCATTCTTATTCTCGGTGTGTTTTATAAAGTTACGGTGTTCTTTTATGCTTCCGTCCAAGGGTTTACGACCCTCATGAAGTTGAATCAGCCACAACATAGACAAATCATCGCGTTTATATTCGGGGCAGGATTACTATGGCTATCTTTCGTGATGAGCGGCAGCTACGTCGAGCATATTGAAACGGGTTTGAAGAAGGTTCCGCTTTATATGCATGTGCCGATGCAGTACGGAATACCGCTGATTATGGCTATGATTATTGTAGTCAAAAGAAAGCGCAGCTCCAAAAGCATGGAATAAACTATTTTAAATAGGAATGGACGGGGTTGGTTTGACGAGGGTTCTGAATTCATGCATTATAATAAGATCACAGGAGTCAGCTGGAGGGTTGCAGCTTGAATACGGAAGAAATCGTCAAGGTCATGGCCGGACAAGGCTTGCGCATTACAGATCAGAGAAAGACACTTGCCCGGCTGTTCGCGGAAGCTGACGGATATTTAACGGCTAAGGATGTATATGACGCCATGGGAAATACGTATTCCGGTCTAAGCTTTGATACCGTTTATCGAAATTTAAGAGTATTGCATGAACTGGGCGTATTAGAGCAATTTGTATTTGAAGACGGGATTAAATTCAAGGTGCATTGTCAGGAAGCGCATCATCATCACCACTTGATTTGTCTGCAGTGCGAGAAAACGTATCCGCTCGTATTCTGTCCCATGGATATGGGTTGTCAGGTTCCTGATGACTTTCAAGTGGTGCGTCACAAGTTTGAAGTATTCGGATATTGTAACGATTGTAAACAGGAGAAGTGAAGCAAGCCGTATGAAGGGGATATCACGAACGCTGAAGTTGCCGATTCAAGCCTACCGCAGATGGATTTCACCGCTTAAGCCTCCTACTTGCCGGTTTTACCCGACTTGTTCGGCTTATGCTTTAGAGGCCATTGAAATTCATGGGGCGGCTAAAGGATCATGGCTTGCTGCCAGAAGGATCTGTAAATGCCATCCGTTTCATCCGGGCGGTCTGGATCCGGTCCCGCCGAAACGAATAACGGACTTATCATAACAGTATGCAACCCCCGCGGACAGAGTGGAGAATATCCACCATTCTGTCCGCGGGGGTTGTTTATTTGTTATGGAAAGGCTTATGCGGACAGGGCAAGGGGATTGACCCATTTTGATTAGATACCCATACCAACACCGCATACACACCATAATCTATACTATGGATCCGGACAGAAGACAGGAGTTGCATTAGTGGAAATATCGACGGAAACGGGTGAACGGAATGCAGGTTCAACTAGGCTGTGGTTTTCATAAGCAAAAAGGATTTGTGGGGATTGACCGGTTCGCTGTTGCCGGTGTGGATGTCGTTTGTGATTTGGATAAAGGTTTGCCTCTGGAGAAAAATTCGGTTGATGTACTTGTAGCGTCTCATTCCCTGCAATTTGTCGACAACTTAATGTATGTCATGCGGGAGATTTATCGGGTATGTCGCCATAAAGCCATCGTATACATTATTGCGCCGTATGCTCACTCGCAATGTCATATAGGCAATCCATACAACCGATACCTCTTTAACGAACATACCCCTCGTTTCTTTACAGGTGTGGATACTTACAGAGCCGGATCGCAACCGGAAGTTACCCCGTCCGAATTTGTTATGGATGAAGATGATCCCCAGCCCATTCCGCCCGAAGGGAGATTGCCTTTGTTTGATCCGGACGGTACTCAGGGACCGGGTATGGACTTAAGGCTGCTGAGTATGGAATATTCCTACTTTCCCGAGTATCGGTCGTCCTTGCTGGACGAGGAAGAACGGCAACTGCTGAGGGAAACCCAGATGAATGTAGTGGATGAAATTCTATATTGTTTCGCAGTAGTAAAGCAAGACGTTTCCGAAGAGGAGTGGACCGAGCTTTCCGCGAGAGAACGAACATTATCTTTTGACGGGTTTGAACTTGAGGAGCTAACTTCACATACAATAGACTGTACTCAACCGGTAACGGAAGAAATTGTGGATGAGCAAACAACGGAGCCTGGGGCAGATTGGACTGAGGAGTCAACCGTTATGCAGGCGGAGAATGTTCAAGGAGTGGCGGACGTAGCCGAAGAAATTGAAGCCCCTCAGGAGAGCCCTGGACATCAGCCGCCTTCCGTAGTAGTTAATCCGCGCAGAAAAGGTAGAAAAGGGACTAAAACAGCGAACAAGAAGAAGGTGCATCGGCTTGTCGGCAAGCGAAGTAAATCGAGTAAAGCCGGATCCTCGGGATCCAAACGAAAATCATTATCCCGCAATCGCGGTTAAAACTTGACATGTTGCATACCGAAACGTTATATTTTGCATAGATGGTTATACTATTATGTATAGAATGTTCCTGTGAACGGATAAGTACAAAGTTTCGTCCATTGCAGAGAGCCGGGGGAGCTGAAAACCGGTATGGAACACCTTTGGAACATGGTCCTGGAGGAACCGAGTGTGAGCCTGAACGATAGGCAAGCATCGGCGCGAATTCCGGCGTTAGCGGAACGGCTTCGGGAACGAAGCCTATAGAGCCCCGGTTGTCAGAACTGGCTGCAGGGGAAATTTGGGTGGTACCGCGTGAGACAGCTCTCGCCCCATGGTTTGTGGGGGGAAGGGCTTTTTTTGTTGTTGTTACAGGATTTACGACGTTTTGTTTACATATTTTGAGGAGGAATGATGATGTCAGAGAACCAAAAAACATTTTATATTACAACCCCCATTTATTATCCAAGCGATAAACTGCATATCGGTCATGCTTACACAACCGTTGCAGGGGATGCTATGGCTCGTTACAAGCGTTTAAGAGGATATGACGTCTGGTATTTAACAGGTACGGATGAGCATGGACAAAAGATTGAACGCGCCGCTGAAAGCAAGAACCAAACGCCTCAGCAATTTGTGGACGGCATCGTTTCGGGCATCAGGCAGTTGTGGGATAAACTCGAAATCCAATATGATGACTTTATACGTACAACCGAAGACCGCCACAAGGAAGTTGTGGCGCGCATATTCGCCAAGCTGCTGGAGCAGGGGGACATCTATAAGGGAGACTATGAAGGCTGGTATTGCACGCCTTGTGAGTCCTTTTTCCTAGAGAGGCAGCTAGTGAACGGAAACTGTCCGGATTGCGGACGTCCCGTTGAGCTGGTGAAGGAAGAAAGTTATTTCTTCCGGATGAGTAAGTACGCCGACAGACTTCTGCAGTACTATGAAGAGCATCCTGATTTTATTCAGCCGGAATCCCGCAAAAACGAGATGATTAACAACTTCATTAAGCCGGGATTGGAGGATTTGGCTGTTTCCCGGACAACGTTCGAGTGGGGAGTCAAAGTGCCGGGCGATCCCAAGCATGTCATCTATGTTTGGATTGACGCGCTGTCAAACTATATTACCGCTCTCGGTTATGACACGGAAAATCCGGAGAAGTATAACAAGTATTGGCCGGCCGCTGTTCATCTGGTAGGCAAAGAAATCGTACGTTTTCATACGATTTACTGGCCGATTATGCTGATGGCGCTTGACTTGCCGTTGCCAAAGAAAGTATTCGGTCATGGTTGGCTTCTAATGAAGGACGGCAAAATGTCAAAGTCCAAAGGAAATGTCGTTGACCCGGTTACACTGATCGAGCGTTACGGTCTGGATGCGCTTCGCTATTACCTGCTGCGTGAAGTTCCGTTCGGTTCGGACGGCACCTTCACTCCCGAAAGCTTCATTGACCGGATCAATTCGGATTTGGCGAATGATCTGGGCAATCTGTTGAATCGCACGGTAGCGATGATCGACAAGTACTTTGGCGGTGAAGTACCGGCACATGTTCCGGACGCGACCCCGTTTGATGCCGCTTTAGTCGAAACCGCTGACGCCGCGGTTTCCAAAGCGGAAGAGGCGCTGGAGAACATGGAGTTCTCCGTCGCGCTAAGCGCCATCTGGACACTTGTGAGCCGCACCAACAAGTATATTGACGAAACGCAGCCTTGGACACTGGCCAAGGATGAGAGCAAGCGCGAGGTGCTGGGCTCGGTCATGTACCACCTCGCGGAAAGTCTGCGCATCGTATCCGTGATGCTGCAGCCTTTCTTAACCCGCACGCCGCGCCAGATCTGGGCGCAGCTTGGCGTAGCGGAAGGCACGCTGACCGAGTGGGACAGCGTGCACCGCTTCGGCGCCTTGGCAGCGGGCACCCGCGTGGCCAAGGGCGAGCCGCTCTTTCCCCGGCTGGAGGCGGGGCCGGAAGTCGCCTACATCGCGGAAGCGATGGGCGGCGGAACGGTTCCGGCTGCCGCGGCCGGGGACGAGGCGCCTGCGGGGGGCACAGCCCCGCAGGCAAGCGCAGTCGCGCAGCCGGAAGCGGCCGCGGAAATCAACATAGACGATTTCGCGAAGGTGGAGCTGCGCGTGGCGCAGGTTCTTGCTGCCGAGCCGGTGGCGAAGGCGGATAAGCTGCTGAAACTGCAGCTGGATCTGGGCTACGAGCAGCGGCAAGTGGTTTCAGGCATCGCGAAGTTCTATTCGCCCGAGGAGATGGTCGGGAAGAAGGTCATCTGCGTGACGAACCTGAAACCGGTAAAGCTCCGCGGGGAGATGTCGCAAGGGATGATCCTGGCGGCTTCGCACGGTGATAAGCTAACGCTGGCAACCGTACCGGATGACATGCCAAACGGAGCTATTGTGAAATAACAGAACGAATCATGCTTCGCCGGGGAGAGTAATAATCCTTGGCGAAGCATTTTTATGGTCTTGTTACATCGTCTTATTAAGAACAATTACGAATAAGTCTTGACAGGGCAGAGGCTCATTTGTATAATCAATCCTGACCTTGTAAATAAAAATACTTACGATTTACACATATACACAGGGGTCTACCACAAATAATGAGGTGTTGTTATGTTTAAGCTTACTCTGAATCCTATGCGTTCACGTCCTGTTTATATGTTGATTGCTGCTGTGCTTTTCATCGTTGTGCTTTCGGCGTGCGGTACTTCCGGCGCGGAGAAGGAGCGCCAAGCCGCGGAAGGAAAAGTTCGGATCATCACGTCATTCTTTCCATTGGCCGATTTCGCCCGTAATATAGGTGGGGAGCGGGTCTATGTATCCAATCTTGTGCCTTCCGGCGTTGAACCGCATGATTGGAGTCCGAAGAGTCGTGATATGGAGAACATTGCCGAAGGGCAGCTGTTTCTCTATAACGGTGCGGGCTTTGAAGGCTGGGTGGACGATTTCTTAAGTACGATGCCGAAAGACTCCAAGCTGATTACAGTAGAGGCAAGCAAAGGCATCTCGTTAATTTCCGCAGAGGAAGAGGAACACGCGGATGAACATGCAGAAGAAGGGAACACACACTCGGATTCTGCCGGAAACGTAAACCATAACAGTGAACACGAGCATGATCTATCCACGGATCCCCATACATGGAGCAGCCCCGCTTCAGCATTAATTATGGGTGAGAATATCAAGAATGCTTTGGTGAAAGCTGATCCAGCCCATCAAGGAGAGTATGAGGAGAATTGGGCGTCTTACAAAGAGAAGCTAACCTCGCTGCATGAGCAATTTAAGACTAAGCTTGCTGCAACGGTGAAGAAAGATATTGTCGTTTCCCATCATGCTTTCGGTTATTTGTGCCGGGATTACGGACTGCGTCAAGTGTCCATTATGGGGTTATCTCCGGATGCTGAACCCAGAGGTCAGGACTTGCTGGAAATTGCAAAGTTCGTTAAAGAACATAAAGTTAAATATATTTTCTTTGAAGAACTGGTGTCTGACCAGTTAGCCCGGACATTGGCAAGCGAGGCGGATGCGGACACCCTTGTGCTCAACCCTGTTGAAGGACTGACAGAGGAACAAGAGCAATCGGGTGAAGATTATATCTCCATTATGGAAGTCAATTTGCAAAATTTATTAAAGGCATTACAATAAAAGAACGACCACGGTTAAAATCATGGCGGGTTTCAGTAGAGGAGCATGACGAATGACAGAACCCATTGGTATGCGTGAGGCGTGTCACGAGGATGTAATAACCCTGCGTGACCTTTCTTTCGCCTATGAACATAAGAATGTGCTTCAGCATGTTAATTTCTCCATTAAACAGCGGGACTTTGTCGGTTTGATCGGCTCGAACGGCGCCGGTAAGACAACGCTTCTGCGTATGATTGTCGGTCTTCTTAAGCCGACGCAAGGGGAAATTCACTTGTTTGGTGAACCGATCAGTCAATTTAAGCAATGGGAGCGCATCGGTTATGTGCCTCAGAAGAATTCACTAAACCCTTTATTTCCGGCGACGGTCAGGGAAGTAGTGATGTCCGGTCTTTACGGGAAGAAATCACTGTTTCGCCGTATCGCCAAATCGGAATTGCAGAAATGCGAAGACGCTCTTCATGCCATGAGCATTGAGGATCTGGCCGACAAACGAATCGGGCAATTGTCCGGAGGGCAGCAACAACGGGTGTTCCTTGCCCGGGCATTAATCAATAACCCGGATTTGTTAATCCTGGATGAGCCTACGGTGGGCATTGACCCGGAAACGCAAGAGGGCTTTTTCCATATGATCAAGCATATGCATCAGCATCATCACATCACTTTTCTCATGGTTTCACATGATATGGACATGATTGAAACGTATCTAGGCACAGAGCCGATTGAGCGAAGCGGCAAGCTCAAGTTCTATGTGAAGCATTCCCATGATATTGAGGATTGTCGGGAAACCGACCTGACCCATAGTTTGAAGGACCTTAGAAATAAACTGCAATCTACTATTTCTTACACGTAGCCGCTGCAGTCGGCTCAGAGGGAGTTTTTCCGTTTTGGAAAGTTTGGATATTTTATTTAGCGATTTTTTTCAGCGGGCCATTATCGGAGGATTGCTAATCGGTCTTGCCGCGCCGCTCTTGGGCATATTTCTGGTGCTCCGCCGTTTATCCATGATTGGTGATACGCTGGCCCATGTTTCCATCGCCGGTGTTGCATTTGGATTTATTATGAACATCTATCCGCTCGCTATGGGCTTGGTTTTTTCCATCGTTGCGGCCTTCGGAATCGAGAAGCTGCGGAAAGCCTATAAAACCTACGCGGAGTTATCGATTGCTATTATTATGTCAGGCGGCGTGGCTTTGGCAACCTTCTTGTTTTCACAAGGCAAAGGGTTTAATCTGAACGTAACGTCCTACTTGTTTGGCAGCATTTATACTCTGAATGAGTTGGATGTATACATTGTAGGGGTTGTTACGTTGTTTGTTGTTGGCGTGGTCTTCTTTCTGTTCAAGGAGTTCTTCTTGCTTTCATTCGATGAAGACGCGGCGGGAGTCAGCGGTTTGCCCACACGCTACTTAAACATGGTAATAACGGTGCTCACCGCATTGGTAATATCTGTGAGCATCAAGATTGTCGGAGCTTTGCTGGTATCGGCTTTACTGACAATTCCGGTGGCGTCAAGTCTTGTGGTTTCCAAGGGCTTTAAGCATACGCTGATTCTGGCGGTCATTTATTCGGAAGTCGCTGTTGTAGCGGGCTTATTAATTGCCGGATTATATAATTACGCGCCCGGCGCGACCATCGTGCTGTCTTTGATTGCGATGCTTGTCCTTACTCTGGGTGTGAAGCGGAGTTTTAGAATATAAACTTGGATTGAGGAACTTGACATGGATATAAATATCTGGATTGCTTTTTGGGCGGGTTTGGCTTCCTTTATTTCGCCATGCTGTCTGCCCTTATATCCTTCTTACCTGTCTTATATTACAGGCATATCGGTTACTACTTTAAAGTCATCGGAAGGACGTAAACGGGATGTGCGCATTCGAACGATGACGCATACCTTATTTTTTATTTTGGGATTTTCGATGATTTTTTATAGCTTGGGGTTTGGTGCGGGACTGATTTCGGATGTGTTCGCGGATTCGGGATATCGTGATTTGTTCAAAAAGATCGCAGCCATTCTTATTTTTCTGATGGGCTTGTTCTTATTAGGTATTTTTAAGCCGGAATTTTTAATGAAAGAACGCAAAGTCCAGATGGGCTTTCGCAAAGCAGGTTATTTTGGATCATTCTTGCTGGGCATCGGCTTTGCAGCCGGTTGGTCCCCTTGTATCGGTCCTATTCTGGGCTCCATTATGGCCTTGGCTGCGACTGAGCCGGGCGCGTGGTTTCCGTTGATTACGGCTTATACGTTGGGCTTTGCGGTACCATTCTTCGTCTTAGCTTTCTTTATCGGTACAACCAAGTGGATTTTGCGCTATTCCAATGCCTTGATGAAGGTTGGCGGTGTTGTGATGTTGATTGTCGGTGTTCTGTTGTATACGGATCAAATGACAGTAATTACGCGGGAATTGAATGCGATTACGCCGGAATGGTTAAAATTTTAGTATTCATTAAATATGTTAGAACAAGCCGGGCTTATGCCCGGCTTGTTCTGTATTTCGTAAAACCTATGTGAAATATTCCAGTTTGGCTTGGGGAAATTTTTCGAAGATCCGCTCCGTTATAAATTCACGTAACGCTTCAGCCTGGTCCTTCGGATAAACATATTTCCCTTGACCCCAACGACCCCATTTGTATTGGCGTTTGGCTTCATCCATCTCCAGCTTGGATTTGGGGTAACGCTTCTCAATGACCGTCTTGGCGGTCTTTGTAAACCGATGCTGAATTAACTCAAAGGTTAAATCCCTTGTAGCTTCTTCCGGCAACGTGGACGCGAGCTTTTCGAACAATTCCGTATACCCTTCTTCCCATCCGTCATGCCATATGATGGGCGCTACGATAAATCCGAGTGGATATCCGGCTTTGGCGACTTTACCCGCGGCTTCAATCCGTTCCTCGAAGCGGGAGGTCGCGGGCTCGAAATTTTTGATGACATAGGCCGCGTTCACACTGAACCGAAAACGGGTATGACCGTTATGCTTCGCATCCAGCAGCGGTTCTACGTGGTGATACTTGGTCACGAATCGAAGACGCCCAAACTCCTCTTGCCCCATGAATTCAATGTATTCCTTAAGTGATCCCGAAATGTGCTCCAGACCGACCGGGTCTGAAGTACAGGCCGCCTCAAAGCGTGTAATTTCCGGTTTGCGTTCTTCGATGTATTGCTTGGCTTGCTTCAGAATATCATCCGTGTTTACGTAAACGCGGACATAGGGCTTGGCACCCAATGTCGTTTGCAAATAACAATAATGACAATGTCCCATACAACCGGTCGCAACCGGAATGGCGTACTCCGCGGACGGCTTGGAGGTATCGAACTTTAACGTCTTTCTTACTCCGACAACTAGGGTGCGTTTAGCAATCTTGTACTGCTCCACTTCCGTTTCCCCCGGCAAGTTGGTAATACGGTTATGCGAGGTGGTCATACGATAAGGGATACCCTTGTCCTTGATCCATTGAAAAATTCGCTCGCCTTTCGGATAATTCAACGCTTCCGGTTCAAAATAAGCGAGCTCCGGTACGAATTCACCTGTACTTCTTGGTGTCTTTTTCTTAGTTTCCGTCGGTTCCAGTACCAATGTGCTCACAACTCAGGCCTCCTTTATCTCTCACTGTCTGTAGTTTGCGCCGTTGACTCAAGGTACAATCCTGTAAAAATGAGGGACTATAGGCAGGGAGGCGAACGGGCTTGATTTACAAAGCGGACACGGTGTATCATTAAGAGCATTGTGTGTTAACATGGATTTAACACGATTCCAGACAAGCTAAGAGTGAAGGAGGGGAGCGTATGGCCACCCCGAGTATGGAGGATTATCTTGAACGCATTTATAAACTGATTGATGAGAAGGGCTACGCGCGAGTTTCCGATATTGCGGAAGGACTTGAAGTACATCCCTCATCTGTAACCAAAATGATTCAGAAATTGGATAAAGATAATTACTTGGTTTATGAGAAGTACCGCGGATTGATCTTAACATCCAAAGGAAAGAAGATGGGAAAGAGATTAGTGGACAGGCATCATCTTCTGGAGCAATTTTTACATATTATCGGTGTTCAAGCCGACAACATATACAAGGATGTAGAGGGTATTGAGCATCATTTAAGCTGGGATTCCATCACCTGTATAGAGACGCTTGTTGAATTCTTCAACCGTGATCCTGAACGGATAGCGCATCTTCAACAAGTACGTGCCGAAATGGATAACGATTAATTGAAACCGCATCTTCTCATTTGCAGAGGTGCGGTTTCGCTATGTACTAGAGGCGAGCCAAACGTCAGTTCCGCGGAATATAAACAACCTGTGCTCACATACATACAAAAGAGTGAGTGTATCGGAATTCCCGGGGGGACAGGGTATGAAAGTGAACGCGGTGTTTCAAGGCGGGGGCGTTAAAGGGATTGCGCTTGTCGGCGCAATTGCGGCAATGGAAGAACGCAAAGTTGGTTTTCATCAAATGGCCGGTACTTCTTCCGGTTCCATCGTTGCAGCCTTGCTTGCAGCCGGTTATACGGCGGAGGAAATGAAAAAACTTATACTGGAAACCCCGTTTAGCCAGTTTGTGCAAAAGGATTTCTTGTTCCGGTTGGGTTATGCGGGTCCCGCCTTGCGATTGCTGATTAAGAAAGGTTTATATTCAGGAGAACAGCTGGAGCGTTGGGTTCATCGCAAACTGATGGATAAAGGGATTCGCACCTTTAACGACCTGCAGCCTCGCCAATTGCGTATTATTGCCTCAGATATTACGCAAGGCCGATTACTGGTGCTTCCGGATGATATCATTCAATATGACATCAATCCCGATCGTTTCGAAATATCCAAAGCGGTACGGATGAGCTGTTCTATTCCTTATTTCTTTGAACCCGTATTGATTCGCAAGAACGTCAGGGACAAGAAACCGTTGGATGCGTTTCACAAACAGTTTTATTATATCGTGGACGGCGGTTTGCTAAGTAACTTTCCTTTGTGGTTATTTGACCAAAGCGGCGCGGTCAGGCGAGGGATTCCCACCCTTGGCTTTCAACTGGTAGGCAAAAATCAGAATCATCCTAACCGAATCGTGGGACCCATTACGATGTTGCAGGCGTTATTCGATACAATGCTCAGCGCCCATGATGAACGTTACATTGAGAAGCATAACGATTATCGTACGATAAAAATTCCGTCGGATGCCGTAGGTTTGACCGAATTTTCTGTTTCAACGGAAAGAAGCATGGAGTTGTTTGAATCCGGCTTATCGGCAGGCCGCAGATTTCTGGATCACTGGTCGATGGATGAATACTTAAAGAAATACGGACAATATGAACGGGAAAGTCTGAAAGATCGCGACAGGGTCATGTCTTGAAGTAATAAAATAAGAGGCAGCATCCTCAAGGATTGCTGCCTCTTATAATTTTGTATGTTAGTGGTATGTTGGCGGATCGTCTTCGGAATCCTTTTTATTCCCTTTAATGACATAGAAGGGGTTAGCTCGTTTCGTCTTGGCCTTATTCATTTGGATGGGGCCTTTATTCTTGCGGAATATTGCCCCAATGCCGCCCTTGGAATTCTTAAAGGAGGAAGGTGGGAATTTATAAAGCAGCAATACACCGCCGATAATAATGATTGGGAGCAGCAGGGAAGCAATCTGGGTTAATACACCAATGACCATGAGTCCGATAATGATATAAAACCAGATTCGTTGTTTACCATACATAGAAATTCCCCCTTAATCCAATTCTTATGCTTTAACACCATGAACAGGTACATTCACAGCGGACTCCGCAAGTACGCGGTCAAGTTCCAATACCCGGTTAAAGGAGGCAATGGATACTTCCACCTGATCATCTGTAGGTTCTTTTGTCGTAAGCAGCTGCAACCACAATCCAGGATATCCCAAATAACGAAGGACAGGCGTTTCACGCAAGGAGTTCGTAAATCTGAGCACTTCATAAGACACACCCATGACCAAAGGCAACAGAAGCATACGCTCATATATGCGCTCCCACAGGGAATCATAAGGAACCATGGAATAAATGAATACCCCGACGATTACCGTAAAAATAATGAAGGAGCTACCGCAGCGATAGTGCAGAGTACTGAATTTCTGGACGTTGCTTACCGTTAATTCCACACCTGCTTCATAAGCGCTGATTACTTTATGTTCCGCTCCGTGATATTGGAACAGACGCTTAATCATTTTGGTTTGCGATATGGCAAACAAGTAAATCAGAAGGAACAGAATCTTGATAATACCTTCAATTAAAGTATGAACAACTTGATTCTCAAATGCATCACCAAAAAGAAAATCTTCAATCAGGATCGGTAACACGGTTAGTACAGTCTTTCCGAATACAAAAGATAGCACGCCGACCACCGCAACGCCAAGAATCATCGTTAAACTGAATCCACTCTTCGTTTCTTCCTCTATCTTCGCTTCAGCTTTCTCATCCGGACCAACTTCATCCTCCGCATAGGCTTCTGCCGAGAAGTTTAGATGCTTTGAGCCTTTGGCGCTGGCTTCAACAATGCCGACGATTCCGCGGATCAGAGGAATCTTCTTCAAAGCGGTAATCCAGGCCTTGTCCTGTCTCGGAACCTCGTAAAACGAAATCTCGTTATTTTTGCGGCGGACAGCGGTCACGTTGGCGGCCTTGCCTGCGAACATCACGCCCTCAATGACGGCTTGTCCTCCGTAAATGCTTGGTGTTTGATTTTGCGACAACGAGGTCACTCCCTGTTCGTATCATATTTTCTCTAATCGAGGTATACCCTTCATTTTATAGGAATCGCGGAAGTTTTACCACTGTTTACAGAATCTGCGCTCAGCGCATAATAGCAATAAAGGATTCTCAAACCGGGGAAGGGTGTGGTAAAATGTCAGTGACATTTTGCCATAAAACAAGCGAGGAGCTCCTGATGAAACGAATATTGCTGTTAAACGGTCCTAATTTAAATATGTTGGGTGTTCGGGAACCGGGCGTCTACGGTTCAGAGACGCTTACCGCCATAGAACAAAGGCTCGGGGAATTGGCCAAACAACAAGGTGTGGCGCTGACTTGCTATCAGTCGAATGTGGAAGGGTACTTGATTGATCGGATTCATGAAGCCTACGGCAACATGGATGGAATTATTATAAATCCAGGTGCTTTTACTCATTATAGCTATGCTTTACGCGATGCTCTTTCCGCGGTTCAGCTGCCCGCTGTGGAAGTGCACTTATCCAACATCCATAAGCGGGAGACGTTTAGGCATACATCGGTTATTGCTCCGGTCGTGATCGGTCAGATTGCGGGTTTCGGCGCATACGGTTACGAGCTTGGGTTGAACGCATTGGTACGTCATTTGCAGGAAAGGGATGAGGAGCATGACAACATCAAGAATTAACAACCTTAGGACAGCGATGGAAGAGGCGGGACTTCAAGCTTTATTCATCACGAATCCCCATAACCGAAAGTACATATCCGGTTTTACCGGAAGTTCAGGCTACATTTTGATTACCATGGATAGAGCGATTCTGTTCACGGATTTTCGTTACATGACACAGGCGCCGGAGCAGGCGAAGGCTTTGGAAGTTCTGGAGCATTTGCCGGTTGTGATGGACTCCGTGAAAGAAGTCTTGAAGGCATCCGGCATCGATAAACTGGGATTTGAACAGGCTGATGTTGCTTACGGGGATTATGCGACTTATGCCGCACAGTTACAATCCATCGAATTAGTACCCTCCGACGGACTGGTTGAAGGACTCCGCATGTTCAAGGACGCCGGTGAGTTACGCATTATGCAGGAAGCCGCGGATTTAGCCGACCGTACGTTTGAACATATCTTAACGTTCATTAAACCGGGCTTAACGGAATTGGAAGTAGCTCTGGAGATGGAGATTTTCATGCGCCGCAACGGGGCAACTTCATCTTCGTTTGATACGATTGTCGCTTCTGGAGAGCGTTCTGCCTTGCCTCACGGCGTAGCTTCTCCCCGTGTCATTCAAGGCAACGAATTTATTAAATTGGATTTCGGGGCGTATTATCAGGACTACTGCTCAGACTTAACGAGAACGGTCGTCTTGGGACAGCATCAACCGAAGCACCGAGAGATTTACGACATTGTATTGGAAGCCCAGATGCACGCGCTGGACAAGATTCAACCGGGTATGACAGGGAAAGAGGCGGATGCCTTGACGAGAGATATCATCACAAGGTATGGTTATGGAGAGTATTTCGGTCACGGTACCGGGCATGGTCTCGGCATGGAAGTTCATGAAGCGCCGAGGTTATCGATTCGCAGCGAAACGATCCTTAAACCCGGCATGACGGTAACGGTGGAACCCGGCATTTATTTGCCCGGATTCGGCGGCGTCCGGATTGAAGATGACATTGTCATTACGGAGAACGGAATTCAAATACTTACCCATGCAACGAAGCAGTTTACTACAATTTAATTCATAGGGTTGAATTGTACCATTTTAGGAGGGACACTCAGTGATTTCAGTTAATGATTTTAAGACAGGACTAACCGTAGAGGTAGAAGGCGATTTATTTACGGTTATTGATTTCCAACACGTTAAACCCGGTAAAGGCGCGGCGTTCGTACGCTCCAAACTTAAAAATCTGCGTAACGGCAATACCGTAGAGCGCACATTCCGTGCAGGTGAATCCATCGGCCGCGCTCACGTGGAAAACCGCGCAGTTCAATATCTGTACGCAGCAGCGGATCAACACACATTCATGGATAACGAAACTTATGATCAATTCGAATTAAACAGCGCTCAGCTGGAATGGGAACTAAACTTCCTTAAAGAGAACATGACGGTTAACATCATCTCTTACCAAGGCGAGATTCTGGGTATTAACTTGCCGAACAGCGTGGAGTTGAAAGTCGCTGAAACCGAGCCGGGTATTAAAGGCAACACGGCACAAGGCGCAACGAAAAGCGCTAAGATGGAGACTGGCCTGAACGTTCAAGTGCCTCTGTTCATCAACGAAGACGATGTATTGCTGATTGATACACGCGAAGGTAAATACGTATCCCGCGCGTAATCGTATAGATGGACCTCCTGCGGGAGGTCTTTTTTTGTGCACTGCCGATACGAGTGCTTTTATACAATTTTGCACGATATGTAAATCACTGTTTTCTATTGGTGAGTTAATGAATTTTTATACGCCCGGGCGTTTGACCTATGCTATAATGTTTGAATAGTTTGAATAGTCATGATGGGAGTGAACACGTTGTCACTGATAGTTATGAAGTTCGGAGGCAGCTCCGTCGGAGACGCGGAACGGATGAAGCGGGTTGCGAATCGGATCGCGGAGAAGAAGAACGAGGGTCATCAATGTGTAATCGTTGTTTCCGCTATGGGCGATACGACGGACGATTTGATTGACCAGGCGAATCTGCTTCATCCGAATCCACCCGCGCGTGAAATGGATATGCTCCTGACGACAGGCGAACAAATTTCGGTTGCCTTATTGTCGATGGCAATCCACCACATAGGGCACGAAGCTGTTTCGTACACCGGATGGCAAGCGGGCATGCGGACGGAAGCTACGCACGGTAAGGCGCGAATTACCGATATTCAGCCGGCGCGTATACTGAAGTCGCTGAATGAAGGAAACATCGTGATTGTAGCCGGATTCCAAGGCATGACCGAGGACGGAGAAATCACAACCTTGGGCAGAGGCGGCTCGGACACAACGGCGGTTGCTTTAGCGGCAGCCATCCAAGCTGATCTGTGCGAAATTTATACGGATGTGAACGGCATTTACTCAACCGACCCCCGGGTCGTGAAGGTTGCCCGGAAGTTAAACGAAATCTCTTACGACGAGATGCTTGAACTGGCTAACCTGGGCGCGGCGGTGCTTCATCCAAGAGCCGTAGAGTATGCCAAGCAATATCAAGTGCCGCTTGTGGTAAGATCCAGCTTTACACACTCAGAAGGAACATTGGTGAAGGAGGAAGCCGAGATGGAGCAAGGCGTTGTAGTCCGCGGCATCGCGTTCGACAAGAATGTGGCGAGAATCAGTATACTGGGAGTGCCGGACGTACCGGGACAATTAGCGAAAGTATTCACAGCGCTCGCTGACGATTGTATCGATGTTGACATTATCGTACAGAGCGGAGTGTTGAACGGGCAAGCCGATTTCTCATTTACCGTTTCGCTTTCGGACGGCGAGAAAGCTTTACGTTCGATTAACAGCATCCAAGCCGATGTGAAATTCCGTGAAGCCACGTTTGAAGATAACCTGGTCAAAGTTTCGATCGTCGGAGCGGGTATGGTCAGCACCCCGGGAGTCGCGGCCAAGATGTTTAACGTGATTTCCAAACGCGGTGTAAGCATCAAGCTTGTGAGCACCTCAGAAATCAAAACGTCCTGCGTGATCGAGAACACGCAACTGAACGATATCATCGCGGATTTGCATACGGCGTATGGTCTGGATACAACGGAGCAAGCTTTTGTGGGCGGACCTTCGGACAGACGTTAGTGTACGATTAAACCTGAAACAGCCTGCCGCCGGCAGGCTGTTTTCTATGGGGCTCTTTGGTAATGCAAGTCATGGCAGACGGTTCATCACCAATTGCACCACTTTCATAATCATTGCGGTGATGCCCGCAGCCATGAGGGGGCCAACCGGAATGCCCCGTAAAAAGATGATCCCGAAGATGGAGCCGATGACGAGTCCGACAATCATCTGAGGATCCACCTTAAGCAAGTCAAGACCTTTGCCGTTCATATAGGTGGCGATCGCGCCGCCCAACAATGCAACAATGCCCGGCCATGTCATAAAGGCCGAGGCAATATCTTTATAGGTTATTTTTTCGCTCGCAAAAGGTACGAGGACACCCATGGTAAGAAACAGCAAACCGAGCTCCAGTCCTCTTCGCTCAATAGATGGCAGAAAACGGTCCAGATTCACCAGCTTGACAACAAGAAGTATACAAGCGGCTGTTGTAATGATATGCGATCTGCCGATCAGCCCTATGATAATGAGTACAACCAATACGATGTCTCCGTTCATAGCGATGCCCGAACCCCTGTCCTAATAGATTTCTATTAGAGTGTATGAGTGGACGGGCTTTTTAGAACGGATAGAACGGACAATCCATTAACGCGGAAGTGTGCGCGCCTGAGCGCTGCAGCTGAAAGGAACCAGCATGCCCTGATCCAGGATCGGCACCATCGTGGTCACATCGACCTCGGAGCAATACACCACATCTTCTCGATACCCTAATCTGGCTAGTCGCTTACCGTTGCTGGATTCCAGCAACGTCGAGGTGATATCGTCTTGTTGATGCAAATAAGCAAAGCGAAGCGCCATTCCCAAATCATTGGTGGATACTCTTGCCCTCGATTGATTGCCGACAAACTGAACAATTCGCTCCACGAGTAAACCCGCGCATAAACCATCCTCTAATGAAAATTCATCCCGGGTTCCTGAACATAGAACAGCGATATCTTTGCCGAAGGAAACGGCCGTTTCGGCGCATGATGCCGCATTTCTAAGACACCCGGCGAGCACAATGGCTGCTCGTTGCGCCTTTTGCACAGCGCGGGTCCCGTTGGTGGTGGTTAATATAATTCTCCTGTCTTTAACATGCTGCTCTGTATATTCCAACGGTGAATTGCCGAAGTGGAAGCCTGCGATTTTCTTGCAATACCTTTCTCCGCCCAGCAGATCGCCAAGAGATTGGCATTGTTTGGCCTGGCTGACGGTTTCCACAGGAATTATACACGCGCCGCCGTTATCCAAGGCGCTGACTACGGTACTGGTTGCCCGAAGAACATCAATGACGATAACGGTTTTATGAAGCAATTCGTCGGTTCGGGCTTCGTTTACACTGGAGATAACGTCCACTTGCATTGTTAATATACCTCCCGATTCATGCCTCTATGAAGACGCATCGTTGTTCCCCGTATCTAGATATAGTAATGAAGCTGCTCCCCGAATTGAAACGTATCCGACCGCAAGCCGCGCCGTAAAGCCTCCAATGAGAACACATCCTCAGGAGCAATGTTACCCAGGTGAATCTGGGAGCCTAACATATTTAATAGCTGAGATTGCTGGGATTTGAGCGGTGTCTCCCACATGATTCGGTTCAGATGAGGCAATCGTTTAACAATTAACGCAAAGTCATCTTCTTTACACTGCCCTTTTTCATCAAAGATCCCCACGCCCATACCCGATTCCCTGCCTTCAATGGTAACAAGCTTCGCGCCGAATTCCAGATCGCATTCCACCGTTTGAATCAGTTCTTCGATCTCAATGGAGGAGCCCCAGCATTTTTTCCCGTATTCCGTGAACACTTCCAACTGCCTTCTTTTTCCTTCCAAAATCAGCCCGATTCTAGTTTTGCGATCCATTTCAATCGTGCCGTCCGAAACTTCCACAGCGTTGAAGCCAAGCCCTTGGATGGTCTCAAAATAAGCATCGGTTTGTCCCTTGGTTACAGCGACTTCAAGAAAGGTGCCGCCTGGTAAAATCAGCACGTTATGGGCTTTGGCGATTTCAATTTTTTGTTTCAAAATTTCTACAGGATACAACGCGGATGTGCCAAACCCAAGCTTAATTAAATCTATATGCGCGGAGGAGGTGCCCATTAAATCAGCAAAGGCGCGGATTCCGAGTCCTTTATCAATAACCATGGTGAGTCCCTTGTCGCGCGGTTTAGCTTCCCGTTGACCGCTTGGGTCGAGAAGCAGTGGATGCCATATCGGCAGAGAAATTGCTTCCATTTACGTTTCTCCTCGCTCTATCCGTAAATTAGGAAAATTTATCGCGGGTAACGCGAAGTTCTCCTGTTGTATTTGAGCAATATATGCAGGGCGAACTGGGGAGGTGCCCCTATGCTAAAAAGAGACAAGCCCGCATAGAAATAGAGAAATAAAAGAAGGGAGAGAATGACATGTTGAACAAAATTGTATTAACGATGGCGTTACTGAGGCTCGGATCGGGCTCGATCGAGATTATTGCCGCCATGCTGATGCTTAGATTCAACCAGATTGAGAAGGCGATCATGGTGAATTCAGGTCTTGCGTTGGTTGGTCCGCTTGTTCTAATTGCCACAACAACCGTAGGCTTGGTCGGCATTGCCGATAAGCTGTCGCCAAGTAAATTTCTCTGGGTAGCCGCCGGTGTATGCTGTTTGTTCATCGGAATTATCAAGAAATAAGCTTTCTATTAAATCGGGAAATGCTAGTCATATTTTCGGTGAGCAAGCATAAGTTAGGGGTATACGATCGGACTTGTCCCCGGAGGTGAAAGGAAGATGAACAGCGCCATCGCACTATTGCCGTTAAGTTTGCAGCATATCATCGCTTCACTTCCGGACAAGGTACAAGCCCGGTTGGAAGAAATCCGCATTCGCGAGAATCGGCCGCTTGAGATTGTGTATGAGGGGCATTACCGGTTCGTGACGCCTCAAGGGATGCTTTCCGAACAACCGGAGGGCGCCTACCTTCCTCCGCGTGAGGAATGTCTGAAGCTGCTGGACCTCATCTCCAACCATTCCTTGTACACGTTGGAAGAGGAGCTGCGCCGAGGGTACATCACGGTTCGCGGCGGCCACCGGATCGGCTTGGCCGGCCGCGCCGTGCTGGACCGCGGCCAAGTCAAACAGCTTCGCGATATTGCCGGATTTAACATCCGGCTCGCGAAGGAAATCGTCGGCGCCGCGGATGCTCTGTTCCCGCTGCTCCTGGACCCGGCGCGGCATGCGCCGCATCACACGCTGCTGATCTCGCCGCCGCAGCAGGGCAAGACCACCTTGCTGCGCGACCTGGCGCGCATCGCCGGTTCGGGTGTCCCGGGCTTACATGTGAAAGCCCGGAAAGTCGGAATCGTCGACGAGCGTTCGGAGCTCGCGGCTTGTGTGAAAGGCGTGCCCACGTTCAACGTCGGCTCCCGCACGGATGTGCTGGATGCCTGTCCGAAGGCCGAGGGCATGATGATGATGATCCGGTCGATGTCGCCGGAAATCCTCATCGTCGACGAGATCGGCCGGCGTGAGGATGCCGAAGCCATTCAGGAAGCGCTGCACGCAGGCATTATCGTCATCGCCACCGCGCACGGCCGGGGGCTTGACGACATCCGCCGCCGACCGATTCTGTCGGGAATGGCGGAGGACGGCTTCTTCGGCCGCTATGTCGTGCTGGGCACGCAGGGCGAGCAGAGGACCCAGGCCGTCTATGACGGACAGGGTCGCCGAATTCAGCCGGGGCAACCTTCGCGAGCCGCGAGAAGCACCATGGCCGGCGGAGGCTTGAACTCATGATGAAGCTGCTGGGCGCCGTCATCATTATCGCCGCGGGCACGCTGTTCGGCTTCATTCAATCCGCGAAGTACGCGAATCGCCCGAAGGAAATTCGCGAGTTGATTCAGGCGCTGCAACGGCTGGAGACGGAGATTCACTATGGGTTCACACCGTTGCCTGAAGCGTTGACCGCGCTCTCGGAGCAAGCAACCGAGCCGCTTTCCTCCTTGTTTAGAACCGCTTCCGAGCAGCTGAAGCGGCAAGGAATGACGGCGGCGGAAGCGATGCATGAAGCGGTGAAGGTCCACTGGGGAGCGACCTCCATGGGCAAAGCGGAGCAACAGGTGATGCGGCAACTGGGACATACGCTCGGCGTCAGCGATCGGGACAACCAGATCAAGCATCTCCGGCTGGCCATGAATCAGCTGCAAAGCGAAGAAGAACTAGCGAGGGAACAACAGAGACGTTACGAGTCGATGTGGAAGAGCCTCGGTGCTTTAGGCGGTGCGCTGGTCGCCATATTGATGTATTAAGAGGGGTGCCAAATGAACATCGACGTGTCGAGTGTATTCCAGATCGCCGGCGTCGGCATTATCGTAGCCATGCTTCATACTGTTCTCAAACAAATGGGCAAGGAAGATTACGCCCACTGGGTGACGTTGATCGGGTTCGTCGTCGTGCTCTTCATGGTCATCCGAATGCTGGACGATCTGTTCAGGGAAATCAAAACCATCTTCTTGTTTCAATAGGCGGTCGCCATGGAAATTATACAGATTGTAGGGCTTGGTATCATCACGACGGTGCTGGTGCTTATCATACGGGAGCAGAAGCCGGTCTTCGCGTTTCTGTTGTCCATCTTCGTGGGCGTCATGATCTTTCTCTTCCTGATTGGCAAAATATCTTCGATCATACGCGTCTTGGAGCATATGGCGCTGAAAACGGAAATCAACATGATCTTCCTCAAAACAATCCTGAAAATCATCGGCATTGCTTATATCGCGGAGTTTGGGGCGCAGGTTGTAAGGGATGCCGGGCAGGAAGCAATCGCAGGCAAAATCGAGCTGGCCGGTAAAATTCTGATTATGGTCATGGCCATTCCCATTATTACGGTTATCGTGGAAACGGTATTGAAGCTGTTGCCGACCTGACCAACAGACCTTAGGAGTTGAATGCTGCGCCATGAGAACAGCGAACGCAGAACCGTGGAAACTCATTCTCACCTTGATGTTTGCGGCTTTTATCTATATGGGAACAACCAGCTTCGCCGCATCTCCGGCAGACGCCTTAATCGAGAGACAGGCCGATAACCTGCCGACCGATCAGGTGGAGCAATTCTGGGATCAGCTGGTTCACGAATACGGGGGCTATCTGCCGGACAGTAAAGTGCCGACTTTCATGGAGTTATTGATTCCTGGCGGTGACGGGTTCAGTTTGAAAGACATGTTCCAGGGAATTCTGAAATACTTCTTTCATGAAATTCTCTACAACGGAAAACTGTTGGTTTCCATCGTGATCCTGACCGTATTCAGCATGATACTCGAAACGCTGCAGTCAGCCTTCGAACGCAGCGCGGTGAGTAAAATCGCCTACTCCATTACTTACATGGTCATCATTATACTGGCTATCAATTCGTTTAACGTAGCGATCGGATACGCAAAGAACGCCATTGAGAGCATGATCCATTTCATGATGGCGATGGTTCCTTTACTTCTCACTTTATTGACTTCCATGGGCAATGTCACAACAGTCACACTTATGCACCCGCTCATTGTGTTCATGATTCATACAATCGGTACTTTGATTTATGCGATTGTGTTTCCGCTATTATTCTTCTCGGCAGTGCTGCACATCGTCTCCTTCTTATCAGATAAGTACAAAGTAACTCAACTTGCGAACTTGCTTCGTACCATCAGTGTAGGCTTGCTGGGAGTTTTCCTTACCGTCTTTCTCGGGGTGATCTCCGTACAAGGAGCCACGGGAGCCGTAACGGACGGGGTGACGCTAAGAACCGCCAAATACGTCACCGGTAATTTCGTGCCGGTTGTCGGCCGGGTGTTTTCGGATGCGGCGGACACCGTGATCAGCGCGTCCTTGCTGGTGAAGAACGGCATTGGGCTGGCGGGTGTGGTCATCATCATCTTCCTGTGCGCGTTTCCCGCGATCAAGATTCTGACCCTGGCGCTCATCTACAACGTAGCGGCAGCCGTAATGCAGCCGCTTGGAGACAACCCAATTATAGGATGCTTGCAAACCATCGGTAAAAGCATGATTTACGTGTTCGCGGCACTGGCAACCGTAGGATTGATGTTTTTCTTGTCCATCACCATTATTCTTACAGCGGGAAATGTAACAGTCATGATGCGATGAAGAAACGCCTACCGGAAAGGAGCAGGATATGCTGACATGGTTAAGCGGTTGGCTCCGGGATATTATCGTCATTATTCTGCTGGCCACCTTCGTAGACCTGATGCTTCCCAATCGCGCGCTGACCCGCTACGTGAAATTAGTGGTGTCGCTCTTCATTCTGCTCGCGATCCTTACGCCCTTGGTGCATCTGCTGAAATCGGACTGGAACAGCGCCAAGATGACGGCCGCGATTGAAGAGTTGCCTGAAGCAGTCGGGGCAGGCAGAGGATTGGCAGTGGGCAGCCAACCTCAACTTCAAGAAATTCTGGCACAGGGTCTTAAGCTGAAAGATGAGCAACTTACACAAACGGTGCCTGAGGTGGAGAGTCGAATTGCCCAGATGATTGCGGATGATCTGCATACCGCGGATGGCGATATGCTCCGGAATGTGAAGGTAACGACCCAACAATTGGACAATGGGGAATTGGGAATTAAGCAAGTGGAGCTGCATTTATCTTCCCAGCCTAAAGTTCCGGACGGAGAAGGCCATGGGGCTCGGGAACCTTCCATCGAGGAGATCCAGCCTGTAATGCCCGTAAATGTAAACATTGAACTTGAAAATAATCGGGAGACTTCATTTGAAGGAACCGTTCATAATAGATCGCAACAACCGCCTGGGCCGCCGCAACCTACTGAGCAAGAACGGGCCGAGGCGAAGGCTGAATCTGCTAAGGTGAGGTACGGAGAACAACTTCGCAACAAATGGGGCATTCATGAACAACAAATAACCGTTATTTATTCAGACGGTTCCAGGAACGGCGAATAAAGAAAGCGAGGTGAACATATGGGGAAATTTACGGAGCTGCTGGAGAAATGGACCGGCGGCGGTCCGGGCGGCGGTAAACGAACCCAGACGATCCGCTGGATCGTACTGCTGGGACTCACCGGCGCGGCGTTGATGATCATTAATTCTTTCGTGTCCGTCAAAGAAATTGCCGATCCGCTGAGCGACAGCAGAGGTTCACCGGAGCAGAACGCTGAACCGGCATTCGGCGCCGCCAAAGAGGATACGGAGTTTGACGAGTATGAGCGTAAGTACGAAACCAAGATCAGGGAAATTCTGGATAAAATGATTGGGGTCGGCGCTGTGGATGTTCTGGTTACGATTGATTCTACGGAAGAATTGGTGATCAAACAGAACACAAAGAGCACACAGCAGGTGACAGATGAGAATGATCAGAACGGCGGGCGCAGGCATGTGACGGATGTGGATCAGAGCAGCGACGTGGTACTGCATGAGAAATCCGGCGACCAGGTTCCCATCGTGGTGAAGAAGATGAAACCTCAGGTACGAGGGGTGTTAATTGTCGCCAGGGGCGCGGAGAACGCGGCTGTTAAGCGCCTGATCAAAGAGGCGGTAGAAAGAGGCTTGAGTGTTCCGGCGCATCGTATCTCGGTTGTGCCAAGAAAACAGTGAATATAGAATCGCGCCCTGAAATCCCAAAAAAATGAGTTATATCCATGAGGAGGAATTGAAAGTGAATACAAAAAGACAAACCGTGTGGTTGGTGTCCATGTTGAGTTTAATGGTTGTGTTGTCCGCATATTACCTGTTCACTGATACACCTGGAACAACAGATTTGACGGCTACGAACAACACGACGGTGAAGGAAGTCAACCTGCTTGACGGCACCGAGACGGTAACTAAGACTGAGACGATCACAAAGACCGAAACAGATTCGGCGGTTGAGGTAGTGGAAACGGGCAAAGAAGAACCCGCCACAGGCACTAAAGAAGTAACGGAAACATCTAAAAATCAAGCCGGAGAAAAAGAAACAGCGGTTGCTCCGGAAGAGGATCTTAAATTGGAAGAATTGTTTCAAGACGAGGAAGCCGTACTGAACATGATTGAGACGGAAGCGGAGTCCGGCACGGGTTTCTTCGACACTAAAGTGATGGAACGCAACGAGAAGCTTGCAAGCGAGTTTGAACGCCTGAACGCAGTTACAGTGGATATGAAGAAGACGCCGGATGAAGTTAGTAAAGCGCAGAATGAAATACAACAGCTCGAGGTGAAAGAAGACAAACTTACGGAGCTGGAAACGGAATTTATGAAGGAATACGAGAATGCGGTTGTACTGAATGACGCTGACAAGTGGACGGTTGTCGTGCAATCCGAGAAACTGGCCGCCGGTGAAGCCGTCAGCATCTTGGAAAGAGTGATTACGGAGCTGGATATCGCTCCGGACAAAGTGTCTGTGCAGTATATGAAATAATGCCGTCAGGCAGCGAAATTCAATAGAATTACCGCTTTAAACAGAGGAAGAGTCCGGTGAAACTGGGCTCTTTCTATTTCTGCCTTTTGTGATATAATAACTAAAGTTATTGAGTGGTTAAATAAGGAGTGAACGTATTTGTTCAAGCTTAGTGAAATTAAAGACCTGATCAAGCTTATTGACCAGACCTCCATTCAGGAGTTCGAAATCGAGAATGAAGGAACACGGATTTTAATCAAGAAGCCGAATCCGGCCGAATCCTATGTGTTACAGACTTCAGCTGCGCCGGGATATTACAGTCAAGCCCCGCTTCAGATGAACGCCCCGCAAGTGCAAGCAACCGTGCCGGCTTCAGCCGATTCCGCGACTGTACAAGTACAAAGCACTGAAGAGACAGAATTACCTAATTTACATAAAATCGTTTCACCGATGGTTGGAACTTTCTACGCTTCCCCCGGACCCGGTTCTTCTTCCTATGTACAGACCGGAGACAAGGTGAAAGACAAGACTGTTGTATGTATTGTGGAAGCCATGAAGCTGATGAACGAAATCGAAGCTGAAGTTCATGGGGAGATCGTAGAAGTATTGGTGGAGAACGGACAACTTGTCGAGTTTGGCCAACCGTTGTTCCTGGTGAAACCGGAATAAGAATGGAGAGACAGACATGAAATTTCATAAGGTTCTCATTGCAAACCGCGGAGAGATTGCCGTGCGGATTATTCGCGCCTGCCGAGAGATGGGGATTCAGACCGTAGCCGTATACTCGGAAGCGGATCGCGATTCCTTACATGTGCGACTGGCGGACGAAGCTTACTGTATCGGACCCACACTTTCCAAGGACAGCTATCTTAACTTTACCAACATAATGAGCGTTGCCACGTTGACCGAATGCGACGCGATTCACCCGGGATATGGCTTTCTCGCGGAGAATGCCGACTTTGCCGAGATTTGCGAAACCTGCAACATCACGTTCATCGGTCCGTCCCCCGACGCTATAAATCGTATGGGCGACAAGGCTGTCGCCAAACAGACGATGAAAGACGCGAAAGTGCCGGTCATTCCAGGTTCGGACGGGCTCATCGAAGATATTGAAGACGCCATTCGTCTGGGACGCGAAATCGGTTATCCGGTCATTATAAAAGCGACGGCAGGCGGCGGCGGCAAAGGGATCCGCATTGCGGACGATGAGGAATCCCTGGTTCAACAGATTAATATGGCTCAGCAAGAAGCGCAGAAAGCCTTCGGCAACGCAGGCGTGTACCTGGAGAAATTCCTGACCGGCATGAAACATGTCGAGATCCAGATCATTGCCGACAAACACGGTAATGTTGTTCATCTAGGTGAACGTGATTGTTCCATTCAGCGCCGTCGTCAGAAGCTTCTTGAAGAAGCCCCTTGCCCCGTGCTGACGGAGAAAACAAGGGAAGCGATGGGAGCTGCGGCGGTTCGAGCGGCACAGGCTGTTCACTATTCAGGCGCAGGAACGTTGGAATTCCTTCTTGGACCGGATGAGCAATTTTATTTCATGGAGATGAATACCCGGATCCAAGTGGAACACCCGGTGACCGAAATGATTACGGGTGTGGATCTCATTAAGGAAATGATCTCTGTAGCGGAAGGTCATCCCTTATCTTTCAAACAAGAGGACATCGTCATTGACGGTTGGTCGATTGAATGTCGTATTAATGCGGAAGATCCGAACCGTAATTTCATGCCCGCGCCAGGCAAAATTAACTTCTATCTGCCCCCCGGCGGTTTAGGCGTGCGTGTGGACAGCGCTTGTTATCCGGGATATACGATATCTCCGCATTATGATTCCATGATTGCCAAGCTGATCGTTTGGGGCAAGACGAGGGAAGAAGCTACGGAACGCATGAAACGCGCGTTAGGGGAATTCGCGATTGACGGAATTCATACGACCATTCCGTTTCATATGAAGCTTCTGAATCATCCTAAATTCATTGCCGGCGATTTTGACATTAAATTTCTGGAAGATTACGATGTGAATCAAGGCTAGCGATATTTGTCATAAATGTCCCGAAATGTTATATTATTAGAGTAAGAAAGCTTGCTCACGCGAACGTTAGTTCGTTTGACGGCTCCAGGAGGTGTGAATGATGAATACAGTAACTACCGATTATGAGAAAACCGACATCGGCAACATTCAGATTGCTCCCGAAGTCATTGAGATTATTGCCGGACTGGCAGCCGTTGAAATTCAAGGTGTTGCAGGAATGAGCGCCGGTTTCGTGGGCGGCATTGCAGAGCTTCTCGGGCGCAAGAACTTGTCCAAGGGTGTGAAAGTCAATGTGGGACAACGTGAAGCTTCTGTGGACGTATCCGTAATTATTGAGTTCGGTGTGCGGATTCCTGAGCTTGCCGGCGAGGTGCAGCGCAATGTGAAACGCGCGATTGAGTCCATGACAGGCTTGCATGTCGTTGAGGTTAATGTACATATCCATGATGTCCACTTCAAGGGTACGGAGAAGGTTGAAGAAGAAGACATTACCCTTAGAGTGAAATAGTCGCAAGAATCAAGCGGCAATAGAATGTGAAACGAGGCAACCCCCTGCGATCAGGGGGTTTGCTATAGTGTCGGAAGGGGACAAGCAGTCGTGGTTAAAGTGTTGGACAGGCTCCTTTTATTTATATTCTCCTTAGCCGTGGTCCTTGCATCCTGTATTGCGGGCATGGTCGGGTTAAGGGTTTTCGGCAAGAATGATGTTACCGAATTTATTGAGACCGTTTATACATCCACTTGGTTGAGTGTTGCCATTGTTTCCGTAGCTATGATTGTGCTGTTAATGGGATTGAGAATGCTCTATATCTCTGTTCGCAGAGGTTCAACCCAATCTCCATCCATTAATCAACGTACGGAATTCGGCGATATCCGCATCTCTGTGGATACGGTGGAGAACCTTTCCCTAAAGGCGGCTTCACGGATTCGCGGGGTGAAAGATTTGAAGTCCAGAATTCGCGTGACGGACGCCGGACTGGAGATTGTGATTCGCTCATTTGTTGACGGGGAATCGTCAATTCCGAATCTGTCCGAAGAAGTACAACGCGCGGTGAAGACGCATGTGGAAGATGTAACCGGAATTCCTGTGGCGCTGGTTTCCGTTTATGTAGCCAATGTTACGCAACCTCAGGCACAGACGTTTAAAAGCAGAGTGGAATAGAGGAGGCTGCCCGCATGTGGAACAGATTGTGGGAAACTCATAGCGGTAAGCTTTCCGGTGTCGCCGCCGGGGTTTTCTTTGGCTTTATTTATTTATTTTTCGGTTTTTGGCATATGCTTGTATTTACCGCCATTGTCGGCCTGGGATTTTATATAGGCCATAAAGTAGATCGCGGAGAAACGCCGATTCCTTATGAACGTATTTATGAACGGCTCTTTGACAGGAAAAGAAAGTTGAAATGAATCCTGTTTCGCACCCTTGGGACTGCGGATGGCCGTGGGTCATCATGTCTTTTCTAAGGGAGTGTTCAGGTTTTTTTTGTTTGGAAACAACGGCTGCAAGTCATACTAGATAGTAATCGATATTTTCGTTCAGGAGGAACATAAGGTGAAACGTAGGTTAGCGAGGGAAATAACGGTACAGTGCTTGTACCATGTGGAGATGAATGAAGTGTCCGCGGAAACGGCCGTGGCCATGTTAATAGAGGAAGCGAGCCAGGATAACGAAGCCAACGTTGAATTGAATGACGTGCCTGTATTGGTTGCTTATGTCCGTGATATGGTTACCCAAATTACAGCCCAGAAACAACAAGTAGACGATGTGCTCGCGGTGTATTTGAAGAACTGGCAGATGGACCGGTTGTCCAGAGTAGATCGTCAGATTCTGCGTTTGGCGACATTCGAGATGGTGTTTAAAGAAGATGTACCGCCGAAGGTTGTCGTTAACGAAGCTATTGAATTATCCAAGCATTTTGGCACCGAGGAATCCGGTAAATTCGTCAACGGTGTATTGGGGAAAATGATCAAGGAACTGGAACAAATTAAAGCGAAGAGCGAATAGAAATATTCGATCGCTGCCATGCCAATCAGGGGAGAGATGGATGATGACAGGACAACGCATTGATGGAAAACAGGTTTCGGAAGATATTCGGGAAGGGCTGAAGAACGAAGTTGCCGAATTGGCTGCGCGCGGTATACAACCGGGTCTGGCAGTCGTTCTGGTAGGTGAGGACCCGGCGTCTAAAGTGTATGTGGGCAGCAAGGCCAAAGCCTGTGAGCAACTGGGTTATTATTCAGAAGTTCATAGGATGCCTAAAGATACATCGCAAGCCGATTTGTTAAGCATGATTGACCGGCTAAATAAGGATGCTCGAATTCACGGGATTCTTGTACAGCTTCCTTTGCCTAAACATATGGATGAGAAATCGGTTATTGACGCCATATCGCCTGCTAAGGATGTGGACGGATTTCATCCGGAGAGTGTCGGCAATCTGGTAATTGGCGATGATTCACTTTTGCCGTGTACACCGGCCGGCGTTATTGAGCTCATTAAACGAACCGGTCACGAAATTCGGGGTAAGCACGCGGTGGTCGTGGGCCGGAGTAATATTGTAGGAAAACCGGTAGCGATGCTGCTGCTCAGAGAAGACGCAACCGTTACCGTATGTCATTCCCGTACAAAGAATATGCAAGAGATTACCCGTCAGGCTGATATTCTGGTCGTAGCCACAGGGCGGGCCAACATGATTACAAGAGATTATGTGAAACCGGGCGCAATCGTTATCGATGTCGGAATCAATCGGTTAGACACAGGAAAGCTGGCTGGCGATGTGGATTACAACGATGTGGTGGATACCGCGGGTTATATCACACCGGTTCCCGGCGGTGTAGGTCCGATGACCATTACCATGCTGATGAAGAACACGCTGAAAGCGGCTAAAGCACTAAATCCAATGTCATAACAACGGGAGGACACGAGACGGATGGGAATGAAGATGAATCCGAACCAAAGCTCCGACCGTATATTATCTATTAAAGAATTAAATCGCTATATTAAGATGAAACTGGAATCGGATCCCGTTCTGCAGGATGTATGGATTCGCGGGGAAATTTCCAATTTCACTCATCATTCCAGCGGACATATGTATTTCACGCTTAAGGATAAGGACAGCCGTATTAAGAGCATCATGTTTTCTTCTTATAATCAAAGGTTGCCGTTCATCCCCAAGGAAGGCACGATGGTGCTTGCCCGGGGGAATGTGTCGGTCTACGAACGGGATGGAAACTATCAATTCTATGTAACCCAGATGCAACCGGACGGTGTGGGCAGTTTATATCTTGCTTACGAACAGCTGAAGAAGAAGCTGGAAGACGAAGGTCTCTTTGCCGCGCATAAGAAGAAGCCGTTGCCGAAGTATCCGAAGGCGATCGGTGTGATTACTTCACCGACAGGCGCGGCTGTACGCGACATCATGATTACGCTGCAGCGCAGGCATCCCTCGGTGCCGATTCTGCTGTTTCCGGTGCTCGTCCAAGGCAAACAGGCGGGGGCGTCGATCGCGAAGGCGATTGACGCCATGAACCGCCACGGTGAAGTGGACGTGCTGATTGTCGGGCGCGGCGGCGGCTCCCTGGAGGAGCTGTGGGCGTTCAACGAGGAGATCGTGGCGCGGAGCATCTATCGCTCCGCCATCCCGATCATCTCGGCCGTCGGCCACGAAACCGACTTCACCATCGCCGACTTCGTCGCCGATCTGCGCGCAGCCACGCCGACGGCCGCCGCCGAGCTTGCCGTGCCGCACATCGCCGAGCTGACGAATCAGCTCGCGAACCTGCGGCAACGTATGCGCGGCGGGCTGCTGCAGCAGTTGACGCGGAAGCGGGAACGGCTCGGCCGCATGCAGCGGTCGCCGTTCTTCCTGCATCCGCGGAAGCATCTGCTGCAGCACGCCGAGCGGCTCGATCGGCTGCGCGATCAGTTGCACTATCGCGCGTCGCGCCGGCTCGGCAAGGCGGGCGAACGCTTGGCGAAGTCGCAGCGCGTACTCGCCGGCTTTAACCCGCGCGAGCAGGTGCGATTCGCCAAGCGGCGCACAGAGCAAGCCGAGCAGCGGCTGACGCAGACGATGCTCGGCTTGCACAAGCAGCGCAGGCAAGCGTTGCTGAGCCAGATACGGCATCTGGATGCGTTGAGCCCTCTGAAGGTTATGCAGAGGGGCTACAGCCTGGTCTACGATGAGCAAGGAAGCCGCCTGGTGAAGAAAGTCGGAGACGTGCAGCTGGGCGATCTGATTAATGTCCGTCTGGAGGACGGACGACTGCAATGTCAAGTGTGGTCTATGGAATCGATGGAAGGGGATCGAGTCGAAGATGGAAACGACAACGAATAAAGAAGAAGCTATTGGTTTCGAGGAAGCGATGGAGAAACTGGAGGACATCGTATCCCGGCTGGAGAGCGGGGACGTCCCCTTGGAGCAGGCGATTGAATTGTTTCAGGAAGGGATGAAGCTCTCGCAGGTATGCGGTAGTAAGCTGGAGCAGGTGGAGCGCAAGATTGAGACCTTGATGGAAGAGAACGGTAGCCTCACAAAGAAACCTTTTCTCCCGGGCGCTGACTCGGAGAAAGGGGAGACACTGTGAGTTCTACGTTGCCGTTTAAAGCCTACATGGAAGAACAAGTGGATAGGGTAGAAACACAGCTGCGCCAAGCCTTGCCGATCGATTGGGAAGTGCCCGGGGCGTTGTCTGAAGCTGTGCAGTATTCTCTCATGGCCGGAGGCAAACGCCTGCGGCCTCTTCTCGTATTAGCGGCGGCTGAGGCCGTTGCTGCGGATGACGCAGATACTTCCCGAGGCGCTATGCCCATAGCTTGCGCTATCGAAATGATCCATACCTATTCTCTTATACATGACGATTTGCCCGCTATGGATAATGATGACTTTCGCCGCGGTAAGCCGACCAATCACCGCGTTTACGGCGAAGCCATGGCGATTCTTGCGGGAGACGCCCTGTTGACGCACGCATTCTTCAGTATTACACAGGCGGCCAAACATGGAGGCTTGCCGGCGGACCGCGCCCTAGCCATCGTGGAGGATTTATCCTATTATGCCGGCGCAAGAGGGATGGTCGGCGGGCAAGCCGCGGATATTCTGGGTGAGCAAGGTATCACGGATATCGGTCAACTCGAATATATACATACGCACAAGACCAGTGATCTCATTGTATTTTCCCTGAAAGCGGGCGGACGTGTAGGCGGGGCCACGTCCAACCAGCTTGAAGCTTTGGAACGGTTTGGGCTGCTGTTGGGACTGGCCTTTCAAATCCAAGATGATATCCTCGACCTGACGGGGGATGAACAGAAGATCGGCAAACCGTTGCGCAGCGATGAGAAACTCCAGAAAGTAACCTATCCATATTTACTCGGCTTAGACGCCTGTAAGGCGAAAGTGGTTCAATTGACGGATGATGCCAAAGCGGCTTTGCTGGCGGGAGAGCTGGCCAATCCGGACCGTCTCCTCCAGTTTGCCGATTATTTGATGCGCAGGGACTACTAAATTAACCCTCACAAGGATATGATGTACCATTGGGTTTTGACCTGCGGGTATGGTATAATGTGTATTACATTCGAGGGTGGTGCAGTATTCTAGTCAGTCTACCATCTCTGAAGGCGGGCCTAAAAATTCGCTAAAGGGCACATCGATGAAGTTCCTGGTGTTGGCTTCTGACGCCCAGTCGGGGGCTGATGCTGGGAGTTAAGGTTGTGGGGCGATCCACAATGGCATGTGGGCGTTGACCCCGCTTCCGCGGAGGCCCAAGTGCGTGGCTTTTGCGCCACCGTGCGCTCGGCTACGGCTTGGGGTATGAACCTGCATTGCGAGTCTCACCTGCCCATTATTCGTACTTAGCGAAGAGCTGGAGTCTAAAACGACTTGTTTGCAGCGTAGCCTGCCTTGAGTGAGCCAGAGGGGATTATAGATGGTAGGAGCTCGTTTCTTAGGCCAAAGAGACGTTCGCCGGATGCTATTTGAAATCTGTTTTGCAAAAGAGGCTAAGGGATGAGTTTCAGGGCTGCAGAGGAAATCTCCTAGACTGTTTGCCGCAAGGCAAGGCTTCCTGGGGATTATAGTGTGGACTGAGTGGTAATCCAGTCTGACGTTGGGTGACTGCGTCAAGCGGAGCATAAAGGGAAACCGCCTGTTCGGCGACGAAGGGGTGTCTCTGTTGGGAAAACCTACTGGACCTAAGCCACAGCGTTTACTCAGGAAGCCACCACTCGATTTTGTATTTTAATGAATTATATTTGACTGGAGTCATGCCTGTATCATGAAATTTTCTGTTCGAGATTCCGTTAAATGGAGCATTTTTATCGCGGGCGTATCCTTTATTCTGGCCTGTATTTTCTCCGTAACCTCGACCACTTTGTTGGGCGGTGTCAGCTGGGGGATCGGGATGTGCGTTGTCTTTATGCTGATTCTTGTAGGCATATTTTTCGATGTGATGGGATTATCCGCTGCTGCTGCGAATGAAACCCCTTTTCATGCCATGGCATCCGAGAAGGTTCACGGCGCGCGCCAAGCGATTGGCATTGTGCGCAACGCGGACCGGTTCAGTAATTTCTGTAACGATGTGATCGGTGATATTTGCGGAGTTATCAGCGGAGCGGCAGGCGCCTTGGTAGTGCTGAAGCTTCTCGTATCCATGAATGCGGAAAACTCTGTTTTAACTACCGTTGTCAGCGTAGTTTTTGCCGGCATCGTGTCTGCTTTGACGGTTGGCGGGAAAGCGATGGGGAAATCCTTCGCTATTCACTACTCAACTGAGATTGTACTCACGATTGGCAAATTCTTTTATCTTATAGAGCACCATTTAGGTATTCGAATTTTTAACGCTAAGAAAAACAAGTCATCGAAAAACGGAAAGCGGGGAAACAAGCGTGCTGCTCGATCGAATTAATGAGCCCGGCGATATCAAGCATTATTCAGTGGAAGAACTGGAGCTGTTAGCACAGGAAATCCGTACGTTTCTCATTGAAAAGCTTTCGGTAACCGGCGGCCACCTGTCCTCGAATCTGGGTATTGTGGAATTAACGATAGCGTTGCATTATCTGTATAACAGTCCGGTTGATAAGTTCCTCTTTGACGTGGGACATCAATCGTATGTACATAAAATTTTAACGGGACGTAAAGACCGTTTCGATACTTTGAAAAAATATAAAGGCATGTCAGGGTTTATAAAAAGGAATGAAAGTGTTCACGATGTTTGGGAAGCCGGCCACAGCAGTACTTCCTTATCCGCCGCGATGGGGATGGCTTTGGCGCGGGATTTTAAAGGAGAGTCTAATAAAGTAATTGCCATTATTGGCGACGGCGCAATGACCGGCGGCATGGCTTTGGAAGCGATGAACCATATTGGGCATGAGAAGAAAGACCTGATGGTCGTGCTGAATGATAATGAAATGTCGATTGCTCCAAACGTCGGGGCGATTCACAATTATTTGAGCCGCATTCGTTCCGATAAGAATTACAAGAAGGCTAAGGGCGAACTGGAAAGCCTGTTGAAGAAAATCCCTTCAATTGGCGGCACACTGGCTAAGACAGCGGAGAAAGTCAAGGACAGTCTTAAATATATGGTCGTCTCCGGTGTTTTGTTCGAGGAGTTGGGCTTTAACTATATCGGTCCCGTTGACGGTCATAACTTACCCTTGTTGTTGGAGACGTTTAAGCAGGCTGATAAGGTTAAGGGGCCTGTGTTGGTTCATGTGATTACTCGTAAGGGGAAAGGCTATCTTCCCGCGGAAGAGGATTCTCACACATGGCACGGAGCCTCATCCTACAAGATTGAATCGGGTCAGATGGCGAAAGCTGTGGGGAATCCGATGTACACCGAAATTTTCGGCAATGCATTGATCGAGCTTGCCGAGAAAGATACGCGAATTATAGCTGTGACCCCCGCTATGCCCGGCGGCTCAGGATTATTGAAATTCGCCAAAGCCTTTCCAAACCGGATGATCGATGTCGGAATTGCGGAAGAGCATGCGGCCACCATGTGCGCAGCCGTTGCGGGAGAAGGGCTTAAGCCGGTGTTTGCGGTGTATTCTACGTTCTTGCAACGCGCCTATGACCAAACTCTACATGATATTTGCCGTATGAATTTAAACGTTATCTTTGCCATTGACCGTGCCGGATTTGTCGGTGGGGATGGTGAAACGCATCACGGCGTATATGATATCGCCTTCTTAAGGCATATCCCGAACATTACAATCATGATGCCGAAGGATGAGAATGAACTTCGCAATATGATGTATACAGCCGTCCATTACGATGGCGGACCTATCGCCATACGGTACCCTCGGGTGAATACACGCGGTGTTACAATCGATGAAACCATGACGGCGTTGCCGATCGGCACATGGGAAGTTGTAGCGGATGCTCCTTCTCCGACGGCGGCCATATTGGCCATCGGGCCGATGGTTCAACTGGCTGAGGAAGCAGCGGAAACCCTGAAGCGTGAAGGAATTCATGTCAGGGTAATCAATGCCCGCTTTATCAAGCCATTGGATGAAACCATGCTGTTGCAATTAGCCAAGGAAGGTTTAAACCTGGTGACGATTGAGGAAGCATCGGTTAAGGGCGGTTTCGGAAGCAGTGTGCTGGAGTTCTATGCGGACAGGAATATTTACGACATGAGAGTAAAGAATATCGGTGTGCCGGATTACTTCGTGGAGCACGGCAGCCTGAATGAGCAGCGGGCGGAAGTCGGACTCGCAGCGGAACGTATTGTCACTGAAGTTAAAAATTTATTACCTAAGAAAAGACAGCGCGCGTAAAGCACTGTCCATATTCATACATTATTTCAGCAATTAGTAACTATTAGGAGTAACGGAATGTCAGCAGGAAAAGAACGGTTGGACGTATTGCTAGTAGAGCAGGGATATTATGAAAGCCGGGAGAAAGCGAAGGCCGCCATTATGGCCGGCCTTGTTTTCGTATCGGACGAGCGTATGGAGAAAGCGGGCATGAAAGTATCGAGGGATCTACCAATCCGTGTAAAGGGCGCCTTGCATCCCTACGTGAGCCGCGGCGGTCTGAAATTAGAGAAAGCCATTCAAGCGTTCGGCCTTCCGATGCAAGACGCCGTGATGCTCGATATTGGTTCATCCACGGGTGGATTTACGGATTGCGCGTTACAGCACGGCGCCGCCTATGTGTATGCCATTGATGTGGGGTCCAATCAACTGGATTGGTCTTTACGCAGTCATGAGCGTGTTCATGTGATGGAGAAGACAAACTTCCGATATCTGCAGCCCGAAGCGTTAGAGGGTCCACAGCCCAATATGGCTTCGATCGATGTATCGTTTATTTCCCTTAAATTAATTTTACCCGCGCTCAAACAACTATTGTCTCCCTCTTCATCATCCCATGTAGCCGCTTTAATCAAACCGCAATTCGAAGCTGGTCGCGAGAAAGTGGGCAAGCACGGCGTCGTCCGGGAAGCCAAGGTGCATGAAGAAGTGCTGCGAACCGTCTTAACTTTTGCGGAGGAGATTGGATTCAAGCTGCACGGACTCACCTTTTCCCCGATTACCGGCGGGGAGGGGAATATTGAATTTCTGGCCCACTTCCGTTTGGGTGATGGTAGTGAAGGCGGCGCATTTCAATCCCCGTTTGAACCGTTAATTGGTGATACGGTCGAGAAAGCGAACGGAACATTTAAAGTGAAATCATCAGGACCGCCGGAACACGTTTGAGATCACGGAGCGAAGCTCATCCTATATTGAAGGATGGGCTTCTTCCAGCATTTAAAAGGATTTCGGGCAACATTCACGAATACGTAGTCGAGGTGATCTTATGCGGATCGACGGCGAAATGTTCGTCTTGGTGCTGTTGGCGCTTCTTGTCTTGTATTGGCTTTTCACACGTGTGAATCAATGGCTGGAAACCCCGCCTAAGCCGGGCGTTCCTATGGATGTAGAGAGCTTTGAACCGGAAGGGGAAGCTGTGTCGATTTTACAGGATACGGGTTATGAGATTATTCATGGCAAAAAGCGGATACCGCTTCGTGTTCATTTGGACGTCCAAACGCTGGAAAGCCGGTTGTTTATAGATTATTTTGCCCGTAAAGAGGGAGAAGTGTTCGCTGTTAAAGTGGCTAAAAACCGCTCGCCCGTGGAACTGACGGGTTCCGGTTTGAGAGACGGTTTGCTGATTTATCAGCTGCTGTATGAAGATGTGGATGGCGTACTGTACATTGATCCCGATGCAGGCACGCTCCGCAAAATCAAGTTTGAGATGGATACGGATTAAATAAGGAGGAATGGCATGAAGGCGCAAAGACATATGAAAATCAGAGAAATCATCATGAACGGCGATATAGATACACAGGATGAACTGGCCTCTGAGCTGAGCAAGGCAGGCTTGAATGTGACACAGGCGACGATTTCGCGCGATATTAAAGAAATGCATTTAATTAAAGTGCCGATGGCTGACGGGAGATATAAGTATTCGGTTCCCGCCGAGCAGAAGTACAATCCGGTACAGAAATTAAAGAGGGCGCTGACCGACAATTTTTTGTCCATTGATGATACTGAAAATATGATTGTCATGAAAAGCTTACCCGGTACGGCCAACGCGATCGGGGCGCAGATTGATAATCTTGAATGGCCCGGCATTATGGGCACCATCTGCGGCGATGATACGATCCTTATTATTTGCAAAACGAGGGAGCAGTGTCAAGGCGCGGTTAAACAAATTCTGGACATGATATCGTAAACCATTTCTCGGTCATGGGTGAAGAGGAGCGTGCGGCATGTTAATTGAAATATCTATTAAAAATTTAGCGGTTATAGAAAGCGTAAGAGTTACATTTCATCGTGGATTTCATGTGCTGACAGGGGAAACCGGCGCGGGTAAATCCATTATTATCGATGCTTTGAGTTTAATTGTAGGCGGCAGAGGATCCTCTGATTTAGTGCGCTATGGTTGCGATAAGGCGGAGATTGAAGCCATGTTTGAACTCAGCGGGGAGCACCCGGTTTGGGAAACGTTGCAGGCTCAAGGCATTGAAGCGGATGCAAGCGAGCATCTGATTATTCGCAGGGAAGTTACCTCGCAGGGCAAAAGTACGAGCCGGGTGAACGGACAACTTGTGAACCTGACGATGCTTCGACTGATTGGTGAAGAGCTCGTCAATATCCACGGCCAACATGAGCATCAGTCGCTGCTTAAAGCCGAGCAGCATCTGCAGTGGCTGGATTTGTACGGTGAAGAGAGCATTGCTGCAGCCAAGCATAAGTATCAAACCGCGTATATCCAATATTCCGGTACGCTTAAAGAGTTGCATCATCTACAGGAAACAAGTAAACAAGCGCTGCAAATGATGGATCTTTATCGATTTCAAATGGAGGAGATCGCCGCTGCGGAGCTAAAAGCCGGGGAAGATGAATGGTTAGCGGAAGAAAAGCGAAAACTAGCAAATGCCGAGAAAATGGCGCAATCGGTAACAGACAGCTACGATCTTCTCAATGGAGCCAACCGCGGTTTGGATTCCGTTCGTAAAGCGATAAGTAAGCTTGAAGAGATTACCTCCTATGATCCAAAGGCTTTACAGCCATTGTTGGAGCAGATTCAATCGGCTTATTTCCAATTGGAAGATGCTTCTTATCAACTGAGGGATTACTCGGATGAAGTGGAATTTAATCCTGCCCGCATAGATGAAATCGAACAACGATTGGATTTATTAGCGTCTTTCCGACGCAAATACGGTGATAATGTGGAAGAAATTTTAGCTTATCACACGAAAATATCGGAAGAGATCGAACTCGTTGAAAATAAAGATGAGCGAATCCAACAGCTTGAAGCCGTTGCGGAGCGTCAGTTGAAAGAAGTTATCGCATTAGCCGAAGCCCTTTCCACGCTGCGGAAACAAGCCGCGGATGAACTTGCCGCGAAAATTGAAGCGGAACTTAAGGACCTTCAGATGGGAAAAACCGTCTTAAGGGTGCAGCTTCAACGCATACCGGATCCCAAAGGTTGGGAGGTCGGAGGTCAACGGCTCCGGTTTACGCGCGAGGGCTTGGATACCGCTGAATTCATGATTTCTCCGAATCCGGGCGAACCCTTGAAATCACTCAGCAAAATCGCCTCAGGCGGCGAAATGTCCAGGATTATGCTTGCGATGAAATCCATTTTTGCCAAGGTGGACCGCATCCCTGTGCTTGTGTTTGATGAAGTGGATACGGGTGTCAGCGGGCGCGCCGCTCAAGCGATCGCGGAGAAAATGTCCGCTTTATCCGCTAGCTGCCAAGTATTCTCGATCACCCATTTACCGCAGGTCGCATGTATGGCTGATCAGCATTATGAAATTCGCAAAGAAGTGGATGGAGGTCGAACCTCCACACAAGTTGAGCATTTGGACCATACAGGACGTGTTGAAGAATTAGCGCGGATGCTGGGCGGGGTTGAAGTCACGGATACAACGCTCCATCATGCGGATGAGATGATTTCCATGGCAAATTTAAAGAAAACGAGCGGTTTATAAGGAACTTAAGAAAGTCTTTAACAGTAATAAAAGGGTTGGTGGGGGGTTAACTTATAGGTACGCAATTGGCGACCTCTGTTCTCGTCAAGCGAAGAGAAGATAAGGGAGCGTGACCTCAAGTTGATTTCTATCAAGCGCAAACAGTTGTTAGGCCTGCTGCTCGTCTTCCTCGTTTGCCTGATTTCCACATCCCCTCCTTTCCAGAGCTTCGCGAGCTTCCCGGAGAAGCTTCGGCTGTTTACCGGTGAACACAAGAGCCTGAGGCTCTCCATGCCGGTGAACGCAATGGTAACCGTAGATCATCCCGAAATTCTCGCTGTTAACGGCGTCAAGGGTTCATTCTCACGTGTAAATTTGAACCGGCCGTTAAATTTACAGACGCACAAAGCGGGACATGCTCACATGCAATTGAAATTATTCGGTAAAATTCCTCTCAAGACGGTCGAAGTTAATGTCGTTCCTGATTTGAAAGTGATACCCGGCGGCCAAACGATCGGCGTAAAAATTAAATCAGCCGGTATTTTGGTGGTCGGGCATCATCTGGTTAAAAGTACGGGGGATGTAAAAACATCGCCAGGGGAAACAGCGAATGTATTGCTGGGTGATCTGATTACAGCCATTGACGGTATTTACATTAATGATGTGTCCAAAGTGGCGGAGGTTGTGGACCGCGCCGGAGCCGAAGGCAAGAAATTGAAGCTTACCATTAAGCGTAACGGTCAAATGATCGAAACGGAAATTCAGCCCGCATTAGACACCGAGGATCAAGCATACAGGTTAGGTCTGTACATTAGAGACTCGGCTGCGGGGGTTGGGACATTAACATTTTATGCACCGGACCAAGGCGTCTACGGCGCTCTGGGGCATGTAATTACGGATATGGATACGCAGACCGCAATCGAAGTGGGTGACGGGCAAGTAGTTCATTCCACAGTTACTTCAATATCCAAAAGCTTTAACGGAGAACCCGGAGAGAAAAAAGCGACTTTATTCCGGGACGGCAAGGTGTTAGGCAACATCGAAAAAAATACGCACTTTGGCATTTTTGGAAAAATGAACGAGTTTCCGGAGCACGGCATGTTGAACAAGGCGTTGCCGGTCGCTTTTGCAGAAGATGTGAAAGAAGGACCTGCCGAAATTTTGACGGTTGTAAACGGACAAGACGTAGAGAAGTACAGTATTGAAATTGTCCATGTTGCCAAACAAAGATATGCAGCTACGAAGGGGATGGTCATCCGTATTACGGATAAGCGTCTGATCGATAAAACCGGAGGCATTGTGCAGGGGATGAGCGGAAGTCCGATTATACAGCAAGGAAAGCTCGTGGGCGCGGTGACTCATGTTTTCGTAAACGATCCGACATCAGGATACGGTTGCTTCATTGAGTGGATGCTTCAAGATGCAGGCGTTATGGTAAAACCAACAATTAATCTTGAGGCGAGTTAGCCTTGAGATTTTTTTTTGGATCATGTCCTCCAGAAGTTGTTTTGTGTCGAACATTCCCGAAGGATGAAGGATAATGTAGTATCATGAAATAAATTATTAATTATAAATGAATCTTGCGAAAAAATAAAGAAAAATAATTTTCGACAGAAGGAATTTCTATGGTCTTGTCGAAATCCTAAGTAACGGAAAAATGATGGGCAAGACAAGTCATTTTCGAACTTCACTTAGGGAGGCTCTAGACATTGCAAAAGATTCAGGTATTGCTAGCTGACGATAATCGGGAATTTACGAATCTTCTGTCCGAATATATTGCGGAGCAGGAAGACATGGAAGTAGCAGGCGTAGCTTACAACGGTGAAGAAGTACTGCGCTACATGAAGCAGACTAGAAAAGCTCCGGATGTTCTGATTTTAGATATTATCATGCCTCATTTAGACGGTTTGGGCGTACTTGAGAAGTTACGCGAATTAAATTTAACTCCGCAACCGAAGATTATTATGCTTACCGCTTTCGGGCAAGAGAATATTACGCAAAAGGCAGTGCAGCTCGGAGCTTCTTATTACATATTGAAGCCGTTCGATATGGAGATTCTGACGAATCGCATCCGCCAGTTGGTTCAGGGACAAGCGGTGTCCATGGCCGCCAATAATTCGGCTGCCTCGTTGATTACAGGCATGAAATCCAATGTGGTTCCGTTAGGCAAAGGAAAAAATTTAGACGCGAATATCACCAGCATCATACATGAAATCGGTGTACCTGCGCATATTAAAGGATATCAGTATTTGCGCGAAGCCATCACGATGGTGTACAACAACATTGAAATTCTTGGTGCCATCACGAAAACATTGTACCCGGCGATTGCCGAGAAATTCAAGACCACGCCCTCCCGTGTTGAAAGAGCAATCCGGCACGCGATTGAAGTGGCTTGGACACGGGGCAACATCGACAGCATTTCCCACCTGTTCGGCTACACGATCAACATTAGCAAGTCCAAGCCGACCAATAGCGAGTTCATCGCCATGGTGGCGGACAAGCTGCGGATTGAGCATAAGGTTTCTTGAGAGGGTTAGAATCTTTGTGTGATAAAAAAGTTATGAGACAGACAATCCTTTTCAAGCTCCAAAGTGGATGGAACAATAAAACTTGACAGTGCGGACTTTTTACAAACAATCCTTAGCGTCACACGAAACAGGATGTTTCTTAGGAAACGTCCTGTTTCGCTTTCCATTAAAGTCGATTGCTAAGACCGCTTGTTCCTGTATTGCAGTGGTGTACACCCCAACTGACTCTTGAACAATTGAATGAAATACGAGGGACTGCCAATCCCAACAGAAAGACCTACATGCTCGATAGATAACTTGGTAGTGTGAAGTAACAAACAAGCTTGTCGTATGCGTCTTGCTGTAAGGTATTCCTGAATGGAGCTGCCGGTTTCCGCTCTGAACATGCGAGAAACATGGTGCTTGGAAAGGTGAAGGAAGTCTGCTAGCGCGTCTAACTGAAACTCTTCCTGCAGGTGATCTTCCAGCCAGGTCATGATCTGCTGGGAATAGCGCTCCTGGACAACACTCCGGACATGGATTGATTGGGAGGAATCGGTTAGCATACGGAGGAAATCCAATAAAGGTAACATTCGCACGGCAAAAAATGACATTTGTTCTTGTGTATTCATAATCTCTATGGAACCCTGCAGAGATTCAATGAGCGAAGGTAAAAGTAATTGAATAAATTCGGATGTTATACAATTGGCTTCTATATGTCCCTCCCAAAGCTTCTCATAGAATCGCAGTAAGTGGGGAAATGGCTGCAAATAAGGAAGAAAAGCAACAGGCTCAAATTTGATGACTGTGCGGCAGTAAGGATGTTCTGCGTCTATTTGTGCAAACACTTTATGCAATTGATAGGGGGTGAACATAAACAACTGCCCAGGCTTCATTTCGTAAAGTTGTTCCTTGACGATCACTGTGCCGCGGCCTTCATGAATATATAACCATTCCATTCCTTGGTGATAGTGATAGAATCCGTCAATCGGCTTATCGTCTAAGGCACGGATATTAAGGGATAGAGGCTGGGTGGTAAAGTCGAATGGAAGCTTCCGATTCAAAGAGATCATCTTCTTTCATTATAGAGATCAATATAACGACATTTTAACACAACCTACTTACAGAAATGGGGGAGATTCTCGACTAAAATATAAGTAGATTGTGTGTGGATTCTTGTCTATGCAGAGTCGCTCGCCAAACTGAAGGGTAGAAAGGAGCTGTTCTGTAATGAATCAAGTCAGCCAGAATCCGTTAAAGACAAGATCCGATGTTCAGGAAGCTGTGAGGCAGCTTATAGAGCCCCTTCAACGCTATTTCAGTACAGGTGGTGCTCTACTTACTTTTGGAGAAGAGTGTACCCAAGCTTGGTATGAACCGCGAGCTGCGGCTTTTGAAGCTTTCTCGAGACCCCTGTGGGGGCTTGCCCCACTGCTTGCAGGAGGCGGAGAAACGCATCTCTGGTCCTTATATGTGCAAGGATTCCGCAATGGCAGTAACCCCGCACATCCTGAGTACTGGGGGGAGTCTGGTGATTTTGAGCAGCGTAATGTGGAAATGGCTGCACTTTCTATGGCTATGTTATTGTTGCGTGACCGTCTTCAGGAAGAGTTGTCAGATGATGAGTTGGAGGGACTTTCCAAATGGTTGTATCAAATCAATGATAGACAGCTCCCAGATAACAATTGGTTGTTCTTTCGTGTGCTTGTCAATATAAGTCTGAAGAAGGCAGGTCTAACTTATAGCGCAGAGCTGTTAGAGCGTGATTTAAACCGCATCGATGACTTTTATTTGGGTAATGGTTGGTATTCCGATGGGGCGACGGAGCAGCTGGATTATTATATTCCTTTTGCAATGCATTATTATGGATTGATTTATGCGCAGGTTATGAAAGAGGAAGATCCGAAGCGTGCTGCGGTGTATCGGGAGCGGGCGGCGATTTTTGCCAAAGATTTTATCCATTGGTTTTCATCGGATGGATCAGCGCTCCCCTTCGGTAGAAGCTTGGCATATCGATTCGCACAAGTGTCTTTCTGGTCGGCGTGTGTTTTTGCTGGCGTTGAAGTATTTTCTTGGGGTGTGATGAAAGGGCTTATATTGCGGCATCTTAGGTGGTGGTTTGCACAGCCCATCTTTCACGCTGACGGCGTGCTGAGTGTTGGTTACACCTATCCTAATCTAAACATGTCGGAGTTTTATAATGCATACGGCTCCCCTTACTGGGCGTTTAAGGCGTTCCTGCCACTGGCGATGGACGAATCGCACCCGTTCTGGCAGGCGGAGGAGGAAAGGTTGCCGGAGCTATTGGAGGTGTCCGTGCAGCAGCACCCACATATGATTTTGCAGCGTTTTGACTTAGGTCATCATGTGGTAGCTTTAACTGCCGGGCAATACGCCAATTTCGAGCCGACGCACAATGATGCGAAGTATGGCAAGTTTGCTTATTCCACTTTGTTTGGATTCAGCACGCCTCGCGGGAGTTATGGCTTGATTCAAGGCGCCTACGATTCCATGCTTGCTCTGTGTGAGAACGATGACGGGTTATACCGAGTAAGGCGGCGCTGTGAAAAGATAGCTTTGGAAGGCCATATACTCTATTCGCTATGGAAGCCATGGCAGGATGTTGAAGTGCAAACATGGCTTGTACCCGCTGGATCCTGGCATGTGCGTGTGCATCATATTCGAACGGCTCGTATGTTAACAACAGCGGAGGGTGGTTTTGCTATAAGGCGGGAGAGAGATAGATTCGGGATGGAGCTGCTGTGGTCAGAGGAGTTGGAGGCAGATGAAGCCTCTTCCACATCGCCGCTTAGCTCCAGGGCTGCGGCCGCCTATCCGTGGGGAGTCAGTGGAGTAGTTAATCTGTTAGGAAAGCGCTCGGGCAAGCTCGTACTGCCGGAGCCGAATACGAACTTGCTCCATCCTCACACGGTTCTGCCTACGTTGACCGGCGATTTGGAAAGGGGTGAACATTGGCTGGCTACTGCTGTGCTCGGTGAAGGGGCAGATGGGACCGTACTACATGGCTCAGGGGAAGTAACCACTTGGCATTGTAAGCCCACTCTTTTTATAGAAGAAGAATATATAGTTGTAATATCTAGTGACAGTGTACAACCGATCGCAAGGATACCGCTGAAATCAGCTCCAATTTCGAGGACAATGAGGTGAAGGACACGAGGAGGAAGACGAGGATATGAATGGTTTTGTAAACGCAGCGGATTATGGATTTTTGCCTGAATCAACGGGGATCGCTAATGCAAGCGCCCTTCAACAAGCTTTGGATATAGGCGGAACGATTATCGTTAGTAAACCGGGGACTTACAAATTAGCTCGGACAGTCTACATGGGAAGCTATACAACATTAATTTTTGGCAATGATACGCGTGTCCAGAAGGAAGACGAAGAGGGTTCATTCTCACATGTAATTTTAAATAAAGGGGCGCTTACCAAAACCTATGACCAGCACATCAGTATTGAAAACCTTCATATCCTTGTAAATGGGATGGATGTACGAAAGTATGAGGTTTTCGGTTTGCATGGTCAGCTTGCTTTTTTCTATGTACAAGATTTACGAATTGCGCGTTTCCGCTGCATGGATTTGGGGAAAGCACAATATGGCATTCATATTTGCACGTTTGAAGACATCATCATCCACGATGTCATCATTAAAGGTGATAAGGATGGAATTCATTTGGGTAGAGGAAAGCGCTTCCATATTAGTCATGGTGTTTTTGAAACATATGACGACGCGATTGCACTTAATGCGCATGATTATGATGTTGGAAATCCGGAGTTGGGTTGGATTGAGGACGGCCTGGTAGAAAACTGTCATGATCTAGCTCGAACGCAAGAGAATAATGATTCGGATGGCTTTTTTTGCCGCATTTTGGCAGGAGCTTGGAAGGATTGGGAAGCTGGCATGGAGGTTCAGAAATCGGATACGGTCGTTTCGGATGGTCGACTTTATCGTGTTAAGGCGGATCCTGATTCGAAGGTATATGTATCGAACACGCAGCCAGTTCATTCGAGTGGTTCAAAGATCATAGACGGGATAAATTGGACATTGGTTCAAAAGGATGTCACCTATACGGCCGGTGTTCGAAATGTTACGTTCAGACATATACGATTGAGTAAGGCAAGAGTTGGCTTTTCAATCCATTTTGATAACGACAGGTTCAGTCGTTCTTATTATCCAGGAGCTCAAGTGCCAGGTCAGGAGCAACTTTTATTTGATGATATCCGTGTGTTACATGATCACAAGAAACCATTAATTTCAATTAGTACACCTGTGGATGTGATAACTATCGTAAATTCCAGCATTAGACATAACAGTATCGAATTTAATGGAAACAGAGCAATGACAGATTATCTAAAGACTACAATTAATATGATGGGCTGTGTATTTAAGCATAAAGGTTTCATGTACTTAGTTGAAAATAATGTTAAACATAAAGTGGTTCATCTAAAAACAACTGCTAGCGTCGAAGTGGACGAGAGCTTTATCGCGATGTTGAAATCGGGTCCAGGGAGTGTGGAGGTTGACTCGGATTTGAATTTTTTCTTGTAAATAATTATAATCCAATCTAACTATTTCCCCCGGACTTTAGTCCCTGAATCAATTATTTTTTTTGTCAAAATATGTGTTTAAAGTCTCAGTATTCCGTTTACCAATTAACATGACGAGCCGCAAGGTGCACCCGGTTGGCTATCACACCATATGAACAGTTGAAGGAGCCGTGGTTTTACTGTGAGAAAGAATTTGGGAGTCTTGTTATTAATCGTTATGATAATGTTGGTGGCCATGCCGTATGCGGTACTGGGACATGGATCTGGTAATACCGGGACGGAAGCAGGAAGTGCTGAGATAAGTGTGGCAAGCAATGTATACGGACCAAACCATTGTACGCCCCTAAAGAACATTGCAAATTGGATGGGTACTAATAAGGAAAATATTAAAATTACAACAAATGATGAAGGAACCAAAGCTTCCGTTACGGTAACCCTGCCTGAAGAGGCATGTGAAACCGAATTTTCCCTCAGCAGCTATACATATCCAGACGGTGTAAAGCCGGATGCGAGCGGCAAGCCATATGATACTCAAGTATTATTCGATAACGAGACTTTCGTTCACGGACTTTCCAATTCATCAAAAGTTGTTGAAATCGATCTTCCTTGCGGCTACTATCAGTTGGACCTTTATTTCGGAGGTGTTATTGAACAACTGAACCCAGATTACGGGCACCCGCATGATAAGATATTAAATTGGAAAGTGAATCACACGGAAACGAATTGTAAGCCACCGGCACCTGCTTGTGAGCCGATTGATGCGGATAACACGAATGAATGGAGAAGCGCTCTTCAGAACCTGAAGATCACTCTTAATGAAACAACAGGCGAAGTTTCCTTTACGGTACCTGAAGGGAAATGTGCTGTAGAACTTTCATTCTCCAGCTATTCTTTCCCAGACGGTTTGAAGCCGACGGCACAAGAAATGTATTTCTTGCAACAGGTTTTATTTAAGAATATAACGGGGTCTTACGGTCCCGGAAACCATACGGTGAAAGTTGAATTACCTTGCGGCTACTGGCAGTTAGATTTGTATGCTGGAGCTGAAATCAAGAATTTGGGCTCGAATGGTCATCCGCATGACAAGATCATCATCTGGGCTACGAATACAGAAAACATGAATTGTAAAGATGAAACACCGACAACACCGACAACACCGACAACACCGACAACACCGACAACACCTACAACACCGCCGACGACACCACCGGCAGAACCGACACCACCGCCGACGACACCACCGGCAGAACCGACACCGCCGACGACACCGCCGGCAGAACCGACACCACCGCCGACGACACCGCCGGTAGAACCGACACCACCGCCGACAACACCGCCGGTAGAACCGACATCACCGCCGACGACATCGCCGGCAGAACCGACATCCACTGGCGGTACAACGGAATCAACAACAACGATTGTAGTAGCGCCAGCTCCAGTAGTAATAACTAACGAAACTGTTGCAGCAAATTCTGCGGATTCCGTACCTAACTTTGCAGGCATCGGGATTGTTCACTCATCTGGCATTACAGTTACGGAGACTGCTGATCCAACAGAAACCACTGTCATCCCTGAAAACGTAGTCGTTGTAAATGAAGCGGTTCCTGCCGGAACGGTAGCATTGCCTGCCGAAGAGCAACCAATAGTCGGCAACACCGCAGTAAGTACACCAGTATCTAACGAAACCATTGTTCTTGAGGATGAAACCATTCCTCTAGGTTATAACGAATTGCCGCAGACCGGAGAACAGATCCCGTGGACATTCTATATTATGGGTGTATTGCTTGTCGCGGCAGGATTGTTCATGACATACAGAGTTCGGTTAAACCGCTAGTGTGAGAGGGACGCGTTCCCTCTTTTTTCATATCAATGAGGGTGCTTCAGGAGGACAATATTATGAAGTATATAGGAATCGGGGTTGTGCTCGCCGGGTTGTTGTTAATTGTTTATCCACCCTTTCAACAAGCTTACGAGGATCATCAGCAACAACAATTGTTGAGTTCATTAGACGATATTGAAATGATGGAAGACATTCAAGAAGTTGAAACAGCATTTGAAGCAGAATTGCAAAGTGAGGCCAAAGGTACTGTTTATAAAGACACATCTCTGGATGATGTACATGAGTTAAAAGTGAATCAATCCACGAAGCCGCATGGTAAATCTTCCGTTGAAGTACGAACTGTCCAAAGTCATGGTGATAATTCAATCGGGGAGGAACGTCTAAATACTTCAAAATTGTCTAGTGCCCGGGCAATCGGTATTATTGAAATTCCTAAAATTAAAGCTCGGCTTCCCGTGCTAAACGGAGTATCCACAGCGAATCTGAAACTCGGCGCAGCCTATTTCGAAGGTACCGCCTTACCCGGTTCCAGAGGAAATACCGTCATTGCCGCCCACCGGAGCTACAAGTTCGGACGGATGTTTAACCGACTAAATGAGCTGAGTAGCGGAGACGACATACAAGTGAAAACTCACAAAGGTACGTTTACCTACAAAGTGACCTCAACAGAGATCGTTCAACCGGAAGAAACCGGTGTTTTAAAGCAAAATAGGTCCAAACGAACGCTCACATTGATCACCTGCCATCCCATTCGCGTAGGCACACAGCGACTGATTGTGCATGCGGAATCAGCTTAATCAGACGAAAAGGTATGCCGTTGACGGCATACCTTTTCGTTTCTTCTACACGGTGCCGCTAACTTTCATTGATTTACCGTTATCTTTAAAAACGATCTGACAGCGGGTGCCTTTATTCGGTTTACTTTCAAAATAAATACGCCCGTTCATGGACTTCAGTAAGGAATTGACTACCATCAGTCCCAAGCCGGTGCCTTTTTCTTTGGTTGTATAGAAAGGCAACCCTGCGGATCGCAGCTGTTCTTTACGCATGCCCACACCCGTGTCTTTAATAATAATCTCTACGCCTACCTGACTCCGAAGTGTTTGGATGGTCAGCGAACCCCCGTCCGGCATCGCTTCGATCCCGTTTTTGGTCAGATTCAAAAGGCATTGACGCATTTTCTTGGACTCTCCCATAATGATTAACGGATTTTCATCGGATGGAAGAATTTGAATGTCTACATTGGAGAGCAGGGCTAAGGAAGTAATAAAAGGCATCACGGCTTTAATTTCTTCATTAATGTCAATAGGCTCAATTTTCCCTACATGAGGTTTGGCGAAGTTCAAATAATCCGTAATAATCGCATTGGATTGATCAATGCCGTCAATCGCGAAATGAATGTACTTTTCCAAATCCTCGGATGTTAATGAAGGCTTACGCATAATTTGCAAGAAACCTCTTGAGATTGTAAGCGGATTTCTGATTTCATGTGACATAGAGGCGGCAAGCTGTCCAATCAACTGGTATTTCTCGGCGTTAATTAATTTCTCTTTCACAATCTCCTGCCTTTTCACGTTAAAGTACAAGTAATGCGTGAGCCAGGTGGAGAAAATGGAGCCGATTAAGCACGTTATAATAAAGAGTGAATGTTGCATTAAGCTGGGTTTCATCGACAATAACACGAACATATAGGCAAACAGAAGTACCATGGATATAGCAATTTTACGAGTCAGAGTTCCCTCCAAAAACCGCTTGTGAGCATATAATCCCAGAAGCAACATGCAAGAAGAGGCGGCCACCACCGGAGCAATCTCGTTATGTAAGAAGAAATAGCTGCCTATGTTAAAAGCGAACCATGTACATATGCCGGGAATCGCTCCTTCAAACAGAACAGCAAAGCCCAGACTAACGGGAATTAAATGAAGGATGTAAATGTCGGGATCGATATGTTCATAAAATAAGTAAAAGTAACTTAAAACCGTTAGGATCGCTACGAACAGCATTTTGCGCCGATTGCCTGTATATAAACGGGTAGGGGTTATCACCAAGTAGAGCAAGGCGGCGCTCATAAAATATAACAATCCGTGAAGCTCATGCACAACAACATATTTAAACACTTTCAAACAACCCTTTCCCATCATCACTTCCAATTTGGCAAGCCTCTCTATTATCTCATAAACTCTCCATCTGCAAAATAAAAAAATGATAAATTTGAAGTCCAAGCTCCTTTTTCTGGGCGAATGCATACGATATATTAGCCTATTGTATAAGGAGAGATTTCTGAATGGAAAAAAAGCCAGTTAAACCGGTGGTTAAGCCCTCCACAAGCATTAAACCGGAAACGGCAAAACCGGCGCCTAAGCCAGTCCCTAAGCCCAATCCGGTAAAACCGGCCGCGGTAACTAAACCGGTTAAAGCGGTTGATCCGGTGAAGAAGCCGAATGTGGAACAACCGAAGCCTGAAGTTGCCTCGGTAAATTCGCAAAATACGGAAGCGCCTGCTGCGATTCAACCCATTTCATTGCCGCCCGTCACCATGCCGATGCCCAATCCAATCATGCCTCCTACGATTTCGCCCGTAACCATGAAGCCAAACCCGATGAAGCCAAATCCGGTTAAGCCTGCAATGACGATGCCTATTTCCTCGAACCCGGTTTCCCCGATTGGAATGAAGCCGAACCCAGTTAAGCCTCTTGCGGCTAATCCTGTGCTGCCATTGGCCAACACAGGTGTCATGCCAGTTCAGGCGAACATAATGACAATGCCCGCTGCTACCGGCAATATTGCTCCGATTGGGGCTAAGGGAAACATTGCTCCTGCTTCGATCGGTAATGTTTCCCCGGTATCGAAAGGAAACATTTCTCCATACTCTTTGGGTAATGTGTCACCTGCGACAAAGGGAATGGTGTCTCCGGCGTACAAAGGCGGCGACGTATCGCCAGCGTATAAAGGCAACGTATCGCCTGCAAACATCGGCAATGTGTCACCGGCGACGAAGGGGAACGTGTCTCCGGCGTACAAAGGCGGCGACGTATCGCCAGCGTATAAAGGCAACGTATCGCCTGCAAACATCGGCAATGTGTCTCCGGCGACGAAGGGGAACGTGTCTCCGGCATACAAAGGCGGCGACGTATCGCCAGCGTATAAAGGCAACGTATCGCCTGCAAACATCGGCAACGTATCTCCGGCGACGAAGGGGAACGTGTCTCCGGCGTACAAAGGCGGCGACGTATCGCCAGCGTATAAAGGCAACGTATCGCCTGCAAACATCGGCAACGTATCTCCGGCGACGAAGGGGAACGTGTCTCCGGCGTACAAAGGCGGCGATGTATCGCCAGCGTATAAAGGCAACGTATCGCCTGCAAACATCGGCAACGTATCTCCGGCGACGAAGGGGAACGTGTCCCCGGCGTACAAAGGCGGCGACGTATATCCAGCGTATAAAGGCAACGTATCGCCTGCGTACAAAGGCAATGTAGCTCCTGCCTATGCGGGCAATGTATCCCCGTATGGACCGAATGTGATGATGCCTCAACCTGTTCCTTATGAAGCATATAGTCCTTACGGAATGAGTCCATATATGGGCTCGCCGATGCAACCCGTGCAACCGATGCCTACGGTCATGCCCTATGCACCGATGGCGCCGACAACGATGCCGTATATGCCATACCCGCAAGCCGACCGTTACAGCGTTATTGAGGACTTGCGTCCAGCCATTGCTTACGGATTGAATGAAGCGGAAGGCAGAGGCTACGATCATACGCTGTCTGAAGTGGCTGCGATCTCTTACTTGATGGGGCTTGGTTATGATTACAATACCGCTTATGCTACGGTAGACAGCTGGAACTTGAATTAACTCAGAGTGAACAGTATTCCTACACCAAAAAAAACTGGCGCATCATTCGGCGCCAGTCTTTGGTGTGTTGTTGTTTATTCTGTAATGGACAATTGAATGACGGTTCCGTATTCTTGATTGTTTTCTAAATATAAATCGGTATTCAATGCTTGAGTCACCGGTTTTACGGGAATATAAATAAGGTTATTAATGACATGCGGCGGATAAGGGAGAACAATGGCTTTACCGTTAGCTGTCGCGGTCTTGGAGCCCAGTTTTAATTGGATATACCGTCCGTTATCCTTGATGGTCAGTTTATGGCGAGTCGCGTCCCACACCATGGTGTAATCCATTTGCGAAGCCAGGTTACGAGCTCCGATCTGAGCCGAATTCATCTTCACATAAGGTTGACCGAAAGCATTGTAAGTATGGGAAGGGCGGGATAAATCCGTATCGGTTATGTAAAATTCACTTTTGCGATCCATAAGATTTAAATCATTTTTTAGTACATCATATAAAGCCGATTTGGTATCAAGCGAAGCAATAAATGTTCGCGGTTTGTCCAGGCTGTCCAAATCCATTGTCGGTTGAGCATCGCTTGGCACATCCGCCGTAACAGGCATATTCTGCTGGGACATTTCGGAACTCATTATCATGCGAACCGCGCGTACGGGCAGGTTCACTTCACCCGGTATTTTGGGAATACGATAGTACAGCTCCGCTTTGGCTTCCCGAATGCGTAATGACGAGTCGATGCCTAGTTGAAGCTTGAACAGATTATTGCGATTGTTAAGCATCTTGTAAACCAGTTGATCATCGTTCTCCAAATCCGCTTTAAATTCTGTCATAAAGGAGTGGAATTCTTGCATCATGGATGCGGCTTCTTCTGCTGCTTCTTCGGCCGACAGGGCTTCTTCCTCCGCGGAAATTAACATCTTCTCCAAGAGTTGCTGAATGTTGGCTTCATCATTCAACAGGTTACCCGCAGTCTCAAACAGCACCTCGTGCAAATCTGTTCCTTTAATTTCAGTGGAAATGCGCGTCAATTCTACTTCTTCACCTTGTATTACGGCTTTGTGGCCTAGTTGGAATGATGTGTTTTTCGGATTGGGTAAGTTACGGATAAGAGTGGTAACAACCTCATCCCTGAAGGCCTTGTCTTGCTCTAATCCGCCAAGACCTAATTCACCGGACTCGCCTAGAGGCATCGTCAGTAATTTCCGTGAGCCATCGACTTTCAAGGACAGCTGTTCTTTATCCGTGTACAGTTCAAAGGGAATGGACTTTCCTGCCAATGTGACAGCACCTTTCACCGAAGCGGTAGCTTGGTCCTGCACTTTGTAATGATCCAGTACGATAGATCCGCTCTTAAACCTGTTAAGCTGTTCTTGCTGAGCGGCATCCAATTCGGCGGAAGGATCAAGTTCAAGCTCCCAACTTATACTTTGCTTGCCTTCACCCGAAGTAACGGTTGAGTTATCCAATAAAGCTTTATTCAGATCAATGCCGCCGATGGCCTGACAGGCAGTCATAAGAACTAGAATAATAAGGACAAATGTAATGTAAAGCTTCTTTGAACCTAATTTCATGAATCTTTCCTCCTAATTGTTAAATGATGCTAACTCAGTATATATACACTTGTGAGGACTTTCAATACTTTTCTTTAGCAGCCAGGGCACATTTAACCATAAGCCTATACATACGTAGAAAGGGTAGAAAGGGTGAGACTATGAAATTTATCCGGCCGATGAAAGCGGGCAGGGGACAGCTTCCCATGGACGACGCCGACATTCTGTATGAACCCAAGTGGGACGGTTGGCGAATCCAGCTGCATATAAACAAAGGGGACATGGTTGCTTTCACAGGAAACGGCAAGGATGTAACAGAGAAAATACCTGAGCTAAGCGGATGGCGGGAGGGAATTCAAGCCGAATCCGTCATACTGGACGGTGAAGCGGTCTGTATTCGAAACGGCCGTCCAGTAGCGGACGATGCCTTATATCGGTTGCGAATCAGCAGATCGGAGCGGATCAGACAAGCGCTGCATACACATCCTTTGACCCTGATCCTATTCGATGTACTTTATCAAGACGGACTTTCTTTCATGGGGCAAACGCTCATAAAGCGCAAAATGAAGTTGAACGAAGTTGTAGTTTCGCGTGAAAATATGGCTTTAAGTCCCCATCAAACAGGGAGCGGACACAACTTGTGGGAACACACAAGAATCCATCAGTGGGAGGGGGTTATTGGAAAGCGCAAGGACTCTGTATATGTTCCGGGAATCCGATCCCCATTCTGGTTAAGGAAGCATCATGCGAGAGTGCTTGACGTGATTATTCTAGGATATCGTCTTGAGCCTGACTTCGCTATAAGCGTGGGCGTTCACTTCCGCACGGTACCTTATAAGCCTGTGGCAACGGTAACGGACGGATTCACAGAAACCCTGCGCAGGGAATTGCTCCACCAGTTGGAACCGCTAATCATCGGACAAGAGGGAGCGACGCGTCTTGTTACTCCTGTCTTGTGTTGCCGTATTACCTATAAGGAACGCACGGTAATGCATCAACTGGGTGACACGGTGTTTCAACAAATGTTGCCTGCGGTCCAACCCGACAACTGCAACTGGATTCCATAACAGCCTTATTTCAGCTTCGTCTTGTGTGACAGGTACACCTCCAGATGCGTACCCAGATAATGTTTCATCCGGAGCTCCACCTCCGCTTTCACATAGGTCCACATCAGATCGAACTGGTTCTCATATCCCCTGCAAAGGTAGCTGCAACGAATGCCGTGCTCCGTACGCACACCATCAAACACTTTGATGCCCCGTAAACGAAATTCTTTCTTCAATCCGGCAAGATTCAGCGTAACCCGATCCATGGCTAATGCGATGGCCTCCACATACGGGGCTTTCGTCTTTACGTTATTGCCAATGACTTCCGTATCTCTCTCGAAGACGGTGAGTACGAGCGGCAATAGCAGAAATTCCTTAATCATGCCCTGTTCCTCATCTGTAGGCCATAAAGGAGCTTTGTTCTGGGACATTGCTTATACACCACCAAAATACGAATATATGTTCTTATATTACGCTACATTTATAGAAATATGCAAGAAATCTTCAGGGATGAAGGCGTGGAATATTTTCACAAAAGTTGCCCATACTAACCTCTATTACTTTCGGGGAGTTGTCCGGGCAATGGGGCAGTCGAGGAATTGGCGTACGGGGCGGGCAGATATAAAGGGAACGGCAAAGGCCGGCTTAAGCACAAAGCGTCTGTTGGAGAAACTCAAACCAGGAGACATCGCTCTGTTACTTCATAATAATTTAGATGAACTTTCAGCTTCCGGACTTATTCATGCCGGTGTGAAAGCCGTAGTGAATTGCGGGGTGACCATGAACGGTCATTATCCGGCTGAAGGTCCCAGGATGTTAATCCATGCGGGAATTCCGATCTATCAAGGTGATCAGGATTTATTCGTAACCTTGGCCAAACAGGAAGCGGAGCAGGCAGTTCAAGGTAAACAGGGTGTAGAGATCCGGATTTGCGAAGGTGTACTGCATTGCGGAGAACATACTGCAAAGGTGTCCTTGTTTACGGAGCGAGATTGGCATGAACTTTATATGGAGGGACAAGCCAAGCTGCCTGACACTTTAAATGCTTTTATCACGAATACGCTGGTTCATGCAAGCAACGAAAGTGTTCAATGGCTTGAACCTATGTCCTTGCCCGCGCTTCGCTCGTTGTCGGGAAGGTATGCTCTTATTGTTGTTCGGGGCAGCGGATATAAGGAAGATTTGAGCGCGTTACAAGCCTTCATTAACGAATATGAACCTGCGCTCATTGGTGTGGACGGAGGCGCGGATGCCTTGCTGGAAGCAGGTTACATGCCGGACCTGATTGTGGGAGACATGGACAGTGTATCGGACGGGGCTTTGTGCTGCGGTTGCGAACTAGTGGTGCATGCCTATCCGGACGGGAGGGCTCCGGGGCTTAAGCGTGTACATGAGCTGGGACTGCCGGTGCAGATTATTCCCGCGCACGGAACCAGCGAGGATGTGGCGTTATTGACCGCGTACGAGCTGGGTGCGGAGCGGATCATAGCCGTGGGAAGCCATACCTCGATGATCGATTTTCTGGAAAAAGGACGCAAAGGCATGGCCAGCACGTTACTGGTCCGTATGAAGATAGGTTCCAAACTAATCGATGCCAAAGGCTTCGCGCTCTTGTATACCGCTCGTTCCCATAAACGCCGTTCTGAAGTGGCTAAAGCTTGGCTTAGGACATTGGCATCCGCGGGGTTGGCTGCGGGCATGTTAATCGCGGTAGCAGCTTGCTGGAGTCCGCTTTACGCTCAGGCGCCGTCTCATCACAGGGAATCGGAACAACATGCGCCGGTTTCAGCACCGGCAACGGGACACACCCATTCAACAGACCAAAAGGAGATTTGGCATGTCACCTATCGTATCCGTCATCATTCCGGCGTGGAATGAATCCGAACGTATTTCCGCCACACTCCGGGCGCTTCATCGGCTTCACGAGCCCGGCGCAGCCCGGGTTTGGCATGAGCTGATCGTGGTGGACGACGGCAGTGAGGATGAAACGTTCCGTCAAGCGCTGCCTTGGGCCAATCACGTATTGGTCAGCACGGTCAACCTGGGCAAAGGCTCCGCTTTGCAAATGGGTGTCGCGCATGCTTCCGGGGATATTATTGTATTTCTGGATGCCGATCTGGAAGAAAGCGCGGCGCATTTGCCGTTGCTGTTAGCCCCGGTGTTGTCCGGGGAAGCCGACATGGCCGTAGCGAAGCTGCCGTCACCGTCGCTCCGTGGCGGATTCGGCCTGGTTAAAGGTCTGGCCGCCTTCGGCATCCGGACGTTATGCGGCTTTCAGGCAGCGGCGCCCTTATCCGGACAAAGAGCCCTGCGCCGCGAGGTCATCGGCAACGGATCCCGTCTTGCAAACCGGTTCGGCATCGAAGTAGGACTGACGATTGACGCCGCCCGGGCAGGATACCGCATATGCGAGGTGGACGTTCCGTTTAAACACCGTGAAACAGGGCGTGACTGGAGCGGTTTTGTGCATCGCGGCAGGCAATTTGTGTCTGTAGGAAGGACTTTGTTACTCAAATGGATGTTCAAAACCCAAAGCTCCTCCTAACCCTGTTGGCGGAAGCGGCTGTGTGCGCCGGTACCGGCATATGGTTGTTGCCGAAACTTGTTTTTTTTCTTAAAACACATGGGGTCACAAGACTAAACTACAATGGGGAGCTTATTCCTACTGGAGCCGGCATGTTATTTGGTGTGCTTATCCTCATTTACTGGATTGTAGGCATCAGAACCCTGTCGTTATTCACCTTGTCACTGTGCGTGATTACGGTGTTAGGGTGGCTCGACGATACCGTGGGGGACCGGACGACCAAAGGTTTTCACGGACACTGGCGAAAGCTTGTGAAGCAGGGCGTCTGGACAACCGGGATGATGAAAGCCGCGGGTACATCCATTGTGGCGTTGATATTAACACTGGGGATGCAACACACCTGGGTATATAGCGTTCTATGTTGGTTCGTCATTGTGCTCTGTACCAATGTAATTAATCTGTTGGACTTGCGTCCGGGTCGGGCACTAAAGTGCAGCTTCGGGCTGTGGCTGGTGTTATTTATATTCGGAAATATATACACGCCTCAAGCCGCAGAGATCTGGATTCCGACGCTGATCAGCGCCGTGTTGCTGTACCGTGAGGATGTTCAAGGACGCCTGATGCTGGGGGATACGGGGGCGAACGCTTTCGGATTTGCTCTCGGAACCGCGTACGCCTTCTATGCGCCCGCTTGGTTGCTTTGCGTTGCCGCAGTTATATTGGTAAGTTTACAGTGGACCGCGGAACGCAGCTCAATTACGGTCTGGATTGAACGACTGCCTTTATTGCGTTGGCTGGACCGGTTAGGAAGAACCCCGTAGCGCACTATTGTTGTATTTTGAACCATCTGATATAGTGTAGACAGAAATCCATGAACACCAACCACACAAATCCTTTTAAAACCAGCAGATGCATTCTGTCGTTTTAGCAGGATTTTTTTTGCACTTATGCGCATACGGTATAAAGTTTGTTTGATGAGGAGGAATCATCTTGGACCGAGAACAGGAGATAGAACAGATTCGTGTAAATGAAGTCCGGGAGAAGCTTCAGACTCGGATTGCCCATATGTCGCCGGACGTACAGGATCTCAGAGAGCAAGTTGTTGAAATTCGTAAGGATTTATGGGATGAAGTGACCGTGAATATGAGTCATACGGATGACGTCAATGAGACCATGGCCAGCCTGAAACAGCAGTCGGAGCTGTTGTCCGAACGGGAACGCAGCCATCGACACACCTTTCTAATGCTGCAAAAGATGAACAGATTGTTACCGGCTCCATATTTTGCCAGAATAGATTTTGTGGAAGCGGAAACAGAGGAGGGGCACACCTCAGAGCAAATTTACATAGGTATGTCATCCTTTATCGATACAGACGGAGAGACCTTTCTGGTCTACGACTGGAGAACCCCGATCGCGAGCTTGTATTACGACTACGCTCCGGGGCCGGCAGCCTATGATACTCCCGGCGGTACCGTTACGGGAACGATGCAATTAAAGCGTCAGTTCATCATCCGGGAGGGACGTATCCGTTATCTGTTTGACACGGCGCTGACGATCGGGGACGAAGTGCTTCAGCAGGTGCTGGGCATGGGAGCCGACCCTCAGATGAAGAGCATTGTCGCTACGATTCAGAAGGAGCAGAATGCCGTCATACGAAATGACCGCAGCCGGTTGCTGATCGTCGAAGGAGCGGCGGGAAGCGGGAAAACGTCGGCTGTCATGCAACGTGTCGCTTACCTTCTGTACAAACACAGAACCACGTTACGGGCCGATCAAATGGTGCTTTTTTCGCCGAATCCTTTGTTCAACAGTTATGTATCCGCTGTATTGCCCGAGCTGGGTGAAGAGAATATCCGTCAAACAACTTTTCAGGATTATCTGGGCAGCCGGTTAGAGCCGGAGTTTCAGGTGGAAGATCCCTACGATCAGATGGAGTACGAGTTGACGGCCACGCATCAACCGGGATATAATGCCAGGCTTGCGGGTATTCGCTTTAAATCTTCGGCGTTGTTTCTGCAGGTCTTATCACGATATAAGGAGCATTTGGAGCGTACCGGCATGCGGTTCAGAGCGTTAAAATTCCGCGGGCATGCCGTGGTTTCGGCAGAGGAAATGAATGCCAAGTTTTACAGTTACCCGTCTTCGGTCCGTTTGGCGAACCGTGTGGAATTGATGCAAGAATGGCTGATGGAACGGCTTGCCGTCTTGGCTGATGAAGAAGTCCGCAAGGATTGGGTGCAGGAAGAACTTAATTATTTGGATAATGAGAAATATCATAAAGCGTATATGAGGCTGCGCAAGCGCAAAGGGTTAGGAAACAGCGATCTTCATGAGGCGGATGAGGAAGAGGCGTTGCTGCGCCGAATGGTCGTGGATGAGCATTACAAGAAATTACGCGCACGGGTGCGGCGTCAGCGGTTTGTTCATATTCCGGCGTTATATCGTCAGTTGTTTGTCGGCGGGACGCTGTTAACGGAGTTAAATGACGGCGAATTACCGGAGCAATGGGAAGAGATTGGTCAGTATACGTTACAAAATATGGATGTATCGCTCCTTTCCTACGAGGATGCCGCGCCTTATCTTTATTTAAGCGAGCTTGTGCAGGGCTTCCGAATGAATAACACGGTCAGGCATGTGTTGATTGATGAAGCACAGGATTATTCCGTGTTTCAGTTCGAGTTTCTGAAGCGTCTGTTTCCCCGCGCGCGCATGACGGCCGTCGGCGATTTCAACCAGGCGATCTTCACGCATGAAGCGGCGTTCCGCGATGAGGAAGCGGTGGCGAACCTCTACGGCGAAGCCGATACGGAGCGGCTGCATTTAACGCGAAGCTATCGGTCGACACGCGAGATCGTCGAGTTCACGCGAGCGCTTGTCCCGGGCGGCGAGCGTATCGAGCCGTTTAACCGCGGCGGCGATAAGCCGCGGGTTACGCTGGCGGCCGCGGGGGCAGACGCGGCCGCAGGCGCTCGGCACGCAGCGGCGCGGATTCACGCGCTGCGGGGCGAGGGCTTTGCTTCGGTAGCCGTCATCTGTAAGACGGCTGCCGAAAGCTTGGCCGCGCATGCGGCGATCGCGCAAGCGGGGGCGACGGAGGTCGCTCTCGTAACGAAGCGCACGCAAGCGCTGCCCCCGGGCGCGGTGGTCATCCCCGCGTACCTCGCCAAGGGCGTGGAGTTTGACGCCGTCGTGATTTACGACGCGTCCCCCGCAGCTTACCGCCGCGAAAGCGAGCGCAAGCTGTTCTACACCGCCTGCACGCGGGCGATGCACGTGCTGGAGCTGTACGCGCCGGGCGAACTGTCTCCGTTCGTGGCGGCATTGGATCCTGGGCTGTACGCGTTGAACGGCGTGCAAGAGGAGCAGCCGGCCGGTCATCGCGTTCGGGAGGGAGAATAGTGAGCCCAGGAGCATTAAATGTGCACGGGTAGCGGGAAATCGGATGAATAGTGAGCCTGGGAGCATTAAATGTGCACGTGTGGCGGGAAATCGGATGAATAGTGAGCCTGGGAGCATTAAATGTGCACGTGTGGCGGGAAATCGGATGAATAGTGAGCCCAGGAGCATTAATCGAACACGGGTGGCAGACAATCGGATAAATAGTGAGCCTAGGTACACGAATGTGCCCAAGCGCACAACAAAATCCCCCTCTCTACGGACGTAGCGGAGGGGGATTTTGTTGTGTTATTGGGGGCGCTTTTTCTTCACCTTGAAGCGAGGCGCTACATAGTTGCGCTTGCGATCGCGGAAGAAGATCCAGCCGCCGATAAAGCCGACACCTGCGGCAAACTCAACGAAACCGAGCATAAATTTTCCCCAACGGAAGGAGGGCTCTGCACCGCTCTCACCGAATTGGGAGAAGAACAGAAATACGGCATCTTTCATATGAAGAAAGCCAAACGTAGCAAGAACGCCCGGAATGACAAGAATGAGAATAGCAATAAATCGAGCAATCTTTAATTTCATCGGGTACATGATCCTTTCGTGCCGGCATCCTTCGGACTTTTTGGGAATGAAGCAGAGTTGTCCTTTCATCATACCTCGTTACCCCTGGCACTGTCTATTTGCATGAAGAGACTTTATTCCTCGCATGCAAAAGGAGTACAATAGACGCATAAAGAAGAAAACCGGAGGTAGAATCATGACTAAGACGTATGATCTCGTTATTTTGGGCGGCGGTACAGGGGGCTATGTTGCGGCGATTCGCGCGGCTCAATTGGGAAAGACGGTTGCCATTGTTGAAAAGGACAAGCTGGGCGGGACGTGTTTACATAGGGGTTGTATTCCCAGCAAGGCTTTACTCCGAAGCGCCGAAGTGTATGCCACAGTCCGTAAAGGGAATGAGTACGGGGTGAAAGTGACCGGGGCGGAGCTTGATTTTGCCAGAGTGCAGGAGCGTAAGGAAGGGATCGTAAATCAATTACATAAAGGCGTTCAATATTTGATGAGCAAAAATAAAATCGACATCATCCGCGGCAAAGGCCGTGTCATCGGACCTTCTATCTTCTCGCCGAAGAGCGGGGCGGTTGCGGTTGAACTTGAAGAGGACGAGATGGAAACGATTGTTCCGACGCATCTCATCATTGCCACGGGTTCCCGACCCCGAACGTTGCCGGGTTTGGAGCCGGATGGACGCTATATCCTTACGAGTGAAGAAGCGTTGGAAATGACCGAGCTCCCGCAATCCATGATCATCGTCGGCGGCGGTGTAATCGGCGTGGAGTGGGCTTCCATGCTGAACGATTTCGGCGTTGAGGTTACTGTTGTGGAAGCGTCCGGACGTTTAATCCCTCAGGAGGATGAGGACATCTCCGGCGAGTTGGAACGGTTGTTGAAGAAGCGGGGGATTACCGTATTAACAGGCGCTATTCTAGATGCATCCCAAACGGTTAAAGGCGATACAGGCGTTTCGGTGAGCGTTGAGCATGCCGGAGAAACCAAATTGTTGAAGGCGGAGAAACTCCTTGTTTCCGTCGGACGGCAAGCGAACATTGAGAACATAGGCATTGAGAACACGGACATCAAGACAGTGAACGGTGTGATTAAAGTGAATGATTCGATGCAGACTACAGAGCCGCATATTTATGCGATCGGCGATGTGATCGGGGGCCTTCAATTGGCGCATGCGGCTTCTCATGAGGGTATGGTGGCGGCAGAGCATGCCGCAGGCCATAAGACGCATCCGATGAGTTCTCATCTTGTGCCGCGATGCATATATACGCGACCGGAAATCGCGTCCGTAGGCTGGACCGAAGCGCAAGCCAAAGAACAGGGTCATGCCGTCAAGGTCGGGAAGTTTCCTTTTTCCGCGATCGGCAAAGCGTTGGTTTACGGGGAAACGGACGGTTTCGTGAAAGTCATCGCGGACAGTGAAACGAATGATATTCTTGGCGTACATATGATCGGACCGCATGTGACGGATTATATTGCGGAAGCGGCCCTTGCTCAACTGCTGGATGCCACGCCTTGGGAGGTCGGCAACACGATTCACCCTCATCCGACCTTATCTGAAATTATCGGCGAGGCGATGTTGGCGGTGGACGGGAAGGCGATCGGGATGTAATTCCAGCTTGTACAGAGCTTGGTACGGGCAGAGAAGAAGCATTTCCCTTTTGAATCAAAACGATTATAATGGATATAGCGTCAAGTCTTAGGACCTGGTTATAATTTAAGGTTTAATCCCGTAATTATAGGGTATTATGCGAACTTTTAAGGAGGTTTTCTCCCTGAATCAACATACCTATTCGGCAAGCCGAGAGGCGAAGCATGAAACGTTGGGCTTAACGGACGAACAGGCCGTTGCCATGTATGAGAAGATGCTGCTCGCCCGTAAATACGACGAGAGATGTCTGTTGCTTCAACGCGCGGGTAAAATTAATTTTCATGTGTCCGGCATCGGACAGGAAGCAGCTCAGGTAGGGGCGGCATTCGCGCTGGATCGCGAGCGTGATTATTACTTGCCGTATTACCGCGATTACGCTTTCGTTCTATCCGTCGGCATGACGGTCCAAGATCTGATGCTGTCGGTCTTCGCCAAAGCGGATGATCCTGCCAGCGGCGGCCGTCAAATGCCGGGCCACTTTTCACATAAGAAACACCGTATTGTTACAGGCTCCAGTCCCGTAACGACTCAGGTTCCCCATGCAGTAGGCTTTGCGCTGGCTTCGAAGATGAAGGGCGAAGGCTTTGCCAGTTTCGTCACCTTCGGCGAAGGCTCCAGCAACCAGGGCGATTTTCATGAAGGCTTGAATTTCGCGGGTGTGCATAAGTTGCCGGTGATCTTCATGTGTGAAAATAACCAGTATGCCATCTCGGTACCTGTACATAAACAGCTCGGCGGCAAGGTAGCCGACCGCGGATTGGGATACGGTATACCCGGCATCCAGGTCGACGGCAATGATCCGCTGGAAGTATACCGTGTCGTCAAGGAGGCCCGTGAGCGCGCGGCCCGGGGCGAAGGAGCCACGCTCATCGAAGCAATGATGTACCGTTTGTCTCCGCATTCCACATCGGATAATGATTTGATGTACAGAACGAAAGAAGAAGTGGATGAGAACCGGCAGAAGGATGGTCTGCCGCGGTACAGACAATATCTGATTGAAGCGGGAATCTGGTCGGAAGAGCAGGATGCGGAGCTTAGCGCGCGTCTGATACAAGAAGTGAAGGAAGCGACGGAATTCGGAGATCACGCGCCGTTTCCGAAGCCGGAAGACACGTTGCTGCATGTTTACGCAACGCCGGAAGAGGGGGAATAGCGATGCCGAAGCTGCAATATATAGATGCCATTAATTTGGCCATGCATGAAGAAATGGCAAGAGATGAGAACGTCTTTCTTCTCGGTGAAGATGTGGGACTGAAAGGCGGCGTGTTCGGTACGACGAAGGGCTTGCTGGAACGCTTCGGAGAAGCGCGTGTCATTGACACACCGCTTGCGGAGTCCGCGATTGCAGGGGTGGCCATCGGGGCCGCCATGTATGGGATGAAGCCGATCGCCGAGATGCAATACTCGGATTTCATGTTGCCGGCGACGAATCAGATCATTAGCGAAGCCGCCAAGATTCGTTATCGCTCCAATAACGATTGGAGCTGTCCGATCGTGATTCGCGCGCCAATCGGCGGAGGTGTGTTCGGGGGGCTTTACCATTCCCAATGCCCGGAATCGTTGTTCTTCGGAACGCCGGGACTGAAGATTGTAGCGCCATATTCCGCCTATGACGCCAAAGGTTTGCTGAAAGCCGCGGTGCGCGATCCGGATCCGGTGCTGTTTTTTGAAAACAAGAAATGCTATAAGCTCATTGTTGAAGAAGTCCCTGACGACGACTACATTGTTGAAATCGGTAAAGCTGCTGTGCGCAGGGAAGGAACGGATATTACCGTCATTTCTTACTCCTTGCCGGTCCACTTTGTGATGCAGGCGGCGGAGGAACTCGCAGCGGAAGGCATCTCAGCGCATGTACTGGACTTGCGAACGATTCAACCGCTGGATCGGGAAGCGATTCTGGAAGCGACGCGGAAGACAGGCAAAGTGTTGATCGTACACGAAGATAACAAGACCGGCGGTGTGGGTGCGGAAGTGTCGGCGATTATCGCGGAGGAACTGTTGTTTGAGCTGGATGCTCCGATTATGCGGCTTTGCGGTCCGGACGTTCCCGCGATGCCGATCTCGCCTCCGCTCGAGAAATTTTTCATGCTGAATATGGAGAAAGTCAAGGAAGCGATGAAGAAGCTGGCCTTATTCTAACCACATTGGAAAGTATATGTTTTCGTTCGAGAAAACACGCTTTCCGATTGGCATAATAACCAACCTTTAAACGCGGTCGCCCCTCCTGAGAGGCTTCGATAGAGGTTATTTTATCGGAATTCAATAAACGGAACACAGCGAGGTGTCTTCAAATGACTAAGGAACTTGAAATTATCGTCCCGCAGCTGGCGGAATCGCTCGTATCGGCAACGATCGGCAAATGGCTGAAGCAACCGGGCGATTATGTGGAAGAATATGAAGTGTTATGCGAAATATTTACGGATAAAGTAAATGCAGAGCTTCCCTCGACGGCGGAAGGTGTGCTCAAGCGCATTCTCGTCCGTGAGGGGGAGAATGTGCCCGTGGGCACGCCGATCTGCATCATCGAGGCGCCAGCGGGAGCAGCAACCGCAGGTGGCGCGGGCAACGCGAGCGATGGCGGCAGCCAGGCGGCGGCCGGCGCGCAGAGCGCAGCGCACGCTAGCGGCGTTAGCTCCGCCGCAGGCGCGCCGGGCTCGGCCTCGCTCGCTGCCGGCGGGGTCGCTGCGGCGCATGCCGCTCCCGTGTCAACGACTCCGTCGTCGTCACGGGAGCCCGGCATGCGCGGGCGCTACTCCCCCGCCGTGCAGACGCTCGCCGCCGAGCACGGCGTCGACCTTCGGCTCGTAAGCGGCACCGGCCTTGACGGGAGAATCTCCCGCAAGGACGTGCTCGCTTACATCGCCGAAGGGAAGCCGACGCCTCCGGCGCAAGCGCCTGCAGCCTACGCCGCCGCGCCGACTGCGCAAGCCGCAGCAGCGCCAAGCGCGCCCCTGACGCAGTCGGAGCGCGGACCGCTTCGCACGACCGGCATCCATCTGAGCCAGAATCCGCCTCTTCCCGATATTGAGGTGGAAGGTCAGCAGATCGCCGGCCGCAGTGAATACTTCATCGATGTGACGCCGATTCGGAACACGATCGCGCGGAACATGCGTCAAAGCGTAACGGAAATTCCGCACGCCTGGACGATGATTGAAGTGGATGTGACGAATCTTGTGCAGCTTCGCAACAAGTGGAAGGACGAGTTCAAACGCAAAGAAGGCGTGAACCTGACCTATCTGGCTTTTCTCATTAAAGCTGTCGTCAGCGCGATCAAAGATTATCCGATCATGAATTCCGTCTGGGCTGTGGACAAAATCATCGTGAAGCGGGATATTAACATCTCCCTGGCGGTCGGTACAGAAGATTCGGTGCTCACGCCGGTCATTCAGAAGGCGGATCAGAAAAACATTCCAGGCATTGCCCGTGAAATTGAAGAATTGTCGACGAAAACACGCGCTGGCAAGCTGAAGCTTGATGAACTGTTAGGCGGTACATTCACGATTAACAATACCGGGTCCTTTGGCTCGATTCTGTCCTATCCAATTATTAATTATCCGCAGGCGGCAATCCTGACCTTTGAATCCATTGTGAAGAAGCCTGTCGTCATCAACGACATGATTGCCGTGCGTTCCATGGCGAATCTGTGCTTATCGCTGGATCATCGGATTCTGGACGGTGTAATCTGCGGACGGTTTCTGCAACGGGTCAAGGAGAATTTGGAAGGCTACAACGCGGAAACGAATTTGTACTAGAAAGCGGCGAACCCTCAATGATGAAACCATTGCAAGCTTACTACCATCCTAGAATTGAATACAACACAGCTTGGGATCTGCAAAAAGATTACGTCAAAGCCATCGACAAGGAGGAGGAAGCGGAAACGCTCCTCCTTCTGGAGCATCCGCCGACGTTTACGATCGGAGCCGATCGTAATCCGGAGCATCTGCTGTGGGATGAAGAAGAATTGAAAGAGCGGGGCATCTCCGTGTTCCAGATTGACCGCGGCGGCGATATTACCTATCACGGTCCCGGGCAGCTGGTCGGCTATCCTCTCGTCTATCTGGATGCGGTGGGGCTAAACCTGCACGGGTATTTGCGGAATTTGGAACAGGTTATCATCAACTATCTCCGTGAATTCGGCATCGAAGGATCCCGCAAGCCGGAGTACACCGGTGTTTGGGTAGGTGACCGTAAAATTTGCGCCATAGGCGTCAAATTCAACAAATGCAGGAGTCGCAGAGGCTTCGTCACCAGTCACGGTTTTGCATTCAACATTCATGCAGGGGTGGATGGTTTTGAGGGAATTATTCCTTGCGGCATCCGGGAGTTTGGCGTTACTTCATTGGAAGAGTGCACGGGGAAACGGTTAACTTTACGCGAAGCGGCTGAGGGGATTCTTCCTTATTTTTGCCAAGAGTTTGGGTATGACAAGGACATAATGCTTTCAGATCCAGTTTAGCAATGACAAAGGGCCTGTCCGCCCATGCGCACGGGTTCGGGCTTCAAATCCATCCCAATCCGCGGCAGAGCAACAGGCCCTAGGTGTAAATGCACATGTTTTGATTACAAATAAGAATTTATTGCATCAATGGCTGCACAGCTACCAACAACGTGGATAACAGCATAGCGGCCAGCATAATGTAGATGATGATTTTGAACCAGCGGTTATTTTGACCCATGGATAATTCAGACTCCCTTCGTATTTGGAAACGCTGCAGATAAACGGTATACTATTCGTATATTGTAACTTATTTTACTTATTGGAGGAAAGTCTATGATAAATCAGGACCGTTTGGTGCAAGAGTTTATGGAGCTTGTGCGGGTGGACAGCGAAACAAAGTACGAGAAAGAAATCAGCGAAGTGCTGAAAAAAAAGTTTACGGAATTGGGTTTAACCATTACTGAAGACGATGCGGGTTCCAAAATCGGGCACGGCGCGAACAACCTGTTCGCATCCCTTGCGGCGACATCGGATCAAGAGCTTCCGCGCTTATTCTTCACTTGTCATATGGATACAGTTACGCCGGGCAAAGGCATTAAGCCGCAACTGGACGCGGACGGTTACATTCGCAGCGACGGCACAACCATTCTGGGCGCGGACGATAAAGCGGGAATCGCGGCGATGTTGGAAGGCATTCGTGTTCTGCAGGAAAATAACATTCCCCATGGCAAAATCCAGTTCGTCATCTCCGTAGGCGAAGAGTCCGGATTGCTTGGCGCCCGAGCGATGGATGCTTCATACATGGATGCGGACTTCGGCTATGCTTTGGATTCCGACAAAACGGTGGGGCACATCGCCGTCGCGGCGCCGACACAGGCTAAGATTTATGCCACCATTCACGGTAAATCCGCGCATGCGGGTGTGAATCCGGAGGACGGCATCAGCGCGATTCAAGTGGCAAGTAAAGCCATCGCCCGGATGCCGCTAGGGCGTCTGGATCAAGATACGACAGCCAATATCGGTAAATTCCAAGGCGGCGATCAAACCAACATCGTATGCGACCTCGTGAAAATTGATGCGGAAGCGCGTTCCCTGCACCAAGAGAAAGTAACGGAGCAAGTGGAGAAAATGAGAGTTGCTTTCGAAAGCGCGGCATCCGAGTACGGCGCGACGGTGGATTTCAAGAGCGAAGTCATTTATCCGGCATATAACTATGGCGATGATGCGCCGGTAGTGAAGCTGGCGATGCGCGCGCTGGAATCCATCGGCAAGACGCCGAAGACGTTCCACACCGGCGGCGGCAGCGATGCCAATATGTTCAACGGCATGGGTATCCCGACCGTGAACCTGGCGGTGGGCTATGAGTTTATTCATACGTTAAAGGAACAAATTCCTGTCTCTGAGCTTGTCGGGACGGCTGAAGCTGTTGTGGCGATCGTGAAGGAAGTTGCGAAGGGCGAGTAAGTCAAGGTGTTGCTGTATACAAAGGGACTGGGGTATTTCCTCAGTCCTTTTTTGTGGAATGTTTTTTAGCGAAATAATTCTAAGGAGAGATCTAAACCTGATGTTTGAAACCGATAACGTAAAAATTAGGCCTATGGAACCTTCAGATCTAGAAACCATGTACGCATGGCATCTGGACACGGAGCTTGAAACCTACAGCGGTTGGGGGAATCGCCGGTCCCAGGCGCTGTTCATAGACAAGTTTCAAGGATATATCATGAACACGCCCGATCATTTAATGCTTTTTGCCGTAGAGACGGAAGGTGTGTTGGTGGGACGCGCGGAGCTGGCGTTGATTGATATCGAAAACCGGAAGGCAGCCGTGGGCATTGTGCTCGGAAACCGGAATTACTGGAACCGCGGTGTCGGTCGAACGGCGCTGCGCATCGTTATTGATTACGCATTTACTGTAAAAAATCTAGAGCGAATTTATGCCGAAGTCTATGATTTCAACGAGCGTTCACAGCGGATGCTGGCAGGAGCGGGCTTCAAGCAGGAGGGACTGCTCCGTCAGCATGAGATACACCACGGCAAGCCGAGAGATATGTTCTTCTACGGACTGTTAAAAACCGAGTTTTATGACAAGTATGAGAGTATATTTCTAAATAAGTAGGGACTTGTTTTCTTGGGGCCCAAAGGGGTGAGCGGATGATACGGTGGCAGATGGGGACGGTGCAACAAGTTATTGCCGCAGAGAAGGGCATGCAGCAATTGACCATGCTTATGGAGGACGGCGCTTCCGCGCGCGCCGTCCACTACACGGACGTGATGCCGGAGGCGAAGCCCGGCGACAAGCTGCTCTTGAACGTAACGGCGGTGGAGCTCGGGCTCGGGACAGGGGGCGTTCATTTTGTGGCGGGCTTCGCGGACGGGGCGGAGCTATTGCGGATGCCCAAGTCCGAAGCGACGAGTATCGATGGCGACTGTCCGGCCACGGATGCGATTAGGTCCCTTGGCGACACCGGCCACATCATGAAGCTGCGCTACACCCCGCTGCAACGCAGCGTGGTGAGCGTGGAGGCGCCCGAAAGCCCATACCATGGGCTGTTCCGGCAGTCTCTTGACCTGGCTGGCACACCGGTGCTGATCGGCGAGCTGCACAGCATGCTGCCCGCGGCGGTGTGCCGCATACGCGCGCTGCAGCCGGAGGCGTCGGTCGCCTACGTCATGACCGACGGCGGGGCTTTGCCGGCCGCGTTCAGCCGACACGTAGCCGCGCTCCGCGGCCTTGGCTGGCTGCGCGGCACGGTCACGTGCGGCCACGCCTACGGCGGCGATCTGGAGGCGCTGAACAAGTTCAGCGCGCTGCTCGCCGCGAAGCACGTGCTCGGCGCCGACATCGTCATCGCCGCCATGGGTCCCGGCATCGCCGGGACCGGGACCGAGTTCGGCCATACCGGCATGGAGACGGCCGAACTGATCAATGCCGCCGCCGGCTTAAGCGGAACGCCCGTCGTGATGCCCCGCATCACGGCGGCCGATCCGCGCGCGCGGCATCAAGGCGCCAGTCATCACCTGCGTACGGTGCTGACCAAGGCGGCGCTGCAGTCCGCCGCGGTGCCCTTGCCGGGCGGACTGCCCGCCTCCGCGCAGGAGCGCCTCGAGCGAGAGCTCGGCGTCTCAGCGCATGCCCATGTGAGGCATACGTTTCCGCGTATGCCTCACATTTCGCAAGAAGAAATCCGCCTGAACCAGGCGGATTATCCCGTGCCCATTACGACGATGGGCCGTGAGCTTGAGAACGATGTTATATTTTTTGAAGCCGTTTGCTGCGCGGCTGATTATGCTTGCGGGTTATTGAGGCGTAACCCGAATCCACACGGACCAACTGGTTAAGCACATCATGCATCATGACCCCGGCTTCATGGTTTTTTTGCAACACACGAAGTCGGTTTCGAACTTCCCAAGCCTTGCCTACCAAACGAATATGCTGATCGGATACATAGGTCTTCATTGTTTTCCCTCCGCTTTTGACCGCGTGATATAATAGGGAGTATATGTAGAGTCAAGACAAGTTATGTCTTGCCGTAAATGGAGAGGAGAGGTGTTGTATTCATGCAGCATACACGTTACGAAGGCCGTAAATTCGAGGAAACGACGATTGAATTCAAGCCCATTTTTCAAGGCAAAATCATTTCGCTCCAAGTAGACACCGTCCGTCTGCCCAATGGAGGCACATCCACACGTGAAATTGTGAAGCATCCCGGAGCGGTTGCTGTTCTGGCTTTGACTGAGGACGGTCGGATGCTTGTTGTGGAGCAATATCGCAAAGCGCTGGAGAAGAGCCAAGTGGAAATACCGGCAGGCAAGCTGGACAGCGGAGAGGACCCGATGGATGCAGCGCGCAGGGAGTTGGAAGAGGAGACAGGTTATCAGTGCGGTTCCATACGGCTGTTACACTCCTTCTATACTTCACCCGGTTTTGCGGATGAGATTGTTCATCTCTACTTGGCGGAGAATTTAACGAAGGGCGAAGTCAATCCGGATGAGGATGAGTTTCTCGAGATCGAGGCAATTACGCTGGAAGAGGCGCAGCGATATATGGCGGAATGGCGCATCAGCGATGCCAAGACCATCACCGCTGTGTACGCATGGCAAGTGTATCAACTGACAGGTCGGATTTAAGCGATGTCGAAGGCGTTAAGCTCGTACTACGTAGATATGCACATCCATATCGGGCGAACGGAGAAAGGCAGCCCCGTAAAGATCAGCGGAAGCAAGGACTTGACGTTCTATAATATCGCGCGGGAAGCTTCAGAGCGTAAAGGCATTGATATTGTAGGGATTATTGACTCGCACTCCCCTTCGGTTCAGGAAGAGATCATGAACTATCTGGACTCGGGGGATATGGAGGAGCTTGAAGGCGGGGGTATTCGTTACAGGGATACTACCGTGTTGCTTGGAAGCGAGATTGAGGTGCGGGACCCGGGTATGGGAACTGCGCATGTGCTTGTGTATTTGCCGACGCTTGCGGTCATGCAGGATTTCACAGCGTGGATGCGGCATCATATGAAGAACGTGGAGCTCAGCTCCCAACGCATTTACGTTCAAGCGCGCGTGTTGCAGGAGCAAGTGTTGGGACGGGGCGGTGTGGTGATACCCGCTCATATTTTTACGCCGCACAAAAGTGTATACGGCAGCTGCTCGACACGCATTGAACATGTGCTGGATCTGGACGGCATCGCCGCGGTGGAGTTAGGCTTGAGCGCGGATACGGAAATGGCGGGATACCTATCCGAGTTGGATGCCTTCACGTTCCTCACGGATTCCGACGCCCACTCTTTAGCGAAAATCGGCAGGGAGTATAATTTGATGGCTTTGGAATCACCCAGCTACGCGGAGGTCGTGAAGGCGCTGCGAGGCGATGCCGGTCGCGGCGTAACGGCCAATTACGGGCTGAATCCCCGTCTCGGTAAATACCACCGCACCTATTGCGGCGGGTGCGGTTCGATCCTTGACGAGGATGCAGCCTCGGTGGAACGCTGCCTGTATTGCGGCAGCAAGAAGCTTGTCCGCGGTGTCATGGACCGCATCCTCGATATCGCAGACCGCGCCGCGCCTGTGGTGGCAGCACATCGTCCGCCGTACCGTTACCAGGTGCCGCTGGAATTCATCCCGGGCCTCGGAAAGCGCAAGTTGGCTGCGCTGCTTGAGCGGTTCGGCACGGAAATGAACATTCTGCACCAGGCAACGGCGGCGGACCTCGAGGCGGCGGCCGGCGGGGAGATTGCGCGCTATGTTATGCAAGCGCGCGAGGGCACGCTCCGCCTCGGTGTCGGCGGCGGAGGTACGTACGGGAAAGTGGAGAAGTACCAATAGCAGCAGCCCTCGGAAGGTCTCGTGACCTGAAGTCCGGGGGTTTATTGTTGTGTAAATGAACCTTTTGCCAAGATCGGACCAATATAGGGTGTAGAAGGAAGGAGGGGGATTCAGTGAAGGAGGACAAATTGCGGGCGCTCTTGCTGCGTATGGAAGCGGACGAGCCATCCGCGTTCACGGAGCTGTATCATGAGACGAAGGAAGATGTCTACCGCATGGTCCGATTGTTGGTGTCCAACCCGGGGGATGCGGTAGAGGTGGTCCATGAGGTATATGTTGCGCTGTGGAAAAGTTATCATAAATACGACTCTGAGCGTTCGTTCCGCTATTGGTTGCATGGGCTCGTCATTCGGCAAGTGAGCAGCTATCGCAGGACGGCATGGCGCAGGTTCCGATTATTCGAGAAGCAGAAGCAGTACGTGGAACCGGCGATGTATGAGGAAGACGGTCTCCTGTTCGAGCGGCGGCAGGTGATGCTGAAGCAAGTCCAGACGCTGCCGCCGAAGCTTCGCGAGGTCATCGTGCTCCGTTATTATTCTTGTCTGACCGGCATTGCTGCGTTGCTATCGGTGCCTGTGGGTACGGTGAAATCCAGGCATCATACCGCGTTGAAGCGGTTGCGGGTTCACTTCATGGAGGAAGATGTGAATGGGAAGAGATTGGAGGAGAACGAGTATGAATCGGTACACAGAGCGAGAGTTTAAGCGTGTGATGCAACAGGCGGTGCTTGCGGGGCAGGAAGAAGGAATAAGGGCACTGGATCAGAGCGTGGGGAAGGAGCTGCAGAAGCGATTTCCGTCAGAGGCCCGTAAACGCAAGCGCCGATTCACATACAGACTTATCGCGAGTGCGGCAGTTATGGCTGTAGCGTTAACGATAAGCGCGTTCTCTACCCCTTCGGTGGCGGACCGAATTTACGGGTCCTATGAAATCGCGAAGCGGACTTTCGTCACGGTGACGATGCAGCAATACCAGAAGGTGGGTTTCAAGTTCATGGGCGCCAAGAAAATGCTGGGCGCGGACTATCCGAAGTTCGAGAAGTTGGCGAAGGCGGTAATAGCGGCAAAGGTGGCCTATGGGAACGATGCGTGGCAAATTGATGTGGATGCGCTGCCTGCAGCGAAGCAGGCTGAAGTTCGTCAATTGTTCGCGGAAGTCCAGTCCTACTTCGACCGGCTGAACGAGCTCGGCGATAGCCGTGCTGTGCTCACGCCGGAACAATATACGGATTACACGGATTCTATCTTGCGCCAAGAGACACTTCTTGCCCAGAGCGGACTCAACCCAAGTAAAGGCTCCATTGAAGTTAAGAATCTGCCCAAAGCAATACAACCGGAATATAAGCAAGTGGTGGATCGGATTCGTTATTTTGAACGGCAAATAGGGTTGCTCTCGCAAGCTGCGTATTCTGATTGATCTCTAATATGGTACTTGTGTTCCCAACAAACCGCCGAGTTCGTACTCAGCGGTCTTGTTTGTTACGTTCAGGAGCCCCGGCACGAGGCACACTGAGCGACTCCCAACTGTCTTCTAACAAATGCTTACCAAGGAATACCATCTGCCCTACATGATAACCGTAATGTGAGATTTGTCGTTGAATCGCCCGAATCACCGTATGCGCTTCGCCTCGAATGGTAATCGTTCGAAGTAAGTCTTCGGGCTGTAAGGAACGGAGGGTGGTAAATACCAACGTCCAGCCTTGCTCCCACATGGCGATCAGTTCTTCCTTCGTCCGTTTTCCCTGCACAAATTCCTGGTCGCGGTTCCGGTCGGGTTTCTCTCCGTCAGTCGTGAGGAAATTTGTCCACCGGGAGCGCATGTTTCCACACATATGCTGTATGATGATTTCCATAGAGTTGGACTCCGGGTCTATAACGTGATTAAAGTGTTCTTCCTTTAACCTTTCCAGGGTTCGGTCGCCAAGCTTTTTCATGCTTTCAAACGTTTCGATGGATTCCTTTAAAAACACAGTTTCAAAGTCATTCGTTGATTTCATAGGAAAACCTCCATAGATTTGTCTTTATAGCGAACAAACGGAACACTTAACGTCAACCTTCTACATTTCCCCACATTTCTCGCGGATTAAGCTCATACACATCATTCTCGCGATACATGTAATGGCCCATAATAAATTCTCTACGAATGGTTGCAAAATCAGGATGATAACGCTTAATGAATTCGTTTATTTCTTTCTCTGTATATTTCTGATTCGGTTGCAGTGTAGCCGCCATATGCTCCAGCACATACAGTTTCTTCTTACGCTGGGCAGGCATTTGTTTCAACGTACCGTCTCCGGCAAAAAAATTTCGAATTACCGATTGCTTCTCTTTTACCAGCGCGGCGGCTTCGTCACCATCCAATTCTGAAATCGATGCAGTTACCTTGTTCACAATCGCGCCAGCTTGTTGCTTTAAACTTTTCTCATCGAGATGAAAGTAAACATTATTCTTATCTCTGCGCTCAAACACAAGCCCAACCTCCCTTAATTTCGTCATATGATGTGTAATGGTAGGAGGCGTAACCCCCAGTTTCCCTGCCAAAGCCTGCCCATGTAACGGACCGTCCTTCAGCATCGCAAGAATTCGAATTCGCGTGACATCGCCAACGGCCTTATGAAATGAAACCAATTTATCTAATTGCATATATTCGATCCTCTCTTTGTGAACAATTAAACACATATCTAATTACATAGGCATATTATTGCATGATTTCTAAGAAGAGTAAAGGGATGAGAAGAAACTCAAACGTATTGGTCTTGTTGAATGCAGTTTGCAAATGCACAAGGTAACCTGGATCGCGTCGCCGGTGTATATCGGATAATTCTTTATGTCGGTATTCTATCATTTTTTGTGCAACGTACTCATCGACATAAAACATGATTATAACCTTCCTTTCGAATTTGGAAATGTTTTAATAAATATCTAATTTAATTAACATCTAATTAGTTAATTGCATTATCACATGGAAATATAAATATGTAAATAGGTTTATTTCCAAAAATTACGTACTTTATGATTTAAAATAAAATAAACCGCCCTTTAATGATAAGAGGGCGGTTTCATACTTTGAATATTTTGCTTCACTTTACTAAACTTCCAAACCGTCCAAGCGCTCACACCATACAGAACTGCACTTAAATAGAAAAGCGCGTTAATCGTTAGCCAATCAATCAATACCCCTCCCAACAGGACGGCAAATCCAGACGCGACCGAAGTCCAGAAATGATAAGAACCGATAACAGCGCCCCGGGCGCCGCGTTCAGTGTAATCCGCCAAGAGAAGTCGTTCGCTCATCTTTTGCATCGCATTGCATGTACCCATCAGTAGCTGAAGGACCAGCACCCACAGATAAGAGGTAGTCCACGGGAAAGCCAGCATCGCCGCCATCATGCCCAAGGAACTCAGAATCAAGATACGTTGTGCGTGCATGTCCAGACGTGGCGCAACCCATTGCGAAACCGCCGCGGAACTAATGGTGAACACCGCAAAAGCGAGACCGTATTTTGTATAACTGTTTCCTAAATTTTTGAGAAACAGCAGATAGTAGGGATAGATCATACCGGCAGCCAAAGTGACAATGCTCTGGGAACGGATCAGCCATTGAATATTCATCATGAATGTGTGGATTCTCCTTTGTTGTACTGCTCATAAAATTGATTCGTGAAGAGACGACCCGGATCGTAGTTCTCTTTTTGAACGAAAAAATGCCGATAATTAGGATACACCGTTTGAAATTGCTTCACGGTAGGGTAGCCGGCATAAGGTAAGTAATAGGTTCCACGGTGTTTAATGACTTGGTCTATAATTCGGCGGATGCCTGCCTTGGTCTGAAACTGAGCATCGGATGAGAGCGGAGCGTGGAACAGACACACAAGTGCGAACATATCTTCTCGAGCATAGGACATGACAGCTTCCTCATCCTCATTTACATATCGTACGGTAATGTTGAGCAGGTTTAACTCTTCTTCTGTCAGCACATTTCTTAGGTCCTCAACAAACCCTGCGAATTCTCCTACGGGGATAAAATATTCCTGCAAAAAATCATTCGCGCCTGCACCGCTATATTCCATGAACTGAGACTCCGAGCGCATGGCATTGTTTCGGCTAATCAAGGCATTTTTTTGGTTGTGAAAATACTCTTTCTGTAGGTTCCACAGCACTTCTTTTCCCCAATCGAAGGACCGGTTAAGCTGAAACAAAGCTTTCGTTGGCACGACCCATTTTTCTTTTGTTTTAAGGGTGTTGTGCTCTGACAAAGGAATAGAGGCATCCCTCGTGTAATTTATAGCGTACATGTCAGTAAGCGGTTTGTCCGGGGACACGGAAATTCGCGCGATATGCAACTCAATATCTGGATTGGATTTGACTTGCTGAAGAAAGTATTTCGTATAGTTCTCAACTTGGAGATCCTCTGTAGTCATTCTATAGACAACATCGTCGGTAAGTGTCAAAGTGACGTCAAGGATGATGCCGAACAGCCCATAACCGCCGAGTGCTAGAGGGAACAAGTCCGCGTTGACGGTGCGGCTGACTTCTCTGATGTTTCCGTCCGCCGTAAGCAGTCGAAAGGACTCTACACTCGCTATGAGGGAACCGTTACGAATATCTCTGCCGTGGGCGTTAATGCTGACGGACCCGCCGATCGTAAAGAGGTTCTGGGATTGCATCGTCCGCACAGCGAGACCGGGGGGGTTGACCGCATTTTGCACATCTTCCCATGTGGCCCCGGCTTGTACTCTTATCTTTCGATTCACAGGATCTACTTCAAGTATGCGATTATAGTGCGTCATATCCACAACGATCCCATCTTTATAGTAGGTATGCCCGCCCTGGCTGTGACGTTGACCCGCGATGGAGATCGTTTTTCCTTGGTCTCGGGCATCTCTTACCAGTTCCACAAGCTGAGCTTCTTCGCGACCTTGTATAACCCGTTCTACTTTGACAGGGTGAAGTCGGCTGTAATCTGTAATCAGGAAAGGATCCTGATCCGCTGAGTCGGTTTGAACGTAAATGAATAGACATAAGGCACTTAGCAGGGTTATAACCATTAATTTAATCTTCATGCTCCGCTCCTGTTTATGTAATGGTTTAGTTACTTTGAGAGAAAAGCATATCATAAATTTTATGTTGGTTCGCAGGAAAATTTTGAACTTTTTGGAAGCTTTATTTGTTATATACATAGTTTGAAAATAAAAGAGGTGAATAGACCTGTTGACGAATCAAGAATTATTTTACACGTATAACATGGAAGTTTACCGTTTCTGTTATTACTTGTTGCGAAATGCAGCTGATGCGGAGGATATGTGCCAGGACGTATTCCTCAAAGCGCTGGTTTGCGATCGATCAGGGATACCGGAAACGGCATTAAAAGCTTGGTTAATGCGCATCGCTGTCAACACCTGCACTAATGCTACCAAGCGGAGCAAGTTGAAGTTGATTAAAGAGGCTATATATTATGGCTGGCGGGGAACATCGGGGCTTAACGAGAGTGCTGAAACGGTCTTTGAGGGGCACTGGGAACGTCAAGAGCTTAATGAATTATTGAACCAACTGTCGGACAAGCTGCGGAAGGTTATCATTCTAAAGTATCTCAATGACTGTACCAATCAGGAGATTGCGGACATTCTCAGCATCCCGCTGGGTACAGTGAAATCCAGAGTGCATAAAGGACTCAAAGTGTTACAGGGAAAATTGCGAGGGAATCCAGATTCATTAGCGATTGCTAAAGGAGGCGCAAACTATGGAACGGAACACTGAACAGCACATTCGGCACCTGACTCAGAAAAGCTCAATTCCGCAGCCTGATTTTAACGCTATGTGGGCGCGGATTGATGAAAACCATCAACAGACTCAACACAAGGATGACAAACAGGGCCAATCCCAAGTACGTTCCATACGGAATAAAGTAGTCACTGTCGCCCTCGCGGCAGCCAGTTTAAGTGCGGTACCTGTTCTCGCAAATGTACAAATTAATTTTTTTGACATTATGAAGTCGTCCGGCCGTGAAGGGATTGTCACATCCATGAAGCAAGGTTTGGGTCAGAACATTGAAAAGAGCGACCGCGAAAGTGGCGGAACCCTGACGTTGCACAACGCACTGGCGGATATGAATCGACTCGTATTGAATTTTAGCTTTAAACTGAAAGAGAAAGCCGATTTCGATGCGGTTACGCTTGTCGACAAGACGGTAAGAGACGCCGTTCATTACCCGGTTCCCGGTCAGACAGTTGTTAAATGGGATGAGGCAAAAGACAGAATCATCGGCTTCTTCGAGACTGAGAAGGGGCTGCCTGATACCGTTCAAATGAAACTCGAGGCCAAAGATATTCGATTGTTGAAAACGACGCAGGTTCCATTGGAGCTGAGGTTGCAAGATTCTAATTATTGGAAGGCAGAAGTGGATAACGAGGCGATTGCTTATGTTGAAATCCTGAGTGTTAAGGCGGAAGGTAAATCGACGCGAGTGAAATATCGCACCCTGATGAATAAACAAGAAGACAAGGACAATGAACCTGAGCTGGTATTTACACAAGCTGGAGTACCTGTTGCCGCTACTCATCTGATAATCTACAACCCGGAGGAGAAGTATCAAAAGAGAGAGGTGACATTGGATATATCTCCTGATGAACTGAAAGATACTCAGGTTAGTCTGAGCTATAAACGTCATGTGAAAACGGTAAAGGGATCATGGAGCATACCGTTCGATTATGATCATGAGCTTGCTGTGAAGGATACGTTAATTTATCCTCTATATTCTCTTAATAAGGATGTTGAGGGAGGTAGGGTACATTTAAAACAGTTGATCGCGTCTCCATCTCAGATCAAAGTTGTAGGATCTAGGAATTTTACGAATGCAGATGGATATATAAATTACTGGAAAAAGGAATTGATAGTCGGTGAAAAACGAATTCCTATTTCTAGCCAAGATGACGCAAATTATTATATTGAGTTACCCGAAATTCTGGATGTTAAGGACCACAAAGTGCAACTGGTCTTCAGTGACGCATTCATTGCTAAAAAAGGTGAACATACCACAATGCTAGATATACAATCAGCAAGCACAAGCAAGCAAACAACACAGATCATGCTCAAAGATATTACTGTCGATTTAACGTATTACGCGCAAGGTGATGTGTTTGTTGTAGAAACATCGAGTAAGGATTCCCGATTCGGAGGCGTGAACCAAACTTATCTGATCGTAAATGGGAAACGAGTCATGCCCAAGTCGGACATGGAGACATTATACAAAGGGAAGGATAACCATGTGAAGGAAGTTTACGAGGGTATTCCGGTGAATGCGAAGGTCGAGCTTGATGTGAACTATTACAATGTGCTGGAGCCGGAACGAGTTGAAACGCATGTGTTAAAACCTTAACCTTCAAGTTTATTAGCAGTGTCGTTGGTGATATAATGAAGTACAAGGATACTTTACAAAGGAGTGATAGGATGAGCATGCATTTACATCGTAGAGATTACACCTACAGCGAGTACCTGACGTGGCCTGATGGGGAAAGGCTGGAGATCATTGATGGTGATTTGTATGCCATGACTCCTGCACCATCAAAATTACACCAAATAATACTTGGAAATTTACATTTAATGTTTGGGAACTATTTGAAAAACAAAAAATGCAAAACATTTTTACCGCCTTTTGACGTGCGTCTAGCGAAACCGGGTGAATCCGACAAAGAAACATCAACAGTCGTTCAACCGGATCTCTCCATCATCTGTGATCCTGATAAGTTAGACGATCGAGGGTGCAAGGGCGCACCGGATTTAATTGTGGAAATTATCTCGCCAGGTTCGTTGAAGCTGGATCTTACCGTTAAGAAGCGGCTATATGAACGGTTTGGTGTGAGAGAGTACTGGATTGTCTACCCGCAGGAGGGCATCGTGATGATTCACGAGCTTGATGAACATGGTGTCTACACTGATGGAGAAACCTATGATCGGGAAGCTTCGATTCCCGTAAGGATTTTCCAGGGCTTCACGGTGGCGGCTGCGGAACTTTTTGCACAATAAAGATCAATTCTTCCATGTCATATAACCCCCATTTGGTTCATAGTCTTGTACTATAGGACAAGAAAGGGGGTTTTTTGCGCATGAGCCGGAACTCAATTCAGACATACATGAAAGAACATATGCCCCTGTATATATTTGTGTCGGTTCTGTTTGTAATGGGTGTCATCTTCGGGGCGTTAATGGTGAACGCTTTGTCCTTGGAGCAAAGGGAGGATCTAACGCGCTTTCTTGGCAGTTTTGTGGCCAGTCTGGGCGAAGCGTCGGAGTTGCATCCGAAGGAAACGTTCGTGTCTCTGTTTGGGATGCATATGAAATGGATCATGCTCATCTGGTTACTGGGCATTTCCGTTATAGGATTGCCGATTATTCTGGTGCTGGACTTTTTGAAAGGCGTCATGGTCGGATTTACGGTTGGCTACCTGGTCGGTGAACTGTCCTGGAAAGGGATGCTGTTCGCGCTTGTATCGGTCGCTCCTCAAAATCTAGTCATTATTCCGACCTTGATCATTGTGAGTGTTTCCGGCATTTCGTTTTCCTTGTATATGGTCCGAAACCGGATTCTTCAACGACGCGGAGCCTTAGCCGAGCCTTTCATGTCTTATTCCGTGTTAACGTTAAGTATGGCGGCTGTACTGCTCGGAACTTCCCTCTTTGAGGCATATGTCTCACCGACCTTAATGCAATGGGTAACGCCTATGATCGCTTTGACACAGAGTTGAATACGTTGACTTCTTGCTGATTCACACCCTATAATGGAAGCATGTTGTTTTCGGAAGTGGGGAGAGTTTCAGATGGAAGCGCGCATAGACAAAATTAAGCAGCAGCTGCAATCACATGGCTATAAACTGACGCCCCAACGGGAAGCGACGGTACGGGTTCTTCTCGAGAATGAAGAGGACCACCTTAGCGCCGAGGACGTATTTATGCTAGTGAAGGAAAAGGCCCCTGAAATCGGCTTGGCGACCGTCTATCGTACGTTAGAGTTACTAAGTGAGCTGCATATTGTCGAGAAGATTAATTTCGGTGACGGCGTAGCGCGCTATGATCTCCGTACCGATTCCAACCAGCATCATCATCACCATCTGATCTGTGTTCAGTGCGGCGCCATGGATGAAATTATGGAAGATTGGCTTGGACCGCTGGAGGAACGCTTAGACAAGGAATTTAATTTCCAGGTTATCGATCACAGGCTGGATTTTCACGGGATTTGCCATCGTTGCCGAGATAAGAATAAACCTTAAACGGGCTTGTCCCCTATGAAACTCCCACCGGTTCGCCGTGTGGGAGTTTTTGATGTGGAGCGGGGGTGACGCCCCGCACCGCGTGTTATAGCCGTTTCAGCGCGGCGGCGCGCAGGCTAACGGCGAATTCGGGCAGCGCGCACAGCTGCGGCCGCATTGATCAGCCCGGCGCCCTGCGAACGGGCGCCGTAGCCTTTGAGGTTGCGCGCCGTGCGCCGCAAGAGGGCCTTGACGCCGCTGGCCGACAGGCGCGGAATGGCGCTGAGCATCAGCGCCGCCGTGCCCGCGGCATGCGGCGTCGCCATGGACGTGCCGGACATGCGCGTGTACCCGCCGGAGGACGACGTGGACAGAACGTCCGTCCCCGGGGCGGTTACATCGACGCCGGCACCCCGGCTGCTGTATCCGGCGACCCGGTTTTTGCGATCCGATGCCGCGACGGCGATCGTCTCTTTGTACTTCGCCGGATAATCGATAGATGCCGCTTCGTTGCCCTCATTCCCGGCTGAAGCAATGATGACGACGCCTTTGCGATGCGCCTTGCGCACGATGGCCTTCAAAGCTCTACTGCCTTCCACGGTGCCCAGGCTCATGTTGACGACCTGAATGCCGTGCTTCATGCACCACGCAATTCCTTCGACAAGGTCGGAAACATACCCTTCTCCATTGGAATCGAGCACCTTCACACCGTATAATCGTACAGCGGGAGAGACGCCGACAACACCAATCTTGTTATTCAACGCGGCCGCTGTGCCGGATACATGGGTGCCGTGACCGTTCCCGTCCAGCTTCTTCTCCTTGAAATCCAGCGTGCTGAAGCGCCCGCTGACCGACAAGTCGGGATGCTTGGCGATGCCCGTGTCCAGCACGGCGATGCGCACCTCGCTGCCGGAAAGAGAGCCTTTCCATGCGCGGGGAGCCCCTACACACGCAATACCCCAAGGCGTCGTTTGACGATTCTTTAGATTGTGTATCCTTACTTTTTTGCGCAACATGTGGGACCGTGTTCGTCCGTCCGTTTCAATGGCGCGAACAGAAGGATGACGATGCAACTTACTCAAATCTTGATGTTTATCCACATGAAAACAAATGGCATGAATGTCTTTCATCGTTTTAACCGGCCGAACCCCGTGTTGATGCATATGCTTGAGACATGTGTTGTAACTCCGCGCATTTTTGAACACTATGACTTTCCGTTGAAGTTGTCGTTTAGGTTTACTTGATCCGGCACCGGCCAGCGGTTTCAATAACTTTCGCAAAGGCTTCAAGTTGCATTCCTCCTGCCATGATGTTAAACTACATCATTCTATGACAGGGGAAAACCATCCGCCTGTGTCATCTGTCCGCACGACATAAACGAGATAAGTCTTTCATACGCTAGATTATAGCAGGACTTGTACCCAAGGAGGGGTCGACGGATGATTGTTTCACTTCGCAAATGGATGGAGCGTATTAAGTTTATTTTGATTTTCTTAATCCTCACGTTGTTTCTATACCACTTCGCCGGTGCCGTTACCGCGTGGCTTGGACCTACCGATCGATATAGGGAACCTTTGGGCAGGTCCGTGAAAGTATTTAATACCAGTTCCGACTACAATGGCGAACAAGTGTCTCTGAGCGATCGGTTGCGTTTCTTCTATTGGTACGGGGAGTAAGCAGGAATCGAGTGGCTGTCTGTTGAAAAAAGATACATAAGATTTTTTAAGAAAATGAGGAACCCAACTGATGATCCAACACTTACGTAACTTTATTCATTATCTTTCCGTCGAAAGAGGACTTTCCAAAAACACATTGGAATCCTACGAAAGAGACATCACCAAATATATTGAATTTATTACGGCTGAAGGACTCACGGAACTGGAACAGGTCACGAAAGCGCACATCATCTCCTATATGCTAAAGCTAAGACAACTCGGCCGCGCTTCCGCTACCATATCGCGTATGTTAATCTCGATCCGCTCTTTTCACCAATTTATGGTGCGGGAACGGTTGTTAAATCACGATCCTACGATGAATATGGAAACGCCCCGCCAAGAGAAACGATTGCCGAAGGTGTTGACGATCAAGGAAGTAGAGACGCTGCTGGAAGCGCCTCAAACTTCTACGCCCGCGGGACTGCGGGATAAAGCTATGTTAGAAGTGCTTTACGCTACGGGCATAAGAGTCTCGGAATTGATCTCTCTGGATATGGACAGTGTGAATTTACAGATGGGCTTTGTGCGGTGTATCGGGAAAGGTTCCAAAGAACGAATTATACCGCTCGGGCGAATCGCGGGAGAATGCTTGGATGTCTATATCCAAACGATGCGTCCGCAGTTGACGAAACCGAACAAGCCTGATCAGGCTTTATTCTTGAACCATCACGGTGCGCGTCTGACCCGGCAGGGTTTCTGGAAGATTATTAAGAAACACGCCAAGGAAGTGGCGATTCATAAAGAAATTACCCCTCACACCCTGCGTCATTCGTTTGCCACCCATTTGCTGGAGAATGGTGCTGATTTAAGGGCGGTTCAGGAAATGCTGGGACACGCGGATATTTCCACCACTCAAATTTATACTCACGTAACCAAAAGTAAGATGAAAGAAGTTTATGATCGGACACATCCCCGGGCGCGCATGAATTAACGGGGCTTTGGGAAGCCATTCTATAACGAGTGGCTTCTTTTTCTTTTTTTGGGAAGCGAAGGAATTCAGGCACAGGGGATTTTTGCATATCGTTCGGCGGCGTGAGATAATAAGGGCTGTAATTGGCAGGATGAATAAGGAGGAGCGCGTATGCGTTTTAACAGAATTGGCGTTATCGTATTGGATAGCGTAGGCATTGGCGAATTACCGGACGCGGAGAGCTTCGGGGATTTGGGTTCACACACGTTGGGACATATCGCCGAACAGGTGCCGTCCATGGCATTACCGAATTTGAAGGCGCTGGGATTAGGTAATATTGAAGCGTTCGGTACGGTACAGAAAGTGGACAAACCCTTGGCTTATTTTGGCAAAATGGCGGAGGCATCCGTGGGTAAAGACACCATGACCGGTCATTGGGAGCTTATGGGACTGAAAATAACAACACCGTTTAATACATATCCTGATGGTTTTCCGCCTGCTTTGTTGGAAGCCTTTGAGCGTGAAACCGGACGCAAAGTTCTATGTAACCGGCCGGCTTCCGGTACAGAAGTGCTGGATGAATACGGCGAGGAACAGATGAAAACCGGCGCTTGGATCGTCTATACCTCTGCGGACAGCGTGTTTCAGATTGCTGCACATGAAGACATCATTCCATTAGAGGAATTATATAAGGCTTGTGAGATTGCAAGGAGATTAACCCTGCAAGAAGAATTCTCCGTCGGCCGGGTCATTGCCAGACCTTATATCGGTTCGCCCGGAGCGTTCAAGCGCACGCCGAACCGTCACGATTACGCGGTGGTTCCGCCTTCCAAGACGGTTATGAACGGCGTACAGGAGGCGGGCTATGATTCCATCTCTGTCGGGAAAATCAATGATATTTTCTCAGGAGAGGGTGTCACAGCTTCCTATCCTACAAAAAGTAATCTGGACGGTATCGAGAAGACGATTGAGTTGCTGGGAACGGATTTCAAAGGACTCTTGTTTACGAATCTGGTAGATTTCGATTCTCTTTACGGTCATCGCCGGGATCCGGTCGGGTATGCGAAAGCGCTGGAGGAATTCGACGCTTACGTGCCTCAGCTTCTGGAGAAGCTTGGCCCCGAGGATTTATTGATGATTACCGCGGATCATGGAAATGATCCGGTCCATCCGGGAACGGATCATACGCGTGAATATGTGCCTTTATTAGTATACAGCCCGCAGTTGACGCAACCGGCTTCTCTGGCGATACGCACCACATTCTCTGATGTGGGCGCCACCATTGCCGATAACTTTGGAGCAGCGTTGCCTTCCAACGGAACCAGTTTCTTGAATGAATTGAAATAAGAATGAATATGAACGGGGAGCGAATAAACGATGTCCGAACAAATGAAGAAAATTACGGAAGCTGAGCAATATATTCGGGAGCGCATTACATTTTTGCCTGAGGTGGCGTTAATTCTGGGTTCCGGTCTTGGGATTCTGGATGAATTAATGGAAGAAACAACAGTTATTTCTTACGGAGACATTCCTCACTTTCCTGTTTCTACGGTAGAAGGACATGCGGGTGACTTGATTGTCGGCAAAATCGGAGGCAAGCCCGTGATTATGATGAAGGGACGCTTCCATCTATATGAAGGCTACGATGTTCAGATTGTCACGTTGCCTATACGCGTTATGAAGGCGCTTGGCGTGAAATCCTTGCTCGTAACGAATGCGGCTGGCGGCGTGAATACGTCCTTTCAACCCGGCGATTTGATGTTGATTGAAGATCACATCAACTTGACGTCGATGAACCCTCTAATCGGTAAGAATGAAAGTGCTCTGGGCGTACGTTTCCCGGATATGTCGGATGCTTACAGCCGCCGTTTGCGCGAGGTTGCTGTGCGTAAAGCGGCAGAGAATAACATTCCATTGCAGAAGGGTGTCTATTTCGGACTCTTGGGACCGAACTATGAAACACCTGCCGAGATTCGCATGATTCGCGTGCTGGGCGGAGATGCTGTGGGTATGTCTACGGTAGGCGAGGTTATTGCCGCCCGTCACTCCGGCATTGAAGTGATCGGGATCTCTTGTATCAGCAACATGGCTGCCGGCATTCTGGATCAGCCTTTGTCCCATCATGAAGTGATGGAAACGACCGAGAAAGTGAAGCAGAAGTTCCTTGATTTCGTTGTATCCATCATCCCAGAATTGTAAGGAGTAACCACTACATGACAACCTTAAATACGGATTTGTCCTATATGGACCAAATTAACGCGGCGGCATCTTACGTCAAAGAGCATCTTGGGGAAGTTCAGCCGGTCATCGGTTTAATTCTGGGTTCAGGTTTAGGCGACCTTGCCGATCAGGTGGAATCGCCCGTCGCCATTAACTACAACGAAGTTCCGCATTTCCCGGTATCAACGGTAGAAGGACATGCGGGCCGTTTCGTCGCGGGTACATTGGAAGGGAAGTCGGTCATTGTGATGCAAGGCCGCTTCCATTTCTACGAAGGATACGATATGAAGAAGGTCGTTTTCCCGGTTTATGTCATGAAGCAGCTTGGAATTGATACACTGGTCATCACGAATGCGGCAGGCGGCATGAACCGCGAATTTTCCGCAGGTGATTTGATGTTGATCACAGATCATATCAACTTGACGGGAGCCAATCCGCTGATTGGGAAGAATGAAGCCGGTCTTGGTGTGCGCTTCCCGGATATGTCCGAGGCGTATTCGCGTGATTTCGGCGCCTTGGCCAAGCGCTTGGCGCCAAACGTCACCGGTGATGACGGAGAGGTGTTGAAGTTGCAAGAGGGCGTATACTGCGGCATAAGCGGCCCAACTTACATGACACCGGCGGAGTTGACGATGTTGGCCAGAGTCGGCGGAGACGCCGTCGGAATGTCGACAGTAGGTGAGGTCATTGCCGCAAGACATGCGGGAATGCGTGTGTTGGGTATATCCTGTATTACCGATATGGCCATTGGCGAAGAGCTTGAACCTTTAACGCATGAACAAGTAGTTGCGGTGGCAAATCGGACGAAACCTAAATTCATCGGATTGGTTAAAGCATTTGTGAAAGAAGTTACTGTTTAGACCTCTTTGAGGCATTTGTCACAAATTTGTCACATATTCCTCGACTTGTTCCGACAACCTTTTTATATCGGCTCGTCGTATAATGTCCCTTGGTGCTAGAGAAATATATTGCAGGGAGAGACATGAGCATATGGAACGAGATTTGAACAAAATTATTGACATATTGCGTCAACAAATGGTCGATAAGGCGATGGAGACAGGCAACTTTACGGATCTGAAGGTTGTAGAGCTCAGTCAACAACTTGACTTCTTTATATATCAGCTTCAATTGCTTCATAGTCAGAAGAGAAAACAATGTATGTTTGGGTTATTTGCTCTATTGTCCGGTCGGAACGGTTCTGTCAGTGCTGTGTGCTAATGCTGCTTAAGTACCGGCTCCGTTCCGGCTTAACGTATATCCTTCAGCATTTGTCCGTATGATATAGCGTACTGACTTAAGAATGCTCATTGTTCAAGAAGGATCGTTATTTATTGTCGGAGGTGCCGTATGAGAACGGTTGATGTAATACAGAAGAAACGGGATGGCCAGGAGTTAACCTCCGAGGAAATTTCGTTCTTAATTGAAGGTTATACCGCCGGTACAATTCCGGACTATCAGATGTCGGCCTGGGCTATGGCGGTATTTTTTCAAGGCATGACAGCAAGGGAGACCGCCGAACTAACGTTAGCTATGGCGAGATCCGGTGATCAGATTGACTTAAGCGCGATTCCGGGCATCAAGGTGGACAAGCATAGTACAGGCGGCGTAGGAGATACGACAACGCTTGTTTTGGCTCCCTTGGTGGCCGCCGCCGGAGTTCCCGTGGCCAAGATGTCGGGCAGAGGCCTCGGGCATACGGGAGGAACGATCGATAAGCTAGAAGCGATCCCTGGATTTTCGGTGGAATTGACCGAGGATCAATTCACGAAACAGGTCACAGGGCAAGGGGTGGCCGTCATCGGTCAAACCGGCAACTTGACCCCTGCGGACAAGAAGTTATACGGTCTTCGGGATGTTACCGCGACTGTTAATTCAATACCACTAATCGCCAGCTCCATTATGAGCAAGAAAATAGCCGCGGGCGCCGATGCGATTGTGTTGGACGTGAAAACCGGAAACGGCGCTTTCATGAAAACCTTAGAGGATTCAATCAAGCTTGCTCAAGCCATGGTCGATATCGGAACCGAAGTGGGTCGGGAATGTGTAGCCGTCATTACCGATATGGATCAGCCGTTAGGCGTTGCGGTTGGTAATGGATTGGAAGTGCAGCTGGCGGTGGAAACTCTTCAAGGTAAGGGTCCTAAAGACCTGGAAGAAGTATGTCTAACGCTAGGGTCCTATATGCTTGTTCTGGGACGCAAAGCGGCGACGGTAGAGGAAGCAAGAACGAAGTTGCAGGAACTGATCGCCAACGGATCAGGACTTGCCAAATTCAAAGAATTCGTGGCGGCTCAAGGCGGTGACAGCTCGGTGCTGGATGATCCCTCCCGTATTGTACAGGTCAAAGAAATCATCCCTGTACATGCGGAGCAGGACGGATACGTAGCTTCCATCACGGCTGAGGAAATCGGCGTCGCTGCCATGATGCTGGGAGCCGGGCGGGAAACGAAGGAGTCGCAAATTGACCTTGCCGTTGGTTTGCGGCTTCACAAGAAGAGCGGCGACGCTGTCCGTAAAGGCGATAAGCTGGCCGACATGTACGTGAACCGCACGGAAGAGGAAGCCGTCGCGCCGGTCCGCCGGAAAGTAATCGAAGCGTTCCGGATCGTTTCTGAGCCGGTCACGCCGGAACCGTTAATTTACGCGATTGTCACGAAAGACGGAGTACAGAAACAGATTTGACGTAATTTGCGCACACGTTAAGAAGTTTCTTTCATAGATTGAGACCAAGACGCCGAGAGGCGTCTTTTATTTTTTTGGCAACCTCGGCAACCTCCTGATTTCAAAAGGATTCATGGAATAATTTTCATATAATCGGTCAACACTGGTTACCAGCATGAAAACCCAAATTTAGGAGGGGACCTAACTACTTATGATTACGCCAACTTGGAAAAAACGTTATATGACTTGTATTTGCTTGAGCCTCATAGCTGCCTCGGTATTGCCATTATCAGCAACGGCCGCAACCGCTTCCGCAAACTCAACGCCTTCACAGACGACGAACTTGTCAGCAGCTGTCGAGGGACCTAAGCCTGCAGGGTCTTTAGACCTTGCGCCTAACGCAACCTCCGCCGTATTAATGGATGCTTCTACTGGAACGATTATCTATGAGAAGAATGGGGCCGAGAAACGTCCGCCCGCATCCATAACGAAAATTATGACCATGTTGCTCATTATGGAAGCTTTGGATCGCGCGGAAATCAAGTTAACCGATAAAGTATCCACAAGTGAAAATGCGGCCTCCATGGGGGGATCCCAAATTTTTCTTGAGCCCGGCGAGGAAATGACCGTGGATGACATGCTGAAAGGCATAGCCATGGCCTCGGGTAACGATGCTTCTGTGGCAATGGCTGAGAAATTGGCAGGTTCAGAGGAAGCTTTCGTTCAGCTGATGAATGAGCGCGCCAAGCAGCTGGGCATGAACAATACCAATTTTGTCAATGCGAACGGGCTTCCCGCCAGCAATCACTACACCTCGGCTCATGATATCGCGCTAATGTCCAAAGAGCTTCTAAAGCATGAGGAAATTACTAAATATACAAGCAGTTATCAAGATTACCTGCGTAAGGATTCCGAAAAACCTTTCTGGCTCGTCAACACCAATAAGCTTGTACGTTTTTACTCGGGTGCGGACGGTTTGAAGACAGGATACACCAGCGAGGCTAAATTCTGTTTATCCGCCACAGCCAAACGGGACCAGTTCCGCATCATCGCGGTAGTGTTAGGCGAACCGAATACGAAGATCCGGAACAATGAAGTGTCCAAGATGTTCGATTGGGGCTTCGCGCAGTACACGAACTTCCCTATTTTCAAAAAAGGCGATGCCCTGGGCATGGTGAAGATCGAGAAGGGCGACGTTAAGCAAGTGGAGCTCAAAGCCAAACAGGATTACAGCGTGCTGTTAAAAAAAGGGGACAACAACAAGACAATCCGTCATGAGCTGAAGCTGATGCCAGAGCTTAAGGCGCCGTTAACGGCAGGCCAACCGATTGGTAAACTTACGGTCTATAAAGAGAACAAGATGATTGCCGAGTTCGACGTGGAGTCTCCTGTGAATATTCGCAAAGCCGGCTGGTGGACCTTATTTAAACGCACGGCAGCGAAGATGTTTTTTGTCGATTGACTGTCTTAATATAGGAGTTTTCTTCTAGTTTTGTCGGGGGGCAGGAATCCGCTTCAGCGAAAGAGAATGTTGTGTTCATGTCAAAGAGGAGAGTGAACGCGAATGAGTCTGGACATCGAAATGGAGCATCACCGCAACGCATTGATTGTCAGATTGAAAGGCGAATTGGATCACCACACGGCCGATATGGTCAAAATGAAAATGGAAGACGCGATCTTGAGAGGTTACAGCGATCATGTCATCTTGAGTTTGAAGGACCTTTCTTTTATGGATAGCTCCGGTCTTGGTGTAATTCTCGGCAGGTATAAACTTGTAATGTCCAAAGGCGGGAAGATGGTCGTTTGCGACGCGAATCCTTCCGTTTACCGTTTGTTTGAAATGTCGGGTTTGTTCAAAATTGTCACGTGTTACGCGAACGAAAGACTCGCGCTTTCCGGACTGGAGGTTGTCTCATGAGTGCGTCTAATTTTATGAACCTGCAGTTTGCGGCAAGATCGGAGAATGAATCTTTCGCCAGAGTAGCGGTGGCGGCTTTTGTCTCTCAGCTGGATCCGACGATGCAAGAACTGACGGATTTGAAGACGGTCGTTTCCGAAGCGGTTACGAACTCCATCATCCACGGGTATGAGAACAACCCGGAGGGCGTTATTACCATTTCCGCGAATATCGAAGGGGATATCGTGATGATTTCGGTACAGGACGATGGACTTGGTATTGAAGATTTGGATTTAGCCAAAGAGCCGTTATACACGTCCAAGCCTGAGCTTGAGCGTTCGGGGATGGGCTTTACGATTATGGAGAACTTCATGGATGAGGTAGAAATTACCACCGAACCAGGAGCAGGTACGAAAGTGCGCATGGTGAAGCGCATCGAATCCAAGAAAGCTTTATACAATTAGGGGTTGGATTATGGATGTCAATCTGAAGCAAGCCTCACACAGTTATTTGGACGATTCGGAAGTCAAGCGGTTAATCGCTCTTAGCCAGAGCGGTGACACGATTGCAAGAGATACGCTCGTGAGCTGTAATATCCGATTGGTCTGGTCCGTGGTGCAACGGTTTCTGAACAGGGGATACGAGCCGGAGGATTTGTTTCAAATCGGGTGTATCGGCTTGCTGAAGTCTGTGGACAAATTTGACCTTTCCTATGATGTGAAATTTTCCACCTATGCGGTGCCGATGATTATCGGTGAAATCCAGCGTTTTCTCCGGGATGACGGAACGCTGAAAGTAAGCCGTTCTTTGAAAGAGATGGCCAACAAGGTGCGCAAGACCAAGGATGAGCTGTCCAAGACATTAGGACGGCTGCCCACGGTGAAAGAAGTAGCTGAGGTGTTGGAAGTGACCCCGGAGGAGATTGTGTTTGCCCAAGAAGCGAACAAGCCGCCGACGTCCATTCATGAGACGGTGTTCGAGAACGACGGGGACCCGATTACGTTGATGGATCAGATTGCGGATGAGTCTCAGGATAAGTGGTTTGAGAAGCTGGCGTTGAACGAGGCCATTTCCTCCCTGTCCGATCGGGAGCGGCTGATTGTGTATCTCCGCTATTACCGGGACCAAACTCAGTCCGAGGTGGCTTCACGGCTTGGGATTTCGCAAGTCCAAGTTTCACGTTTGGAGAAGAAAATTCTGCAATGCATTAAGGACCAGATCGCTCAATGATCTGGTTTCTTTTTGTATATGGTAGAAAGTATATAAAATAGGGGTGATAATTAGGGTTTACACTTCTTTAGATGGGGTGTTCGTTTACTTTTTTGAACTGGAATGCTGGGTTATCCCGAACGCTCAGTGTCGTGATTAAAGAACTGGAATGCTTGGTTATCCCAAAGGCTCAGTGGTGTAATCGAAGAAGGCATGAAGTGATTTTTATTCTTGGGAAAATGAGGGATCATGGGTTTAGAGAACGAACTATGAAATTTTAAAAAATGTTTGTCCGTGAGTCAGGCAACCTGTACATGTAAGCACATCGGTTTGCGTGAAATGAGTTGTTTATAAGTAACAGCAGGAGTATAAATGAACAGCCGAAATAATTTCGATACCGCACGGTTTGGTTTCAGTGAATAATTAATGCGATAGGATACTTCATCCAGATAAGATTGTAAGTGCTTGTCACTTACTCCGTAATATCGCTCGTTTATTCTAACAGGAACAGAATCACAAATGATATTTAAGGTGTCGCATGCGTTATATTTTTTGGAACCGTAATGAATAAAAGGAACTCGGACTGAACTACTCACATGAGTCTCAATGAAGTTTGAGTAATCCCAATAGCTAAGTTCTTTGTTCGGATGAAGTTTCGGTATAAAAACATGCTTAAGCTTGACATAGGAAACCTCACCATAGAAGTTAAGAGAAGCTCCCCCAACAAATGGCTGCTGGTTCCGGATCGTCTTAAAACCTTTAATATGGAAATTGCACGGATTGTATTCAGCAGAGATGACTTCGACAAGACCTGTGAGCAGCTGCTGCGCATCTCCTTGCTGAATGGCATGGCGAAGTTTGTGTAGGATTAACCAGGCCGTCTTATACGTGACTTGAATGATGGTTGATAGTTCCACCGCGTTAATTGAACCTGAAGGGTTAGCGATGAGAAATAAAGCCTGAAACCATTTATGAAGTAGAGTACGGCTACCTTGCATAATCGTCCCCACGAGAAGAGAAGCTTGATACTTGCAGTTGCGGCATTCATACAGAGGCAGCCGACGTGTAGTGATAACATGGGCAGTAACGCAAGCGCACCGCGGACAGCGGTAACCGTTGGGCCACTTGGTTGAGATCAGGATGGGCAGACATGAAGCCTCATCATGATACTTGCGCTTAAATTGATCGAAAGTTACTACATGAGTAGACACAATCCTCAACCCCTTCTGCCAATAAGAGAACAAATGTTCTGAATATGTAATATAATACCAAACCAATATTGTTATTACAAGTATTTTTTCAAGTGTTTATTAAAGTATTTTTTTGAATTGCACTGATATTATGTAAACCTGATTCTTCGGGATAACCCAGCATCGGCGCTGAAACGCAAATAATACTTGGCAGTTGACCAATCAACATAATCCAGCTTCGCGCGCGAACTCTTTAGTTTCCAACATAGGCAAGAACACGGTCCCCCATCCGGAGCGTCTCTATAGAGTTTTTTTTATTCCTTTTTTGGCATACTAAGGGAAATCTTTGGCCGAAGGAGCGGATCGTTGATGCAAGCCACACTCCCTCCAACGTTATACCTGCGACTGCGCAGGCGAATCCGGATGCTCAAGGGCAAACCTATTCGTCTTGGTGACATAGCGCAACTGTTGGTCGATCCGGAACTGGAAGAGTTAATCTGCAATATTATCCTGTGCACGCCATCCGACAAAGAAGGCAACCTCGTCCTCATCGATATGCTGCTCGTCGTAAGCAAGGTAAAAGCGATTCAACCCCGTATGCAGATCGAATATTACGGTGAACCTCATGTCCTCGTGGAGCTGTATACGAAACAAAAGCCTCCGAATTTGTTCTTATTTGCTTTAGTGTGGGTGCTGCTGTTCTTTGGTTCCGCCTTGGCGATTATGAACTTCCATGCGGACGTGTCCATGATGGAGGTTCACCAGAGGATTGCGGAGTTGGTGACGGGCAAACGAGCAGAACACCCATATCTGCTGCAGATTCCGTATTCGCTGGGCATCGGTGTGGGCATGATTATTTTCTTTAACCATCTGTTCAAAAGAAAGCTCAATGAAGAACCCAATCCGTTGGAAGTGGAGATGTTCTCTTATCAAGAAAGTATTCACCAATTCGTGGTAACCGAGGAATACCGGAAGATGAATCCGCCGGAGGATTCGCCATGACGTTGGTTGAACTGGGAAGGTCCCTGTTTGTCATCCTCCTGGGATTGGCGGGGGGAATCGCGGTGGGAAGCGGCACAGTAGCCTTTCTTATCGTGCTCGATATTATTCCACGGCTGGCGCAGCTTACCCGTTCCTATCATCAATCGCAATGGATGGAAGCGGCCGTTATCAGCGGGTCGGTGTTGTGGAGTTTTGCGGATTTTTTTGACTGGAAACTGGGAGCCTCGCCTTTGCTGTTAACGGTCGTCGGATTGTTTACAGGGGTATTTGTCGGGCTCTTGGCGGCGGCATTGACGGAAGTGCTGAATGTGTTGCCGATTTTGGCGAAAAGGCTTCGAATGATGCACTATATGGTCTGGTTGTTGATGGCGATGGTTTTCGGCAAAATCTTCGGCTCGCTGTTTGACTGGCTCATCTATCACCAATGACAAAGCTGGTTGTTCGGCTATACAAAGAGTGCAAAAGATATGTGATTAAATCCATACCAATCTTAAGTATTCATCCCTATACTGAACAATGTAAGGTAGAAAATAATGCAAACGGATCATATATTGAATTTCGAATAGGAGTGGGACTTATGTTTTTACACGGAACCAGCACTATTAACGACAAAGGACACCTTGAAATCGGCGGCTGCGATGTTCAGCAGCTTGCTGAAACACACGGTACACCTCTTTATATTGTAGATGAGCAGTTGGTACGCCAAAGATGCCGCGAGTATGTGGAAGCGTTCCGTGCCTCGGGATTGCAATTCCAGGTCGCCTATGCGAGCAAAGCGTTCTGCGTGATGGCCATGTGCCGGATTGCGGAAGAGGAAGACATGTCGCTCGACGTCGTTTCCGACGGTGAACTGTTTACGGCTTTACAAGCCGGATTTCCCGCGGCCCGAATCCATTTTCACGGCAACAACAAGACGCCTGAGGAAATGGAGATGGCGATTGACGCGAAGATCGGTTGTTTTGTAGTTGATAATCTGATTGAACTACATATGCTGAATGCCATTGCCGCTGACAAGGGGGAAACGGTGAAAGTTCTTCTTCGGATTACCCCCGGCGTTGAGGCGCATACGCATGAGTATATCTCCACCGGTCAGACAGATTCGAAATTCGGTTTCGACTTGGGGAACGGATCGGCTTACACAGCTATTCAACAAGCTTCTTCCCTAAGCCACATTGAGCTGCTGGGCGTTCACTCTCATATCGGTTCACAGATCTTCGAAGTGGAAGGCTTCACAATGGCGGTAGAGAAAGTGTCCGCATTCGCTGTACAGATTCGTCAAGAGCTGAATGTCACTTTCAAAGTAATCAACCTCGGGGGCGGCTTCGGTATTCGTTACACGGAGGGTGATACACCTCTGTTAGTCGCTCAGTATGTTAAGGCGATTACAGACGGCATCAAATCGTACTTCGGAGAAGCAAGCTATCCGATTCCTGAAATTTGGGTAGAGCCGGGCCGCAGCATTGTAGGTGAAGCAGGTACGACGCTTTACACGGTTGGCACATCCAAGCACATCCCGGGTGTGCGTAAATATATCGCGGTGGACGGCGGCATGACCGACAACCCGAGATTCGCTCTATACGAATCCAAGTACGAAGCGATGTTGGCGAACCGCGCTAACGAGAAAGCTACGGAAACGGTAACTGTAGCGGGCAAATGCTGTGAGAGCGGAGATAAACTTATTATTGATTTGGAGTTGCCTGAGGCGAAGACCGGCGATTTGCTCGCTGTTTCTTGCACAGGGGCATATAACTACGCGATGGCGAGCAACTACAACCGGATCCGTAAGCCGGCGGTCGTGTTTGTTAAGGACGGAGCGTCGGATGTAGTCGTGAAACGGGAGTCTCTGGACAACATCGTAGGACTGGACGTTATTCCCGAACGGATGAAGAAACAAGCTGTTACATTATAATTTTATAATATGTGATTAGGAACGGCTAAGCTGAGGCTTAGCCGTTCTTTATTCATCATCGCCACGATAACTAAAGGCTGAGGAGATGAGGAAGTTGACTCTGGACGTAACAAAAGTAGAAACATGGCTTTCAAATTCAACTGGCTTACAACGATCTATAGTTCAGGTTACCCCGTTGCTTGGCGGTATATCTACAGCGATGTATCAATTGGACTTGTCTGAAGGAGCACCGATCGTTATCCGTCAGTTTACGAATAAGGCTTGGTTGGAAGAGGAGCCGGAACTGGCGAGACATGAAGCAGACAGCCTTAGAAGTGCCGCCAGAAGCAAGATTACGGCACCCGCAATCATTGCATATGACGGAGACGGCACCGCATGCGGCTTGCCGACAGTGGCTATGACGCATCTTTCAGGTAAGGTTGAGCTACATCCGCAGAATATGGAATCTTGGTTGCAGGGACTGGCTGACACGTTAGCGAAGCTGCACAGCAGCACGGAGGTTACGACGGATTGGACCTACTATCGCTATCGGAAGGGGACTGGGATTGAACCCGACTGGAGCTGGTCCTCCGTACCGGATATATGGACTCAGGCTCTAGCGAGGATTCAGTTGCCTCCACCGCCTACCCGAACAGGATTTATTCATAGGGATTATCACCCGAACAATGTGCTATGGCACAATGGACAAGTCACAGGGGTAGTTGATTGGGTCAATGCCTGCAACGGACCTCTGGCTGCCGACACCGGGCATTGCCGCATTAATCTGGCATTGTTATACGGCGTGAAAGAGGCGGATCGATTTCTACACTATTACAGGGAATTCATGGGAAAGGATGACCCCTATCACCCTTATTGGGATCTGGTCTCATTGGGTGATGGGGTAGAGGGACCTCCGCAGGTTTATAAGGGTTGGACGGACTTGGGATTGACGGGACTCAGCAATCAACTCATGGCGGAGAGGCTGGATCAGTATCTGGTCAGTGTCATAAAACGAATGCGGATTTGAGCCGCCAAGGTTTATATAGTATGATAGGTTTGGCAGTTCAATCGGAAATCCGCAGCGATTTCAAACTATGGAGGTACATATACTTATGAAGAAAAAAGGATCCATTAAATTAAAAAACGGCGGCGAAGTCGTTATCGAGTTTTATCCGGAAGAAGCGCCAAACACGGTGAATAACTTCGAAACGCTTGCCAACAGCGGTTTTTACAACGGTCTAACTTTTCACCGTGTGATCAAAGGATTCGTAGCTCAGGGCGGTTGCCCGAACGGTACAGGCGCCGGCGGCCCCGGATACACGATCAAATGTGAAGTGAAAACAAACACTAGCAAGCATGAGCGCGGTACGCTCTCCATGGCGCATGCGGGACGCGATACAGGCGGAAGCCAGTTCTTTATCTGCTACGAGCCTCAACCTCACTTGGACGGGAACCACACCGTTTTCGGTAAAGTAATCAGCGGCATGGAGCTTATTGATGCGGCTAAACAAGGCGACATCATGGAAGAAGTTAAAGTTTGGAACGAAGAAGAGTAAGACAAGCTCATGTGATTGTTGAAAGTCCCGGGACAGCATTCGCTGGATCCGGGCTTTTTCTTATGTGTTCCGAAGTTGCGGCTTCCCATCCCACACGAAAAACGGTATAATAAGTCCATTCTACAATTTCATATTCGCATTTCCTTCGGGGTCGGGTGAAATTCCCAACCGGCGGTGATGCTTGAAGCGGCTGAACTGCCGAGGCAAGCTAAGTCCGTGACCCGATATGCCGAGTGTTTCTGTTCGGTGTAGCGGTGGACTCGGTGTGAATCCGAGACCGACAGTACAGTCTGGATGGGAGAAGGAAAACGCAGACAAACGAACATCTAATGATGGATTGTGCTTTTTTTCACATCTGAACGGGGACACCTGTTTTTTGTGAGCATGAATTCGGATTCATCAGGTACCGTCATAAGTGTAAGAACCGTTGCAACCGTGATTCTACGACACCAAGTCATAATTTTTTAATTTGTGAACCGTGTCCTGAAAGTGATGTTGCGGAGGTCTTTCCATTTCGTCTTTGCGTTGTTTTCTCTTGTCATGAATAAACCTCTTCGGGATGAATGTCTCCAAGGGGTTTTTGTTTTGTCAGGAAGAAATGGCATGTCTTATTCACAGAGAGGAGCGGTAACAACATGGCGCATATGGATACTTTAAATGATGAATTCTATATGAAGCTGGCTGTGCAGATGGCGGCGTCCGCTCAAGGCCAAACGGGAGTCAATCCCGTAGTCGGCTGCGTCCTTGTTAAGGATGGCCGAGTAGTCGGGATGGGCGCCCATCTTCAGATGGGTACCGCGCACGCGGAAGTGCATGCTTTGGATATGGCCGGCGCGCTGGCCGAGGGGGCCACAGCGTATGTAACACTGGAGCCGTGCAGCCACCACGGCCGCACCCCGCCGTGTGCGGAGCGCCTGATCGCGGATCGTGTCAAGCGGGTCGTCATCGCCACAACGGATCCGAATCCGCTCGTTGCCGGACGCGGTGTGGAGCTGCTTAGAGCGCATGGCGTGCAAGTGGATGTAGGCGTTATGGAAGCGGAGGCGCGCGAGTTGAACGAAGCGTTCAACAAGTACATCGTGACGCGCATGCCGTTCGTCACGCTGAAGACCGCGTCCACGCTGGACGGCAAGATCGCCACGCGCACCGGGCAGAGCAAATGGATCAGCGGCGAAGCCAGCCGGGAGGCGGTTCACACGCTGCGTCATCGTCATCAGGCCATCATGGTCGGAGCGACCACGGTGGCCCTTGACGATCCGCAGCTGACGACCCGCCTGCCCGTTCCGGGGCTGCACCCGATCCGCGTCGTCGTCGACTCCACCCTTCGCATCCCGTTGGATGCGAGGGTGGTGACCGACGGCCTGGCGCCGACGATCGTGCTCACCACGGAACGGGCAGCCCCTGCGAAGGCCGCTGCCCTTGCCGCGCGGGGCGTCACCGTGCTTCGCTGCGGCGACGCCCCGCGGGTGGATCTCGCGCTCGCGATGCGAGCCTTAAGCGAGCGCGAGATCGGGTCTGTCCTCCTGGAAGGCGGAGGACAGTTGAACGGCGCGATGTTGTCAGCCCGGCTGGTCGACAAGATCGTCATGTTCATAGCCCCGAAGATCGTCGGCGGCGCTTCCGCGCCCGGCAGTTTCTCCTTCGAGGGCTATGATTCCATGGACGAGGCGGTCGTTCTGGACCGCGTCGCCATGAAACCGTACGGGGAGGATCTGTGTTTATCCGGATATCCCCGGTACGCTGAACGGGCATCCGTAACATCGAAGGAGGTGGAGTGATTGTTTACAGGCTTGGTTGAAGAGATGGGGCATTTGAAAGGCATCTCCCGCAAAGGAGAGGCGATGGTAATCTCAATTGGCGCAAACAAAGTATTGGAAAAAGTTGCGCTGGGCGACAGTATCGCGGTTAACGGGGTTTGTCTGACCGTCACCTCCTTCCGTTCCAACGAATTTAGCGTGGACGTCATGCCGGAAACCTTCAAGCATACGAACCTAAGCTTACTGGCTTCAGGCAGCAAGGTGAATCTGGAGAGGGCGATGAAAGCGGACGGGCGCTTCGGCGGTCATATTGTGCAAGGTCATGTGGATACGTACGGCACCATAACCGAAAGAATCCATAACGCGAATGCCGTTGTGTTTACAATTCGCCCAGAGGATTCGGACGTTTTCAAATACATTATTCCAAGGGGAAGCATCACGGTGGACGGTATTTCCCTCACAGTTACAACGGCCAATCAAGATACTTTCGCGGTTTCGATTATTCCTCATACGTTAGCGGAAACCGTGCTTCAGGATAAACGGCCGGGGGAAACGGTCAATATCGAATGTGATTTGTTAGGCAAATATGTTGAGCATTTATTACACTTTGGCCGTGCCAAAAACATGCCGGTTGACCGTAAAGCTAAAGCTCAAAGCAACCTGACTACAGCTTTTCTGGCTGATAACGGGTTCCTATGATTTCAAGGAAAGAGGAGGGAACAGAACATGTCTATCGAAATTAAGCTAGATCACATTGAGGATGCGCTTGCCGATTTGAAGTTGGGAAAGACCGTAATCGTTGTGGATGATGAAGACCGCGAGAATGAAGGCGACTTTATCGCACTGGCCGATAAAGCGACGCCTGAGGTCATTAATTTCATGATTACGGAAGGCAGGGGCTTAGTGTGTGTTCCTATTGAAGAGGAGCGGGCCAGAGCGTTGGAATTACCTCCCATGGTCGCGCGAAACACGGACTATCACGGTACAGCTTTTACCGTTTCTGTAGATCATATGGACACGACAACGGGTATTTCCGCACACGAACGTTCCCGAACGATTCAAGCGTTAATTGATTTGGAGACGAAGGCTATGGATTTCCGCAGACCCGGCCACATCTTTCCTTTGGTCGCTAAGAAAGGCGGTGTTCTGCGCAGGGCGGGACATACGGAAGCTGCCGTAGATTTAGCTAAACTTTGCGGTTCCTATCCCGCGGGAGTTATCTGCGAAGTCATAAAGGAAGATGGTACAATGGCTCGGCTCCCGGATCTTCAACAGATTGCGCTTAAGCATAACTTAAAGCTGATTTCTATTGAAGATCTCATACGTTACCGAAATCAACAAGAGAACTTGGTTCAGCGTGAAGTGGAAGTGAAGATGCCGACGGAGTTTGGCGTGTTCAAGGCGGTAGCATACACCAACGATGTGGACAATAAGGAGCATGTTGCCCTTGTGAAAGGCGAGATCGATTCTTCACAACCGACATTGGTCAGGGTGCATTCCGAATGCCTGACAGGGGATGTATTTCACTCCCATCGTTGTGATTGCGGACCCCAATTGGAAGCGGCGTTGAGACAAATCGATAGTGAAGGCTCAGGCGTCCTGCTTTATATGCGTCAAGAGGGAAGAGGAATAGGCTTGATTAATAAACTGAAAGCCTATAAGCTTCAGGAAGAAGGCTTGGACACGGTAGAAGCGAATCAGAAGCTGGGCTTCGCGCCGGATTTAAGGGATTATGGAATCGGAGCGCAAATCCTCAAGGATTTGGGCGTAAGCCAGATTAAATTGTTGACGAATAATCCGAAGAAAATTCGCGGGCTGGAAGGCTACGGACTTGAAGTGGTGGAACGCGTGCCAATCCAGATGATTGCGAATGAAAGCAACACAGGCTATTTGCACACCAAGAAATCGAAGCTTGGCCATTTATTAAACTTTGACGCAAAGGATGAGGACAATGAATAAAGTTTATGAGGGACATTTAATTTCAGAAGGTTTACGTTACGGGATCGTCGTAGGACGGTTTAACGAGTTCATTACAGGCAAATTGCTTTCCGGAGCTATAGATGCCTTTAAACGTCACGGAGCCAAAGATGAGGAAGTTGAAATCGCGTGGGTACCGGGCGCATTTGAAATCCCCTTCATTGCTCAGAAAATGGCTGAGAGCGGTAAGTATGATGCCGTTATTACGTTGGGCGCCGTAATTCGGGGGTCCACACCTCATTTTGACTACGTATGTAATGAAGTGGCTAAAGGCGTATCTGCAATCTCGTTGAAAACCGGCGTACCTACCATTTTCGGTGTGTTGACTACAGATTCCATCGAGCAAGCTATCGAGCGAGCAGGCACCAAAGCCGGTAACAAAGGTTGGGAAGCCGCCGCGACAGCTATTGAAATGGCCAATTTGACAAAGTCCTTTCAATAATTCCAACTTATCCAGCACGGGCGAAAGGAGGAAACAGGATGTCAATGCTCTATAAATTGCAATCGTTTGAAGGTCCGCTGGATTTGCTGTTGCATCTGATCGATAAATCCGAAATTGATATATACAACATACCTATCGCCGAAATCACGGAACAATATTTAAGCTATCTGCATTCCATGCAGGAGCTGGAACTGGATGTAACAAGCGAATTTCTCGTCATGGCCGCAACGTTGTTGTCAATTAAGAGTAAATTGCTGCTTCCGAAACCGCCTGTTATGGATTATGAAATGGATGAGTACTTCGACGATGACTACGATCCTCGTGCTGAGCTTGTTCAGAAGCTGGTAGAATATCGTAAATATAAGGGTATAGCAGAGCATTTGCGAGAAAAGGAATTGGAGCGCAGCTTGATTTATTCCCGGGAACCGGAGGATCTCTCTCCCTTTATTCCCGACATTAAAGAGAACCCGGTTAAGGGGCTTCATGTTACGGATCTCATGATTGCCTTTCAGCGCGCGTTGAAGAAAGCTGCGGCGCAGCATTCCGTTGCCCGAATCCGAAGAGATGAAATATCGGTGAAAGACCGGATGAAGGATGTTGTTAATTGGCTGCGCGAGCGTGGGGGAAAGCTGTTGTTTTCGAAGCTGTTCGCAAGAGAGATGGGACGCGAAGAAATTGTTGTTACCTTTCTGGCTCTGCTTGAGCTTATGAAGATGAAGCAAATTTCTTGTTATCAGAACAAATTATTCGACGACATCGTGATCCATTCGAAAGCGAATCGTGAAGAAACGGAGGACCTGGATGGAATCGATGAATTATCAACAGCTGAAATCGATTATTGAGGGGCTGTTGTTCGTCTCCGGTGACGAAGGTATCGATGCCAAGCAGATTGCTGAAGTAACGGAGCAAGACATTAACGTAATAACAGATATTGTGCAAGATATGAAAACGGACTTTGCTAAAGAGCAGAGGGGAATGCAGATCATTGAAATTGCGGGAGCGTTTCAACTGACCACCTTACCGGCGCATGCTCCTTATTTCGAGCGGTTGGCTTTTCAACCGCAACGGGGCACATTATCGCAAGCCTCCTTGGAAACGTTAGCTATTGTTGCCTACAAACAACCGATTACCCGAGTTGAAATTGAAGAGATTCGCGGAGTGAAATCGGATCGTGCGCTACAGACGCTGAATGCTAAGGACCTGATCCACGAGGTAGGGCGCGCCGAAGCCGTAGGTCGGCCCATTTTGTACGGAACGACCAAGTCTTTCCTGGATTACTTTGGATTGCCCAGTCTTTCAGAGTTGCCGGAAACAGCCGCTTTTGACAATGATCATGATCTGGAAGAAGAAACCCGCATGCTGTTTGACCGCTTGGATACACGGCAGTTGACGATTGATGATGTGGATAAATAAATAAAGCATAACCCGCCCGAATCTGTGCAACTTTCGTATTGAGAGTTTCCAGATTCGGGCTTTTGGTGTTTTTTTGTTAAATAAACCAGTTCGGGAAATACTGACAGTATGTGAGCCAGAAGAAAGTCAGGAAGGGGAAAGCTGATGACGCTGCTAATTATTCTCTCTATTGTTGCATTATTGTTTGTGATTGTTCTTATGAGCTCCGTTCATATTCACCTGAGGGTCTCCCGAATCCTGAATGATGACCGGATTGTCGCGGATGCCAGAGCGTTGTTCGGGCTGATTACATATCGTTATGAAGTGAAGAATATGGATTTTAAAGGTTTTAAGAAAGGCATTCAAGTTAAACAGGAACAACAAAATCCTTTGAAGAAAGGAAAAGAAAGCGGCGGTAAAGTCGATAAAGATTTGGTGAAGAAATACTATGATAAATTCAAGATTATGTTACAGCATATAACGGATTTATTTGGGTTGGGCCGCAAAATATTAGCGAGAGTTCGTGTAACGGAGTTTCGTTGGAGAACTACAGTAGGATTGGGCGATGCAGTAGAGACCGCGATGACAACAGGGCTGGTGTGGGCCTTAAAAGGGACGTTAAGCGGTTTTGCCTTAAAATATGTAAGGTTGATCAAACGTCCTGAACTATCCGTTTGGCCGGTGTATAACAAACCTCATTTCACATCGGAGTTGGAATGCAGAGCCCAGGTGCGAATAGGAGTGATGATGTATTACGGTGTCATTCTGTTGACTCGAATTACGAAAGAACGAAAAGCTAAACAGGGTCAACCCGGTTGGGAAGACCGCGTTTCAGAAGCTTAGTTGCTCAACGTGTATGAGGCACCGCTAAAGACAACCGGACCGGCAACGGCAGAGGTATTGGGATTGATGGATGAATAAACCTGCACAGTATACGTGTGAAAACCCGGGACCAAATTAAAGTCAACTGTTGAAAAGGATACAAGCTGAAGGCCGGAAGCCAAAGGCGAGTCCGCAGCCATCAATTGATGAAACCCGCTCCATATGACCAAACCATCCCTTAGGAACTGAAAGAAGAATGCTGTTTTCACAACCGCTGACAGTTGATTAAACTGCGCATTGAAGTTCAATTCCACGCGATTAGAGCTGCCGGGTCCCACGCTGATGCCAAGATCAGCCAAGACTAACGGACCCGTGGGGATGTTGGCGGGAATGGGAATTCCCCCGGGCAATACGCCGAAACCTGTAAATGTGCTGGGTACACTTGCAACATAATCATATAAAGTAGCCTGCATGTCTTCACACCTCATTGAATTGTAAATTGGAATGGAACAGTATATGCAGAGGTAGTACAACTTGGCATGGACAAGTGCAATTTCTGTTGTTATATTTCGTGCCGGATGGCATAGGTCATACCTTGTTGGCTCATACTATAAGTACTTGCCATGCTTCACAAACCCATTCCAAGGAGGATTACATGACATGACAGAACATCCGATACAAGGCTTGATGCAAACCGCAATGGAAAATATTAAAGATATGGTGGACGTAAATACAATTGTCGGGGATCCGGTTGAAACGGTGGACGGAACTGTGATTTTGCCTATTAGTAAAGTGGGCTTTGGTTTCGCTGCCGGCGGTAGTGAATTTGCTGCGGAAGAAGGTCACGGTCATGGTCTGCATGATCATGCCAAGGTAGCTATGCCGTTCGGCGGCGGCAGCGGCGGCGGGATATCCATTACCCCGATTGCTTTCCTGGTTGTAGGGCCAACCGGCATTAAAGTCGTATCGTTGGATAACCAGACGCACATCCTGGAACGGCTTATTGATTCGGCTCCAAGTGTAGTGGAGAAGATTCAAGGGATGATGAAGGGAAATACCGGTAACAACTCGGATACGACTGACGAAGGAAACACAACAAACATTATTGTTTAAAGTTCTTTTTTTGAAATGGTATTGCAACTATGCTCCCAAGGTAACCCTTGGGAGCATTTTTGTCGTTGGGCAGGGGGTTATATCCTGACTTGTCCGGCATATATATGTACAAGTATGTTGATGCGCCGGTAAGCTCAGAGCTCGGCTAATAGGGAGGATCTCATGAAGAAGTTGCATCCGTTACGCAGGGTGATGCTGTTAACAGTGTTATCCGCTTCAGTGATACCCGGGTCTGTATCGGCTGTGGAACCCGAGGCGCCTGCCGGGTATAAGGCTGATACGATGACTATCGCAAATCAGAGAAGTGTAGGGGTCAGTGCTCAGGGATACGCTCTGATTGACGTTACTTCCGGCCGGATTCTGTCCGGTCGCAAAGGGGACGAGCGTATGCGCATCGCTTCTTTAACTAAGGTCATGACAGCCATCGTAGCGATTGAGCACGGAAAGCTTTCAGATTTAGTTAAAGTAAGTCGTAACGCCTATGCCAAGGAAGGCTCTTCATTATATTTAAAGCTTGGCGAAGAAATGAGCCTGGAGAATCTTTTATATGGCTTAATGCTGCGATCGGGTAACGATGCGGCAGTAGCCATAGCCGAACATGTTGGTCAGTCGCTGGAAGGCTTCGTCTACATGATGAATGCTAAGGCAGAAGAAATTGGTATGAGTAATACCCATTTTGACAATCCGCACGGTTTAGATACGGACACCCATTTCTCATCAGCGAATGATATGGCCAAGCTGACGGCTTATGCTTTGCACAATCCTGTATTCCGCCAAATTTCGGGTACGAAGCTGCGCAAGGCGCCCAATCCCAATGAAAGCTGGGACTATGTCTGGCGCAACAAGAATAAGATGCTTTTCCTGTATGAAGGGGCAGACGGAGGAAAAACGGGCTATACCAAATTGTCTGGCAGAACGCTTATATCCTCAGCGACAAGAGGTACCCAGCAACTGGCGGTCGTTACGCTGAATGCGCCAAGCGACTGGTCTGATCACAGACAATTGTTTGATTACGGCTTCGCAAAGTATCCGCTGAGAGAAATTGCTAAAGCTGGCGATCCTGTTGAGAATACCGCATTTGTAACCGGACGGGACTTTCTTTATCCTCTCGGGGATGAGGAGGTTTCAGGCTTGACAAAATCTGTTGAATTCGTCCCTCCGGAAACCCCGGACTATATCCTTGGATATCGGGGCAAAATCACAATCCAGCTTAAGGGACAATCGATTGGCACCATTCCAGTTGTTGAAAAGAACAGTCCGCTTTCGGATGTAGGAGCATTTGCCCACGAGGCTTCTCCTGGTGCGGTTCCCTTTACCAAACATGTTATGGATGTGCTGCGTGTCGTTTTTACGGGGAACACCCAAGATTGAAGGTGATGGGAGGGTTTTATCATCATGGTGAATTTTATATGGCTATTCTTCATCTTGGTTGGATTCATTGTGGCAGCGATCAACGGCCGTATCGAAGTTGTGACCGAGGCGGCGTTTGAAGGAGCTAAGACAGGGGTGACAGTCTGCTTCGGTTTAATATCCATTTTGGTGTTTTGGCTTGGGATGATGCGGATCGCGGAAGATGCGGGTTTGCTTTCCAAAATGGCGAAGCTGCTTCAGCCCTTGGTGAGATTTCTCTTTCCGGGTATCCCGCGCAATCATCCTGCCATTGGCTACATTATGTCGAACATGAGCGCTAATATTCTGGGTCTTGGCAATGCCGCGACACCTATGGGAATCAAGGCGATGCAGGAATTGCAGAAGTTGAATCCGAACAAGGAACATGCTTCTCCGGAAATGTGTACCCTGTTAGCGCTGAACACCTCCAGTCTTACGCTGGTACCTACAACACTGATTGCTATCCGCATGAACTTCAACTCTCTGACACCCACTGATATTGTAGGCACAACGTTAATTGCCACCTTCATCTCGACCGCTGCCGCCATCATGGTGGATCGCTGGTATCGGAAACGGCAACCACCGATTCACTACACGAAAGGGTGAAGGATGAATGTATTCCCTCGTCAGTCTAATATCGGCATGGACGATACCTATTTTGTTGGTTTTCATTCCGCTATATGCGGTGTTCCGCAAAGTGCCGGTTTACGAGTCTTTCACAGACGGAGCTAAAGACGGATTTGATACAGCTGTAAAGATTATTCCTCATCTGGTAGGTATGATGGTGGCCATCAGTATTTTTCGGGCGTCAGGGGCCATGGATTTCTTTATTGGCATGCTTAAACCCCTGCTGGATTATCTTGGCGTTCCGAGCGAAGTATTTCCCCTGGCGATTCTTCGCCCCATTACAGGAGCGGGTTCTCTCGCCTTCACAACCGACCTAATTAAGGAACACGGGCCTGACTCCATGATTGGTCGGATTGCTTCCACCATTCAGGGAAGCACAGATACAACCTTGTATGTGCTTACTGTCTATTTCGGGGCGGTGGGGATCCGTAAAGCTGGATATGCGTTAAAGGTGGGCTTGATTTCGGATTTGGTCGGTTTCGTGGCCGCTATTGCGGTATGTGTACTTGTATTCGGCTAGGATAAAGACGGATAATCTCATTTTCTCTCAACGCCGCTTGCCCGGGGCGTTTTTTTGCCTTGGGACGAACTTGTGATTTCCATTCAGGATGGTTATCATTAGGGTTGAGGTGAAAGATAGAATATGGAAAGACTACAGAAAGTTTTAGCGCAAGCGGGCATAGCATCCCGAAGAAAATGCGAAGAGATTATCCTTGCGGGACGTGTCACGGTTAATGGTGAAGTTGTAAACCAATTAGGTGCCAAAGCCGACCCGAGTACGGATGAGATTAAAGTGGACGGAAAGTCCATCACGTCTGAGAAGAAGATTTATATTATCTTCAATAAGCCCAAGGGGGTTATCACCAGCGCTTCGGACCCGGAAGGTCGCAAAGTTATTAAGGATTATCTGAAAGGCATTCAGGAGCGGGTTTACCCGGTCGGAAGGCTGGATTACGATACCGAAGGATTGCTGATCATGACAAACGACGGCGAATTTGCCAATTTGCTGACGCATCCCAAGCACCATGTGCCGAAAACCTATCGCGCCACAGTTAGAGGAATCCCGCACGGGGACAAGCTTGAGAAGCTGCGCGTAGGTATCAAGCTCGAGGACGGTATGACGGCGCCGGCGGAACTGGAGTACCACGATATTGATGAGGAGCGCAAACAGGCGACAATCTCGATTACGATCTATGAAGGACGTAACCGCCAGGTTCGCAGAATGTTTGATGCGATCCACCATCCGGTGGAAAAGCTGAAGCGGGTTCAGTTCGGGCCGATTCTGCTGTCCAACCTGAAGCGCGGGACTTACCGCCACTTGACTCCGGGGGAAGTTCAGGAGCTGATGGACAGCGCTTTAAAGACACATAAAATTCAAAATAAGCCGTAGTGTCACGGGTTTGTTTCGCTATAATTAAGATAGTGACTAGCATACAAACTTAAGAGAACTACAGGTGATGAATATGGGTAAGAACAAACGATGGGTTCAATTGGTTATCTTAACCGCGGTCGTTCTGATCGGGGGTTATACCATTGGAAGCGCTCTGTTTACTGACCGTACGAAGGTGCTTAAAGTCGGTGACAAAGCACCTTCATTTTCTTTGCAGGGAATGGACGGTCAGGAGCGCAGTCTGTCAGACTATAAAGGCAAGTATGTCATACTTAACTTCTGGGGTACGTTCTGCCCTCCGTGTGTTGAGGAGATGCCGGCCATCCAAAGACAGCATGCCAAATGGTCTAAGGATTATCCGCTGGAGGTATTAGGTGTGAACCTAAGTGAAGACGCCTATACCGTGCAATCTTTCATCAAACGCAACAAGCTGGTTTTCCCGATTGTATTGGATGCTAACCGGGCTACGGAGAAGAAATATGCTTTGCAGAACTATCCCACTACATTCTTTATTGATCCCGACGGACGAATTGTTGAGATTTATGTTGGGGGCATCACAGAGCCGAAGCTGCAAGCCAAGATTGAACATATGTTGAAAATTAGCTCTTAACGGGCCTGGGAGGACAACATCCGTGTTTCAGAACACCAAATGCGAATGCGGCCACCAGAACCCGACCGGTACAGTACTCTGTGAGTCTTGCGGTAAACCCCTGTTGGAGGATGCCGGTACGGAGCTTCTGGAAATGCGATATGACGGTGCGGCCCGCCGTTCTCAACGGGTCAATCCTTCGTGGATTGACCGAATATGGAACTTCTTTTCGTCAGTCAAGATTGCGGTGTATCTCATTGTCTTTACTTTTTTGGGTGCTACATTAGGGACAATCTATCCGCAAGAGAATACATTCATTAACGATGTTCCGGTCAATTTCTATACCGATAATTACGGTACACTCGGCAAGATCTATTATTTCCTCGGCTTGTCCCACACGTACGAATCCTGGTGGTTCAAAGGGTTACTGGTCATGATCGGCACATCGCTTGTCATCTGCTCCTTGGACCGCGTATTGCCATTGTATAAGGCGCTGAACAAACAACAGATCCGGAAGCATCTCCAATTTTTGACCCGTCAGAAAGTGACATATTCCGGTACACTCCCGCTATCTGCCACGGAAGAAAAGGGACATCGCGAGTGGGTGGGGGAAATAGCCGCGCATCTCAAGAAGAAACGCTACCATGTTCATACCGACGGGACGGCTCTACTTGCCGAAAAACATCGGTTTAGCCGATGGGGACCGTATATCAATCACATAGGACTCATTATCTTCTTATTGGCGGTATTGGCGCGATCGATTCCGGGTTGGCACATGGATCATTATATGGGTTTTCCGGAGGGGGAAACCCTAAAGGTTCCTGAAACGCATTATTATCTGAAGAACGAGCAGTTTACAGTGGATTTCTATCAGGAGTCGGAACTGCCTAAAGAGTTTCAAGGGATGAACAAGGTTGTGGCCAAGCTGTATGAGACTAAAGCCGTCTTGTACGAGTGTACTGCCGATTGTGATTCGCCGACGAAGAAGCCTGTCTTGAAGGAAGTAGAACGACACGATATTATTGTGAACAATGCGCTCGAATATAAGGGCTTCATGGCTTATCAATTCGACTTTGACGCCAAGCCTAAGTTACAGGCTGTCAACGCCAAGCTGGAGAACAAGAAAACCGGCCAGAAGTACGGTCCTTTCCTGATTTCCATGAATAACCCTGAATCGGAATATAAAGCGGGTCCTTATACATTGCAATTGGAAAATCGTTTCCTCGATTTCACCATTAATGAGAACGGGGAACCGGCGACGAAAGGCCGTGAAGCGAACGCTCCGGCATTCATCTTCTTTATCAAGGGTCCCGACCTCCCTGCGGAAGGACTTCCTTATATGTATTTCCCGAAGCAGGTGGACAAGCAACGGTTCGGACAAGACCGAATTAACGGGGCTGTCTCTGAACAATTTTCCATTTCAGTTGATTCGATGCAGGATGTTCAGTTTTCCAATTACACCAGTTATTTGAACTTACGTGTCGATAAGGCGATGCCCTACATCTGGACAGGAGCGGTCATCTTTATGATCGGTGTTATTATGGGCTTATACTGGCAACATCGACGGATTTGGTTGCGCATTGACGGTAATCAGCTCACGGTAGGCGCGCATACGAACAAGAACTGGTTCGGGATGCGTAATGATGTAGCCCATGCCTTAATGAAGATGGGGATCGAAGTGGAACCGAAACAATTGGAGCAAGGAGGTAAGGAAACTTGAGTTTGCTGGATGTGAGCGCAGTCGCGCTGTTAATTGCACTATTTGCTTATTGTTTTGCTTTCTTAGGGTATGTTCTGTCGATTGCCGGACGCAAATGGAGTAACCGTGATCCTAAAGGTCATACGAGCCGTTGGGGAAAGATGAGCTTCGGACTGACAACGGTCGGGTTAGCATCGCATATGGTCTACTTCTTTACCCGCTGGGCGGGCGGCGGACATATACCCGTGAGTAACATGTATGAGTTCATGACTTTTCTGGGGATGATGGTGATCGTAGCATTTGTGGTCGTTTACCTCATCTACCGAACGCCGGCATTGGGTATTTTTGCCCTGCCGGTTGCCGTTATTCTGGTCGCTTACGCTTCTGTCTTTCCTCAGGAAGTGCAGCCGCTGATTCCGGCTCTGGATTCCTACTGGCTCAAAATCCATGTTACAACGGCAGCGCTGGGTGAAGCCTTTTTCGCCGTAGGCTTTGCCGCCGGACTGATGTATTTGCTCCGCGCAACGGATTTCATGAGCAAGACCAAGCAGGCTCGCAAAGCACAACGCGGCATTGAACTGGTACTGTTAATCGTGATCATCGTAATTGCTTTTATCAGCGGAGTATTCGGCTTTAAGGCGGCAGGTTATCATGCGGAATTCTCGAAGCAAAATATCACCGTCAATAAAGATACCAAAGAAGAAGTGGTAACGAAAGAAACGGTTCGCTATATTTTACCGCCCATTGTCAAACCCTATAAGGGAGAGGTGATCTCGGTCGAGCCTTTCTTGGGCATGAAGGAGCCTTTGTTTGAAGCCCCTTCCTGGATGAAAGGCGTCAATGCCGGAAGAAAGCTGAACACGGTTATTTGGTCCTTAATTCTTGGACTATTGCTCTATGGCATCCTGAGATTGATTGCCCGTAAACCGCTAGGCCGCGCGATTCATCCGTTGCTGGACGGGATCGATCCCGAGGATCTGGACGAAATCAGCTATCGGGCCAACGCCATCGGGTTCCCGATTTTCACCTTAGGCGCTCTCATCTTTGCGATGATCTGGGCACACCAAGCTTGGTCCCGCTTCTGGGGCTGGGACCCGAAGGAAGTTTGGGCATTGATTACCTGGTTATTCTACACCGCGTATCTGCACTTGCGTTTGTCCAAAGGATGGCAGGGCAGCAAATCTTCATGGCTGGCCGTCATTGGTTTTATTGTAGTTATGTTTACCTTGGTAGGCGTAAATCTCGTCATTGCGGGTTTACACTCGTATTCCGGCGTTTAATCATGTAACAGAAGCTAAGGGAGGTGCGGTCCTTGAACGAACTTGAGTTTAACGAAATTCTGGTTGTGGATGATGAAGAGCGCATTCGCAGATTGTTGCGTATGTATCTGGAGAAAGAAGGCTATACGATCGACGAGGCTGAGGACGGCGAATCGGCATTGCAGAAAGCAACAGAGAAGGATTACGATCTCATTCTGCTGGATGTCATGCTGCCTGGAATCGACGGTGTGGAAGTGTGCAGCCGTTTGCGTCAAGTGAAGTCCACACCGGTTATTATGCTTACGGCCAAAGGGGAAGAAGTCAATCGGGTTCAAGGGTTTGAAGTGGGTGCGGATGATTACGTTGTTAAACCTTTCTCTCCGCGTGAAGTCATATATCGGGTAAAGGCGATTCTTCGCCGTTCCTCGGCTACGGCTTATTTAACGAAGGAAGCCAACACGAGCAACAATATTGTATTTCCGCACTTGATTATCGAACATGATGCGCATCGGGTAACCGCTGGCGGGCAGGAAGTCAGCCTGACTCCCAAAGAATACGAATTGCTTCACTATCTGGCAACGTCGCCGGATAAAGTGTTCTCGCGTGAAGATCTGTTGAAGGATGTGTGGAATTATGAATTCTTCGGTGATCTTCGGACGGTGGATACTCATGTGAAGCGTCTGCGAGAGAAGCTGAATAAAGTCTCTCCTGAGGCAGCATCCATGATTACGACCGTGTGGGGCGTCGGCTATAAGTTAGAGGTTCCGAAGTAACATGTGGCTGTGGAAGAGCATTGTCGGTAAACTTTGGGGCACGATCATCATACTGGTTCTCTTCGTACTGGGTATGCTGGGATTGTTCCTGCTGGATTATATCGATCAGAATTTCGCCAACTCCTCCGCCGTCAAGCATCTGTTTGTGTATACATGTATCATCGGATTCTCATTGACAACCATCTTTGCCTTCTTTCTCTCGACAAAAATAACACAACCGCTCGTTCAACTGAAGAACGCGGCGGTTCAGATTACGCGAGGGGATTACAAAACGCGTGTGTCCGTGCGCTCCTCGGATGAAATCGGACAATTAGCCAATGCCTTCAATTACATGGCTATCGAGCTGGAAGACACGATCCGTGACCTGAATCATGAGAAAGAACAGCTATCCAGCATACTCCGAAGCATGGGCGATGCGGTAATTACCTTTGATGCCGAAGGTAAAGTCATATTGGCCAATCCTCAAGGTGAATTGATTCTGCAAGATTGGAATCAGATTGCGTGGGAGGAGAACGGTTCAGACCTCCCTGCCCAGGAGGCGCAAGCGCCTTCATTGCTTGACGGTTCTTTACCAGACCCGTTGCGCAAGCTCTTCAGCAGTGTGGTTGAGATGCAGAACGAAGTGACCACCAAGCTGCATGTACAGCAGGAGGTGTGGTCCGTAGTTCTGGCACCGCTATACACCGAAGGTGCCATTCGCGGGGCGGTAGCCGTGCTGCGGGACGTGACGGAGGAATATCGCTCCGATAAACTGCGCAAGGACTTTGTGGCGAATGTGTCCCATGAATTGCGAACCCCGATCTCGATGCTTCAGGGTTACAGCGAAGCCTTGCTGGATGAAATCGCAGCCACGCCGGAAGAGCGAAGGGAACTTGTGCAAGTTATCCATGACGAGTCGCTCCGGATGGGCAGGCTGGTCAAGGACCTGTTGGACTTGGCGAGGATGGAAGCCGGCCACATGGAAATGCAGTGGAGCCGGGTGAACATCGCGGAGCTCGCCCGTCGGGTGCACCGCAAGTTTCAGGGTGTTGCGAAGGATCGTGGAATCGGTCTGCAGCTGGATCTTGCGCGGGAAGAACTTTTCGTGGACGCAGCGGATGAAGACCGTTTGGAGCAGGTGCTGACGAACCTGCTGGATAACGGACTTCGCCACACGAACGAGGGGGCAAGTATTCATATACGCGCCCGGTATACGACAAGCAGCACGAGCGGGGAACCGCGCTTGTTGTTGGAAATCGAAGACGAGGGTCGCGGCATTCCGGCCGAGGACTTGCCTTACGTGTTTGAACGGTTCTATAAAGCCGATAAAGCGCGTACTCGCGGTAACAGCGGGGGTACGGGACTCGGACTTTCCATTGTAAAGAACATCATCGATGCCCATCGAGGTACCGTGAAGGTTCATAGTGTGTTTGGTCAAGGAACAACATTCTCCATCACATTACCTTGCCGAAATGGATATTAATACCTAGGACGCTTTTCAGGGGTCACCCCTTGAAAAGTGTCTTTTTTGTTGAAAAAAAGAAGAAAATCTTGTTGTTCGTGAAACATATGTAATATAAACGGGATTTAGGCTTGACAAGATTTAAAGGAGACTGTACTGTATTAAGTGTATTACGTGATATAGTACACGTGGTTATAATCACGAAATGAATAGCTGGAGTTGACCCTATGATCAACATTAATGAAAGAAGCAGTTCGCCGATCTATGAGCAGATCATCCAAGGGATGAAAGAACTTGTATTGAAGGGTGTACTGCAGAATGGGGAGAAACTTCCTTCCGTGCGCGAGATGTCATCTACCCTCCTTGTGAATCCCAATACCGTCTCGAAGGCTTATCAGGAGCTTGAGAGACAAGGTGTTATTGAAACATTGCGGGGGAAAGGGACATTCGTATGCACAGGAGGCGCCCCGGTCCTGTCGGATGAAACTCTGCACAGGCTCAAATCCTCCCTGAAGCAAGTTGTTCTGGATGCCTCTTATGCGGGCGTTTCGGCTGAGCAATTGAAACAATGGATTGATTCGTATTTAAAGGAATTAAGGAGTGGAACAAATGCTTAACGTGAAGCACATCAGTAAAGTAATCGACGGACGCTCCGTACTTGAGGATGTCTCCTTCTATATGAACCCGGGATCCATTACCGGTTTAGTTGGGCGTAATGGTGCCGGCAAGACTACGTTGCTCCGGACATTAATCGGAATCCTCGATCCGGACAGCGGCGTTGTGGAGTGGGACGGAAAGTCCGTTCATCATCACCCTGAATTGAAACAGGACATGATCTATGTTCCGGATTCCACCGAGGCTTTCAACGGCTTCACGCCGATGGAACTGGCGGATCTGTTCCAAAGTATTTATAAGAAGTTCGACCGTATGCATTTTTTGGAATTGATGGACCGTTTTCAACTCCCTCTACGAAAGAAAATCAGACATTTTTCCAAAGGGATGAAGGCTTTGGTGATTATCATTATGGCGTTCTCAACTAAGGCTTCCTGCATTCTTCTGGACGAACCCACAAACGGAATCGACGCCGTAATCAAGAAGCAAGTTCTTTCTTATTTGGTGGAGGAAGTCGCGGAATCGGGCGTGTCTGTCATCATTTCCACGCACCATCTGGAGGAACTTGAACGGGTAGCGGATACGATTCTGATGTTCAAGGAAGCCCGTGTGGAGGCGATGCCCGGTCATGACGGCGAGGACAATCGCTATCACAAGATGCAAGTTGTATTTAAGGACGATGATGCGGAAGGTTTGCTAAGCTTGCCGACAGTACATGTTTTATCCCGGGTAGGCCGAGTTTATACGCTTCTCATTGAGGATGAGACCGAGGAGACAGTGTTACAACTAGAGCAATTGAAGCCTCTGGTATTGGATCGTTTACCGGTCCGGTTGGAAGATTTGTTCATGTTCAAGCTGGGGGGCGAGCACAGTCATGTGGAGTAAAGCGTTATGGATGAAAGATTATAAGCAAGCCAAGTTTATTCTGTGGTTAATACCGCTCATTACCTTCGTCTTCATGGGTCTGCAGGCCTTTAGTAAAACCCACTTGCTGGATAAGCTGACTTTGTCGCATAGGATGAATCAATTTAGAGAAGGTAGCTTTACGTTACATGAATATGTCTCCAATCCTTTATTTTTACGGTTTTCCTTAGCGCTCAGTGTCATCATAGCGGCGGTCGTTCTGATTGGGGTCGAACGCAAGAATACGTTGAATGATTTCACATTCTCCTTGCCATTTTCCAGAAAGCAAATTTATGTTACGAAATGGCTAATCGGAGCATCTTTCCTCCTTGGAGGACTTGTAGTTAATACATTACTCGAAATTGCTGTGATTGCATCCTCTCCTTTTGCCGAATATCTGGATTGGAGTTACTACAGGGGTGAAACAGTTACAATAGCTCTAGTCATGTTGGCCGTATATACATTCGCGTTGTTTATCGGCACCCTAACCGGCGGCGCAATTACACAATTTATTTTAACAGTCATTTTCAGTTTGTTTCCAATCGGTTTTTATTTCCTTTTCTTATACGGTGTAGCTGTTCATTCACCGGACGTTCCCGGTTTCGGTTCCGGGGAAGGGATGTTGGATTTGTTCTCCAGTTTAAGCTTAGCCATGCAAGTGTTTGGATTTCAATTAGTTAATCTGAGCATATGGCCTGTGATCCTGTACACGATTATATTCCTTCCATTGGGGACCAGTCTGTACATTACCAACAAAGTTGAAAACAATGGTAAACTCCTGATTTTTCCCCGGACGGCATGGATTTTTCAAGCGGGTGTGGTGTTCTGCTTCGCGTTGTTCGGCGGTTTGTTAATGGATGCTGCAGGTGAAGGAGATCTTAATCTGACGTTATATTATATTGGATTTGTGTCCGGCGGGGTCATATCTTATCTGGTTCTGCGATTTCTTATGCGTAGACGTTTCAGGGAACGGAAATAAAGAATAAAGGGAGTAAATGTAATGGAGAAGAGAGCAACAATCATTCAATTAGAGGCAATTAACCATTCCTTTCGTATAGGCCAAAAAGGTAAGGAACGCATCGTGCCGGTACTTCACAATGTAAATCTGAACGTACGACGCGGCGACATCGTAGCGATTGTGGGCCGGAGCGGCTCGGGTAAATCGACACTCCTTAATCTGATTAGCGGATATATTCGCCCAACGGAAGGGGAAATTACCGTTTCCGGTCGCAAAGTAAGCCGGTTGACAGAAGGGGAATGGGCTGATTTCAGACTCGGAAACTTCGGTTTTATATTTCAAAGCTTCCAGCTCATTCCCAGCATGACCGCCTATGCTAACGTGGAGTTACCGCTTATTCTAAAGGGCATGGGGGAAGTGGAACGCAGAGTTCAGACGCTATCGATCTTGAAGAAAGTAGGACTGGAAGAATACGCGGGACATTATCCCAGCGAGTTGTCAGGCGGGCAACAGCAGCGGGTAAGTATTGCGCGCGCGCTGGTTGTCAATCCTCCGATCATTCTTGCGGATGAGCCTACAGGAAGCTTGGACAGTGAAAATGAGGAATCTCTGTTAACCTTTATTAAGGAATTGAACCGGGAATCCGGGATTACCTTCTTGATCATCACTCATGACGACAGAGTAGCCTCCATAGCCGACCATACGATCACATTAAAAGATGGCGTCATTGCCTGAAAGAGGAGCATGGAAAGATATGAAGTGGAAAGACAGATTCCGGTTTGTCCGGTCAAATATGAAGAAGAACAAATCCCGCGTGTTTATGACCGTTTTGGCGACAGCCATGGGTTGCGCCTTCCTGATTGTGCTGGCTTCCGTAGGGTTCGGCTTGCAGCGTTCCGTAGTGAAAGAAATAACGGAAGGTCGATTGATGACCGAAATAACGTTGCAAGCGAAGAAAGTTGATAACGATGAGGGACACAAGCCCCCTGCAATTAGTGATATAGAACTCATCCGTAAGATGAATCATGTGAAAGCCGTCACATTTAAGCAATACCTCAGACAAATGACACCGATCACATGGAAGGACAAATCACTGGACCTTACGACCATTGCGGTTGACATGGAAGAAGAAGTGAAAGCGGGACTTGAATTGGAAAGCGGGACTATGCCGGTGACGACAGGTGAGGTCGTGGTTGGTTATCATTTGGCTTCTATGCTTATGGAGGGTGAGAAAGCCACGCCGGAATCATTTAAGACATGGAATAATCAATTGCTTGGCCAGACGATTCAATTCCAAGTCAGTCGATGGAAAGGGACCGAGAAAGAAAGTGAAACCTTCCCTGTTAAAGTGGTGGGTATACGAAAGCAGCCTACGCGAGAACTCATGAGGGAAACGGACATCTATATTGACTTGGGAACTTTAGCCAAAGTTGAGGCCTACACTGGATCGCCTAACGGTGAGATTGGGGATTCGCCCGCTGGAGGTAAGGGAAATATCACGAAGGAAACGCCTGTCGAGGCTAGCGGAACCCGTGAACTGGATTCCGTATCCGTATTTGCAGCAGACGCTTCGCAGGTGAAAGAGATTTCCGACTCTCTGAAGGTGAAAGGGTATGTAACCCATTCCATCGCAGATGAATTGAAGCAAGTCAATGTCTTGTTCGCCGTGATGAAAATCGGTTTGATGTTTATTGGGACGATCGCGCTGTTGATTGCTTCCATCGGAATCTATAACACCATGACGATGGCCGTAACCGAGCGCGCGCAGGATATTGGGATCATGAAGGCAATTGGAGCGCATCCGTCTACAATTCGATCCATATTCCGAATAGAGAGCTCTTATATCGGACTTCTTGGAGCTTTGATCGGTACGGCAGTGGCATACGCCATTAGTATCGTTGTAAACTTGGCGTTGCCTGTAATCCTGTCGGGTGTATTCAACGAAGAAGCTCCCCCCGGAATACAGTTCTCCTATATCCCTGCCTGGTTGGCCCTCGTTTGTATTGGCCTCTCCATCGGTGTGGCCATTCTTTCTGGAGCGCGCCCGGCTCGACGGGCAACTCAAGTGGATGTGCTTAAAGCATTGCGTCGTGATATTTAAAGAATACATGTACAGGTATCAAATAAAGCCCTGTGAGCAGGATAGATGCTCACAGGGCTTTAACTTTCTGAACGGGTTAAAACCTATTTTATAGAACAATTGCCTTAAGCTTAATAATTTCAGGCAGTTCCCCTAGCTGTTCCAATACTTCTTTCGGAATCGGTTTATCGACCGTGAGGACCATGATCGCCGCTCCGCCGACATTATCCCGACCCACTTGCATCGTAGCGATGTTTACGTCGTTCACGCCGAGCAATGTGCCGACACGTCCGATGATACCGGGTTTGTCGTTATGCGAGATGATCAGCAGGTTGCCTTCAGGCGCCACATCAACAGGGAACTTGTCGATCTGCACGAACCGCGGACCATAACCCGTAAGTAAAGTACCGGCAATACTGCGGTCCACCTTGTCGGATTTCAGCGTAACGGTGATGAGATTCGTGAATCCCTTCGTCGAAGCGGTCTTCTGGATCACAACCTGCACATCGCGCTCCTTGGCGAGATGCATGGAGTTCACCACATTAACCACTTCGGTGCCTAGGTGGTGAGAAAGCACGCCGCGCACGATGTAGCGCGTCAAAGGCGTCGTGTCCACTTCGGATAAATCGCCCGAATAGTTCACGTGGATTTCCCGCACAGCGCCGATGGTCAGCTGCGCCAGGAAGTTGCCGAGCTTCTCGCCGAGCGTGAAGTACGGCGCCAGCTTGTTCAACACGTCTGCCGGAACCGGCGGCATGTTGACCGCGTTCTTGAACGCCTCGCCGCGCAGGATGAGAAGCACCTGCTCCGATACGTCAATCGCCACGTTCTCTTGCGCTTCCACGGTGGATGCGCCCAAGTGAGGGGTGACGATAACTTTCGGGTGCTTCAGGAACGGGTGATCGGCGCGAGGCGGCTCCTCTTCGAACACGTCGAAGGCGGCGCCGGCGACGATGTCCGAGTCAATAGCCTCGATGAGCGCCATCTCATCGATAATACCGCCGCGCGCACAGTTGACGATGCGCATGCCTTTCTTCATGATCTCGAACTGGTGGCTCGAGATCATGTGGCGGGTTTCCGGCGTCAGCGGGGTGTGCACTGTAATGAAATCCGCATTCGCGACGATTTCATTCACGGTGCCCAGCTGTACGCCAAGCTTCTCCGCGCGCTCTTCCGTGAGGAACGGGTCGTAGGCATGAATTTTCATGCCGAACGCTTTCGCGCGCGCCGCCACTTCGCTGCCGATGCGACCCATGCCGAGCACGCCGAGCACTTTGTTCCGGAGTTCAACGCCAAGGAACGATTTACGGTCCCATTCGCCGCCGACCGTCTTCATGTAAGCTTGCGGAATATGGCGGGCCAACGCCATCATCATGGCAAACGTATGTTCGCAAGTGGTGATGGTGTTGCCATCCGGCGCGTTGATGACGATGATGCCGCGTTTCGTGGCCGAGGGCAAATCAATATTGTCGACGCCGACACCGGCGCGTCCGACAACTTTAAGTTTCTTGCCCGCTTCCATCACACGGTCGGTCACCCGTGTCTGGCTGCGAACAAGCAGGGCGTCGTAGTCGCCGATGATGGCCACTAACTCATCTTCGGTAAGGCCCGGCTTCTTGTCTACAAGAACGTCCTCGGCATCATATAGAAGCTGGATACCCATATCGCTGATTGGATCGGAAACTAATACTTTGTACATCATCATACCTCCCGTGAATGTGGTGAATCATTTATGGAATTATTGCAAATTTGCTAAGCAAACTCACATCATAAAACGATACAAAAAAAACTCTTCGAATCCATACATACATACGACTAGCGTATATAAGGGACGAGAGTTTAGCTTCGTGGTACCACCCTAATTCACCGCCCGCTCGCACGGACAGCCTCATTGGTCTGCAGACCGGAAAAATAACGGTTTCCACCGATTGCACCTACGGCTTGCGCTTCAATGCAATGACTCAGGAATGCTGAAACACAGTTTAGACCATCGGTTCGCACCACCCACCGACTCTCTGAGGACATCCGTATGTTTCTTTCCTTCATTGTGTTTAACGTTCTGTTTTTTTCATAATGTAACATGAGGTGGAAGAGGTGTCAATATGGCAGGCGACTATTTACGAACGTTCACCAAACTTACATATTTCACATAGGGTGCTCATCCAGCACGATATTGTAACTTTTCATTCAACGGAATCGTATAGAATAAAACTTGCTATACTTTATCATTTTAAAGGATAAACGCATTGATTGGCAATGGCTTCGGGTTGAACGAGCTTAAAAAAATGGTTATCATGCAATACATAAACGTTAATGGAGATGATTTCAATGGATATATATAATTCCATACAACCTGCCGATTTTTTGAAGATTTACGAGAAAGGCGCCACGGAAACAGAATTAGTTATTGATGTGCGGGAACCGGCGGAATGGGATTATTATCATTTGGAGCGATCGGAGTTACTGCCTATGAATACCATACCCGAGAATCTGGAGAATCTGCCCAAAGAAAAGACGCTGTACGTCATCTGCGCGCACGGCGTCCGTTCCAGACATGTATGTCAGTATTTAAGCCGAGCAGGTTTTAACCGTCTTGTTAATGTCGACGGCGGGATGGCTGCTGTAGCGGAACTTAAAGGGTTTCAATACGATTAACGCATGCGTCAACTGGTTAGCAAAGGAATAAGCGGTAACCGTTCGTTCTTGTAGAATCTGTTCTTGTTCTTCATATAGTCACCTGGACGCACAGCGCCGGTGTCGATTAAGACGGAAGCCGCTTGTCCGATATTCGCAAGTTTAAGTCTCTTGAGGTTGCCTGAGCTTTGCATTTGATCAATCCGTAAGGTCAAATCTTGGGGAGCAAAGGCTTCAAAGCGGCCCTCCTTACTTAGCATGGCTGCAATATAAGCATTTTTCTGATTTAAATTCAGCTTGTTCCATTCAGCGAGCTTCAATCCACCGGATGAATGCTTGAGCGGCTTGAATGCGGGATCCACAGTCACATTCCATTTCACGATAGAGTCGTAGAATTGAGATTGGGCCTGCAACGCGAAATTGACAGCTTCCTGAACATAGGGATCTGCGTATATACGCTCAGCCAATGCCTCTCCCACTACGTGATCCCTGCTGTTCTTTAGCCGGGCGGCAGCCGATGTGAATAATTTTAAACTCTTCAAGTAATTCGTTTGTGCATCCTGTAACAGAGGCGAAGCGGCAGGCATACCGGTTCGGCTGATTTTGGAGTATTGTTCTTTGGCCATAATCTCTAATTCTTCCAACTGGGAGGCTGGGGCCGCGGAGTGATGCCGGTTTTCAATAGCTTCAATCTGCTCGAACCAGGTATTTTGGAACTCACGATAAGGCGAGAAAATGGTATGATAGAATGAAACCAGGTACTGTTGATTATAAGCGGTCACTTTCGTCTGGTCCGGCTTCTTCACCGATAAAGCGTGCTTTGCTTCCGCTCTCTGCGTGCCGATCTGTACGCCGTAGAAGAATGCGGCCAGCGCGCAAATCAGCATGAAGATGAAGAATAGAGAAAATATGTACTCGGAACGGGTTAATCTTTTGTTCATAACGAAAACTCCTTGTTATCATAGAATGAAAAGCGCTTATCATTACAAGCGGGAACAACAACGTAGACAGGCAGGTAACTCATGAAAAATTTCAAGTTCAAACTTAAATTCCGCAAAGTATCCGTACATGACCTGAACGATAAGATGTTACTGGCTAATTTATATCTGACACAGGCCCTTTCTCTTATTATCGGTTTGGTCATCCTGTTTTTTCAGAACCAAAGTCCTATTTCGTTATTATTTTTCCCAAAAGAGTATACAGCGGTACTTTGGGGCTTAGGTCTTGCGGCGGCGGTCATTGGCGTTGATGTGTTGATTTCACGCTGGATTCCCGAAGAGGCATCGGATGACGGAGGCATTAATGAGCGCATTTTCAAAAACCGGCCCGTGTGGCACATTGTTGTCATTTCATTTGTCGTGGCCGTTTGCGAAGAGATTCTGTTCAGAGGCGCGATTCAACATGCATTTGGTCCTTATTGGACGAGTATTCTGTTTGCGGCGATTCACGTGAGGTACCTGAAGCACTGGATCCCGACTGGATTGGTTTTCAGCATCAGTTATGCGATGGGGTGGGTATATATTCAGACCGGGTCCCTATGGACACCTATTATTGCTCATTTTATAATCGATTTGGTGATGGGTTTAATTATACGTTATCGGAGGGAATCATGAGCTTTGAACCTCGCAGCATCAAACACAGTCAGAATCGTTCCGAAACGGAACGGAAGCGGGATCAAGACGAACACAGCATTGAGCCCCGGCACAAGAAACATCCGTCGAACAAGGTCAGGATGGCTAATCTATACTATAATACGCTTATCGTATTGTTCATTATTTTGACCGGCGGTCTGATTTTTTGGGAATATAGCCGATAATAGAAACACCCCTTATTACCCAGATGCATTTCATTTCTGCATCTTGGGTTAAGGGGTGTTTTTTATTTTTTAGTTATGTCGATGGTGTCGGGATTTATAAATACGTACCCTTGACTAGTCATCTTTGTTAGCAAAATATCCAGCGCTTCAGCGGTCCAAGGCAACTCATGCATCAGAATATTGCTTCCGGGTGCCAATTGCTTCATCACATTATTGATGACTTGATCCGGCTTATTCTTGTTTTTGCCGAGCCAATCCTCCGAACCGTTCGACCATGTCATAAAGAGCATGCCTTGACGTAAAGCTTCTTTCTTCACGGCATCCCCGCCTGAGCCGAATGGAGGCCTGAAATACTTAGGTGATATTCCGGTAATTTTCTTAACAATCGCCTGGACATCTCCGAGCTGTTTACTGACCTCGGCCGCGCTTTGTTTTTTCAAGTCGATATGATCCCAGGAATGGTTACCTATGGTTTGTTTACGGTCCGCAATCAATTTCAGTAATTCAGGATGTTGTTTGACGCGGTAGCCGTTAACGAAAAAGATCGCTTTAGCTTTATGCTTATCAAGTGTATTCAGCATGCTCTCAATAATGGCTTTATCTTTGGGTCCGTCGTCGAATGTGAGCAGAACGGCTTTCTTGTTAATATCAGGGGATATAGGTTTAAAAAAGTAGTTCTTGTTCATATAATATTGTTTCATAACAGGTTGTTTCGGCTCCTGCACAGGCTCTGGAACGGGTTTAGAAGGCTTTGTGTCGGGTTTTGGCTGCGGTGTCGGGTTAACGGTTGTTACGGGAGCCGGTTTGGTTGTCGTGGGCGGCTTCGCCGTTTGTTGAGGCGTTTCTTCAGTTTTAACGGCCTGAATGTTTGCGTTTGAAGAACACCCTACGGTAATTGTCAGCAAAGCTGCGGCTGCCAGGCCGGTCCAGCGGTATATTGTCATTGTCATTATATTGTTCTCCTGTTGTTCGTATTTATGTATAATGATACGGCATACATTGTACCATATGTGGAAACACGGTGCACGGCGGCAATTTCCTGAATTTATTTAGAATGTAAAAGGCCACTTTAGAGAAACATACATTACGGTAACACCAATTTCAAAAGCGAATGGAGGTAGGTCAGCGATGAAATCAGGCGGATTTTTAATTGGTGCAGCAGTGGGCGCAGCGGCAACCGTATACTTTCTGAACAATAAACAAGTGGTGTACTCTTCTGCCAACTCTTTCGGCCACTCCGTAGGCAATGTAATGCATGATGCCAAGGATAAAGTCATGGATGCGGCAATGAGTTCACAGTTCGGCATGGGTATGGGTGCGGGAAACAATTCGCACAACCATGCGGGCGGATTGGATCGAGTGGAAGCCATCGTCAACAATGAACCGCACCTGCAAAAAGAAGTAGACGAAATCATGGAAGAAGACCGTTACCAAGCATAATTAACCTCATCTGCCGCTTTTGAAAAGGAGAGCCTCCGGGCTCTCTTTTTTGCGTTTATCGAGTTGGATAAAATAGGTGATTCAACTAGAAGATTAGATGGTTTATAACTATTATTTAGTAGTGCATTCGCTTGAATTTAGTGATAACATGATATTAATACCCGTTTTATGATCACACATCAGGGTTTTATTCATACTCTGTTATAACAGATGTTGCAAAGGAGGATCCTTTCATGAAGATAGAACGCTTAAGCCAAGACAAGATAAGGATTTTCCTGACATTCGACGATCTTATAGAGCGAGGCATACAGAAAGAAGACATGTGGAGAGAGATTCCGAAGGTTCATGAGCTGTTTAGCGAGATGATGGATCAGGCGTATTCCGAACTCGGTTTTGACGCTACCGGACCTCTTGCTGTTGAAGTATTCTCCATGCCCGCCCAAGGGATGGTCGTTATCGTTACCCGTGGCAAAGTCGATTCCGCTAAACATGGAAGTTTAATAGATGAAGAAGATGAAGACGAAGATATGTACGAAATGGAAGTAACATTGGAACAAAGCGATTTGATTTCCTATGCGTTTCACGATTTCGAACATCTCGTAAGAGTCATTAAACTGGTACATGCCCAAGGGGTTAACGAAGGAACGCTGTTTTCCTACAAAGGAAAGTGGATTCTTCATATCGAAAATTCCGAAATGGAAGATAAGGCTTACAACTCGCTCATTGCCGTTCTTTCCGAATTTGGCGATGCGACCTCAGTTACGGCCGCCGTGCTTGAGGAATACGGCAAAGTCATCATCAAGGAGGACGCTGTTCAGGTACTCAGCTCTCATTTCTCATAATGGATTTATTGAAGAAAGCATCTCAAGAACGTAAGTTTTTGTTGAATGCTTTTTTTGTTGTGTTCTCCACTGCACCGGAGGCCTCATTTATCGTGTTCGGCTGATGAGATTTGTGCTATACTTACTTGGAAAGGGGGGAGCCGAGTGGCCGTAATTTCATTGCTGAGCGCTGCCATTGCACCTGGATTAACGTTGTTAGCCTATTTCTATTTGAAAGACCGGTATGACGCGGAACCCTTTCCTAAAGTGGTCCTTATGTTCATGTTAGGCGTGTTTACCGTGATTCCTGCAATTATACTGCAACATGGCATAGAACCACTCGCGGGCGGACATCCGTTTATTTATTCCTTCGTGGTAACGGCAGGCTTGGAAGAATCATTGAAGTGGCTGGTCCTAATGCTGGTCATCTTTAACCATAAAGTGTTTGATGAACCTTATGACGGCATTGTTTATGCGGTTGCGGTTTCTCTGGGATTCGCGACTGTTGAGAATATTATGTACGCGTGGTTTTCACCTAATTCATTTTCGGCCTTATTGTATCGTGCGTTCCTGCCTGTATCCGGCCATGCCCTCTTTGGTGTGGTCATGGGCTACTACTTGGGTAAAGCCAAATTTACGGGACAGCGCAACAAATTTATAGCTTATTCTTTGCTATTGCCAGTGATATGGCACGGTTTATTCGATTATATCCTCCTTTCCTCTGAGCAATATTGGGCTTGGTTCATCTTTCCGTTCATGTTGATCCTATGGATTCGAAGTATGCGCAATGTGAATACGGCCAACGCGCGCTCCCCGTTTCGCTGGCTGAAGCGGGAAGAAGAGATTAAATTGGAAGAAATCCGTTCATAATATGGCTATAGAGGGCAGGAGCACATCAGATACCATCCGGCCCGGCGGAGGTTTCCATGTTAAATGAGCGAGTGAAGGTAACGATTCGTTGTAAGCAATGCGGCGAGAAATTTACGCTGCGCGGACGACGGGATAAAGGCCGGATTGACACGGGGTTCAAGCAATGCTTGTGTAACAACGCCAGAGACTTTGATATTGAGGAAGAATTGTTCTGAATTCAAGGGTCATGTGCATAATTCTCCTTTCTGCTAAGCAAACTACGCCTAAGTTTGTTTCAGAAGGGAGCACGTTATGTATAAGAGATTGAGCGCTGTTATGTTTCCTGTATTAGCCGTTCTGTTGATCGGGGCAGTCCTATGGGGCTATAATGAAAATCAAGAGAAGAACTCCATTTTAATTAAGGCCGAGAATCAGTATCAGAGAGCCTTCCACGATCTATCCTACCATGTAGATAAGCTCCACACCGAGCTTGGCAATACGCTTGCCGTCAATCCAAGTTCTCAGGGGTTTCAGCGCAAGGGCTTAGTCAATGCCTGGAGAATTACCTCTCAAGCCCAAAGTGAAATTAATCAATTGCCGCTAAGCTTATTACCTTTTAATAAAACAGAGGAGTTTTTAGCGAACATTGCTAATTTCTCATATCGTACGGCTGTCAGGGACCTTACCAAAGAACCGCTATCCGAGGGTGAATACAAAACCCTGAAGACCTTATACGCAAGGTCTGAGGATATTTCCAAGGAACTGCGCACGGTACAGACGAAGACCATACAGGATAATTTAAGGTGGATGGACGTCGAGCTTGCGCTGGCTACAGAGGATACTACATATGACAATACGATTATCGACGGCTTCAAAACGGTAGATAAGAAAGTCAGCGAATATGATGAAATCAATTGGGGACCTACGGCTGCCGGAATTGATAATAAACGCACTTTAAGCGCTTTAGGCGGTAAACAGATCAGCGGTGATGCGGTTAAAGCCAAGGCACGCAAATACTTCGGGTTAACGAACAATGCGGAACTCAAGGTTGTGGAGAACGGTAACGGTACGGAATACAGCTCTTACAGCGTCTCAGCCACGAATCCGCAAGGCGGCCATCGACTTCAGGCGGATTTTACCAAGAAAGGCGGACATCTTGTATATTTCATGAACACCCGTGAAGTTAATAAGAAGAACCTGACAATGGATCAAGCCGTGGATGCTTCCGCAGCCTTTCTGAAGAAGCACGAATATAAGGAAATGGTGCCCGTATCCTACGATATTTACGATAATGTAGCCCATTTCACGTTTGTCGGTAAGCAAGGAAAAGTACTCCTTTTCCCCGAGAAACTGTCTGTTATGACAGCTATGGATAATGGTGAAATTATGGGATTGCAAGCAACAGATTACATTTACAATCATAAGGAACGGAAGCTCCCTAAAGCCAACATTTCAGAAAGTGAAGCCCGTAAAGCTTTAAACCGTGACTTTAAAGTAAGTAACACGGATCTGGCCTTAATTGAAAATGAACTGGATCAGGAAGTGTTGACTTACGAATTTACCGGTCGGATTAACGGACACACTTATCGGATTTATATTAATGCCGACAGCGGGAACGAAGAGAAGGTTGATTTAATTTCGGATAAGGATATCGATGTAACCGAATAGTTTATGGTTAAAGCAGGTACGAGTTATTATTCGTGCCTGTTTTTTGCGTTGAATGATGTAGTTCCGCAGGAATATTTTGCTTACGAAATCAGGTGTCCATGGTATAATCAAAAATGTGCTTTCCATGCTAATGAGACTTAAGAACCAGGCGGTGAATCGGGTGTTGCCCAAAATTAATCAAATTCTGCATATTCAGGTCGCTTCTGTGGATGAAGACGAGGCCAGGCAGGAATATAAAACTCGGGTTTCAGATTTGCAAGAACATCATATTTCCATTGAAGTCCCGATCCACGAGGGCACAGGCCGGTTGAAGAAGCTTTATGTCGGGGATGAATTGTCGATCGTATTTATTACTGACGGCGGAATCAAGCATTACTTTAATTCTTATGTGCTGGGTTTCCGTGAAGATACGATACGTCAGGTCATCATTAAGAAGCCTGAATTGGAATCTATTACCCAAATTCAACGCAGGACATTCCTGCGAATTACAGCTCAGCTTGAAATAGCGGTGCGCTTATCCGAGCAGGTTCGTTTTGTTGCACTAACGGATGATGTGGGAGGCGGAGGCATTTCATTTATATGTGATCCCCAATGGCCCCTTAAGTTCGGAGATCGGCTTCAATGCTGGCTTCTTGTGCCATATAAGAGCAACACGGCGGAACACGCTAATTTTATATCTGAAGTGGTCCGGATTAAGACCCTTGAAACAGGACGTCAACTGGTGATGTTGAAGTTTATAGAGATTGCTGAAATGGACAGACAGCGAATTATCCGTTATTGCTTCGAAAGGCAGATTGATTTTCGCAAAAAATAAATGAATGAACATCCGGAAGCTGGGAATACTACCTGACAATCATTGGCAGGAGGGATATTCTTGGGTCACCGAAAGCAACAATTAAGTACATATGAACACGTGTTTGTTGAGTTTTCAGTTCAAGTGGAGAAGTGGCTTAAACGAGTGCTTTTCCTCTTTCTGACGCTGTTAATTCTGTCTCAAGGATTATTGCAGGTTCCATCCATTCGCAAGTTGCTATCCGAAGTGGAACAATTGGAAGGAGAGCCGTACCTGCCTGGGACTGCGGAACAAATCCGGTTGCCGTAAACTATGCAACAGGTCGCAGGTGTGGTATAATTTTCTTCGCTTGCAGGCGGCGCCTGCTTTTTTCATGATTACTTCATTCATAAGTGAGTATTGGGAGGAAACGAAGGCTTGGAAACGCAACAAGGAATTCCCAAAATTAACATCGCCATTGATGGACCGGCAGGAGCGGGTAAGAGCACCGTTGCTCGACTGGTCGCCGAGAAGATGGGATATATTTATGTAGATACAGGCGCCATGTACCGAGCTGTTACGCTGAAAGTCATTGAAGCCGGCTTAACCGACGGGAACAATCCGGCGTCGATTGCCGCATTGGCACACAAACTTTCATTGCAACTCAAGTTGTCTCCGGAAGGCCAGAGAATTTCCGTGAACGGTGAAGATGTAACGGAATATATCAGGACCTTGGAAGTAAACCGTCATGTCTCGATGGTTGCTCGGATTGAAGAGGTTCGCTCATTGTTGGTTCTGAAGCAACAACAGCTGGCTTCCGCCAAGGGCGTGGTGATGGACGGACGGGATATCGGAACTCACGTCTTGCCTGAGGCCGAGGTCAAGGTGTTTCTCACCGCCAGCGCTCGCAAACGCGCGGAGCGCAGGTTTAATGAGATGGACGAGGATTCCATGACATTGGATGAGCTGGAAGCAGATATCGAACGCAGAGACCGAATGGATGCGGAACGTGAAATTTCACCGTTGAAACAAGCAGTTGACGCTACGCTGATTGACAGTACATCTTTGACGATCCCCCAGGTTGTGGAGTATATTATTGACTTGTGCCAAGCGCGATTCGGTAAGGAGATTGTATAGATGTTATATACGGTGTTGAAGAACATATTTTACTTTCTTTTTAAACTATTCTACCGTTTGGAAGTCGTAGGTAAGCACCATGTGCCTGCGGAAGGACCTGTCATTCTGTGCGCCAATCATATCAGTAACATGGATCCGCCTCTTGTCGGCACAGCGCTTCGGCGCAAGGTTCATTATCTTGCCAAAGAGGAATTGTTCAACAAACCCGTAATCGGCTGGGCTATACCCAAGCTCGGCGCTATTCCCGTAAAACGGGGCGGCGTAAGTAAAGATGCGATTCGCGCAGGGTTTCAATTGTTCAAGGACGGCAAAGTCATGGGGATCTTTCCTGAAGGGACCCGCAATTCCGACAGCTCGGCGGCGAAGAAGGGTGCGGCAATGTTCGCATTGCGAACAGAAGCGGCAGTTGTACCGGTTGCAATCGTAGGTCGATACAAACTTTTCGAGAAGATGAAGATCGTCTATGGCGAACCTATGGATCTCTCCAGCTTTAAGTCCGGAGGCTCCGAGGTGCTGGAAGAGGCAACGGACGCCATCATGAATCGTATTCGTGAGATGGTGAAGGAACACCAATAAAGCTTTTGGCATGCAGATGTATGGAAAACAATTCTTGGAAAGATACTACTTTTAGATCTGATTTACCCTCTGCGTCCTTGTAGGCGCGGGTTAAATACATTATAGTTAAACACATGAAGCCCTTATATATGTTATGGGTAGCGAATTGAAGGAGGTAATTTACAAATGACAGAAGAAACAAAAGTGCCAGAAACCGGGGCAGAAACCGAAACTCAAGCGGTTGAAAACACAACCGAGGAAGCTACGGAAATGACAGAGCAACAAATGACGGATATGGTTTCCCTGAAGAAGGGTGACACCGTTAAAGGGACGATCGTTAAAATCGAGGATAATCAGGCGTATGTTGATATAAGCTACAAATACGACGGTGTTATCCCTGTGAAAGAACTGACTTCCCTTGGTGGCGATAACGCTGCTGACCACGTGGAAATCGGTCAGGAAGTAGAGTGCAGAGTTGTCAGCATCAACGACAACAAAGAACAATTGATACTTTCCAAGCGCGCTGTAGACAGCGAGAACGCATGGGAAGACTTGCAAGCGAAGCTCGATTCTCAAGAGGTTCTTGAAGTCACTGTAGCTGACGTTGTTAAGGGCGGATTGGTTGTGGACTTGGGTACACGTGCATTCGTACCGGCTTCCATGGTTGAACGTCGTTTCGTCGAAGATTTCAGCGATTACAAGGGACGCACATTGCGTGTCGTTGTGAAAGAGCTGGATCGCGAGAATAAGAAGGTTATTCTTTCCCAGAAAGATGTACTGGATCGCGAATTCGAAACGAACAAGAAACAAGCAATGGAGAACCTTCAAGTGGGTCAAGTGCTGGAAGGTACAATTCAACGCCTGACGCAATTCGGCGCTTTCGTTGATATCGGCGGCGTAGACGGTCTTGTTCATATTTCCGAGCTTTCCTGGACCCATGTGGAGAAGGCTTCCGACGTGGTTAAAGAAGGCGACAAAGTCAACGTGAAAGTACTTAAAGTTGATCCTTCCGCAGGCAAAATTTCCCTAAGCATCAAGGCTGCCCAGCCGGGACCATGGGAAACGTCCGCGAACGATTTCAACATTGGCGATATCGTTACAGGTACTGTGAAGCGTCTTGCAGGATTCGGAGCATTCGTTGAAGTAGCTCCTGGCGTAGAAGGTCTTGTGCATATTTCACAGATTTCCCACAAGCATATCGGCACACCGCAAGAAGTGCTTAAAGAAGGTCAAGAAGTTCAGGTGAAGATTCTGGACAAGAACTTGGACGAGAAGCGCATTTCTTTAAGCATCAAGGAGACGGAAGAAGCTCCGGCACAATCGGCTTCTGAAGATAAAGCGCCTAGACCGGCTAGATCCAGAGATAAGTTCGACAGAGGTCCTAAAGTCGACAAGATTGATAACCCTAACGTTTCTCTAAGCAACGAAGGACTAAGCTTTACCCTTGCAGAGCGTTTCGGGGACAAGTTGGATAAATTCAAGAAATAATAGCACTTTTTAAAGAACGGCAGTCCATCTGGACTGCCGTTCTTTTTATTTTTCGGTCGACGAGTCTGTCCCGTTCATTTGGTTAATTCCTGCATTCATTAGCAATAATATGAAGTAACGAGGTGATCTAATGAATGCCGGTTACTTGTCATTATTGTTAAGCAGCAGCGCGTTGATCCTTTTGGCAAGCGGATGGAAGGAGGTGCTGCTCCCGGGAATATCCCACAGGGCGGTGCTTCTTTTTTTTATTGCTGTGTTTACAGCCACATGGTTTTGGATCCCCCTTACTCCGGGTGTGAAGTTGAACGGGGGCGCACTTGTTCTATTGTTGGCATCGATCAGACCTATGTACAGACAGAAAGACAAACTTCTTGTGCTTCAATGTCTCTCGGTCGCTTTATTGGTAGGGTCGATCTATTTATTTATGAATCGGCTGGATGATGTAAGTCCTGTGCTGACGATTTACATGCCGCGTTGGGAACAAATTTTGATCCTTGGGAGCATTGTAGGCATCACGGTGCGCAAGCCCGGGGAGCAGGTAACTGTTATTACGTTCGCCCTCCTTTTTGCCGCTTCCGCGCACGGTTGGGGGCTGCCCGGTAATGAAACCATATATATGGGTAAGCCTGAATTTTATGACGCATGGTGGGTGTTGATCGTGAGCGCACGAGTGTTGTCAGTAACTACCGAGGGTGTGGAGAAATGGTTTAAACGCTTGCCCGCTCTGCCTGGCCGGTGGAAAGGTTGGAAGAAATGATACATCTGGATTATTTCTATGAAACAAGATACACGATGGGGATAACGATAGGAATTCTGTTTGGCTTCGCTTCAAGGATGATGATGATGCGCACGGATTATCGGCAGTATCCGACCTATCCCCACGGGCGTATTATTCATCTCTCTCTGGGTTTGATTGCCGCAAGCTTGGGTGCTGTAGCGGTACCGTCTTTTTTAAACAAGGATTACACGGCGGTTACTTTTCTAACTCTTGCCGCCCAGCAATTTCGGGATGTTCGGAATATGGAACGTCAAACTTTATCCAAAGTGGATAGCAGTGAACTCGTTAAACGAGGGGATTCATACATCGAAGGCATTGCGATGGTATTTGAGGGTCGAAACTATCTGGTTATTTTTTGTGCCTTTATCACGACGTTAACCACCATTCTTGCACAGTGGTATTTTGGTATAGCCGCAGGAATGCTGACTTGGTTTGTTGTTGAATATTATAAATCAGGAAAATCCATCAACGATATTTCGGACATTTCAATCTCAACAGTTACTGTGGATGGGCCGGATCTCTATGTGGATGATATTTATATTATGAATGTAGGCTTGGCCGAAAGTCAGCGTATGTTCAGAGAACATGGTCTCGGAATCATCATCCGGCCGAAGACCAGAAACGCCAGAGTGACTCTTGCTCATCTTGGGCAAAGACAAGCCATTCTGCATGATTTGTCGACCATGCTTGGCGTATTTCGGGACTCCGGCGAGCCTTCACTTATTCCTATGATTAAGTTAGATAAGAAGGATGGCCGTTTAGGGGTGTTAATTCTTCCGCTGGATAACGATCCCGACACGGTTCTGGAAGTCGCGAAGAAGGTCCCGATGCTTGAGAGCGCGGTACGGTTACCGTCGAAAGCCAAACAAAAAATGCGGAGGGATGCAAATGAGTGAGATTTTGGCCATTGTCACGAAGGAAGAAAAGAAGGCAGGCGGCGGCGTTCCGATATTCTATGCCCGGGATGAAGAGGAATTTCAACAAACCAGTCATTTGTTAGAGAAAATATTGGATGCGATGGCGCATGATCTAAAAAACGGCACGATGATTCTGGTGCAACGGTAACAAACAATTAGCCAAGGACGCTGATTTTTGCTATGATGGTAAACGTGAACCAAGAAGAGGAGTGAAATTATGGCAAGACCGATTATCGCGATTGTCGGCCGTCCGAACGTGGGGAAATCAACGATTTTCAACCGTGTCATCGGTGACCGCATGGCTATCGTAGAGGATAAACCAGGAATAACCCGTGACCGCATCTACGGAACAGCGGAATGGAACGGGACTCCGTTCAGTATTATAGATACAGGCGGTATTGAAATAGATGAAGAGGATTTCATTCTCAAATCGATTCGTGTACAAGCAGAGCTGGCTATTGAAGAGTCTGACGTTATCATCTTTATGGTTGATGCCAAAGCAGGCTTAACTCCTGCGGATCAGGAAGTCGCTGAAATTCTTTTCCGTTCTCGCAAACCTGTAGTTGTCGCTGTTAATAAAGTAGATAACATTCAGCGGCAGGAAGATATTTATGAGTTTTATTCCTTAGGATTCGGTACGCCGATGGGCATTTCCGGATCTCACGGACTCGGCATAGGTGATCTATTGGATACCGCCGTGGAGCTCCTTCCCGAGAAGGAAGACGATGATTATGGAGAAGACGTTATTCGCGTCGCCTTGATCGGGCGTCCGAATGTGGGCAAATCATCATTAGTCAATGCGATTCTGGGTGAGGAACGCGTAATCGTCAGCGATGTTGCGGGTACTACTCGTGATGCGATTGACACCCCTTTTGAGAAAGACGGTCAGAAGTATGTGTTGATTGATACGGCGGGAATACGTAAACGCGGCAAAGTATATGAAACCACGGAGAAGTACAGCGTTATGCGTTCCATGAAAGCGATTGAGCGAGCGGATGTGGTACTGGTCCTCATCAATGGGGAAGAAGGAATCATCGAGCAGGATAAGCATATTGCGGGGTACGCGCATGAAGCGGGTAAAGCTTCCGTATTTGTCATTAACAAATGGGATGCGGTTGAGAAGGACGAGAAGACGATGCAGAACTTCACACAGAAGATTCGGGATCATTTCTTGTATATGACCTACGCACCGATTGTGTTCTTGTCTGCCCTGACCAAACATCGTCTGCAGAAGTTGCTTCCGGTCGTTAATCATGTATCGGAACAACACGCGCTTCGCATTCAAACCCATGTGCTTAATGACGTTATACTGGACGCTGTAGCGATTAATCCGCCGCCGTCGGATAAAGGTAAGCGTCTAAAAATCAGCTACGCGACCCAAGTATCCGTTAAGCCGCCGACATTTATCTTCTTCGTCAATGAGCCGGAGCTCATGCACTTCTCATATGAACGTTATCTGGAGAACAAGATCCGCGCGGCATTCGACTTTGAAGGAACCCCGGTGCGTCTGCTTACACGCCGGAAATCCGAGAGTGAATAGGGGAGAAGGAATTGCTGAACTTGCTTTTGATCGTTGCATGCTATTTGCTGGGTTCGGTAAGTTTTAGTTTTATTTTTGCCAAAGCGTTTAAGGGAATTGACATCAGACAGCACGGCAGCGGTAACGCCGGTGCTACCAATACGTTGCGGGTTCTGGGAAAAGGGCCTGCGATTCTCGTATTGGCCCTGGATATTCTGAAAGGGATCGGCGCGATTTGGATAGCGAGGGCTGTAGAGCCTGATGTCATCTCGATTCACGTTCTTTGCGGTCTAGCAGTCATTATCGGCCATAACTGGCCGGTTTTTTTCGGATTTCGCGGAGGTAAAGGGATAGCCACGACGATTGGTGTCATGGCTACATTATGCTTTATGCCAAGCTTATTCGCCGGTATTATTGCTTTGTCGCTTATTGCTCTTACTCGTTACGTTTCCTTAGGCTCGCTCGTGTTCGCCGCCCTTCTTCCATTATTTATTATTTTATTAGGCCGGCCGATGGAAATCTTGATTGCAAGTATCGTTATCGGTGTGTTCGCATTCTATAAACACCGGACCAATATCTCAAAGCTGTTGCAGGGCAAAGAAAATAAGCTTGGCGCTTCCAACAAGTAATACAGGAGGTACATAAGATGATGATGACGACAACACCTCACAAAGTAGCCGTATTGGTTGCGGGCAGCTGGGGCACAGCCCTTGCATCCGTGTTGGCTGATAACAGCATGAACGTATCGCTCTGGTCACGGAATGCGGAACAAGTGAATGAAATTAATACCAGACACACCAATCATAAGTATCTGCCGGATGCACAGCTGCCCGTGAACTTGCGAGCCACAACTTCGATGGAGGAAGCCGTGACCGGAGCGACGGCAGTGCTGCTGGTAGCCCCTTCTTCCGTTATTCGTGAAGTTGCGGCCCAAGCTAAACCCTATGTGAGTGAGGATACGTTAATCATTCATGCGACCAAGGGGTTTGAGACCGATACTCTGAAACGGATGAGTACCGTGATCGCTGAAGAACTTAACCGGAATGAAGAGGATATCGTCGTTCTGTCCGGACCCAGCCACGCGGAAGAAGTAGTAAACAAACGTCCGACCACCGTAGTGGTCGCTTGCAGGAACGAAGAAGCGGCCGAACGTGCGCAGGATTTGTTTATTTCTCCTTATTTCAGGGTGTATACAAATCCCGATGCTACAGGAGTGGAGGTCAGCGGCGCTCTTAAAAATATTATCGCTTTAGGCGCCGGTCTGTCAGATGGATTGAAGTTCGGCGATAATGCGAAGGCGGCGTTGATTACACGGGGATTGGCTGAAATTGCCCGTCTTGGCGCCGCTATGGGCGCCAATCCGCTAACGTTTGCGGGGCTTGCCGGAGTCGGAGATCTGGTTGTCACGTGCACCAGCACACACAGCCGCAACTGGAGAGCGGGTTCGATGCTTGCGCAAGGCATGCCTGTGGCAGAGGTATTAAAGACGATGGGGATGGTTGTAGAAGGTGTTCGAACCACCCAATCAGCGCATACCCTTGCTGAGCAATACGATGTGGAGATGCCGATTACAGAACAGCTTTACCAAGTATTGTTCAAGGGTAAGTCACCCAAGTTAGCGGTTGAAGACCTGATGGGCCGCGGTCGTACCCATGAAATCGAAGAAATTGCCAGAGCGACGAAAGAAAACTGGCTGCGTTAGCCTACACCAAATTTGTCCCTCCCTCATAAGATATCGGAGTACGCTAATGAGGAGGGATGTAGTTTGTCCAAAAAAGATATGTCCAAAGACGTCCTGAATTCCATTAAAAATAAAACCGGCAAGACGATTTCCCCGAACCAAGTGAATAAATTGGCTAGCGGTGTCAGCCCTTCAACCGTATCCAACGAAGCTCAGTTGCGTCAATTGATTAAGCAAGTATCCGCTATGGCTAAAGTGCCTGTTTCGGAAAGCACAATCAATGAAATCGTCAAAGCGGTGAAAAGCAGCGGGATGAACCCGAACAATATGGAAACGTTAATGAAGATGATGATGAAAAAGTAACAATTTCAAGAACAAAGGCCATTGGCTTTTGTTCTTTTTATTTGGGGATGCTATAATCAAGATTAGGCTTTTTTATAATCTTTTTTAGGAATGGATGGCTGCCTCACATGGAAATGAGCTCCGCAGATAAAGAAATCATGTCCTTTCTAGGGATAGGACTGATGTTACTGGCCTCGGTCATTGTCACTTTCGCCAGAGTGAAAACGAAAGGTTTAATTAAGCTTATTTTGTCAGTGATCGCCTTCGTGATGTTATTATTTGGATTTTTCTACGGTATACTCGCGATTTTGTAGGAGGAAGGCATAACGATGATTACCTTAACAGGCAAGACGGTTACTAAAGATGTTGAAGAAGAGCTGGGCTTAAGCCTGCTGGATTTGGCGATGAAACATGACATCGATTGGGGGTTCTCCTGTACCCGAGGAACCTGTGCACGATGCCGGTGCCGCGTCTCGGAAGGAATGGAGCTTCTAAATGAGGTCACCGATGAGGAATGGAACCGATTGGACGAAGATGAGCTGAATGAAGGCTACCGTTTGGGTTGCCAAGCTGTTGTTAAAGCGAGCGGAATTATTCAAGCCGTAAATAAAACCTACTTTTAAAGAGGCAACCATGAAAAATTCTAATTCCGATATTCAACAGACGGGCGCTTTTCAGGCGCTACAACGAATTGCGGAACTAATGCACGAAGCCGACGTACCCTGGCTTGTTGGTGGCAGTTCTAACTTGATGTTGCAGGGTGTGGACATCGGACGGGCGCCCAGGGATCTGGATATCTATATGGATGCGAAACAACTGGATATCGCTTACGATAGATTAAGCCCTTTTGCAACGGATATTCCCGTCTGGGATCGTACGGAGATGTATTATTCCAAGCTTAGTCATTACATAGTGGGAGGGGTTACGGTCGAGTTGGTCGGCGACTTTGAAGTTCGGTCCCGCAGTTCCATATACACAGTAAATTTGCATTTACTGCATGCTATGATTGGCGTGGAGACGGGCATATTCGCTTACCCAGTTTCATTGATGCCTCTTTCCCATGAGCTGATTTTCAATTTACTGCGGAATCGACCGGACCGCTATATTGCTATTGCTAACCGGATGAAGGAGGATCTGTCCCGACATCTGCAATCTTTAAGACTTATCAAGGAATTCTGCCAACTTGACGCGGAGGTTGTGCAACAACTGAATGCCATGCTTGGCCTTCAACCTGATTAGGAGAGGGTGTACGTCATGCTTGTTGAAGTGACCTTCCTGCCCGAAGGACGCAAGGCTCAGGTTCGGCCGGGCACAACCCTGCTGGATGCGGCCCGCAAAGCCAGGGTGAATATTCGTACCCGGTGCGGAGGAAAAGCGGGTTGTCTGATGTGTAAAGTTACCGTGGAAGACGGTATAGGGGTGGCGGGTATGAACCACAACGAAGCACTGAAGCTGGGTACTTTAGCCGAGACGGGTCAGAGACTGGCTTGTCAGGCCAAAGTAACCGGTGCTTGCGTGGCCAACGTGCCTGAAGATCCTCTGAAAGCGGCAGTCCGAGCGCAACTGTTGCGCCAACAACAAGAGGATGAATGGTAAGGCACCTATGATTCGCCATTGAATAAAGGAAGTGATAATTGTTCTTATGTGGATGACACAGAAAATGTCCAAAACAGCCTTGGGGATGATGGTAATCATTCTGACGTTACTTCTGTCAGGCTGTATGTACCCTGATGAACGCCGCGCCGAGCGGAACCCCGCTGCAGCCAAAGAGTTCTTGACGGTCGTACAGAGCGCGGTAGACACCTATCAGAAGGAAACGGGACTGCTGCCTTTACAGAACAGTACAATGGAAACTCCGCTGTATGAGAAATACTTGGTTGACTTTAAACAGTTGCAAAAAAGAGGCTACATCAGCTTCATTCCCGGGAATGCATTTGAGAGTGGCGGCACTTATTATTATTTAATTATTAACGAAGAAACCAAGCCCGAAGTAAAATTGATGGATCTGATTTCGTTCCAGAAAGTCAACGAGGTGCAGAAAGCGGTGGATTCTTATCGCGGTGAACATGGCGGCGTGCTCCCCCAAGGTGCTGCGGCGGCAAACTCTTTTTTCTGGATCGATTATAAAAAACTGGATCGGAAACCACCTGAAATCGTCAGTATGTACACAGGTCAAACTTTAAACTTAATGATGCATGAGAGCGGTAGAGTCGTTATTGATTACGCCCCCGACTTGATGCAACTTATTACCAAGGGGAACTTGAAACCGTCAGCGGGGGAAGATTTACGTGCGCAACTTGCTTCGACGACCCCTTTCGTCCCTCTGAAGTCATATCCCTATTATTGGCAGGATAACGAGCCTAAAGTGGCGTCAAAATAAACCTAAACCATCCTTGCTTGCCTTCGGGCAGGCGGGGATTTTTTTATTTTAGGGTATATCCTTCCTTTCGGAGGCATATAACTCATTTTGGGTAAGTTCTCTATCTCTACTTTTGTCAAAAACAATAATTTAGGAGAGGGAGAGAAAATACTAGTCATATTCATGGGCTTTATACATATGCTTTTACTAGTCCAAATGAATGTACGAGTTCCGTTACTGACGGTTAACGTCAATGGCGATTGCCCCTGTACATAGGGAGCATGGCGACACCTGCATCATTTCAAAATCCTTTTAGGAGGGAATCTCATTGGAAAAAGTGGATATTTTTAAGGACATCGCAGAACGCACTGGTGGGGATATATATCTGGGAGTCGTCGGCGCCGTGCGTACAGGGAAATCGACCTTTATCAAAAGATTCATGGAAACGGTCGTTCTGCCCAGCATACAAAGCGAGGCGGATCGGGTAAGAGCCATCGACGAGCTTCCGCAAAGTGCCGCAGGCCGTACGATTATGACAACGGAGCCGAAATTCGTTCCGAACAATGCGGTGCAAATCCGTGTAGCTGAAGGCTTGGAAGTGAATGTGCGCCTTGTGGATTGTGTTGGTTATGCTGTAGATGGCGCTAAAGGGTACGAAGACGAGAATGGTCCCCGGATGATATCCACGCCGTGGTTCGACGAGGCGATTCCGTTTCAAGAAGCTGCTGAAATCGGCACGCGCAAAGTCATTCAAGAACACTCCACATTGGGTGTAGTCGTTACAACGGACGGGACTATTGCGGAAATTCCTCGGTACTCTTACGTTGAATCCGAGGAGAGGGTCATTGCCGAGTTGAAGGAAGTCGGCAAACCGTTCGTACTCATTATCAACTCTACCAAACCTCGCAGCGAAGAAGCGCTGCAATTACGTAACGAGCTTGCGGAGAAATACGATATTCCGGTTATGACGATGAGCGCGGCGCAAATGACGGAGGAAGAAGGGTTATCCGTACTGCGCGAGGTGCTTTACGAGTTCCCGGTACATGAAGTCAATGTGAATCTGCCTAGCTGGGTGATGGTGCTGGATGAGAATCACTGGCTGCGCACACACTTTGAAGATTCAGTACGTGATACGGTGAAAGATATTCGCCGTCTGCGTGATGTGGATCATGTCGTCGAGCAGTTCGCGGAATATGAATTTATTTCACGAGCCGGCTTGAGCGGCATGAACATGGGCCAGGGCGTCGCTGAAATCGACCTGTACGCGCCGGACGAACTTTACGACCAAATTCTAATGGAAGTCGTTGGCGTTGAAATTCGCGGCAAAGATCACCTGCTGCAGCTCATGCAGGAATTCAGTCACGCGAAGCGCGAATACGACCGCTTCGCAGAGGCGTTGGAGATGGTCAAGACGACCGGCTACGGAATCGCTGCTCCTTCGCTTGCTGAAATGGCTCTAGACGAGCCGGAACTGATTCGTCAAGGATCCCGGTTCGGTGTGCGGCTGAAGGCCACAGCGCCTTCCATTCACATGATACGCGTTGATGTGGAGTCGGAGTTCGCGCCGATTATCGGAACCGAGAAGCAAAGTGAAGAGTTAGTGCGCTATCTGATGCAGGACTTCGAGAATGATCCGATCAAGATTTGGGAATCCGACATCTTCGGACGCTCGCTGCACTCCATCGTTCGGGAGGGCATCCAAGGCAAAATCGCCCTTATGCCGGACAACGCGCGTTATAAACTTCAGGAGACGTTGGGTCGTATTATCAATGAAGGCTCCGGCGGTTTGATCGCCATTATTCTGTAAATTTATGAAGACATCCAGATCCTATGGAGGATTTGGATGTCTTTTTTGTTTCCTTATTTTGAATGAAAAGTAGGGATATTTCCATGGTTTAGGCTGTGATTATGGCGGGAAAACGGCAAGAAAAGGTCATTTTCGTTAATTGAGGGTAAAATATCAACTGAGACACTTGAAATTGTCTTTCTGCTGTTATACTATAAATCTGTTCCTTCCGAAGTGGAAAAATGGCGGTATATAAGGAAAATATACTGTTTCAATGTATAATTTCGGGTAAATCGGCAACACAGAATGATAACGACATCACATTACGGGGGGAGGTGAATGGCATGAATAAATCTGAATTGGTCGCTAAAGTTTCTGAAACAACTGAACTCTCCAAGAAGGACGTAACTAAAGCGGTAGATGCTGTGTTTGAAGCAATTTCCGAAGCATTACAAGGCGGAGACAAAGTACAACTCGTAGGTTTCGGTAACTTCGAAGTTCGTGAACGTTCCGCTCGTAAGGGACGCAACCCGCAAACGGGTGAAGAAATCGAGATCCCGGCAAGCAAAGTACCTGCTTTCAAACCAGGTAAAGCGCTTAAGGACGGAATTAACTAAACCATTGTACATATCATACATGGCTTAACTCAAGGAAACCGCATTTGCGGTTTTTTTGTTGTCTCCAAAGCCGACCAAAGCAAATGCCGCCTGACCCGGGGGCGGGATCAGACGGCATTGGATGTTTGATATTTATTCTTTACGAAGCCTGGACTCCAGAACGAATGTTCCGAAAGGAAGAAAAGCGGCTATAAAAGCTCCGAACACGCGCAGGATGGACCATCGGAATTTAAGCGTGACCACGGCCAGCGCGAGCAGGTATAGAACAAACAAAAATCCGTGAAGTCCTCCCACAATCGTAACGGCAAGCGGCATTTCGGCCCAATATTTAAGCGGCATGGCTATAAATAACAGCACCAGAAACGAAATCCCTTCAAAAATGCCAATTTGGCGAAAAGCACGTAGTGAAAATGTATTGGACATTGGAAACACCACCTATATAGTTTATATACTTCAATTATAATCGAGAATGTAACGGGACATGCGGTTTATCATCAAAATTCAAAAAAAATTCACCATAGTCCTCGGGGTTCGCCATATTTTGTCCATATTGGACCGGTTCGTCCGACTTGGATGCCAGGTTGACACTTACTTCTTTTTTTAGCATGATATGAATATTAGAATATTAGCCTGAGGAGGCTGGGGCATGGAAGAAAAGAACGGAGACTATTTTGTTGTGAAAGCCAAGGACAACGGAGTGCATGTGATCGGGTTGACTAGGGGGCAGGACACCAGGTTTCACCATACGGAGAAATTGGATAAAGGCGAAGTGCTGATCGCTCAGTTTACAGATCATACTTCCGCCGTGAAAATTAGAGGAAAAGCCGTAATTATGACGAAATACGGTACGATTGACACCGAAGAATAATTTTTTGTTGATGCAGGCATAGCCTGCATTTTTATTTTGTACAATGTGATAAAGGGGGAGTTGTCTGGATGCGCTATCTGGTTCGGATCTTCTTAGTCACAATCATATCTGCAGGCGTAGCGTGGTTACTCTCGATGTTGCCGCCGCTGGAACTGACCCAAACCTTAAAGGAACGCGTTATGACAACGTTCAGCATGGAGAGACAAGTGGTACTGGCTGATGAAAACCTAGTGGACTATCTTTCCCGGATTCCGTTGCATTTACGTATGGATAAGGTGGACTGGGACCACTCTGTCCTTTATATTGATTTGATTATGAGTGCGGATGACCCGGCGCCGCATCCCCGAATCCTGGATGATCTGTACGAAATTGCGGAATTCAGCCTGTTCGGCACAGAGAATGTGAAAGAGGTCATGTTGCGTGTCAATGAAGCTCCGATGGAACAAGCAGAAGCTGGAAGCAGGACGCATTCTCAGGAGCAGTTATTGCTGGCAGTGGATGCGCGGCGGGGCGAGATTACAGCGGAGGATATTATTCAGTTAAGACGCAGTGAAGGCAAGGTGGATCCGCAAAGCATCAAGAAGTTCAAAATGGTGTTTACCGACCAATGGTATGAAGCTGCCGTGAGGTAAGTGTGATCCATATCTTCGTTTCAGGCACAATTAAGGATGATGCGGTTCCGCCTGAACAAGGTTGGGAGTATCCTCTGAAAGTTGTGCTTGTTTGTTTTGATTATGTTATAATTGTTTAGATATGTTGTAATTTCTTGAAAGGGTCGGAGGCTTCTAATGAATACGTACCGGATTCCGGAATTAGCCAGAAAATACACAGAACACGATATGATCCAGAAGCATACGGACCTTCCTGAACTTCCGGATTCCCGAATTCGATTATTACATACCGTGCTCGAGACTCATCCCCGGACTTCTCATGACAGCGATGCCTTGTCTCTTGCGACGCTGCTGGTTCAACTGGGAATGGATACCCACGATATGATCGATAACCAAGAACATTCGGATGCGGCAAGGAACAATGCGGACCGTTCGAGACAGCTGAAAGTGCTTGCGGGCGACTACTTCAGCAGCGGGTTCTATCACATTCTGTCTAAAGCCGGTCAGATTGAAATGATTACGTTGCTCTCGGGAGCAATATGTGAAATTAATCGCATGAAAATGCACTTATACCTTAGAATGAACCAGCTTAAGCTGAACGCGGATGAATATCTGCAGCAGAAAGTCAGTATTAAGACGCAATTGTTCCTAATTTTCTCTAAATTTATGGACGGGGTGACTGCCAAAGCCTGGCCTGAGCTCCTCAGTATTGTCACGAAGTGCGAGTTAATTGTAGAGGAATTACATTTCAGCGAATCTCATGAGCCATCGAGGAGCAGCTGGGTGTTCTGGCATATATGGAACAAGGCTACGGACGGAGAGAAGAGCTTGCTGAGAGACGGAGCCGTTGACAAGACGAAGTGGAGCACATATGTCCTGAAGTATAATGTCCGGGGTATTCTGAAGGATATGTTAAATCAGCAGCTTCAGCAAGCCGCCGCGCTTGCGGGCCAATTGGATTCGGATAGACTCCGCAGAGACTTGGCGCAAATAGGCGACTCATATAAACGTTATTCAGCCTCCCTGGTTGTGGAGGAAATTTGAGGTGAAGGTCAACTTGGAAGGGAAACAGAAGGAACAGTTCGTACATTCGGTATTTGAAAGCATCGCGCCCAAGTACGATATGATGAATGATTTGATCAGCTTTAGAAGGCATAAGGCTTGGAGAAGGTTTACAATGAACAAGATGGCGATGAAGCCCGGAAGCACGGCGCTTGATCTGTGCTGCGGCACTTGCGACTGGACGATCGCGATGGCCCGGGAAAGCCGAAACGGTCCTATGACAGGGCTCGACTTTAGCAACAATATGCTGAACGTCGGCCGGTTGAAAGTACGGGAAGCTAATCTTGATGAACAGATTACTCTGGTTCAAGGAAATGCGATGGAACTGCCTTTCGAAGACAACAGCTTTGACTACGTCACCATCGGCTTCGGACTTCGCAATGTGCCTGATCTTGTTCAGGTATTGAAGGAAATGCAACGGGTTGTAAAGCCTGGCGGCAAAGTGGTTTGTCTGGAATTGTCCAAGCCGGCGAAAGAACCTTTCAAGAGCACTTATTATTTCTATTTCCAGAAGGTTCTGCCTCTTCTTGGCAAGCTGGTCGCCAAACGATATGAACAATATCGTTGGTTACCGGAGTCCCTTGCCGTGTTTCCGGATCATGTCCAACTGAAGAAGCAATTTTCGGATATCGGCTTAACCCAGGTCGAGGCGTATCCGTTAACTCTTGGTATTGCTGCGCTTCATATCGGTACGAAGAGGAGTGCGGCGCGATGATTCGCAAAATCGGAATATTCCTGGAAATGATTAAATTCGAACATACCCTCTTCGCGCTCCCGTTTGCTTTCATGGGATCTCTGCTGGGCTCCGTCGTAATTAACGGCCATCTCCCGTCTTGGGCACAGATCGGTTGGATTATTATGGCGATGTTCGGAGCGCGGAGCGCGGCTATGGGATTGAATCGCTTCATTGACAGGACGATTGACAAGAAGAATCCGAGAACGGCCATGAGAGCCATTCCTGCAGGTCTTCTGGAATCCAAAGAAGTTATTGTCTTCATCGCTGTATCGTTCATATTGCTCTTTATCGGAGCGTCTCAGCTCAATTCATTGTCTGTGACGTTGTTGCCTATTGCCGTATTTATGCTTGTCATTTATTCGTATACGAAGAGATTTACATGGTGGTGCCATGTTGTTCTTGGCTTCACGATTGCTCTGGCTCCTCTCGGCGGTTGGGTGGCTGTTACAGGTCAGATTAACGGTGTGGCCATCCTATTGTATGTATCCGTCGCATTCTGGACGGCTGGCTTCGATGTAATCTATGCCTGTCAGGACGCGGATTACGACAAGGAAGAGAAGTTACATTCGATTCCCAGCCGTTTCGGTGTGGCTAACGCCTTGTTGATTGCGCGTTGTCTGCATTTGATTCCGGCATTCGGTTTGTTGGCACTTTATTTCATTACCGATTTGAGTTGGTGGTATTTAGCGGGGGCAGTCATTTCCATCGGCCTATTGTTCTATGAACACCGGATCGTTACGCCTGGAAATTTATCCAGACTAAATATGGCTTTCTTTACTCTGAACGGTACGCTTAGCATTGTCATGTTTGTGTTCACCTTCATTGATTTGGCGGTGGCTTAAATGGACGGCAATGCATTTGAAGTTTATACGAAACAGGTAAAGGCAACAACGACGGTTGATTTGCCCGGAGCAGGTAAGCGTTGGATTGTCGGTATGAGCGGGGCCAGCGGGGCACCTTACGGAATCACCATTGTACAGTCTTTGCTATCGCAAGGATTTACTGTTCATCTGCTGGTTACAGAGGCGGGCTGGAGAGTGCTCAAGGAAGAGCAGGGCTGGGATGCAACTCGCAGACCTGCTACTTTGGAGGAACACTTCGGAGGCTATCCGGGGAAGCTGAAGCATCATCCGATGTCCGATATCGGTGCGGGGATTGCCAGCGGTTCTTTCCGAACCGAGGGCATGGTGATTGTGCCTTGTTCCATGGGGACGCTGGCCGCTGTAGCGAACGGTTTGTCGGATAACCTACTGGAGCGGGCGGCGGATGTCATGCTTAAAGAAGCGCGTCCGTTGCTCCTCGTCCCTCGGGAAACGCCTCTGCACGCGGTTCACCTGGAAAACATGCTGAAGCTGACGCAGCTCGGGGCCAGGTTGATTCCGGCGATGCCTGCGTTTTACCACGGTCCGCAGTCGCTTCAGGACATGGTGAATTTCATGGCGGGCAAAGTGTTGGACGCAATGAGAGTTGAGCATGAACTGTACAGAAGATGGGGAGCAACCGAAGATGAAACAACATGATCCGATTCGAATCGGCCGCATTCAATATACCAATGCCTGGCCGATTTTTTATCATCTGCAACAAGAAACTTCCGGCGAGCGAATAGAATTGATCTCCAAAGTGCCTTCCGAACTTAATCATTCGCTTTCGGAGGGATTGTTGGATGTGAGCGCAATTTCATCGTTTGCCTATGGTTTAAATGATGAACGATACGTTTTGTTGCCCGATCTATCTGTCAGCAGCAACGGTAAAGTAGGTTCCATCTTTCTCTTTATGAAGAAAAGCCTGAATGAAGTTCGTAACGGTTCCATTGCATTTACTACCGCATCAGCCACGTCTGTTAATCTGCTTCGAATCATCATGGAGAAATTTCTCGGAGGCAAGCCTCGTTACATAACGGCGGCACCCGATCTGGAATCGATGTTGAAAGAAGCGGATGCGGCATTATTAATCGGCGATGACGCCATCCGAGCGGCGTGGTCCGAACATCCTTACGAAGTTATGGATTTAGGTCAGGCATGGAAGGAACATACGGGACTGGGAATGACTTTCGCGGTATGGGCAGTGCGCCGCGCTTATGCCGAAGATCGGCCGGAAACCGTCCGCGCCATTTACGAGGCCTTCCAACGGTCTAAACAACGCAGCATGGCGGATTTGGGCCCTGTTACGAAGGAAGCTTGTCTCCGTATAGGCGGTACGGAGAACTTCTGGAATCGGTATTTCAGCGGCTTGAACTACGACTTTGGACAATCGCAATGGAATGGTTTACAATTATACTTCGAATATGCCAAAGAACTGGGCCTGATCCAGAGAACGATTCCTTTGCGGATCTGGTCGAACAATACGGTGGTACAGGTGAACTCATGAAATTAATTGATATTTATGCCCGTTTAAGAAGTGACATTCAATATATTGAGAAGGAACTGGAGCGGAGCATCGATACGGAGCATGCCGTACTGAACGAGGCTTCTCTCCATCTTCTGAAAGCTGGCGGTAAACGGATTCGGCCTGTTTTTGTCTTATTGGCCGGGGAACTCGGCCGTTATGATTTGGAACGGCTGCAGCGTGTGGCGGTTCCGCTTGAACTCATCCACATGGCTTCGTTGGTGCACGATGATGTGATTGACAATGCCAATACCCGTCGCGGTCAATTGACTGTGAAGTCAAAGTGGGACAACCGAGTGGCTATGTATACAGGGGATTACATTTATGCCAAGGCGCTGACCATTGTAACCCAACTGGACAATCCGCAGATTCACCGCATTTTATCCAAGGCTATGCTGGATATGTGTATCGGTGAAATGGAGCAAATCCGCGACTTCTTCAACACCTCCCAAACGGTGCGAAACTACCTGTTACGCATTCGGCGCAAGACGGCTTTGCTAATCGCAGTCTCTTGTCAACTAGGAGCGATCGCATCTGAAGCTTCAGAGGAGTCCGCCCGAATTATGTATAAATTTGGTTATAATGCAGGCATGGCTTTTCAGATTCGCGATGATATCCTAGACTTGCTCGGAACGGAGAAGCAGTTGGGCAAACCGCCAGGAAGCGATATGAGGCAAGGTAATATTACATTGCCGGTTCTGTTGGCATTGGAAAATCCGGATCTCGCCCCGGCATTGCTGGAGGAAATTCGTCATATCCGAGAAGCGGAAGGGCAGGCGGATACATACAAAGTGATTCAGCTCATTCGGCGAAGCGACGGTGTGGAACGAGCGGACAAGTTGGCGACACAGTTTATTAATAAAGCGATTGCCGCATTGGATGCTCTGCCAGAAAGCAAAACCAAGAAGAATTTTGTCGATATAGCGCACTTTATCGGGAAACGTTTACATTAAGTCTATACGAGTTAACTCAGATATGATATTGTAATGAATGGGCTTACATTAATGCCGCACATCATAATTTACACATACTTGAGTAATAATTGGAGGACTTTGCAATGGAAAGAACGTTCTTAATGGTTAAACCCGATGGTGTACAGCGCGGGCTGATTGGCGAAGTTGTTAAGCGTTTTGAGCAAAAAGGTTTTCAATTGGTAGGAGCCAAGTTCATGGTAATCACCAAGGAGAAGGCTGAGTTTCATTACGAAGAGCATCAAGGTAAGCCTTTCTTTAACAGCCTTGTAGAATTTATCACTTCCGGTCCGGTATTCGGTATGGTCTGGGAAGGGGATAACGTCATCGCGCTTTCCCGTACGATGATTGGCAAGACGAATTCGTTGGATGCACAGCCAGGGACGATTCGCGGAGATTATGCGGTACATACAAACTTAAATATTATTCACGGCTCCGATGCGCCGGAAAGCGCAGAGCGCGAAATCGGCAATTTCTTCGGACCGGATGAGCTGTTCTCATACGATAAAGCAAATGCGCAGTGGATTTAATAGATTTATATTGGTATAAGAAGGAGAATACCCTTAACTATAGAAATATAGTTAGGGGTATTTTTATGGGTTAGAAACGTAGCGGGGGTTAACATCATGGAAGATCAGGATTTCCTCTTCTTCGTGCGTAAAGTGAAGGAAAGCACCACGATCGATCTTTCACAATATAAAGAAGCACAGATGAAGAGACGGTTGACGACATTAAGAATGAAGAACGGGTATGACACCTTTGCTTCTTTTTATGAAGCGATCATGAAAGACAAGAAGCTCATGCACGAATTTTTGGATCGAATGACGATTAATGTATCGGAATTTTGGCGCAATCCCAATCGATGGGAAATACTGCAGCAACGGTTTCTTCCTGAAATGGTCAAAGAAAATGCCAAATTGAAATGCTGGAGCGCGGCCTGCTCTACAGGAGAAGAACCTTATTCGCTTGCTATGATATTGGCGAAACGACAATGGCTCGCTCAAGCACACTTGTTGGCGACGGACCTGGACGATAACGCCTTGGAAAAGGCGAAGGCGGGACGCTATCTGGACAGATCGTTACGCGATGTGCCTGCGGAATACGTAAAAACCTATTTTAGCGAAGAGGGCCAGATGTACCAAGTTTCGAATGAACTGAAGAAGGCGGTACAATTTCAGAAGGGAAATTTACTGACGGATCCGTTCGACCGTAATTTTGACCTGATTATTTGTCGAAATGTGATGATTTATTTTACGGAAGAGGCGAAGAACCTGCTCTATCATAAATTTGCAGAGGCGCTTAAGCCTGGCGGTATTCTATTTGTCGGCAGCACGGAGCAGATCTTCACACCTGCGCAATACGGGTTAGAGTCGGCGGATACTTTTTTTTATCGCAAAATGTAGCCTATGGCGTATAGTCGTTTCCAGTGTTACCCATACTATGGGCACATACTACGATGGCCTGGAGGTTTAACCGAAGTGGATAAACGAAAAGTAATAGCCGCCTACCGGCGGGGGTTTATAACAATACAGGAATGCTCGCAAATTCTGGGTGTCGATACGGCGCAGATGCTAGGTTTGGTCAATGATCCCAAGCTTCAGCCGGAAGAAACTTCGACCCGCAAGCTGCCGGTAAACACTTAAATGCCAATGCACCGGAACTTGTCTCCGGTGTATTTTTTATGGCTGGAAATCAATAGGGAAAGCATGTAATTTCGCGCAGTTGGGCGGTTATGCTTTAAAGCGATAAAATTTATTTCTTGTCAAATCAAACGGAACTATACTATAATTAGCACAATGATTTTACAGGGGGACGAGACGGATGTTGAGATATTTAACGGCAGGAGAAACACACGGTCCGCAATTAACAGCAATTATTGAAGGTTTGCCAAGTAATATGAGAGTGGATTTCGAGGAGTTGAATTTTCAACTACACCGCAGACAACTCGGTTATGGCCGGGGCCGCAGAATGCAGATTGAGAAGGATACCGCGGACATCGTGGGCGGCGTAAGACACGGTCGTACGACAGGGGCGCCGGTAGCCCTGATTGTGGCTAACAACGATTGGAAGCACTGGACAACCGTGATGAATATTGAACCGATCGAAGGTTCAGATGAAGAGAAGCGCAGAGTTCACCGTCCGAGACCCGGTCATGCGGATTTGAACGGCGGTTTGAAATATAATCTGAAAGATTTACGTAACGTACTGGAACGCTCGAGCGCTCGGGAAACCGCGGCAAGGGTAGCTTGCGGAGCGGTTGCGCGCCAGCTTCTGGCTGAATTCGGCATTAAAGTAGCCGGTCAGGTGTTGCGAATCGGCGAAGTCCAAGCGAAGAGGACGGAACTGCCGATCGATGAGCTTATTCAAGCGACGGAAGCGTCCCCCGTGCGTGTGGTGGATAAGGAAGCTGAAGCACTAATGATTGCGCATATTGATCAGATGAAAGCTGAAGGCGATTCGATTGGCGGAATTGTGGAATGTATTATTGAAGGCGTACCTGTAGGTTTAGGAAGTTATGTGCAATGGGACCGCAAGTTGGATGCCCGTATCGCGGGAGCTGTGGTTTCTATTAATGCTTTTAAAGGCTGCGAAATCGGTCTTGGTTTTGAAGCGGCCGAATTGCGGGGCTCCCAGGTGCACGATGAAATCTTGTACACAGCAGAACGAGGATATCATCGGGCATCGAACCGGGCAGGCGGATTCGAAGGCGGTATGACAACGGGCGAACCGATTGTGGTTCGCGGTGTGATGAAGCCGATTCCTACCTTATATAAGCCATTGCAAAGCGTGGATATCGATACGAAAGAACCGTTTACGGCTCAAGTGGAACGTTCCGACAGCTGCGCCGTGCCTGCCGCAAGCGTAGTGCTGGAGAACGTTGTAGCTTGGGAAGTTGCCAGGGCGTTCCTTGAGAAATTCGGTGGTGATTCTATTGAAGAAATCCGCGCGAATTTGAATAGCTATCTTAGTCAAGTGGAGCAATATTAATATGAGAGAGCTGCGGGTTGAACTGGAAGAGCGCTCCTATCCGATTTATATCGGAGAAGGCTTGCTGAACGAAACCGGCGCGATGTTCGAGAAGCATGGCATCACCGCCAAATCGCCTGTTCTCATCATCTCGGATGAGAACACGGCTGGTTTGTATCTGCGCAGAGTCGAAGACGCCTTGAAGCAGAAAGGTTACCGCACCGCCTCTTACTCGGTGCCGGCCGGCGAGCAGTCGAAGACGCTCGCTCTGTTGCAAGACGCGGTAACGGTCGCGCTTGAAGCGGGTTTGGATCGCAGCTCCACCGTAATTGCCTTAGGCGGCGGGGTGGTTGGCGATCTGGCGGGCTTCGTAGCCGCGACCTATATGCGCGGCATCCGCTTCGTGCAGATACCGACCACCATTCTGGCCCACGACAGCAGTGTCGGCGGCAAGGTGGCGGTCAATCATCCGCTTGCAAAGAACATCATAGGCGCGTTTCATCAACCGGATTTTGTGCTATATGATATCGACACGTTGAAGACTTTGCCGATCCGCGAGGTTCGAGCCGGACTGTCCGAGGTCATTAAGCACGGCTTAATTTGGAACGAGGACTTTGCTTACTGGTGTGAAGCCAATGCATCGAAGCTGCTGGCACTGGATTCGGAGGCGCTGATCTATGCGCTGTATGAAGGATGCAAAGTGAAATCGATTGTTGTTTCCCAGGATGAACGGGAGAATGATTTGCGAGCCATTCTGAACCTGGGACACACCATCGGCCACGCATTGGAGGCTGTGGCGGGTTATGGTGAGTTGCTGCACGGTGAGGCTATAGCCATCGGGATGATCGGAGCGGCGCGGATTTCGGTGAAGATGGGTCAGCCTCAGGATGTGCTGACCGTTACCGAACGCATCTTCAACGCATTTGGTCTGCGGACAGCCATTCCTGCACATCTGGATACGGACTCAATCATGTCAGCAATGATGCATGATAAGAAATTTAAAGAAGGCACCATGGTCTTTATCCTTCCTAAAGCGATAGGAAAGGTTGAAATCCATAAGGACGTGCCGATTTCCCTGGTGAAGGAAACCGTTGATTTTTTGAAACAGGAGGGTTAATTCATGTTTGTAAGAGGAATACGTGGAGCAATTACGGTTGATTCCAACAGTGAACAAGAAATATTGGATGCGACGACAGAGCTCTTGTCCGAGATCGTGAATGAAAACGAAGTGAATCCCGAACACATCTGCAGTGTATTTGTCACAATGACCACGGATTTGGATGCAACCTTCCCGGCAAGAGCCATTCGTCAGATGGAGGACTGGGACTTAGTCCCCTTGATGTGCTCGGTTGAAATTCCGGTTCATGGAAGCTTGGCCAAGTGCATTCGGCTGATGGTAACGGTGAATACGGAGAAGGCGCAGCGGCAGATGGTTCATGTTTATTTGCGCGGTGCGCAGATTCTCCGTCCTGATTTGGCTCCGTCCTCTCAATAAGACTTATTCTTGTTATGGGGTTGACCCTGCAGCCGAAGCTGTTGTATAGTATAGTCAGTTTAGATTGAGAAGGATCCACAGACGAGAGCAAGATGAAGCAATAAACAGGTTTGAAGGCTAGAGAGCCGAGCAGAGATGAGCAGAGTTGAGTTGAGCGGTAAGTCCGAGATGAGATGAGTAACCTTCATTCATGCAGATGCATGCTTATTTAGCATACATTGACAGCAACCCTTGGTTGTTGACGGACCGGAAACACGCTCATATGAACGATGACGAACCTCTACTTGGCGTAGAGGTTCTTTTTATTTTCCCCGATGATGAAGGAGAGTGTGTCCAATGTATACCCCTGAATTGCAAGAAGTGTTGAAGTTGTCCAAGAGTTACAATCTGATTCCGGTTGTGCGAAGATTTATGGCCGATACGGAAACGCCGATTCGAATTTTTCAACATCTACATGAAGAACCCTATGCCTTTCTGCTTGAAAGCGTTGAGGGGGGCATTCAGTGGGCTCGCTATTCCTTTATAGGCACAGACCCTTTCTTAATGATCCAAGGCAAGAACGGACGCATGGAGATCACCAAGAATGGAGTTGCTGAAGTAGCGGATGAGAAACCTATTGAACTTCTCAAAGCCTACTTGCGTTCCTACAAAAGTCCTGCCCTTTCAGAATTGCCGCCATTTACCGGAGGAGCGATTGGATTTTTTGGGTACGACCTGCTGCAATATTACGAGAAGCTTCCGGCACACCGCATTGATGATCTGGAGATGAACGACATCCAATTTATGTTCTGCGACCAAATCATAGTGTTTGACCATATGAAGCAGCAATTAATCGTGATTGCGAACGTCCATGTGCCCAATTTAGCTACCGACCGAGAGATCGCAGAAGCTTATGCCCACACCTGCGGCAAAATAGAATCCACCATCGACAAAATTCGAAATCCGCTTTCCTCGTTTAATGGTACCGGACGTCCCGTGCCTGATGATGTGGAGTTAGGTGAAGTGCGTTCGAACGTTACGAAAGACCAGTTTATTTCTAATGTCGAGCAGGCCAAAGAATATATACGCGCCGGGGACATCTTTCAAGTGGTACTGTCACAGCGGTTTCATCTGGAAACCGAAGTATCTCCGCTGCTGGTCTATCGTATTTTAAGAACGATGAATCCTTCGCCATACATGTACTATCTTAAGATGGGTGAAGAGGTTATTGTAGGGACTTCTCCGGAAGCGCTGGTTAAAGTTGACGGCGATAGAGTGGAAACAAGACCCATTGCCGGTACCAGACCGCGGGGACGCACTCCGGAGGAGGATCTTGCTCTGGAATATGAATTGTTGGCGGACGAGAAAGAGCGCGCGGAGCATTTAATGCTAGTGGATCTGGGGCGCAACGATATCGGGCGAGTTTCTGAATTCGGCTCTGTGAAATGTGATGCTTATATGGAAATCGAACGATACTCGCATGTGATGCATATTGTTTCGAACGTGTCGGGTAAGCTGCGGGACGACAAAGATTTCTTTGATGCTTTTCTGTCATGCCTTCCGGCGGGTACTGTATCCGGTGCTCCGAAACTCAGAGCTATGGAAATCATTGCGGATATGGAAAACGAATCTCGAGGAGCCTATGCCGGGGCAATCGGATACTTAGGATTTACGGGAAATATGGATACGTGTATTACGATTCGGACGATCATCTTTAAGCACGGTAAGGCCTATGTGCAAGCGGGTGCCGGAATCGTATGGGATTCGGTGCCTGAGAGTGAATTTTTGGAAACACAGAACAAAGCCAAGGCTCTGCTGAAAGCGATTCGCATGGCGGAAGCTGTGTCAGAGCCGCAGCGTACCGTGTCGGCAGTGAATCAAGATTACTATATGAACGTTTAGGGGGAGGGGAACAGAATGGAAAGAGCCTTTAGTATCCAGCAAGCTATTGCCAAAATGATCAACGGAGCGCACTTAACCAGGCAAGAAGCTCAGGTCGTGATGAGCGAGGTCATGGACGGAGAAGCGACATCCACGCAAATCGGCAGTTTGTTAACCGCTCTCCGTATGAAAGGCGAGACCATTGATGAGATTACCGGGTTTGCTGAAACGATGAGACTGAAATCCAACCGTGTGCATACAATTCAGGCTGGGTTACTGGATACATGCGGCACTGGAGGATCGGGCATGCATAAGTTTAATATTTCGACCGCTTCGGCTATCATAGCCGCATCCCAAGGCGTGCGTGTGGCTAAACACGGCAACCGCGCCATGTCCGGCCGTACCGGTAGTGCGGATGTGCTGGAAGCCTTGGGTGTAAATATCGGGATTAACAGTGAACAAGCGGCAGGTTGCCTGAATGAAATCGGACTTTGCTTCTTGTTTGCCCAGCTCTATCATCCCTCTATGAAGCATGCTGCCGCCCCCCGCAAGGAACTGGGGTTTAGAACCGTGTTTAATCTGCTGGGTCCACTGACAAATCCGGCGGGTGCAGATCGTCAACTCATGGGTATTTTTGACAGAAGTCGCACAGAGACGGTGGCCCGTGTGCTGGAACAATTACAAGTGAAAAGAGCCTTGGTAGTCGGAAGTCACGATGGTTTGGATGAAATCTCCATTTCGGCGCCTACCCGAATTTCAGAGCTCAATCATGGTATAATGACTACTTATGAGGTGACACCAGAGTCGTTAGGTTTACGCTCGTACGCGGTGGAGGCGATTGCGGGCGGAACGCCTGAAGTCAACGCGAATATTATCCGCAACGTGTTCAGCGGAGAGCAAGGCGCTTATCGCGACATTGTCCTTGCGAATGCCGGCGCGTGTATTTATTTAGCGGATCAATGCGCTAGTTTGCGCGAGGGAGTTGTCCTGGCCGGAGCCGCAATTGATTCCGGAGCCGCAAAATCCAAATTAGATCAACTAATACAATATACAGGAGAGTTGAGCCATGTTTCTTGATCAAATTGTAGCAACGAAGAAGAAAGAAGTAGCGAAGCTTACGGAACAATTTCACCAATCCCAAGTCGAGGCTGTTATTGCGGAGCTGCCGCCATGCCTTGGCTTTGAGAACGCGCTCAAAAACAGCCGCATCCGGTCGATGGGCTTGATTGCGGAGGTGAAGAAGGCTTCTCCATCGAAAGGCCTGATTCGCAGAGCCTTCTATCATACCGACATTGCTATATCCTATGAAAACGCCGGAGCTGACTGTATTTCCGTATTGACGGATGAAACTTATTTCAAAGGCTCGAATGATTATTTGACCGATATACGTACGACGGTAAACGTACCCCTTCTGCGGAAAGACTTTATCATTGACCATACTCAAATATTTGAAGCTCGTTTGTTGGGGGCGGACGCGATCCTGTTAATAGCCGCCATTCTCACGAATGAACAATTAAAAGGATATCATCACATTGCCCGCGGCCTGGGGATGGATGTTCTGATGGAAGTGCACGACGAGAAGGAACTGGAGCGCGCGTTGGCAACGGATGCAACAATGATTGGAATCAATAACCGGAACCTGCATACGTTTGAAACGGATATCCGCACAACGGAAAGACTGCTGCAAGCGATCCCGAAAGACAAGACGATTGTGAGCGAAAGCGGCATCTCCAGCAAAGATGAGATTGAATATCTTGCTTCGATCGGGGCAGACGCCGTTCTGATCGGAGAAAGCTTCATGCGTCAAGAGGATATTGAGAGAGCGGTTCAAGATTTGATGGGACCCGCTTCAGGGCATGGGATTAAAGCATGACCCGTAATCAACCAGGCAGGTCTAACGACGATTTGACGAATATACAGGGACCCGACAAGGCTGAAACACGTTCTGTTCCCAAGGTAAAAATTTGTGGACTGCAAAGCGTTGAAGTGTTAAAATCTATCGTAAACTTACCTGTGGATTATATCGGAATCGTATTTGCTCCCAGCCGGAGGCAAGTGGAAGCTAACCAAGCTGCCCAGCTTATCCTTGCATCGCAAGCATGGGAGGTTGATCCAAGACCTCTTATAGCAGGTGTCTTCGTAAATCCGGACTTTGCGGAATTGAAGAGGGTGCTATCCGTTGCTCGGTTGGACATTATACAACTGCATGGTCAGGAAACTCCTCAGTTTTGTTCCGAGGTGCGTGAGAAGCTTCGTGTTCAAGTCTACAAGGCGTTTGCCGTGAAAGACGCAAAGGAAGAACCCGTGAATGTTCTCGAACGATTGCAGCCTTACACGGGACACGTGGACGGCATTCTCATCGATACGTATGACCCTGTTACAGGAGGCGGCACCGGCCAAGTATTCGGCTGGGAAGCGATACCTCCTTACTCCGCATGGGCGAGGGAGCACAATCTGCCTTTGTTAATCGCGGGCGGTTTGCATGAAGGGAACGTCAGCGAATTAATTTATAAATACGACGTGTACGGCGTTGATATATCAAGCGGTGTGGAAACCAATGGCGTGAAGGATCCAGCGAGAATTCAAGCATTTGTCGAAAGGGTGAAGACGAGATGAACCAAGTACCAGATGAGAACGGACGATTCGGTAAATTCGGTGGCCGTTACGTTCCTGAGACACTAATGAACGCTTTAATTGAACTGGATGAGGCTTACAAGCATTACAGCCAAGACGCCGATTTCATAAACGAAGTAAACTACTTACTTAAGCAATATTCGGGAAGGCCCACTTCGCTGTATTATGCCGAAAGACTGACAGAATCATTGGGCGGGGCCAAAATTTACTTAAAGCGCGAGGATTTGAACCATACGGGCGCTCACAAAATAAATAACACTATCGGTCAGGCTGTTCTGGCCAAACGAATGGGCAAGAAGAAAGTCATTGCCGAAACCGGTGCCGGTCAGCATGGTGTCGCAACGGCGACGGTCGCTGCATTATTGGGACTGGAATGCAAGGTATTTATGGGTGAAGAAGATACGAAGCGCCAACAGCTGAATGTGTTCCGCATGAATTTGCTCGGAACTGAGGTTATACCCGTATTGTCAGGCACACGTACGCTCAAAGATGCGGGTAATGAGGCGCTTCGTTATTGGGTCAGCCATGTGCATGACACTTTCTATATTCTGGGCTCCGTCGTCGGACCGCATCCTTATCCGATGATGGTTCGAGATTTTCAGCGTATTATCGGTGACGAGTCCCGTAAGCAGATTCTGGAGGCTGAAGGCAAATTACCGGATGCCATTGTGGCCGCCGTAGGCGGGGGAAGCAACGCGATGGGGATCTTCTATCCGTTCGTGAATGATGCTTCCGTTCGATTAATTGGCGTGGAAGCGGCGGGACGCGGTGTAGAGACGACGGAGCACGCGGCCACCATGACTAAAGGCAGCCATGGTGTGTTTCAAGGCTCTATGAGCTATTTGCTGCAGGATGAGTATGGTCAGGTCCAACCGGCCCATTCCATATCCGCAGGATTGGATTACCCGGGTGTAGGACCGGAGCATGCCTACCTGAAAGATTCCGGCAGAGCGCAATATGTGCCTATCACCGATCAGGAAGCTTTGGACGCTTTGCAGCTACTCAGCCGCACGGAGGGTATAATTCCGGCACTGGAAAGCGCTCATGCGATTGCCCAGACATTAAAGCTGGCGCCGACGATGTCGAAGGATGAGGTTATAGTAGTATCCTTGTCCGGCAGAGGGGATAAAGACGTGGAGTCGATTATGCGTTACTTGGGAGGTGCGGGCCATGAATCGCATTGATCAGACGTTCCAACAGCTTAAGCGGGACGGACAATCCGCCTTAATTCCTTTCATCACCGTCGGTGATCCGGATGTTGCCACATCCATTCGAATTATTCAAGCCATGGAGGAAGCAGGCGCTGATTTGATCGAGCTTGGGGTACCTTATTCCGATCCGTTAGCGGATGGACCTGTTATCCAACGCGCTTCGCAAAGAGCGCTGGAACATCAAATCACCGTCATCGATTGCATTAAAGCAGCCGGTGAATCCAGGAAATCCGGTGTTAACCTGCCCTTCATTCTTTTTACGTATTATAATCCCTTGTTACAACTAGGTTTTGAAACGTTGTTCAACCTGTTAAGGGAAAACGATATCAGCGGGTTGATTATCCCCGATTTACCGGTGGAAGAAAGCTCCGTCATTGCTAAATACACAAGTGAATATAACATTCATTTAATCCCTTTAGTCGCCCCTACCTCCAATGAGCGTATCGAGCGAATTGTGAACTCCGCCTCCGGATTCATTTATTGTGTCTCATCCTTAGGGGTGACCGGAGAGCGTGCCGACTTCCATCAAGAGGTGGAAAAGTTTATTCAGAATGTGAAAGAAGCAACTTCTCTGCCTGTAGCGGTAGGGTTCGGGATTTCCAACAGGGAGCAAGTTGAACGCTTCTCAGAGCTGTGCGACGGTGTGATTGTAGGCAGCGCGATCGTAAGAAAGATTGAAGAAGTACTCCCTGAACTTACAAACCATGAAGCGGAGAGACAGGATGCAGGACTCTTGAAAATTCGTGATTTTGTAAGACAACTAAAACTATAAACTGATGGTAAAGGTGGTTACGAGATGCAGCCCAAGTCCAATATAGTTCACTTGCCGGTCTATGAACCGGGCAAGCCGATGGAAGAAGTGAAGCGCGAACTGGGGTTAACCGAGGTGACGAAGCTTGCTTCCAATGAGAATCCGTTCGGTTGTTCGCCGAAAGCCAAAGAGGCCATTGTACATGAGCTGCAACATACTTCCTTGTATCCGGACGGAGCTTCGGTTGAACTGGCTGCAGCGGTGGCGAATCATCTTGGGGTTAACACAGACCAGCTTATTTTTGGAGCAGGTTCGGATGAAGTCATCTTGATGATCGCGAGAGCTTTTTTTGTTAGCGGGGATGAAACCATTATGGCTACACACACGTTCCCTCAGTACAAGCACAATGCGGAAATTGAAGGTGCGGTTTCGGTCGAGATTCCTCTGAAGGAAGGAAAACACGATCTACCGGGTATGCTTGAACGTATTACCGAGCGGACAAAAGTCATCTGGATCTGTAATCCCAATAACCCTACCGGGACCATTGTTACCCTGGAAGAGCTGGAAAGCTTTATGAAAGAAGTTCCTGAGCGGGTACTTGTGGTGTTGGATGAAGCCTATTGCGAATACATCACAGATTCGGAATATCCGGACGGCTTGGCCTTCCTTTCTCGTTATCCGAATATTTTGTTACTGCGCACATTTTCCAAAATTTATGGTTTAGCTTCCTTGAGAATCGGATATGGGGTAGGACACCCCAAAGTCATCCGTTATATCAATCAGGTTCGTGAACCTTTCAATACAACACGGTTTGCTCAGGCAGGGGCCAAAGCGGCGATTGAAGATCAATCCTTTATTCAGTTCTGCCGGGAGGAAAATGCCAAAGGTTTACAATTTCTGCAATCGGAATTTCAACGGCTCGGTCTGGATGCTTATCCGGCTTATGGTAACTTCGTTATGGTTAACACCGGTCGAGATGCCGAAAAAGTTTTCAATTCACTTCTAAGCAAAGGGATCATCGTTCGCGGAGGACATAAGCTTAATTTTCCTGCATCTATCCGGGTGACGATCGGCAGCCAAGAGCAAAATGAGAAATTTATCAATGCCCTCGAAGTATCCCTAGCAGAATTAACGATTGAGGTATAGTACGAACCACTACGTCTAAACAAAGGTTGTTTTATAACATGACTACAATTTCTATATTCGGTGTTGGCTTAATCGGAGGCTCACTTGCACTTTGTTTCAAAGGAAAGCCGGACCTGCATGTCATCGGACATTCCAACAATCCAGACTCCGTAGCCAAGTATGTTAAACGTAATGTCGTAGATCAGGGTACCACATCGATGAAGGAAGCCGCAGAAGCGGCCGATTTCATCTTTTTGTGTGTGCCTGTAGGTAATCTGGAGCCTTATCTGCAGGAGTTAAGCAAGATGAACCTGAAACCGGGATGTATTATTACGGATGTAGGGAGCACTAAGCATTCAATCTCATCATGCGCTGAGCGGATTGCCCTCGGGAACAGTTACTTCATCGGGGGGCATCCCATGGCAGGTTCAGAGCGTTCAGGTGTGGAGGCGGCCTCTTCGCATCTGTTCGAGAACGCTTTTTATGTCCTTACCCCGGGGCCGCGTGTACCTGTCGAGATTTACAAAGCTCTCGAGGATCTGCTCAAGCACACGAAAGCTCAGATCATGAAGATGGATGCTCAGCTTCACGATGATATCGTCGGAGCTGTCAGTCATTTACCTCACGTAATTGCCGTAGCGCTAGTAAACCAGATCTCAGGATACAATGAGGACAATGCGTTGTACCAGAATCTGGCTGCAGGAGGCTTCAGGGACATTACGCGCATTGCTTCCGGTGATCCGTACATCTGGCGCGATATACTTCTGAATAATAAAGAAGTCATGTTGAAATTAATTTCGGACTGGAATCAGGAGATTGCCGGCTTTGCGAATTTAATTGAACGGGAAGACGGCGAAGGAATAGTGGAACGGTTCCGGCTAGCGGGAGAGTTCCGTAAGCAGTTGCCTGAGCGACGCAAGGGAATGATTACAGCTTTGTATGATTTTTACGTGGATGTTCCGGATCATCCGGGCATTATCGGAAGCATCACATCCGAGCTCGGAAATCGGAAGATTAATTTAAGCAACATTCAAATCATTGAAAGCCGCGAAGATGTGCCGGGTGTTCTTAGATTATCTTTCCGTAATGAGAAAGATTGGGAAGAGGCGGCCCGCGTGTTGGCCGATTTAGGGTATTCGGTACATTATTAATTCAAATTTGCCACGAAAAGAACGCCGCAAGGCGTTCTTTTCGTTCATTTCTCCCGAAAAGAAAGCGTTTCAAAAAAAGTGTTGACAGAATGAAAACGTATACATATAATAAAAGTACAGTATGGTTTCTCTCCACTCCTATCCGATACTAGCACTTTTCGTGCAAGCCACCCTTTTGGGTGGCTCTTTTTTTGTTTAAATACTTTAAGCAAGTTTTACTACCTATTCTCGTACACTGTGTATAACGGTTTTCATTTCCAGTATTATGTAATCTTGTCGAAGAAAGAAGGATTTTCATGCTTTGCATAGAATTCAGTTACATATTGTATAAATTTGACTGGTCAAACTGTAACATTTTTTTTACAATTAAGCGCAACTTTTTATTCCTAGTGAAGTACAAATAGTAAGTCATACGTACTTTACTGGGATTGGAAAGTTAGGGTCTGAGCAAGGAGGATCGCTGAATGACCGATTCCCAGTTAATTCGAGAAATCAAGGACGGTAATATTGAATTATATTCGGAGTTGATGCAGCGTTATCAGCGCAAAATCCTCGCCTTTATATTTCATATGCTTAAGGGCGCCAAGATGGAGTCCGTAGCAGAAGATTTATGCTCGGAAACGTTCTATAAAGCTTATCGCAGTTTACAGACCTTCCGGGAGACGGACGCCTCCTTTTCCACTTGGCTCTATACAATCGCACGTAACACTGTGCTGAGCGAGCTGCGTAAACAGAAGAGCACCACCGTATCCCTGGATGACGGTATACATAATCCGGCGGCGTCACCCGATGTCATGCCTGAACAACGAATGCTGCAAAGCGAGAAGGTTTCAATGGTGCGTGAAGCGATCAACAGCTTACCGGAGAAGCAGCGCGCTGCAATTATCTTAAGAGAATACGAAGGATTGGATTACCAAGAAATCGCCGATGTTTTAAGTTTGACGGTATCTTCGGTAAAGTCACTCCTGTTTCGGGCAAGGGCTAGTGTGAAAGCTCAACTGGAGCCCTATTTCGCAGAACCTATTTTTCAAGAATACGAAGGGATGAATCAACGATGAGATGTTCAGACATCCAAGATCTGTTGGTGACTTATTGGGATATGCCTGAAGAAGACAGCCAGCGGATCCTGGTGGAGGAGCACGTTGAGACTTGCGCATCTTGCAGGGAAGAGTTCGACATCTGGAGAGAATCGGCAGATTTAATCCAAGTCTCGGCGTTAATCGCCGAACGGCCGATCCCGACCAGAAACCTGGCGGAATCCGTGATGGAACGAATTTATTCGGAAGAAGCATGGAGACTTCCGGTACACAACAGAATCTATAACATGACTTACAAGTGGCGCAGGAATGTATCCGTGGCCCTTGCCTTGAGTTTAGCCTTCTTCTGTGTCAGTTTCATCTATTCCCTGGTGTCGGAATCAAGAAGCCAGACGCTTCAATCCGCGATAGATTCTTCGGGTTTGCTCCCTGAGGGCGCTTTGACAGCGGGCATGGTGGATGTAACCGCGGATATGTTTCAAGAAATGCCGGTAGCGAGCATCAGCGACCCCATCGTATTAAAGATCGGCGCGATCTCTTATCCTGATTATTTGGTAGCCGTATCCTTATTAGGTTTAATCGGAATTTTGCTTATCTTAAATTGGTTTTCCAGAACAAGGACATAATCGCAGCCTCCAGCCTGGTTTAGGGCATCGGGGGCTGTTTTCATGTTATAATCGCAATAATTATTAGACGCAATGACAAGCCGATTTAAGGAACGTTATGAAGGAGTAGATCGATGACAACTTTCGGATTTATTAGACACGGGCTTACAAGATGGAATGCGGAAGGCAGATTACAAGGCCAGATTGACATCGAGCTAAGCGAGGAGGGGGTCCTCCAGGCGAAAGCGCTGGCCAACCGATTGAGCGGTGAACACTGGGATGCCATCGTATGCAGCGACCTGCAACGCGCGGCTGTTACAGCGAAGATTGTAGGAAAAGAGCTTGGGATTTCTGAAAATTGCATAACCGCGGATTCCAGACTGCGTGAACGAGCGTTTGGACAATTGGAGGGCACCACCGTCGCTGAAAGGATTGTGAGGTGGGGGGAAGGCTGGTCCAGCCTGGATCTGGATACGGAACAAGACGAACATCTGATTGAAAGAGCACTGGACTTCATGCAATGGGCAACAGAGCATTATGCCGACCAAAAAGTACTGGTCGTAAGCCATGGCGGTTACTTAGCTCTTCTGTACAAAGCCTTATTTGCAGATCATAAAGATGAATATCTTTCTAATACTTCTTTAACGATAGCGACCCTGAATCAGACGCAATGGACGAAGACGTTGTTTAATTGCACGGCCCATTTAAATACGTAGAAAGTACAGCTTACGAAATTCGTAGGCTGTTTTTCTTTTGAATCTAGGTATGTTTTCCAGAAAAAATCCCATAATGGTACTAAAGATTCCGTACAGAGAACGGAGGTTTGGTTATGAATCTCGCCGATATGTTGAGCTATGCGGATATTCAAGATTTAAGCCGCATTGCAAACTACTACGAATGCGATTGTAACGGAAACTCCAAAAATGAGCTGATCCAATCGATCCTCTCCCGAGTTTGCCGTAAAGAAGTGTTTCAACAGCACATGGATAATCTTACGACTGAGGATTTAAGGTTCCTGAATTCCTTGCTGTTCGACCAACGTAACTCCTTCTCCCTGGAAGAGTTGGTGGCCAGGGTACAACAAACGCGTTTCTCTAAAGAGGAGCGGGATCGATGGAATCCGAGGGACATGATCACGAAGTTCAAGCAGCATGGCTGGTTGTTTAACGGCTTCTCTCAACAAACGAAGTATCTTTTTCAAGTCCCCCATGATCTGAAATCACGTTTCAGCGAAACGCTGGCCAAGCAGTTTAAATCGGAGCTTGTACTCTCCGGCGAGCCGGCAGCTTACCGGGATGAACAAGAGCTGATCCTGCGGGATATCTATCAATTCTTGCATTATGTGCATCAGAACGACATTCAGCTCACCTCCGACGGCATCATGTATAAGAAGAACCAACAACAGATTATAGACAGGTTCTCTGTTCATGAAGAACTTGTCGGGAAGGGAGGCTGGCGTTTCGGCTATGGACGCAGGTTTAAGGAATACCCAAACCGGCTTTCCCTCATCTACGATTACTGCTATTATCAACAACTGATTGAAGAGCAGGATCAGCGTCTGGCTTTAACGGATAAGGGTCGTGAGAGTGTTTCTCAGGACAAGCGTGAAAACTTGCTTCATGTGTACAAGTTCTGGTTAAGACTCTACAAAGGCCCGGTACATAACTTACTCTCTCTGGTGCATTGGATTGATATTCTGGCGAAGGATTGGGTAACGGTACAAAGCATAAGCACTGTACTGTTGCGTTTCATCCAACCATATTATTACGATACACCGGAATCCATTTTGGAACAGAGAATTCTTCTGATGCTTCTGCACCTGGGACTGATTCGGATCGGCGAAGACGGAGCGACAGGGACGGTATTGCAAGTAACAAAGCTAGGCAGCAGTGTCATCGCGGGCGTTTATGTTGCGCTGGACGACACGATCGTACTTCCTGCCGGCTCAGCTCCAGAACTTGTTTGAAAGAAGCGGAATCGGGGAGACTAGCTTTAGGCAAGGGTATATTCTTAGTCATAGAGGCTAAGGCATACGTCGGCAAGGCAAGTTGATGAATATAATTTAGTAGGAACTTTACACGTTACTATCCAGATTTCGCACCATGGCCCATTAATTAGCTATTGGAGGTCGCACCCATGGATAAAATGAAGGTCAACTATGAAGTGATGCTGGGGCTTTACGCAGAATTCGTGTTGGATGAAGCTATTCGTAAATATAAGGAAGAGCATCTGTACCTAGAGATTGATAACGCGCTGGCTATCGGCGACGAACATAAATTTTTGCAACTGACAAGCGAGCTTAAAGAATTAAGGTCTTAGACAAAGATGTTTGCTTTCATAGAGATCGCCAGAGACAATCAGGGAATGTGGAGTGAATCTGCTTAACATTCTTCGTTTGTCTTTTTTGTATAAAAAATGACTTTGCCTCTGTAAATTGGTATGATGAAGGCTGCAACTTTTGGGCCGAAGGAGTGGAAAGATGAAATTTAGTGAAATCAGAGAGTCGGAATGGACGAGTCTCCAACCCTTTCTGGATACATGTCTGTTGCCGGTCACCGGTTTACGCGGAGATGAACAACCTTGGGAAGCATCGAGAGCGCTGGAACAACTGAGAGATGTGCTTGAGTTAGTAGAGATTCCCTACAAGGGTAGAACAGTTACCTATCCGGCCCTTCATTATCAAGGGGACCACCCGTCTTATGCGGAATACATAAATAGGATATGTAACAAGTTGAGAAGTTCGGGGTTTACATACATAGTGATGGTGAGTTCGATCGCGCTTGAAAATGAAAACGCCTATGAAGCCGATTTAATTGTGCATCCTTTATTGTTTGATTCGTTCAAAGACATGACACACAAGGCCGTGATTAATGAACAAATACAGGAGCTCTGGCGTGTACAACGAGTTGATCCGGACACAATTAAAGCAAGCGGGACACACGTTTCGGGAAATGTGACAAATTCGTAAACAATTGATAGGGAGGGCAAGGAATGCCCTTTCATTTTTCGTGTCAAATTCTTGACGGTATATAGGCACTAAGCTATTATTATTATGTCCTAGTACAGAAGAACAATGAAGATGTGAGAGTTGTCAGCAAAGGGGGTAGAATACGTATGAGTAACGAGAACAAGCAGAGTCTGCCTGGAGTAAACGAAAAGCCTAAACGCCGCGAAATGTCGCGACGTCAGTTTCTGGCTTACACGCTTGGAGGCACGACAGCCTTTCTGGCAGCCGGTCCTACCATTCCGATGGTAAGATTCGCGGTGGATCCGCTGTTGCGCAAGAAAGACGAAGCGGCTATGGTGAAAGTTGTTGAGGAGAGCAAAATTACGACGGAACCGAAGTCGTTCAAATTTCAGGCACATCAAGTAGACGGATGGTTTGAGAGCGATCCGGAATTTGAAGCATGGATACTCAAAGACGAGCAGGGCAGTGTATACGCCATGTCTCCGATTTGTAAGCACTTAGGCTGCACAATCGGTTGGAATAACGATCCTTCCACGCCGAATCAGTTTATGTGCCCTTGCCACAATGCGCATTATGACAAGAACGGTAAGAACTTAATGGTTGCACCGGCCCCACTTGATGAATATGAAGTGGAAGTTAAAGACGGATATGTTTATCTGGGCGGTCTGAAACCGAATACAAGAGGATAGGAGGCGTTACATCAGATGTTTAAAAACGTCTATAATTGGATAGATGAACGTCTTGATATCACGCCGATATGGAGAGACGTTGCGGACCATGAAGTTCCCGAGCATGTTAACCCCGCTCATCACTTTTCTGCATTCGTATATTGTTTCGGCGGATTAACGTTCTTTATCACAATCATTCAAATTCTTTCCGGAATGTTCCTGACAATGTATTATGTTCCGGATATTATCAATGCTTATGCCAGTGTCGATTACCTTCAACACAAAGTCGCCTTCGGCGTCATCGTTCGCGGTATGCACCACTGGGGAGCAAGTTTGGTTATTGTAATGATGTTTCTACATACCCTGCGTGTGTTCTTCACAGGTTCTTATAAAGCGCCTCGCGAGATGAACTGGGTTGTCGGGATGTTGATTTTCTTCGTCATGCTGGGTCTTGGTTTCACAGGGTACTTGCTGCCATGGGATAACAAAGCATACTTCGCAACGAAGGTCGGTATTGAAATTGCGGCATCGGTTCCGGTTGCCGGCCCTTATATTAAAGAATTTCTGCAAGGCGGAACAATTGTAGGCGCACAAACACTAACCCGTTTCTTCGCGCTGCATGTCTTCTTCTTGCCGGGTGTTCTGCTTGCCCTGCTCGGCGGTCACTTCTTCATGATCCGCAGACAAGGAATTGCCGGTCCACTATAAGTTGAAAGGAGGATAACCCTTCATGGCACACGGCCAAGGAAACAACAATGAGAAAGTCATTTACGTCGGGGATTCCCGCGTTAAGAAGAATCCGAACACGTATATCCCTCCGGATTACACGTCCTTCCCGGGCAAATCCGAGGCATTTATTCCTAACTTCCTGTTGAAAGAATGGATGGTAGGTGCGGTAGTGTTGGTAGGCTTTCTGGTCTTAACCATCGCTGAGCCTGCACCGTTAGGTTATCCGGCCAATCCGCTGAACGGATCGTTCATTCCGATGCCGGACTGGTACTTCTTATTCATGTATCAACTACTTAAGTATCCTTATACTTCAGAAGATTATGTAGTGCTGGGAACGCTCGTCGTGCCTGGTATTCTGTTCGGCGGATTAACTCTTGCTCCTTTCCTGGACACGGGTAAAGAAAGAAGATTCTACCGTCGTCCGATTGCCTCTTCACTCATGTTTCTTTCCATTCTCGCAACGATTTACTTGACGAACGTATCCTGGACGCACTACCAGCATGAGCTGAAAGCTTCCGGTGTCGTTCCTGAGCATATCGAACGCGAAATGTTGGCGGAAGAAGAAGCGAAGAAAGGCGGCGGAGGCGGAGAAACGAAGAAGCCGGCCGTAGTCCCGATCGTTGCAGAAGACGACCCGGGTGCTCAACTCTATGCGAAAGCTTCTTGCGTATCCTGCCACGGTGCGGATTTGAAAGGTATGCCTAACGCCAAGATTCCAGCATTACGCGGTGTAGGCGATCTTCACGACAAAGACGCTATTGTAGACATCATCGCGAACGGATATAACAAGATGCCCGCGCAGAAAGATGCTTTGACAGCTGCCGGTTTCTCGGATCAAGATATTGACGCTCTTGCGGAATGGTTGTCTAAACAAAAAGCGCCTGCTGCAGAATAACATAATCAAAAAAATACCTGACCCACTTTTAGAAGGCAATTGCTTCCGGAAGAAGGTCAGGTTTTTTTGAACGTAAAGGAGTTCCTTTTGTTGAATTTACCCTATTTATGGAGTACCGCTTTTTTGAAAAGCCGGTTGATGTTATGGAGTTTACTGCTTACGAATCTGGCAGGCACCATCTATGGCTATATGTGGTATGCCGGCCAATTGGAGTATACAGTATCGAATATGATGCGGCCGGAGTGGCAACTATTATTTGTTCCGGATAGTCCCACAGCCAGCCTCTTTTTCACTTTGACCTTAGTTTATCTGGTAGCGGATGTATATGCTAATCAATCCATACGCACACCGCTCAGAGGTTTTATTGAAGCTTTTGCGCTTGTTACTTCGTTTAAATACGGGATCTGGGCCGTAACCATGATATTTGCCGGTTCCGCACAGGGCGATCCCTTGCATTGGCAGGATTGGATGCTGACCGTATCCCATCTGGGAATGGCTGCTGAAGTATTGCTTTTTGCCAGGTTCTACAGGTATGGCTGGGGCAGTTTGCTGCTTGTGGGCTTGTGGACACTGGTTAATGATTATATGGATTACGGTCAGGGACTGTATCCTTGGCTGTCTGCCGAACTGGAAGACAATCTCAATGTTATCGCGGGCTATACGGTAACATTGACTCTGGTCAGTGTTGCAATTGCATGGTACGCGGTTATTTACCGTTCGAAAGGACGTCAATAATCCAGGCATAACATAGGACATCCCCCCATACATTCAATGTAGGGGGGATGTCCTATGTTATGGACGAGAGTCTTGCGCAGATCCGGTATGCTAATGTTGGGGATTAGCGCTTTGGTCGGATGCGCGGCATGCAGTGTCAACGCGCCTGCCGTATATATGACACACGCTGCCGTAGAGCAGAGTGATGAATTTCAGAAAATTACTTCCTTAAACGCAACAGCAGATCAAATGTACAAAAATGTATACGCGGCGGAAAGCTTTGAAGATGTACTGGCCATTCGGCAGCAGCTGCAGAAATTCAGCAAAACCATGACACAAATAAAGTACACTGGGATTACTTCTCCGGAAGGGGCGAGGGCCTTTTACGATACGGTACTTGAAGCTCAGAAGGAGTTCAACGCGGTCCAATATTCGCAGGAGGAAGCATCTGAGGCGATTGCGCGCGTGCGATTGGTAACAGATGCCTTAACCCATCCCAGCCAACCTATGTGGCTACAGTATTATCGTACTATCCATGAAGAAGTTAACGTCCTGGAGACAACCGTGAAAGATGCCAAGTGGGCAGATGCGCTGTCAAGTTTCAATATACTGAAAACCCATTATCTGTTTATCCGGCCCGCTATGCTTATTCAAAGACCACCGGAAGAAGAAGAACGGGTTTTAGGTACTCTGCGATTTATAGAGGAAGAATTATCAAGACCGCAAATTTCGAAGAGGCAAGTCCAGATTGGAATCGAAAACTTTCGTTTAATGTTGTCGGACCTTTTCGCGAAGAAGGATGCCGCTGCATATGGTCCCGCGTTGGCTCCGCCGAATCCATGGATTTGGTCATCGGTGCTGGGAGCGTCGATTTTGACGGTTCTGGTTTATGTCGCTTATTTACGTTACAGACATGAACAAAATTACGTCCCGGTTCAGAAGGAAAAGAGAGGCAAGGTCTATTAAAGACCTGCCTCTCTTTTAGTGCCCTGAATTTCCTTTAAATCCTTCTCCAAGCACATCATGAACGTCATTGATGATGACAAAAGCAGAGTGGTCAATCTCATGAACGATTTCTTTCACTCTGCGGATTTCCTGCCGGCTTACAACACAGTACAGCACTTCCTTCGCTTGTTTGGAATATGCGCCCGTGGCGGGAATAATCGTAACGCCGCGATCCATATCCTTCGTAATGGTATCCGCAATCTTCTCGCCGTGATTGGTGATGATAGTAAAAGCTTTGGCGGCATAAGCGCCTTCCTGAATAAAATCGATAATTTTGGATCCAATAAATACCGTGACGAGCGTATATAACACTCTTTCCAACGGAATATACAACAAGGATAACCCGATGATTAAAGCATCGAAGAAGAGGATGACTTGTCCCATGCTGAATCCGCGTTTCTTCTGCAATATGCGAGCAATAATATCCGAACCGCCGGTGGTTCCGCCTGCACGAAATACAATACCCAATCCGCCGCCAACCGAAACCCCTGCATATAAAGATGCAAGGATATAGTCATGTTCTGTATAGAAAGGCTGAATATATTGTTTGTCAATAATTGTTTCCATCAGCCACAGGAAGAACGTAAAGGACAACGTTCCGAAGATGGTAAACATCATGGACTTCCGTCCTAAGACGCGCCAACCTAGGATAAACAAGGGTATATTGAATAGTAGTGTAGATACAGAGGTTGGCACATCAAAGGCATAACTAAGAAGGATGGAGATCCCTGTAACTCCGCCTTCCATAAGTTGATTGGGAATAATAAAGTAATGGAGCCCGAAAGCATAAAGGGCGGTACCTAGCATGATCGGGAGTAAAGTTTTAAAGATGTTGTCCGCTAAGCTATGACGCATGGTTTCACAGTCCTCTTCGGGTATAATGGTTGTGTTGTGAAGCTACGAATTTTATTATACCCGTTTTCATTTTAGAAGCCAAAAAGGATTTGTTTTCAACTCTGCTTTGCGATAACATAGGGGTTAGCACAAGAGGATCAGGATGTGAGCGCATGGCGGAGAAGTCATTGAAGGAAATTCAACAGGAAGTAGATCTATACATATCGCAATTCAAAGAAGGTTATTTCAGCCCGCTGGCGATGCTGGCCCGAATGTCTGAGGAAGTAGGCGAGCTTGCAAGAGAAGTGAATCACGAATTTGGGGAAAAACCCAAGAAGCAGAACGAACCCGATAATTCCATAGAGTTGGAGCTTGGCGATATTCTGTTCATTACGGTATGTTTTGCCAATTCGTTAGGAATTGATTTGACCGAAGCGCACAATAAAGTTATGCATAAATTTAACACCCGTGATGCCAATCGTTGGACAAAAGTCAACACCGAACCCGAAGGATAAACATATGCTGTACCATCACCTTTACTTGGATCAGGAGAGGAGGATGGGCGCATGAATGGGGAAGACTATGTCCGTAAGGCCTATGAGCGTATATTTCATCATGATTTTGAAGGTGCTATAGAAGCCTTCGAGAAAGCTGTTACACTAGAACCTATGAATGCCAGCTATCATTATAAGCTCTCCATTACGTATTCGCGCAGCGGTAAATTGGCCAAGGCCCGGGAACATGCTATGAAAGCTATTGAGCTTGATTCACAACACGATGAATATTTGCTGCAAATACAGCTTCTGCAAGCCAAAGACAATGTTCATCTGGCCGAAAGACTGGTCCAATCGGAGACTCCGGATTTAGCTGAGGCGGCCCGGTTGTTAAAGCAAGCGATTAAGCTAGATCCGTTGTCCGTCGAAGCCTATGTGTTGTTGGCTGAAGTGAAATATGCGCAACACGATGTACGTTCCGCCATTCATTACGCGAAGGAAGCATTAAAGACAGATCCGGCGAATGAATTGGCATCAGCGTTGCTATTGCAATATGAACTATGGATCAACGTGAATCACGATTCAAATCATCACTGAAAACGGTTGATATCCTTGCAGATCATAGATGAAGAGGAGAAACACGAATGTCGCAAATCATTAAAGTAGCCGTAGCAGGGGCCAGAGGACGTATGGGCCAAGAAGTTGTGAGAATGGTGCTGTCCGATCCGGAACTTAGGCTTGTCGCGGCGGTTAGTCCTTCCGTGAAAGGAATTGACGCGGGACGGTTGGTAGGTATGGAACCAGCGGGGGTGTTGGTGGAGGAAGACTTTGAAACAGCGCTTATCAATGGAAAGCCGGATGTAGTCGTTGATTTCACCACCCCTCACACGGTCCTTAGTCATACCGAGTTAGCTCTGAAGCATAAGGTACGCCCTATCATAGGCACAACGGGGTTTACGCCTGAGGACATTGTAAGACTGGACAAGCTGTGTAATGATCAAGGCATTGGCGGCTTAATCGCACCTAATTTCTCTATAGGAGCCATATTAATGATGAAATTTGCGGCGGAAGCTTCTAAATACATGCCGCATTTAGAGATTATAGAATACCATGGGGATCAGAAACTCGACGCGCCTTCGGGAACGGCGGTAAAAACAGCCGAATGGATTTCTGAAGCAAGACAAGAACTGCGTCAGGGCAATCCCAATGAAACAGAAACCATTGAAGGCTCCCGCGGGGGGTATTATAACGGATTCCGTATACATAGTGTGAGATTACCAGGTGTGTTCGCACAACAGGAAGTGGTGTTCGGCGCATTCGGCCAATCATTGAAAATACGTCATGATTCCTATGACCGCGCAGGTTACATGCCGGGCGTGAACGTATCAATAAAAAAAGTAATGAACTATACAGGAATGGTTTATGGCTTTGAGCATCTGATGGATTAATGAAAAGGGGTACAGCTATGTTAGATATCGCATTTATCGCGCATGACCGAAAGAAAGATGAAATTGTCAATTTCGTCATTGCCTATGAGCATGTGTTTCAGGGACATAACCTATTTTCTACCGGGACAACTGGAAAACGGATCATGGAAGCGACGAAGTTAAAGATTCATCGTTTCATGTCCGGCCCGCTCGGAGGAGATCAGCAGATCGGAGCGCTGGTGGCTCAAAATGAGATGGATTTAATTATTTTCCTTAGAGACCCGCTCATGGCCCAACCGCATGAGCCGGATATTATCGCCTTGCTTCGGTTATGCGATGTGCAAGGTATTCCCGTTGCAACGAATGTGGCAACAGCTGAGATGTTGGTACGCGCACTCGATCGCGGTGATTTTGCTTGGCGAGAGCTTGTGGATAAGTACAAGCCGGAAGAGGTATAGAATGAACGGAGAACAACCAGCACTGGATATTCTTGTTTTCGGCGCACATGCGGACGATGCGGAAATTGGAATGGGCGGGACGATAGTTAAACACACGGCACAGGGGTACCGTGTAGGTGTTTGCGATCTGACCTATGCCGAGATGTCCTCCAACGGAACGGTCGAGCTTCGACAGAAAGAAGCGGAGCGTGCTTCAGATATATTGGGGTTAACCGTGCGGATGAATCTGGGTCTGAAGGATCGTGGGCTTTTCTTGACACAGGAGCATATGGATGCCGTTACATCTGTTATTCGAACGTACAAGCCAAAGAAGGTGTTCGCGCCTTATTTTCAAGACAGACATCCCGATCACGTTCATTGCAGCCACTTGGTGGAACAAGCTGTATTCAATGCCAAGTTACGCAAAATGATGCCTGAGTTGACGCCTTGGACCGTGGGGCAATTGTATTTCTATTATATTAATGATGTGCACGATATAGATCTGATGGTGGATATCAGTGACGTATATGACCGCAAAACCGCAGCGCTGGAAGCTTACCGTTCGCAGTTTGAAGCGCCGGGAGAGGGAAAAGATGTTGTGAGTACTCCACTCAATCAATCCTACTTGGAGCGTGTCGCTGCGCGGGACCGATTACTCGGTCAACAGCGAAATGTAGCTTATGCGGAAGGTTTTGCGAGCAAGCTTCCTTATCTCGTTCATCTATTTTAAGTCCTTGGAGAATATATATAGTATTAAATACTGAGTGAAGGATGGGAGCAGATGGCGGACAGGTTGAAAATCGGGATAACTTGTTATCCATCCTTAGGCGGTTCCGGTGTTGTGGCGACGGAGCTCGGGAAGCTTCTGGCCGAGAAAGGCCACCAGGTACATTTCATAACACACAGCATGCCGTTCCGATTGGGTAAATTTCAAAAAAATATTTATTATCACGAAGTTGAAGTGAATGATTATTATGTTTTCCGTTATCCTCCTTATGATCTGTCCCTTGCGAGCAAGATGGCGCAGGTAGCCAAGATGCAGCAGTTAGATATTCTGCATGTTCACTACGCCGTGCCGCACGCGATTTGCGCTTTCCTGGCGAAGCAAATGATCGGAGATCAACTGAAGGTGGTTACAACCCTGCACGGCACGGACATTACTGTACTGGCGCAAGATGAGTCGTTGAGCGACATCATTCGGTTAGGCATTAATCAGAGTGACGCGGTTACGGCGGTGTCGGAGGATTTAATTCGCGAGACGCGGTCCTTGTTAGCAATTGATAAGCCCATAGATCTAACTTATAACTTTGTGGACAAAAGAGTGTACTATCCCCGCGATGTCACCGGGATGAGGCATGATTTTGCTTCCTCAAACGAAAAAATACTGATGCACATTTCCAACTTCCGTCCTGTCAAAAGGGTGAGTGATGTCGTGGAAGTATTCGCTAAAGTCAGCGCGGCCATGCCCGCAAAGCTTCTTCTCGTAGGGGAAGGCCCCGACTTGCCTAAGGTTCAGTGCAAAATCCGTGAACTCGGCCTAGAAGACCGGGTCCATTTTCTGGGGAAACAGGATGACGTTGCGCAGGTCATTTCCCTTGCAGATATTCTATTGCTGCCTTCGGAAAAGGAGAGCTTTGGTCTGGTTGCCCTGGAAGCGATGGCTTGCGGAGTACCAACCGTGGGCTCTAACGCGGGAGGGATCCCGGAGCTTGTAACCCATGGCGAAACCGGATTTCTTGCTCCGATCGGCGACACCGAATTAATGGCGCAATATTGCATCACGATGTTGTCCAATGAAGCGTTATATAAACGCTTTTCGCAAGCGTGTCTGGATCGCTCCCGGTTCCGGTTCTGCAATGACCTGATTACGCAGGAATACGAAAATATATATTACCGGGTGCTGGGTAAAGAGGCGCCGGCGGAGCGTGTTCTGTGTGAATAATCTCTTAAGGGACGAAGCGGTCATAGTGCTGCTGGAACTTGAATCGCAAGGTTTTGAGGCTGTTATCGTAGGCGGCTATGTTCGGGATCAGATGCTGAATAAACCGTCCTACGATATCGACATTGCCACATCCGCCAAGCCTGAAGAGGTGATGGCAGTGTTTCCAAGAACAGCGCCAACCGGGTTGCAGCACGGAACGGTTACAGTCATTCGCGATCGTCTGACATTTGAAGTGACTACATATCGCAAAGAATCTGTTTATGAACAACACAGACGACCGGCATCCGTTGTATTCGTGTCGGATTTACATGAGGATTTGAGACGGCGCGATTTCACAATGAACGCGATGGCGCTGGATGCCCGAGGGAAGCTCATTGATCCTTGGGGAGGCTTGGCTGACCTTAAAGCGGGTAAGCTGCGATGTGTTGGGGACGCGGATGCCCGTTTCCAGGAAGACGCTCTACGCATGTTACGCTGCGTGCGTTTTGCCGCGTCTTACGCTCTGGATATCAGCCCGGAGACGTGGGAAGCTTTGTTGCGACACCATGGATTACTGGAGCATATCGCGCGTGAGCGGGTACGCGTTGAATTAGAGAAGACGCTCGAAGGCCCTCAGCCTGAAAGGGGTTCAGCTCTCCTGGTAGAGAGCGGGCTGTTAAGCCATGTCAAAGGCGGCATTCCGCTGGAGCCGCTGTTTGCCTGTGCGTTACGCAGGGAAGGGGAAGCGCGAGCTGGAACAATTGAATCGTTAGAAACAGATGAAAGAACCTGCTTACCCGCGCATGCGGACAAGCCTGAAGCCGCCGGCGCCGACCTAAGCACGCCGCTAGCGCAGTTAACGCCCGCTCCTCTGCGCTGGGCGTACCTGCTCTTGCTGCAAGGCAGCACGCAAGCCGAGGCCAACACGCTGCTCCGCGCCCTAACCTTCTCGAATGAGAAGGCAGGGCAAGTGAGCGGCGTGCTCGGCGTGCGCGAGTGGCTGCAGCAGCAGGGCTGCGGCCGCGCAGCGTGGCTTCGCTGCGCGCTCCGCTTCGGCAGCGAGCCGCTGCTCGGCTGGCTGCGCGTGGCCGGGCTGCACCCGGCCGCGGCGGCGGGCGCGCTGTACACGCGCGACCCGCAGGGGCTCGCGGCACTGCTCGCCGCGGGCGAGCGCTGGCTGCGCGAGCTGCCCGTGCGCGCCCTGAGCGACCTTCAGCTCGGCGGAGCGGAGCTGATCCGCGTGTTGGGGCGCCCGGGCGGGCCCTGGGTCAGCCGGGTGCTTGCCCGGCTGCTGGAGGACGCGGCACTAGGCATCGTGCCGAACGAACAGGAAGCGCTGCTGGACCGGGCAGCGCAGTACGGAAAGGAGATCGACCTCCCATGAGCCTATCGATCTTGGACATCCTTCGCGAACATCCGGAGGAATTCGTCTCCGGGGAATACATAAGCGAGCGTATGCATTGCAGCAGGACTGCCGTATGGAAGCATATCCGCAAGCTGAAGGCCCAGGGGTACGAGTTTGAAGCGATACCCCGTTTAGGTTACCGGCTGAAATCAGCTCCTCCTAAACTGAATATGCAGACGTTATTGACGGATTTAAACACGCGCGTGCTGGGTAAGCAAATAAAGCTTCTGGATGTGGTGGATTCAACGCAGCGGGTAGCGCATGAGTGGGTGAAAGAAGGCGCCCCCGAAGGCGCTATGGTCATTGCCGAAGGCCAAACCGCCGGCAGAGGCCGAATGGGAAGAACCTGGCACTCCCCGCAAGGTAAAGGAGTTTGGATGAGCTTGGTGTTGAAACCTTCGGTTCCGTTGCACCTGACTCCTCAACTGACTTTGCTGTCTGCTGTCGCATTATGCCGGGCGATTAAAGCCGTTGCTCCTGTAGATGCGGGCATCAAGTGGCCGAATGATATCCTCATTGGAGGACGCAAGGTGGCGGGAATCTTGCTTGAATCGAGCGCTGAAGATGAACGTTTGCAGTATGTAGTTGCCGGAATAGGGGTAAGTGTAAATTTAACCTCGACCGATTATCCGCAGGAGTTGCGTGAAATTGCTACTTCATTGCGGATAGCGGGCGGAGAGACTGTAGACAGAGCCGTGCTGATTCGAACTTTTTTGCAACAATTGGAATATCTTTATGAGTTATATACCGAGGAAGGCTTCGCCCCGATCAAATCGCTCTGGGAAGCGTTAAACGTCACACTTGGTCATCCTGTTTCTATAAGCGGGGCAACCGGAGTGGTAGAAGGCGTAGCCATGGAAATCGATGATTTAGGGGCACTTTTAATTAAGGACAACTCAGGCAAGCGGGTAAAGGTATATTCCGGTGATGTCCAGATAACGGGGAATTTACCGGGCCAACCGGGTCCAGGTGCAAAATAACATTGATTGCAAAGGTATGATTGCGATATAATGTAGAGGTGAGGCGGTATCTTGACTTTGTCAGAGCTGCACTTTCCAAAGGATGGATTGAAAACAATCTCATACTAACGTAAGTAGTATGTTGGATTCTGCTCTGAGCCGAAGGGACCGAGACAGAAGGATCATATGAAGTGGATTCTTGTGGGATAGGTGCCTTTTAGTTGTGAGCTAAAGGGTATTTTTTATGCGCACTTATCGTTTTATACAGCTAGCAATTCCCCGGGAGGCGAGTTAGATGAGTAAAATAACAACAGCGAAACTAAAGAAAATGAAACTCGATAAAACACCGATTGCCATGATTACCGCTTATGATTATCCATCTGCGAAATTAGCGGAGCAAGCCGGAGCGGATATTTTATTGGTTGGCGATTCACTCGGCAATGTGGTATTAGGGTACGATTCCACGATTCCGGTTACCGTTGAGGATATGATTTACCATTCCCGTGTTGTAGCGCGGGCAGTGGAGCGCTGCTTTATCGTCACGGATATGCCCTTCCTAACCTATCACGGCAGTTCGGATGCGGCTTTGCAACAGGTGGCAAGGATTATGCAGGAGGGTCATGCTCACTCCGTAAAGATGGAAGGCGGAGCCGAGATTGCAGCGAATGTACAAGCGATTACACGCGCCGGCGTCCCTGTGATGGGGCACTTGGGACTTACTCCGCAGTCGGTTCATCAAATAGGTGGCTTTAAAGTCCAAGGCCGCGAGCTTCAACAGGCTCAGAAGCTCATTGAAGATGCGAAGGCGTTGGAAGAAGCGGGTGTATATGCCATAGTGCTAGAGCTGGTAACGGAAGAACTGGCTAAACGGGTAAGTGAATCCGTCTCCGTGCCGACGATCGGGATTGGATCGGGACGATATTGCGACGGTCAGGTTCTGGTCTATCATGATGTCATCCAATATGCTCCTGATTACAGACCTAAGAAATTTGTGAAAACCTACGCGAACGTAGAGAAAATGATTCGCGAAGGCATCGCTGAATATGTCCGCGAAGTTAAAGAAGGTAAGTTTCCGGATGAGAGTCATGTATTTCCGATGAATGCGGAGCTTATTCCTCACTTATACGGAGGCGGCAAATGATTGTAAACTACACGATCAAGCAAATAAGAGATACGATTTCCACGTTTCGTAAGCGAAATCCCGAAGGTACCGTCGGTTTTGTACCGACCATGGGGTATTTGCATGAGGGGCATGCTTCCCTGCTGCGAAAAGCCCGGCAAGAGTGCGATGTCGTGGTGTTGAGCATCTTTGTCAATCCGCTGCAATTCGGACCAACGGAAGACCTGGACAAATATCCGAGAGATCGAGAGCGGGATTTGGCTTTAGCTGAACAAGCGGGAACAGATTTCGTATTTATGCCATCTGTTGAGGAAATGTATCCACGGCCGATGCGCACGCAAGTTGAGGTTTCGGGCATTACCGATGTACTATGCGGCGCATCCCGCCCGGGCCATTTTGCCGGAGTAGCTACCGTGGTTTCCAAATTGTTTAACATTGTTAATCCACACAGGGCTTATTTTGGCGAGAAAGACGCGCAACAGGTAGCTGTTATCGAACAGATGGTGGCGGATCTGAATTTGCCCGTGGCGATTGTGCCTTGCCCGATTCTGAGAGAAGGGGACGGACTGGCTATGAGTTCCCGTAACGTTTATTTAAGCCCGGAGGAGCGTGGTGAAGCGCTGTCGCTTTCCAAAGCGTTATCCCGCCTTCGGGTGTGGCGCGTGAATGAAGAATTGACCTTTGGGGAGTTACGCCATAAAATGAAGGATGAGATTCAGAAATCTCCTTTAGGCAACGTGGATTATATTGAAATATTAACTTATCCCGGACTCCTCCCCATCGCACAGGACTTCACCGTTCATGATGCAGATTTCGATTATATTGTCGCATTAGCGGTCAAATACGGGGCAACCCGGCTAATTGACAATGCCATTGTACGACAACCATTAGGGGAGGTTTAAATCATGTTCAGACATATGATGAAATCCAAAATACACCGGGCTACCGTTACCGAAGCGAACTTGAATTATGTCGGTTCCATCACAATAGATGAAAACATCATGGATGCAACGGATATTTTGGCAAATGAAAAAGTTCAGATCGTTAACAACAACAACGGAGCGCGTTTCGAAACCTATGTTATACCCGGCGAGCGCGGCAGCGGCACGATATGCCTTAACGGGGCTGCGGCCAGACAGGTGCAACCTGGAGATATCGTGATTATTATTTCCTACGCGATGATGAGTCATGACGAGGCCATACGTTATGAGCCTAAAGTTGCATTAATGGACGGAGATAACCGGATCTTGGATCTGATGGCGGAGAAACACGGCGTTACGGTTTAAAGCTCCAAAGGGCTCATGTAAACAATGCCACTCAGTAACTCAGTATGAAAACACCCCGGGAAACAAACAATGAGGTACATGAAGCACGACATGGGGAAGAGGGGTGGGACATGATGTTCAAACCGATATTCGCTTCAATGAATGAAGTTTTGGATGAGATCATCCGTGATTTTCCTAATGCAACAGGAACGCGGAAAGAGGAATTGAACGAGAAGATTCAGGTTCTGAAAGCGATGAGCGATTCAATGATTGAGGAATGGTTGCTTTTTGAAGAAAAAATCAGGACTTTGCCTTCGGAACAAAACTCATCTGATAACGTTTCCAGCCATCATCCATTCTCATTATCTCAATTGCTTGAACAACAAGGAGGTCAGCTTTCGCCTGAGTTGAAATCCTCGGAATTTATTAAAGGACAAGGCTACTTCAAATTATACATGTTTAAAGAAGCCATTGGTTACTTCAAGGCGATCGTGGCCGCTCAGCCTGATTATTTACTGGCCCGACTGTATTTAGCTCTTGCCTATCTGAAAACAGGGGATATGAATGAAGCTTACCCACACTTTCAGATGATTATCCCGATGACAGACAACAAAATGATGAAAGCCATCTCATATAACGCCTTGGGCTGCATCCAGGCCAGAAACCAAAATACCGAAAAAGCTTGCGAATATTTCAAAATGGCTTATCAATTGGATCCTTCTATAGTGGAGCCGTTGTCTAACCTTGAAATGGTGCAGCATAAGTCCGACACAATGAATCTCAGTGCTGGATTGAATCATTAGGTAAAGGTCAGGACGGAGCTTCAAGTTAAGTTCCGTGCAGTGTCATACGGGGATTGGAGTTAAGCATGAAATATGCTGTATTGGATTTTGAAACGACAGGCAGCGGTATGACGGATGAAGTCATTCAAGCGGGTCTTGTTATTGTAGAAGACGGAAAGATTACCAAACGGTTTTCTTCGTATATAAACCCTACGGTGGAGATTCCTCCGTTCATTACGCAACTAACCGGAATTACGGAAGACATGGTCAAGGATGCACCACCTCTGGACGAAGTATTGCTTCATATGATTCCGTTGCTGGATGATGCGGTGTTAGTAGCGCACCATGCTGCATTTGACGTTTCGTTCCTGCAACGGTCACTGGAACAATGCGGTTATTTGCCTTTCTCAGGAAGAGTGCTGGATACGCTGGATTTACTGCGTATCCTTTTTCCGTCTATGCCGAGTCTGCAACTTTCCATGGTGTGCAAGGAAATGAACATTCATCATGACCGACCCCATCAAGCGGACAGCGATGCGGAAGTTACGGCATTAATCTGGATAAGGTGTTTAGAGAAATTAGAAGATCTTTCATTGCTCACAACCCAACGAATCTCAGCTCTGTTTGAGGATGATTCCTCAGATTTATCCTGGTTTATGCAGGAAAACCGATTCAGGAAAGAACTCCATATTTCCTCAGATGAGCAATCCGGTAATTATCACAGACAATTCGAACTGAATGTCGGGGAATGGCCCGAAGAAACCTCCGCGCGGGAAGACGACCCTGATCCTGCGTTGAAAGGCATCGCCTTTGAGGAGTTTTATAAGGATCTCAAAGCACGCTTGCAAGGCGGGTTAAAGCAATACGAAGACAGGTCCGCTCAGGAACAGATGATTCATGAGGTTTATGATTCATTGGAAGACGACAAGCATCTGTTAATTGAAGCAGGCACAGGAACAGGCAAATCCTTGGGTTATTTAATTCCATCGTTGTATTATGCAATACGCCGTGAGAAGAAGATTATTGTAAGCACGCATACCATTAATTTACAAGAGCAACTGAGGGAAAGAGATTTGCCTTTGCTTGAACATATATTCCCTGTGGATTTCCGGGCTTCCGTTCTTAAAGGCCGTAGCCATTATCTTTGTTTACGTAAATTCGAGCACAAAATAAACGGTTCCGACTTTGAGAGTCCCAAAGAGGATGTTATCACTGCCGCACAAATGATTGTTTGGCTTAGTGAAACCATGCACGGTGATGAAGAAGAGATTCATTTCGGCAATAAGGGATCGGATTTCTGGCATTCCGTTTCCAGTGATGCAGATTCGTGTCTTAACCGTTCCTGCCCTTGGTTCCGTCGTTGCTTCTATCATCGTGCGCGCCATGAAGCCAATATCGCCGATGTAGTTATTACTAATCATTCATTGTTGTTTACCGATGTTAAAGCGGATCATCGTATTCTTCCTTCTTATGATCACTTGGTCGTCGACGAAGCTCATCATTTCGAAGAAGTCGCAGGCAAACATATGGGGATGAATGTGAATTATTTCTCTTTGGTTAACCCTATGCTGATACTTCTGAAGGATAGCCGAAGCGGACAAATTCCACATCTGCGGAATGAGCTTGAGCAGTTAGACGACGACAAGAGTTCTGAATGGATGTCTATAATAGATGACGTTATCCCTAAGATCATATCGGCTAAAGAGCATTGGGACAAGCTTACGGAGCTTCTTTACGAACTAACTACCGCCACAGCGTCGCAAGATCCCGGACAAGGCGAAACCGGACAAATGGTGTATCGATTAAAGACGGATGTACTTCCAGCAGAGTGGGATACGCTTGCGGGGATAGAGAATAACTTGTATATTGAATTAAGCGATGCGCTGAAGAAACTGGACAAGATCATCTCGGAAGTGAAAGAGCACGAGGACAGTGATATTTCCCAATTAGGCGTAGATATGAATTCGACAGTACGTGACTTATTGGGTCTTCGGGATGATATTCGCATGTTTATGAAGTTGTCCGATCCGGGCTATGTGTATTGGCTTGAGGCTAATAGCTACTACAAAGGAAAGTCACTTTCGCTTATGGCCGTACCCGCGGATGTCAGCGGTAAGCTGAGAGAACATTTTTTTGAACCGAAGCATAGCGTTATTCTTACTTCAGCTACGTTATCTGTAGATAAATCGTTTCAATATGCGGCCGAACAACTCGGTTTGGATACGATGACCGAAAGCGGTAGAGTTCGCACGAAGCTACTGGCTTCTCCGTTCAATTATCGTAAGCAAGCGCTAGTATGCATCCCGCGGGATTTTCCGGGTGTTCGAGGGCCGGGCGGTGAAACAAAATTTACAGATATGTTGGCTGATTCGTTAAGGGATGTAGCTCTGCAAACCCGAGGGCGTATGTTAGTGCTGTTTACATCCTACCGCATGCTCAAGCTGGTGCACGGAAAATTGAAAGAACAGCTTGGCAGTCAAGGTATACAAGTGCTTGGACAAGGGATCGACAGCGGTAACCGTTCAAAGTTGACCCGGATGTTCCAGGACAGTTCAGGAGCTGTATTATTAGGAACCAGCTCGTTCTGGGAAGGGGTAGACATTCCAGGCAGCGCGTTGACTTGCTTGGTCATCGTGCGTCTGCCTTTTCAACCGCCTAATCATCCTCTTGTGGAAGCGAAGTCGGAGATGCTTCAACGTCAGAATAAGAATCCATTTATGAAGCTGTCGGTGCCCCAAGCCGTCATAAGGTTTAAACAAGGTTTCGGCCGGTTAGTGCGTACCGGCCAGGATAAAGGCATCGTAATCATATATGACACCCGTGTTTTAGATACGTATTACGGAAAACACTTTCTTTATTCGTTGCCGGGTCCGCGCATCGAACATATGCGTTTAGAGCAACTCGTGCCCCGCATAAGGGATTGGCAGGAAACGGGAGAGTAGACTTTAGACAAGACAGGGGGAGCAAGTCTTTGAAAACGCCGAAAATTTCTGAAGCCGTAGTACGAAGGTTGCCGGTCTATCTGAGGTTTTTAAGTGAATTGAAGGCTAACAACGTGCTTACGGTATCGTCCCAGGATTTGGGCCTTAAGCTTGACCTCAACCCGGCGCAAATTCGAAAGGATTTAGCTCATTTCGGAGAATTCGGCCGCAAGGGAATCGGTTATGATGTCTCATATCTGATCGAGAAAATCAGGTCTATTTTAAAGATCGACAGAGTCATTAATGTAGCTCTGGTCGGTGCTGGTAATTTAGGACGCGCATTAAGCAACTATAACGCATATCTGAAAGATAATATGAAAATCGTAGCGATTTTTGATGCGCATTCGGGGAAGGTAGGAGAGGTCATTAATAACCTTTCTGTTCAATCGATGGAAGAGCTGAATGCAACGGTAAACCAACGGTCTATCCGCATCGGAATTATAACCGTTCCGGCTTCGGAAGCTCAGGTTGTAGCCGACCGTTTTGTCGATGCGGGCATTGAAGCTATATTGAATTTTGCGCCCGTTATTATTAAAGTGCCGCAAGGTATCCGTATTCATCATGCCGATTTCACAACGGATTTATTGAGCCTGGCTTATTATATAGATGACGCCGAAGAACAAGTATAAAAGGCTGTCCTGCCGCAACCGTGAAGGTTACGAAAGGACAGCCTTTTCTCATGAAGTTTATGCGTAACGAAGCACAATGCTTTCCAGGATGTCGGCAACATTCTCACAATCATCTGTTGTTTCTTCAAGTCGCTCGTATATTTCCTTAAGCTTGAAGTCCGTGTAAGGATCGGTGGGATTGCTGAAAATTTGGCGAATCCCTTCGCGCATGATCCGGTCGGCGTCATTCTCCATACTGTTAATAATGACGATATGCTCCCGCATTTGCACAAATTTTCTTTCGGACAGCAGCTTCATCGCGGTGAGGATGTGCTCACAGGATTGAACCAGCACCTCAGAAAAATCCTTCATATAATTATCGGTAAAATCAATACCCAGATAATCAAACCGGGCAATGGACGCTTCAATGCCGTCAAGCACATCATCAATCCGTGTAGCGAGTTCCAAAATATCTTCGCGTTTCAAAAAATCAGGATGGGCGGCATTTAATCCCTTGTAAATTTCGTGAGTCAGGGAGTCCCCCTTGGATTCAAGCTCTTTAATCTCTTCTTGGTGTTCCGCCGGAGGTTTCGTTCCCATCATGGCATTGCGAAACAGTTGAGCGCATTTCAGCGCGTTTTCCGAGTTCATAATCAGATAATTTAAGTAGTTAACGTCGGATTTCTTATTAAACGGAAACATATTCAACCCTCATTTCGTAGTAAATAGTAGGTTGTGAATGGTATGTAAATGTGAAATGATGCTAAGGAATAAATTAACATAGACGCCCTTAAACATCAACGCATTTGTTCGCCTTGCAATTGAATGGTGAACCATGTACATTTGTAAATGTATATTGGTCAAGGAAAGGATAGGCGAGAATATGAAGAAACGATGGATACGCAATGCTTCCTTTATTACAATGGACGAAGAAAATCCCTTCCTAACCGGACATATGGTTATTGAGAACGATAGGATTACATATGTGGGAACGGAATCGCCGGATCCTGCCACAGATTGGGAAGAGATTATTGACGGCAAGAACAAGATTATTATGCCCGGTTTGGTGAATACCCATAACCATGCCGCCATGTCTTTACTGAGAGGATATGCGGACGATCTAAATTTGCAAGTATGGCTGCAGGAAAAGATGTGGCCGATTGAAGGTAAATTTACATCGCAGGATGTTCAAGTCGGAACTTCCTTATCCGTCATTGAAATGCTTAAAGGAGGCACCACTTCTTTTGTAGATATGTACGATCATATGGGAGAAGTAGCCGGAGTAGTCGAAATTTCAGGCATGAGAGGATGTTTGACTCGCGGTGTGATCGGCTTGGTTCCTCCTGACGTTCAACAAGCCAAACTGGAGGATGCCATGAGCTTCGCCAGAGACTGGCACGGGAAAGCGAACGGCCGGATCACCACGATGATGTCGCCGCACGCGCCTTATACGTGTCCGCCGGATTATATCACTAAGATTGTACAGGCTGCCCATGATCTTGATTTACCGCTTCACACACACATGTCGGAATCTTTAGCGGAGGTTGAAGACAATGTGAAGCAATACGGGGATCGTCCCGTGGAACATCTTCGCAGACTAGGGGTATTTGATCGTCCAACCTTGGTGGCCCACGCCGTGCATCTTACCGACGAAGAAATTGATATTATGAAGCAATATGATGTACGTGTTTCTCATAACCCAGGCAGCAACCTGAAGCTGGCAAGCGGCATTGCCCGCGTTCCTGATTTGCTGAGGGCCGGCGTGTTGGTATCCTTGGGTACGGACAGCTCAGCAAGCAACAATAATTTGGATATGTTCGAGGAAATGAGATTAGCGGCTCTCCTTCACAAAGGAATTTCCGGAGATCCGACAGCGGTTCCCGCAATGGCCGCGCTTCGTATGGGTACGATCGACGGAGCTAAATCCATATGGCTGAAAGAAACCGGGATGCTTAAAGCCGGAATGAAAGCAGATTTTATTGCTTTAGATGCCGATCAGCCTCATTTTTATCCCAGAACGCACTTTGTTTCTCATGTCGTATATTCAGCATCAGCCAAAGATGTCACGGATGTGTGGGTAGACGGCAAGCAGTTGGTGCGTAAAGGTGAATGCCTCACACTGGATGAAGAAAAGGTGAAGGCTGAGTTCACTGCTTCATACGAACGCCTCACGAAAGGCTAAAGATATGAAAAAGAAGTATATATTTTATTCCATTATAGCGCTGATTTTACTAGTAATAGGTTTAAACCGCTTTTACTATTATATGCAACTAGATCATTGGACGGAAAGGCATGCCGCTGTTGAAACGGCCTTGAAGGAAGCGGGGATAACGGAAGTGGACCAGGCCAATCCTTACATCTGGGACGACTCATATTATGTGGTATCCGGAAAAAATAAAGCCGGTGTCGAAGTGATGACATGGATTCCTGAAGACGGTAAAGAAGTCGAAACTCGGGAGATGTCCGACGGCGTAAGTAAAGAACGAATTGCAGCCTTGACTAAGGAGCGCTCGCCTGATGCGGAAATTCTGCGGATCTTGCCGGGGAAGATGAAGGGTGCGCCAATCTGGGAAGTTTTCTACACGAAAGTTGACGGTTCGGAAGAAAGACATTTTTACGACTTTTATCAATGGAAAGACGGCAGATATATTGTTACCTATAATATGAGTATCCACTAAAGTTAGGAGGGAGGGTAAATGATTCCGAAATTCGGAGTGGTTTGCCCTCTTTTCTTCTTCATAGTTTTACGACGCTTTTACGGATGTTGTCACAATTCGATTCGCTCTCCGTACATCACATGTGATATACTTACTATACGTAATCATGTATATACTACATTCACAGAAAGGATGCGTTTGATGTGAAACTGCGTCTCATGCCTATTGTTATTACTGCAATTGTAGCATCCGGTTTATTGTTTGGCGGATGGTTTATATATCAAAGTGTCGCTGTTGAAAATCCCCTGGCTGAAGTCGTGGACAACACACCGGGCGTAGAGAAATCTCAATCCTTTTTTGGGGATACTTCGGTACGTGTGGAACTGCAACTCTCAAAAGATGCTAATATTCGTGAAGTCTATCAACGAATTTCCCGGGAAGGCGAGTCGATTATCGGGAACCGAGATTTAAAATTGGATATCGTTAATGAAAGCTCATCTGCTCTAGATGAAGTATGGTCCAAGGGACTGTTCCGCGTAGCAGAAGCTATGGAAACGAAGAAGTACGCCGATATCCCGGCGGCGTTGGAACAAATGACGAAGAGTCGCCCGGGTATGCAGGTCACTACGGAGATGGACGAACATAACGTTTATGTACGTTTGACTGAAGGCAAATCCAGCAAGTTTGTTGTTCTTCCGCGCATTCCTGCACAGATGGGGGTATGGTCGAATGAGTAAATATGCGAAGGAAATATTAATCGGAATAATACCTGTTATTTTTGCATTTCTCTTCTATATTAACGTGAATATAGTACCGCTAATTATGGTGACAGCTTTTGTAGCCGCATTGTACTTCATGACTAAATCTCGCACGGGCAGTGTCGGCGTGGCCAGCGGTTCCAAGAACAGAGGTAAATCTCCCGGCTTCATGACTTTTGATGATATCGGGGGTCAGGACAGCGCGAAGAAAGAACTGGTTGAGGCATTGGACTTCTTGATTAAACATGAGGAAATTAAGAAATTCGGCATTCGTCCCCTGAAAGGGATTCTGTTAACAGGGCCTCCCGGGACAGGAAAGACACTGCTTGCCAAAGCTTCAGCTCATTATACGAACTCCGTATTCATGTCGGCTTCCGGTTCGGAATTCGTAGAAATGTATGTCGGTGTCGGTGCCAGCCGGATCCGTGACCTCTTTAAGGAAGCGAGAAGCCGGGCCGAGAAAGAGAAGAAAGACAGCGCGATCATTTTTATTGACGAGATTGATGTCATCGGAGGTAAGCGTGACGGCGGTCAGCAACGTGAATATGATCAGACCCTGAACCAACTTTTAACGGAGATGGATGGCATGCATACTTCACAATCTCCAAGAATTCTGATCGTTGGCGCAACCAACAGGAAAGAAATGCTGGATAGCGCATTATTGCGTCCGGGCAGATTTGACCGTCACATTCAAGTGGATTTGCCTGATAAGAAAGGCCGTCTGCACATCCTTAATATTCATGCTAAGAACAAGCCTTTAGCTGAGAATGTTAATTTGGATCGTATTGCACAAGAAGCTTTCCAGTTCTCAGGAGCACAATTGGAGAGTTTGATGAATGAAGCAGCCATTTACGCGATGCGCGACAGCCTGGATCTTATCCAACAATCTCATCTTTCCCGTGCGGTCGACAAAGTGCTGATGGGCGAGAAAACAGATCGTGAATCGACTATGGAAGAGAAAGAACGAGTGGCGTTGCATGAATTGGGTCACGCCATTGCGGCGGAAGTAGTGCGTCCGGGTTCTGTATCGCAAGTAGCGTTAAGCCCTCGCGGGCAAGCGTTGGGTTATGTGCGTCATAACCCGCAGCAAGACCAATATTTGTACACAAAGGACCATCTTGAAGGACAAATCATGATTGCTCTGGGCGGCGCCGCAGCGGAGGAGATATTCTACAACTCCCGAAGCACAGGTTCCCGGAATGACTTTGAGCAATCCGTTAACATGGTTCGCACGATGATTGATTGTGGACTCACGAAACTCGGAATTGTGAATCCGGATGTCTTAAATAAAGACGAGTATTCGAAGGAAACGACAGCTATTCTGGACGAACTGTTCGGTTCCACCAAGATGTTATTAGAAAGATACCGGTCAGTTTTTGATCAATCTTTGAGTATTTTGATGAAGGAAGAGGTTCTGTCGGGCGATCAATTCCGTGAGCTTCTTGAGCAGACAAGAGAACTTGTAACAGCATAACTTGAATTTATATTTTATTTTCTAAATATGAAGTTAAGCCTCCGGCCGTGGCCGCAGGCTTTTTTCATGGGATAAAAACAGTTCAAATTATGGAAATGGTGTGAAAAGTGTATTAGAAGCGTGCATTTTTTGAAAAAAAGCTGTATTATTTTCATTGGACTTTTAGAAACTATACAGATCAAACACAGAGACAAAGACAAAAAGGATGGAGCCAAACATGAGTTTTAAAAAAATCGGCGTGATCGGCGGCGGTACAATGGGGCAAGGGATTGCGGAGATGTTGGCGCGCAAAGGCCTGGATGTGCTGTTAGCTGAAAAGACGAAGGAAAAGCTGCACAATGCTTTTGATATGATTGAATTGAGCTTGGATAAGCAAATGGAGAAATGGGCGATTACGGGAACCGAAAAGAAGCTCATTATGGCCAAAATTCATAAAGTAGATCAATTCGCGGATCTTAGCGATTGCGATCTTGTCATAGAAACGATTACAGAAGACTTGGATGCCAAGAAGGACATTTTCCGCGAACTGGATACGATCTGCGGACCGAATATTATACTCGCAAGTAATACATCTACATTAAGTTTAACAGAACTGGCAGGCGTTACGACAAGACCTGAACGAGTCATCGGACTTCACTTTATTCATCCTGTTTCCAAAATCGATCTCGTTGAAATCATCCGCGGATTAAAGACATCCGAGGCGGCTTTTACGGCAACGAAGCATTTCGTTGAAGAAACCATTTCGAAGAAAAGCGTTATGGTCTATGAATCCCCTGGATTCGTAACGACACGGTTGATTTGTACGTTAATTAATGAAGCTTTACATACGTTGCAAGAAGGGGTTGCCTCCGCGGAAGATATCGACGCCGCGATGCGAATCGGTTACGACTTTAAGTACGGCCCTCTTGAAATGTGTGACCGTTTCGGCTTGGATTCCGTGCTGGCCGCCCTGGAGCGTATGTTCAGGGAATACGGGGACATCAAGTACCGTCCTTCGGTGATGCTGAAGAAAATGGTTCGTGCCGGACATCTTGGCGTAAAAACGGGCGAAGGCTTTTTCCGCTACGATAAGGATGGTGATAGAGTATGAAAGTTCTAGTCATTAACGCGGGGAGCTCCTCGCTTAAATATCAACTGTACGATATGACGGATGAGTCTGTTCTGGCTAAAGGCCGCGTAGAGCGAATCGGTATGGATTCGGCAATACTTGTACATGAACCGACGGACAAGCAAGATGTTACGGAAGTCAGCGAAATTCTGGAACACCGCACGGCAATCCGTAAAGTGGTCGATATGTTGACACACCCGGAACATGGTGTCCTAGGTTCTATCAATGAAATCGACGCTGTAGGTCACCGCATCGTGCATGGCGGCGAAACGTTCTCCTCCTCCGTTGTTGTTACACCGGAAGTCAAGAAAGAAATCAAGCGCCTGTTCGACTTGGCGCCGTTGCATAACCCGGCTCACATGATGGGTATCGAGGCTGTTGAACTGAACATGCCGGGTGTTCCTCAGGCCGTGGTATTTGATACGGCGTTCCATCAGACGATGCCCGCCAAGTCGTATATGTACGCGATTCCCCGCGTGCTTTATACCAAGCATAAAGTCCGCCGTTACGGCTTTCACGGCACCTCTCATTTTTATGTGAGCCGCCAAGCCGCGGAGTTTCTGGAACGCCCTCTGGAGGAGCTGAAAGTCGTGACTTGTCATATCGGTAACGGAGGCAGCGTGACAGCGATTCTGGACGGCAAGTCTTTTGATACAAGCATGGGTATGACGCCGTTGGAAGGATTAATGATGGGTACCCGTTCTGGTGATCTGGATCCGGCGATTGTACCTTTTGTTATGGGCAAAGAAGATTTAACGATTAATGAAGTCAATTCCATGCTGAACAAGCATAGCGGTTTGCAAGCGATTAGCGGCATCTCCAGCGATATGAGGGAAATCGAAACGGCCATGAACGAAGGGGACCGGAATGCAACCCTCGCATTCGAGATGTACGAATACCGTATTCGGAAATATATTGGCGGTTATGCCGCAGCTATGAACGGAATAGACGTGCTCGTCTTTACTGCGGGCGTTGGCGAGAATGCGTCGAATGTCCGGGCTAAAGTATGCGAAGGCTTAAGCTTCCTAGGAATAGAAATGGATGAAGAAGCGAACAAGATTCGATCAGGCGACAACCGTCGTATTTCCACGGCGAATTCCAAAGTTCAGGTATTGGTGATCCCTACGAATGAAGAGCTGGTTATTGCCCGGGACACGTATCGTCTCATTGATGAAGCGGGTAAGTAGGCTGTATAATAGAAAAGCACATCATACAATTACACAGCATTCGTTTATAAGGGAGAGGTTTGTGCAGTGACCGTGAAAAGTACGATCCAAGAAGTTAAACATCATGTAGGACAGACGGTTAGAATCGGCTGTTGGCTTCATAACAAGCGTTCCAGCGGCAAGATTCAATTTCTGCAGCTTCGTGACGGTTCCGGTTTCATTCAAGGCGTCGTTGTCAAGAGCGAAGTAGGCGAAGACATCTGGGAAGCGGCTAAAGAACTGACACAAGAGAGCTCTCTGTGGGTTACAGGTTCGGTCCGTGAAGACGATCGAAGTCAGAGCGGGTACGAGCTTACCATACAAGGGATCGAAATTATTCATATTACTCAGGATTATCCGATTACTCCCAAAGAACATGGTGTGGATTATCTGATGGACCACCGTCATTTATGGATTCGGTCACCGCGTCAGCGCGCCGTTCTTGTCATTCGTGCCGAGATTATTAGGGCCATTCAACAATTTTTTGACGACAGAGGCTTCCATCTTGTCGATCCGCCGATTTTAACGCCTTCCTCCTGTGAAGGTACGACGAATTTATTCGCGACCAAGTATTTTGATGAGGATGCGTATTTAACGCAGAGCGGACAGCTTTATATGGAAGCGGCGGCTATGGCTCTCGGCAAAGTGTATTCTTTCGGTCCTACGTTCCGTGCGGAGAAATCCAAGACACGTCGTCATTTAATCGAGTTCTGGATGATTGAACCCGAGATGGCTTTTGTTGAACATGAAGAAAATCTGCAGGTGCAAGAGCAGATGCTGTCCCATGTTGTACAGACGATCCTGACGAACTGCGCCAAAGAACTGAAGGTACTCGAACGGGATATTACGAAATTGCAGAACGTACAAGGTGACTTCCCAAGAATTACGTATGACGAAGCGATTCAATTCCTGCAAGAGCAAGGCCACGAAATCGCATGGGGCGAAGACTTCGGCGCGCCGCATGAGACGGCTATTGCGGAGCATTATGATAAGCCTGTGTTCATCACCCATTATCCGACAGAGATTAAAGCCTTCTATATGAAGCCCGATCCGAATCGTCCGGAAGTGGTTATGTGCGCAGACCTGATTGCTCCGGAAGGATACGGTGAAATCATCGGAGGGTCTCAACGTATTGATGATCCGGCTCTGCTGGAAGAACGTTTCAAGGAGCATGAACTCTCGATGGAAGCTTACCAATGGTACATGGATCTGCGTAAATACGGGACCGTACCGCATTCCGGCTTTGGTTTAGGTTTAGAGCGTACCGTGGCCTGGATTTGCGGACTGGATCACGTCAGGGAGACCATCCCGTTCCCTCGCTTATTGAACCGTTTGTATCCGTAAAGTGATTTCGAATGGGGTGCGGAAATGAACAACGATGCAAAGAAATCCTGGACGGATGGTATGCTTGCGGGGATGATGAGCGGATCCGTTTCGGTTCCTTATCTGCTGATTAAATATTACCGGAAGTTAAATCTGACGGATGTAGAAGCGATGATACTAATCCAAATGATTGCGTTCAAAGAAAAGGAAATGATGGATTTTCCGACGCATGAAGATATCCAACAGAGAATGACTTCTTCAGGTGAAGTCGTGATTAAAGGGCTTCAGAAGCTGGTGATGGGCGGGATTATAACCATTGAAGAGGATTTCGACAGGGAATCGGGTATTCAGTCGGAGCGTTATAATTTCACGGCGCTCTATACCAGAATCGCTGCACTGTTACTGGAAGAACAGTCCAAGGTGAAGCCGCTGAATCTTTCCCCTAAACAAGAAGATTCTTCAGTTTCGGTCAAGAAGAAAGAGGATAACGTCTTTCTCATGTTTGAGCGGGAATTTGCCAGGCCTCTGTCACCGATGGAATGTGAAACGATATCCGGTTGGTTGGACTTGGACCGCTACTCGTTAGAGTTAATCACTGCTGCGTTGAAAGAATCCGTTTTTGCCGGTAAGCTCAACTTCAGATATATTGATCGTATTCTCTTGGAATGGAGTCGTAATCGGGTGTTTACAGCCGAACAAGCCAAGGAGTATTCCCAGAAATTTCGTTCAGGAACAAGATAAATATATGTTATAATAGGGATAAGGGACAAAAGCCAACGGTGGATGTCCCTTTTTCCTATAGAAGAGGTTTAGAGAGGTGAAAGAATATGTCAGGCAAGGCAAGAGGCTTAATTGCACTCGTTTCGTTTGTAGCCAGCTTTGTAATGTTCAGTTTGATCTATGGACTAAAGACGGATACTTGGTATTATGTTTTGATGGCCTCTGTAATCCCGGTATTCGGATTTCTGTATGTGGACAGTTGGCTTAAAAATATGGATTACACCAATCCGAGAGACGGTCGGCATCCGAGACATCAACGGGATTTGGAATAGATAATCGAGAAAATTTGAGCTGTCTGCAATTGCAGGCAGTTTTTTATTTTATACGCTGTTAAGATGAATTTAAGATTTGCATGTTATATTGTGGGTAATGTAATGCAGAACGAATGCTAACGAGAGGGGGAAAGGTCATGAATTTAAAAAACCAATGGAAGCCTGCGATGGGAAGGCTGTTAGTTAAACTACACCGGTGGAATGCTTGGTCGGTGTTGCTTCTTGCGTTAACCGGTGTCGTACTATCGATTGGGGCGATCCGCGGAGATTTGGGTATGATACGGGTTTGGCTCAAAAATATTCACACTTGGGTAGGGCTCGCCTCCGTCATATTGATCCTGTTCTATTTACCTTATATCCGCAAGCATGTAAAACAAATCCGAAAGAAACCCGCACAGAAATGGAACCTTGGGTTGGTGCTGGGACTCACGGTGGGTTGGATTCTTTCCGGCATTGTGCTGTGGTTATTTCGCCATTTCCCTCCGGCTTGGAGCAATACGGCGCTTTGGATCCATGACTTGTTAACCTGGGTCGGAATTCCTTATATCCTATACCACTCGATTACAAGAATGCGATGGATGAAGGAACCTGCGAAACGGACGATTGTTTCGGAAACTTCGCAGCAAGTGATTAACGACGAGGAGTACAAAGTCAAGCCATTGCCGCCTATAACAGGAAAGCCGAGAGTCTCCCGCAGAGTATTCCTGCGGTGGGGAATCGGAGCCGGAATTGCAGCGGTTTTCGGACCTTCCTTCATCCGTTGGCTGGGAGATTCTTTGGGCAACGGAGGCGGAGGAAGCGGTAAACCAGCGGCCATGCCAGGTACGGACGCGAATCGGATGCTTCCCGCACCGACACCATTACCCGATTCCACCGCAGTGATTGGGGGAGGGGCTAAAGGAGATTTCCGCGTGTATACTGTAACGCCGATCCCCTCATTTACATCAGACGATTGGAAATTTACTGTCGGAGGTTTGGTCGACAAGCCCATGGAACTCGATTGGAACGCCTTTCTGGCATTGAAACGCGAGGTACAGGTCAGCGATTTTCATTGTGTGACCGGGTGGTCTGTGTACAGTAATACGTGGGAAGGCATACCATTACATCAATTGCTGAAAGCAGCAGGCGTTAAATCAGAAGCGAGATTCGTCAAGTTTTATTCCGGTGACGGGGTGTATACCGATGCGCTAAGCTTGGAACAAGCCCGAATGGAAGATGTAATCGTGGCGGTGTTACATGACGGTAAACCGATCGGCGCCGATTACGGGGGACCGGTGCGACTGGTTGTTCCCCAGATGTACGCCTATAAATCGGTGAAGTGGCTTCAATCCATAGAATTGATCGCGGAACCGCATATCGGATATTGGGAAGAGCGCGGGTATGATAATGATGCTTGGGTCAACGCTTAAACAAATAAAACCTGTTCATTTCGGCCATTCGGTCGATTGAACAGGTTTTTTTGGGGAAATATCAGAACGTTTCATTCATCTGGGCGTGAACTGTCATTTCTTCAGCAAGTACCAACGATATACATACTCGAACAGGAATTCGAAAGCTTCCAAGTGACGCTTTGCTTCAAACGCGTTCGCGCCCCAAGCGTAAATCCCGTGTTTTCGAAGCATAATGCCGGGAATCCGAGGTTGGATCGAGCCTTCAAGCAGAGGCACAATCGTCGGTACATTCGTATAATTAGGAACGATCGGAATGTCGATCTGCGCGTCTTCATCCCAGATATTAAATGCTTTGATTAGCTCAACACCGTCTACGGGGATGCTCCCGCGCTCCCAGAATAATTCGGAGACTAGGCTGTTAAACACGGTATGCACATGAAAAATCGCACCGCAACCCGTTAAACGATAAATTTCACAATGAATGGAAGTTTCCGCCGAAGGCTTCAGATGGGTTGCTTCAACGGGTTTGCCGGTTTGGTCCACAAGTAAATAGTCCTCTGGCGTATTCACGGATTTATCTTTACCGCTGGCGGTCACCGCAAAGGTAAAATCTTGAGGGGTGTAATCCCCGACACGAACAGATAAGTTGCCGCTGGTACCCGGAAACCAACCGCGGTTTGCGAATAACGTCTTGACTTCTGTCAATTGGGAATATGCAAATTGCTTCTGTTCCAAAGTTATGGAGGTATGATTCATTAGGTGATACTCCTTTCTTTAAACTTAACGAGTCACAGCCGGCTTTAAATGTCGAAGCACATCGTGAAAGGTGGTAAACGGAATATGCGGCAGTTCAAGTTCCTCGCAAAGTTCGGTAAGATGTGAACGAGAGAATACCAGATCCGCAATTTTGGCGCCTTCGAAATCCGATATGCTGTCGCCAATCAGAATCCGATAGTGCTTGTCCGCATCAAAGCCGCGAATAATCGAAGTTTTGCACATCCCGCAAGCTCCGTTCGCACAGTGCTCATCACAAGCATAAGGCCAGGTGATTTCCATCTGTTCTCCGCTAAAGTTACTTCCATTGCAATATATTCGGTCAATCCGGCCTTCGAAGGGCTTTAGAATCGGTTGCAGGAAGAAATCAATCCCTCCGGATGTAACCAAGAAAGGTATTTGTTGCTCTCCGCAAAAGGTTAGAAGCTCCTCGAAGCCTTCGCGAATCCGGGCGTTGGCGATGGCGAAGTCAGCAACCTCGTCACGCATGGTAGAAGGAAATAACCGAAACATGGAACCTACGCATTGCTGGAGTGAAATTTGCTTTGCCGTCAATTGCTCAACCAGCTCTTTCCAACCTTCAGGTTGAAAGTGCTCCATGATTGCAATAATGTTATCATTTTCGGTGATGGTCCCGTCAAAGTCACAGAATAATACAGGTGCTTTAGAGCCTGCTTCTACTGAGGTTACATGTGTTGTGATATCTAAGTTGCTCATCTTATTGCTTAACCCCCCAAGCTTGAATAGCTGCGGAAAGCTCCGCATATTGGTGTTGATGTGCGTAATTTTCCAAAGTTTCGCCGGACAACGCAGCATCTATGGCCTGTTTGAAAGCTCTGCCGCCGGCCGCCGTCCCCATCGGGTGACCGTGAATCCCGCCGCCTGCGTTAACAACCACATCTGGACCGAAGTCACGTAATATCCAAGGAACCAGACCTGGATGAATGCCTGCGGACGGTACAGGAACCGAAGGTTTAAGCTGTAAGTCCGCCTGAGAAAGTTCATGGTTGGCATACACATAATCTTGAATCAGGTTCTCGGTAAGCAATGCATGCTTAATTGCCATATTCTCTTCCTTAGGCATAACTACGGAGCCATAAGGAGAAGGGAACAGGACCAAATCCGCCCCGGCCAAGCGCATCAGCTTTCCGAGAAGGACGCTCGGTGCGATCCCGTAGTGCGGCGAAGGATACATCGCGCCGGCCATAGCGGGATGCGCTGCAATCGGAACCGAAATTTCAGGGTCCGCCGCCAATTCGTGCAATGTATCAAAGCCATAGGCTAATACATTGAATAACAATGCGTTGGCACCTGCTTGAATAGCTTTCTTCGCTTGAGAGGCCAGGGAGGAAGTGGGACCTGTCAAATTAACGGCGTACAGCAATTTCTGACCTGTCTCGGCCTCTGCTTTACGCGCGGCCTCCATGCAGACTTCCACCCGCCGCTCCAACGGGGTAAGCGGATTTTCAAACAGAATTTCATCATCCTTGATTAAATCCACGCCGCCTAAAGCCTGTTGATAGAACTGATCCTTTAACCCTTGAAGATCGTGGCCGATCACACTTTTGAAAATACTCATCAACAGAGGTCTGTCCTTAACGTTTAGCAGCTCTCGAACACCGGCTAGGCCGAACTTAGGCCCGGGAAACGCTCCAAGAAAAGTGTTGCTGAATCTAAGATCGATCAGCTTGATGCGTCCGTCCATTGATAATTTGCCAAATACGGTAACAAGGAGAGCGGGAAGGTCCCGGCTAAAATTTACGTCCGGGTAAGCAATGGCAATGTCAGCGTAACGATCCTCTCCGGGGCGTTCATATACATCTACAGAAACCACTTGACCCAGATGCTTCTCCATCGTGGCTTTTTGCGCTTCCGGCAGATCCGTCCAGCTTCCTACGGTTAAACCTATGGCGATACCTTGCGCTTTTTTGGCAAAATCAGCCTTGTCATCATATGTGCGATATACCGCTAAACAATACTCATTCAACTTTTATTTCCTCCCAATCGTTGCCCCCATCTCCGCGGCTCTCTCACTTGCTCGCAATACAGCGCGGTTAAAGCCTTCCGCAAACCGATATTCGGCCAGAACATCAAGCGCTGCCTGAGTAGTTCCGTTCGGAGAGGTGACTTTTCTGCGCAGGTCTGCAGGATCCTCACCCGTTAATTGTACCATTTGGGCGGCTCCCAAAAAAGTCTGTACGGTGAGAGTGCGAGCTGTTTCCTCATCCATGCCGCCTTGCACGCCAGCCGCTGTTAATTGCTCCATGAGGAAATATACGTAAGCTGGGCCTGACCCGGAAACGCCTGTCACCACGTTCAGCAGCGATTCTTCCACAACCGTTACGGTACCGATGGATTCAAACATTTCCAGTGCCGTCTGTTGCTGATGGTCCGTCACACGTTCCGAGAAGGCGATGCCGGTTGCGCCAAAACCGATTGTACTGGATGTATTCGGCATCGTACGCACAACAGGCATAGACATTTCAAGTATACCCTCAATGGTTTCAATCGTTAAACCCGCCACAACAGAAACAATCATCTGATTTTCATTTAATAAAGGCTTTAACTCCAGCAATGCCGTCTCGCAATCCACCGGTTTAACCGCCAGAACGATCAGATCGGCTTCTTGCACGAAACGTTGTTTGCTTTCAGGATTGCCGCTCACGCGCACCCCGTAGGTTGTTCTTAAATTTTGCAATCGTTCCGATTTGCCGCCGCGGTTAAGCAGGGACAGGTTGCCCGGCCATGCTTTCTGCTTGGCCAGCAGGCCGCGTACCAATGCCTCCGCAATGGAGCCTGCTCCGTAAAAGGCAATGCGTTTCTCTATAATGGATGCACTCATCGCTGGTTCCTCCGTGATTAGGTTAGTTTCGGATCTGGCCGTTGCCGTAAATTCGATATTTCGTGGATGTCAGGGCAGGCAGACCCATCGGGCCGCGGGCATGCAGCTTTTGGGTGGAAATGCCGATCTCCGCGCCGAATCCGAATTCGAATCCGTCGGTGAAACGGGTGGAGGCGTTATGATAGACAGCAGCCGCATCCACTTCCTGCAGGAAACGCTCAGCGTTCGCGTGATCTTCGGTCACGATGCATTCCGAATGCATCGTGCCGTACTGGCGGATGTGCGCAAGCGCTTCATCCAGCCCTGACACGATGCGCAGAGACACAACGTAGTCGTTGTACTCTGTGCCCCAATCTTCCGCGGTCGCCGGCAACGCCCACGGCAGCCGGCGGACCGTCTCCGCGCAGCCGCGGATTTCGACGCCCGCGGCGCGCAAAGCTTCCGCCAGGCGGGCGAAATCGCCCTCGCCGTAGGCGGCGTGCACAAGCAGCGTCTCCATCGCGTTACACACCGATGGACGCTGCGCTTTGGCGTTGACGGCGATGGACTCCGCCATCGCCGGCAACGCCGAGGCATCCACGAACGTGTGGCATACGCCCGCGCCGGTCTCAATGACCGGCACCGTGGCGTTCATCACGACGTTCGTGATCAGCGACTGGCCGCCGCGCGGGATGACGACGTCGAGCAGGCCGTTCAGCTTCAGCATCTCGTCGACCGAGGAACGGTCGGCGTTCTCGATGAGCTGAAGCGCATCGGCCGGCACGGCGGAACCGCGGAGCGCGGCGTGCAGCGACTCTACGACGCGGGCGTTCGTGTGTAGCGCCGCGGAGCCGCCGCGCAGCACGACGGCGTTGCCCGTCTTGAGGCACAAGGCGGAGGCGTCCACGGTCACATTCGGACGCGCCTCATAGATCATGCCTACCACGCCAATCGGTACGCGAATCTTCTGAATCCGGATCCCGTTCGGACGTGAAAATGAATCCAGTTCATCGCCAATCGGATCCGGCAACTGGGCGATATCCCGTAACGCTTGCGCCATAGATTCGATACGTCCAGGGGTGAGAGCCAGCCGGTCTTGCAAGGAAACACTCATCCCTTGATCGCGTCCACGCTGCAGATCGAGTTCGTTCGCGGCAATAATGGCTGCCGTGTCTGCCACCAAACGCTCCGCCATGCGCACCAAGGCGTCATTCTTCTGGTCCGTTGTCACATTGTTTAATACAGCGGCCGCTTGCTTGGCCAAAGTTGCTTTCTCCCTAACTTCGCTCATCTTTATGTCCTCCTCCAAAATATTAATTCAGCGTTACCCACTCATCTCTGTGAATCACTTCAATCCGTTGAACGTCGACCCGTTTCTGTACCTCATCGGTGGACAACCCTGCAACCGCCCTGATTTGTGCGGAAGTATAATTGGATACACCGCGGCCGATGGGATAGCGTTCGCCGTTGATGACTTCAATGACGTCGCCCGGGTGAAAATCACCCTCCACTTCACATATGCCTACGGGGAGCAAGCTTTTCCCGCCGGATCGAAGCGCGGCTTCGGCTCCGCTGTCCACAAGCACGGTACCCTTGGGCAGGGAATGAAAACCGAGCCACTGCTTCTTCATAGAAAGGCTATGCTGACGTGTCTCGAAATACGTCCCTTTCCCGGTTCCCGCCACTGCAGCTCGTAAATCTCCCGGCTCCGTCACACGTCCTATAAATACCGGTACACCTCCGCGCATAGCAATTCGCGCGGCTTCCACCTTGGAGCGCATGCCGCCGGTTCCGACAGAAGAACCCGCGCCGCCGGCAATCCGAAAAATCTCATCGGTTACCGCATCGATCCGGTCCAATCGCCGGGCATCGGAATGATGCCTCGGGTCCGCGGTATACAAGCCGTCCGTGTCCGTAATTATATCAAGCTGCTGCGCCTTGCAGAGGTTGGCAACGAGTGCGGACAGGGTATCATTATCGCCGAACTTGAGTTCATCCACCGAAACCGTATCGTTCTCATTAATGATGGGAACAACGCCCCGGCGCAGCAATTCATCGATCGTCATCTGGGCATTGTGAACGCTGCGGCGGTTAGAGAAATCATAGCGAGTCAGTAAAATCTGGGCAGTGGGGATATTATGTAAGCCGAAAGCCTGATTGTAAGCCTGCATCAGGAGCGCTTGACCGACCGCTGCCGCTGCTTGCTTCTCGTGCAGAGCTTTCGGTCTAGTTGTGTAACCGATGGCCCGGAAGCCGGCGGCTACCGCGCCGGATGTCACGAGCAGCACATGGGCTCCTGAACGTATCAGCGAGGTAATTTCGTCGGCGAAAAATCCGATGCGTTCGCGATTCAATCCTCCCTCATCCGAGGTCAGGGAGGAGCTTCCGATCTTTACGACAATGAGGCGCATGTTCATCCTCTCCTTCTTTAACTTGGCCTTATGGGTCTTGCTGAAATATAACGCCGAACGCATCTTTACAGGAAATAAAGGATCCGCGTACACAAAAAAGACCCTCGTCCTTAATCAAAGGACGAAAGTCTGTTGCTTCCGCGGTACCACCTTCATTGATGACTCCTGTTACGCAGGGCAGGGTCATCCAACTTGGAGCCTCGTAACAGGAGGCGCTGTTCAACTTCCGTTGACCGTTCAGGGGTAGGTTTCAAGGAGAGGCAAGGTAAATTATTTCAGCCCGGCGTACCGGAAATTTACTCTCTGCAGCATGCCGGTCTCATCTACTGGCCCCGTCAATACGTTTCACATTTGTACAATAGAATAGCACGGCTGGTATTGTTTGTAAAGACAGCTTTTGGCTGATGCTTCAGCCGAAAAGACCCAGCCTGCCGATCCGTTCGGCGGCTTCCTCGAGACGCGCTTCAGGCGCAAGCAGCCCTACGCGCACATAGCCCTCGCCATGCGCCCCGAAGCCTACGCCCGGCGCCACAACCACCTTCGCCTCCTGCAGCAGCAGATCGGCGAAGGACACGGAGGTATGCCCGTTTGGCACGGGCAACCACGTGAAGAACGAACCCGGCGACGGCTTGGCATCCCAGCCGATGCGTCCGAGCGCACCGTACAGCGCGTTCCGGCGCTGTTCGTACACCCCGACCAGCTCCGTCACGCAGACTTGCGAAGCGGTCAACGCTTCCGCTGCGGCGGCTTGAATGCCGCCGAACAGCGAAACATAGTAGTGATCCTGCATCAGATTGATCAACCGGATCACTTCTTTGTTGCCCAGCGCGAAGCCGACGCGCCAACCGGCCATGTTGTAGGTTTTTGAAAGCGTGTAGAATTCCACGCCCACTTCCTTCGCGCCCGGCGTTTCCAGAAACGATACGGGGCGGTGTCCGTCAAAGCCGATTGCGCCGTACGCGAAATCACTGGCCACAACGATACCGTTCTTTTCCGCGAAGCGTACTGTCTCTTCATAAAAGCCGCGGTCCGCGACCGCCCCTGTAGGGTTGTTCGGGTAATTGATGAACATGAGCTTGGCCCGTTCCAACGCGGACACGGACAACGCTGAATAGTCCGGAAGGAAGGCATGATCTGCCTTGAGCGGCATCGTTACCATTTCGGCTCCGGAAAGAGCGACACCGGACCAATAATCCGGATATCCCGGATCGGGAACTAAGCAAACATCTCCCGGATCCAACAAGCATTGACTGATTTCAACGAGACCAGTCTTTCCTCCGAACAAGATAGCGACTTCGGTCTCCGGATCGAGATCCACATTGTAATCAGCCTTATATCGAGAGGCGATGGCTTCCTTCAGAAAGCTGTATCCGCTGAACGGGGGATATTTGTGGTAAAGAGGATTCGTGGCAGCTTCCTGCAGCTTGCTTACGATATGCGAAGGGGTAGGCATATCCGGATTGCCTTGACCCAGGTTAATCACATCATGACCTTGCGCAATCTGAGCGTTGGCTTTACGAACCAGACCCGCAAAAAATTGCGAAGGCAAGTGCTGCATGCGTTTGGCAGGCGAGATGGGAAAATGGGAAGTATTCATATAGGTTCACTCCGTTTTCTTGGCAAAATATTAGAATCAATGTATCATGAAAAACCGGCAAAGTATAGAGCCTTATCTCTTGCTGGGCCGCTTGTTTATTGACATGAGGCGTCAACAGTTTAAGATAGAAAGTATCAGGTTGCACACAGGGGGAATGATGTCGTTGACTGAACAAAGATTACAAATTGCGTTGCTGCAAATGGATATTGCCATTGGTGAACCGGAATTGAATATTAAGAGAGCAGGGCAATTGCTGGAGGAGGCCGTCTCGGGAGCTGTTATGCCGGATGTGATCGTCCTGCCCGAGATGTGGAACACGGGGTATGCTTTAGATCGGATTCATGATTTGGCGGACCGAGACGGAGAGCAGACGTCAAAGCTAATCTCCGCATTTTGCCTGAAGCATAACGTGAATATCATCGCGGGTTCCGTAGCGGATACGGACGGGGAAGATGTAAAGAACAGAGTGTACGGATTTGATCGAAAAGGGAAGCGGATCGCGGATTATTCCAAAATTCATCTGTTCCGATTAATGGAAGAAGAAAAGTATCTGACAGCCGGCGAAAAGGAGGGAACGTTCGAAGTTGAAGGTGTGCAGGCAGGAGCGATGATTTGCTATGACATTCGTTTCCCCGAGCTGTCGCGCAAACTGGCTTTGGGCGGTGCGAAGCTGGTATTTGTTCCCGCGGAATGGCCGCACCCCCGTCTGCATCACTGGAGAACATTGTTGACCGCGAGAGCTATTGAAAATCAGATGTACGTTATTGCCTGTAATCGCGTCGGGGTCAGCGGAACAACCGCGTTCTTTGGACATTCCATGATCATTGATCCATGGGGCGAAGTCATTGCGGAAGGCGGAGAAGAGGAGGCGATTATTCGCGCCTCCATTGATGTTTCATTAGTCGATGAAGTACGCGCGCGGATTCCCGTCTTTGAAGATCGCCGTCCTACGCTGTATTAAGGGTTCCCTCCTAACCGATCTGTTTCGTATTCTTTCATGACATCCATCAGGGTTGCGATGAACGCCTCGGCCGCCTTGGACAGATAACGTCCTTTACGTGAGGCGATAACCAGCGTTCTGGAGGGGGCTGAGCCGTTTCGGCTTGCTAATCTCAGGTACGCGGGGATGAAATCGCCGCTCTGGGAACGTGTCATCATATGAGGCACGAAACCAACGCCCATTCCGGCGGCAACCAGGGATTGCACGGTTTCGATATTGCTGCTTTCAAACACCACACGGGGAGAGAATCCGGCTTCTTCACAGAGATCCAGTGTGATTTGGCGGAAGCCTTGACCTCTTTTCAGAACGATAAACGGTTCATCTTTAAGGCTGCTTACATCCACGGGCAGCCTATTCGCGATTTCGGCCAAGGGATGGGAATGGGGTACCGCTAAACATATTTCTTCCTGGATCAAGGTTTGGTATGTCAATGATTGTTCAAGCAATGGTAAGGTCAAAAGCGATAAATCCGTTTTGCCGGCGGAAGTGAGGGCTTCCAGATTGTTGGTTGTATCCTCGACAAGAGCAATCTCGATATTGGGGTATTTACGTGCGAACACGGGCAATACCAGCGGCAAAATGTGAGAACCTGTAATCGGCAGCGAACCGACTACGAGCTTGCCTTTGCGCATATTCGAAATGTCCGCCATCGCAAGTTTAAGCTGCTCGGCGGCATCTATGATTTTTTGCGCTTGTTCCACGAATGCTGCACCGGCGTGGGTAAGTTCTACGGAGTTAGTGCTCCTTCTAAAGAGAAGCACGCCGATTTCTTTCTCCAGTTTGGAAAGTTGTTGGCTCAGGGAAGGTTGGGCGATATGCAGTTTCTCGGCGGCGCGGGAAAAGTTTTTTTCGGCGGCAATTTGAATGACATACTGTAGTTGGCGAAATTCCATGATGCACCTCGCAATATTATAGTTAATACCTATCATGCTTATAGATATTATATCTTGGATCAATGAAGAAAGGAATGTTACATTAAGTTTAATAATTTTAAAGTGAGCGTATCACTTTACATGAGGTGATGAAGATGTCAGCACAAACATTATTCGAGAAAATTTGGAACAGACACGTTATCCATCAGGAAGAAGGCAAACCGAGCATTATCTATATTGATCTTCAATTGGTGCATGAGGTGACTTCGCCGCAAGCGTTTGAAGGTCTCCGTCTGACAGGTCGCAAAGTACGCCGTCCGGATTTGACGTTCGCTACGATGGATCACAACGTGCCCACGAAAGACCGCTTTAACATCACAGACCCGATTTCCAAGCAACAGATTGACACACTCGCACAGAACTGTGCGGATTTCGGTGTAACACTGTTCGATCTGAATCACATTGATCAAGGTGTCGTGCACGTGATGGGTCCCGAAATCGGATTAACTCATCCGGGTAAGACCATCGTTTGCGGCGACAGCCATACGTCTACACACGGCGCTTTCGGCGCGTTGGCATTTGGGATCGGCACGAGTGAAGTAGAGCATGTGTTGGCTACGCAATGTCTGCAACAATCCAAAGCGAAGACGATGGAAGTGCGCATTAACGGCGCTCTGAAGCCAGGCATTACCGCGAAGGACTTAATACTGGGCGTCATCGCACAATACGGCACGGATTTCGCGACAGGCTATGTTATTGAGTACACAGGCGAAGCGATTCGCAGTCTGACTATGGAAGAACGAATGACGGTTTGCAACATGTCCATTGAGGGCGGAGCCAGAGCGGGACTAATTGCGCCGGACGCAACGACTTTCGACTATTTACGCGGTCGCGAATATGTTCCGCAAGGCGAGGCATTCGAACAAGCCGTTGAGGATTGGAAACAGCTGAACACGGATGAAGGCGCGGTATACGATACCGTTATCGAATTTGATGCCGAGAAACTCGTACCTCAAGTGACCTGGGGAACTAGTCCGGGTATGGGTACAGATGTTACCGCCGATGTACCGGATCCTGCATCCTTTACTACAGAGAACGAGCGTAAAGCCGCTGAGAAAGCCATTGAATATATGGGGTTAACACCAGGCGTTCCGATGACGGAGCTCTCGATTGATGTTGTGTTTATCGGCTCTTGTACAAACGGACGTATCGAAGATTTACGCGCAGCGGCAGCTGTTGCCAAAGGGCATAAAGTTAACCCGAGCGTTCAGGCGATGGTTGTACCCGGCTCCGGCCGCGTGAAACTGCAAGCGGAGAAGGAAGGCCTGGATCAAGTGTTCATCGAAGCGGGTTTTGAATGGCGTGACGCCGGTTGTTCCATGTGCCTTGCCATGAATCCCGACGTACTGACGCCAGGTCAGCGTTGTGCATCCACCTCGAACCGGAACTTTGAAGGTCGTCAGGGGCGCGGAGGACGCACGCATCTCGTCTCACCGGCAATGGCCGCCGCTGCAGCCATCCACGGCAGATTCGTCGATGTGCGTGAATGGGAATTTAAAACTGAGGTTACGGCATAAGGCCGGATAGAGGGAGAGGGGCTGCACAGATGGAACCATTTAAGCAATATACAGGATTAGCCGCACCCGTAGACCGGGTGAATGTGGATACAGATGCCATTATACCGAAGCAGTTCTTGAAACGGATTGAGCGTACCGGGTTCGGACAGTTTCTGTTTTATGAATGGCGATTTGATGAAGAGGGGAATGTAAACCCTGACTTTGAACCGAACAAGGAACGATATCAGGGCGCATCCGTTCTGCTTTCGCGAGCCAACTTCGGTTGCGGATCTTCGCGAGAACACGCGCCGTGGGCTATTCTCGATTACGGCTTTAAAGTCATTATCGCTCCGTCTTATGCGGATATTTTCTATAACAATTGCTTTAAAAACGGGATCCTCCCAATTAAACTCTCGGAAGCGCAAGTGGAAGAATTATTCCAGCGGACTTCGGCAAATCCAGGCTACCAATTGACGGTAGATTTGGAAGGCAAGAAGCTGACAGACAGCCTAGGTCTTGAAATTCCGTTTGACTTGGATGAGCATCGCCGTCAATTCCTGCTGCAAGGTCTGGATGATATCGGTCTTACTCTGCAACACACGGATGCAATTACGGCATATGAAGAACAGCATCAATCTCGATTGGCCTATAAATAACTTTCGTAGTTCAGTAACAAAAAAAGAGTCTATCTCCTAACCTGATCACAGGAAAGAGGGAAGACTCTTTTTTTCTATCATTTTCCGCAACTTTTTACATCCCTATACGTCTAACTAAAAGGCTGACAAGTCGAAAGAATGGTTTTACTGTCTAATTTTACCCTTTATCTGCAGATTCGAAACACTACTCAAGTCAGAAGGGACAGTGACCTACCAAACAGGAAGAAGAGGTGCATCATGAAAAAAGTAGTTGCTGTATTTTTCTTTATGTCCATGCTGTTTATGCTGATGCCTGTCATGGCCGGCGCAAACACGCCAATCAAATTGTACTTGGACGGTACAGAGCTTCAATCGAACGTTCCGCCTAAAGTCGTGAATAATTCGGTTCTGGTTCCTGTTCGCGTCGTCGGGGAAGAACTCGGCTCTGACGTGATCTGGAACAAGAGCGCGAATACCGTGAGTATTTACAATGAAAGTCTTGAAATCATTCTGAATATCGGTAAGAAGGGGGCAACTCTCAACGGACAAGCTGTCACGCTTCCTACTGCGCCGGTAGCGGACAAGGGTTCACTGCTGTTACCATTACGCTTCATCGGACAAAGTATGGGGTTGGATGTGTACTGGGACCAACCGAATCGTTCGGTGATGTTGTCCAAGCCTGTGACTGTTGAACCTGCGCCTCCTGAAACTGGAGAAGGAGAAGGCGTTGAGCCCGTGGAACCGGGAGAGCCTGCCAATCCGGAAGCCGGAACAGCCAAGATTCATTCCATCTATTTGCAGGATGATTCCGTAGTGATTCAAACCGATGGTGCTTTGTCACCGACTTCCTTCCTGTTAACTTCTCCTGATCGGATTGTTGTCGATTTGCCTGCGGCGGATTTCATGCCGGATTTCTTTCAACAGAATACTTCCGGAGTTCAGCTAGCGCCGCTGTCCGGCGAGATGCTTGCGGATCACCCGGTAATTTCTAAAGTAAGGTATTCGCTCTTCTCCAGCGAAGATCAGACAATCCGCGTCGTGGTAGATTTGAAGAGTGCTTCGGGGTATTCGGTTACGTATGACAGCAATTTGCAGCAGGTGCTGATTTCCTTGACAAGCGTTGTAAGCCCGCCGGCTGATGCCCGGTATAAGGTGATCATCGATGCGGGTCACGGCGGAACCGATCCCGGCGCCCCGAGTATTAACGGACGCAGGGAAAAGGACTTTACCCTGGCGGTCGCATCGAAGGTGAACGTACTGTTGTTGAAGGAATCGAAGATTGAAGTAGTCATGACACGGACCGGAGATACCTATCCTTCATTGAGCGATCGCAGCAGTTTGGCGAACAATGTCAATGCGGATTTATTTATTTCCATTCACGGAAACAGCCTCAAAGGGAGTTCCGCCAATGGACTAGAGACATATTACTTGCATAAGAATTCAGCTGAATTCGCGAACATTGTTCATAAGAATCTACTTTCCGCTACCAATATTAAAGATCGTAAGGTGCGCGTAGAAAATTTCCACGTTGTACGCGAGACCAAGATGCCGTCTGTATTGTTGGAGCTTGGGTTCTTGTCATCCTCCTCGGATGAAAGCAAGATGTTCAACGAAGAATATCAACAACGTTGCGCGGCGGCAATTGTTAAATCCATTAAAGAGTACTACAAACTATAGAAGGTAGGGATGTCCAATGAACAAGCGAAACCTAGGTATAGCGTTGTCTCTTAGCACCCTATTGTTGACAGCATGCGGGGACAAGCCGGCGAATGAAAACAGCGCATCAGCCGATTCAAACAATAAGGCTGTAAGCGGTAGCCAGACCACTTCTCCCAATGCGAAAAATACAGAATTAACGATTAAATCCTATTATACGGATGATGAGATTCTGGAGCTTGTAGAGCGCGACAGTAACATTACCTTTAAGTCTGAGAAGGATAAATATCTTGCCGCACTTAACACGTTGAAACAATCGGATCAATCCGCTGATTTCGCTTTGTGGAGAGATGTGGAGTTCTCGATTACCAAGTTTGAGAACGGACAATTAACGATTGACCTTAGAATGGGGGAGGACTTCGCGGGACTCGGAGCACCCGGAGAGCAATTAGCGATCCAGTCTCTTCAAAAAACCCTTTTTCAGTTCAATGAAGTTACGTCGATTTCGTTACTGAAAGAAGGAAAAGCGGTCGAAACGTTGTTGGGCCATGTTGATTTACAACAGCCGATCATGAGAAAATAAAAAAATATTTAGTAACAATTGGACATGCTTTTTTTGTAACTTTTTCGAAAACATACCGTCTAAGCCTTTGTGGACAACCACTGGGCTAGGCGGTTTTTTTATGGAAACTGAATTACAAGTTGTTCTTCTCCGGCAATTGTTCTTAAAAAGTTCGCAAAAACATTCAGGAACAGATTGATTAATGTTTCCAGATTGGTTACACTGGGTTTCGAATGTTTTTTAAGCAATTAGAAAGCATTAACGTTCTTGTCGAAGTGGGGTCCGTTAAGCCATGAATCGAACACAAGTCCGGCATGTGCTGGACACTATTGGCACCATGTTTCCGGACGCTCATTGTGAGCTGCGGCACGAGAACCCTTTTGAACTGACGATCGCTGTGCTGCTTTCTGCACAATGCACAGATGAAACGGTGAACAAGGTGACTGCAGATTTATTTCACAAGTATAAGAAACCCGAAGATTATATCGCTGTCCCCTTGGAAGAACTAGAGATGGACATCAGACGCATTGGGTTATTCCGTAACAAAGCCAAAAATATTCAACAACTATGCCGAATTCTTCTAGAACGTTATAATGGTGAAATTCCCAGAGAGCATGAACGCTTGGTAGAGCTTCCGGGCGTAGGACGCAAGACGGCGAATGTAGTCGTATCCAACGCGTTTGATGAACCCGCTATCGCTGTGGATACTCATGTTGAACGTGTTTCCAAACGATTAGCGCTGGCGAATTGGAAAGATTCCGTACTTGAAGTTGAACGTAAGCTGATGAAGCAAGTTCCTCGTGAGGAATGGACTTTAACGCATCATCGTCTTATTTTCTTCGGAAGATATCACTGCAAGGCTCAGAACCCGCAATGTGAAATCTGCCCTTTGCTTCCGATGTGTCGTGAAGGACAGAAACGAATGAAAAAGCGCTAATTTAGAAATGATTAGAAATAGCGGATTTAAAACTATAGAATCAGAAGGATGGGATTAATATGAAATGCGTATCTGTATACACAAGCAACTTTGAAGTATTCTCCGACTTGTTTGAAGAAATTCTTAATACCAAACTGGAAGAGAATGAAGAGAAAGTCATGGAAGGCATCACGGTAACCGAATCCGGCGAAGTGCCTGAAAATTATTTGGAGCGTATGCGTTCGAAGCTTGAAGTAGTAGTTATGAAAGTAAAGGATTCCGATATCACGATTCTGCAACACGGGAATTTGTTCGAAATTCTTATTCCCGAAAAAGAAAATGTGTTAAACTAAAGACCGAGTCTATCGGTTCTTTTTTTTGTTCATTTTTGATTCATTTCGGGAGGATATCGACATATGGCGGCACAGTTAACGACAACTCCCCTGCAACAATCTCTGATCCAATTGCAGCGGGTAATGCTAGACGCGGACGATCGCGTACATGCGGACAAAATAGAGCAATTATTACATAAATTGAATAGCGAGCCTTTGGCTGTGGCGTTTTGCGGTCACTTCTCCGCAGGGAAATCGACGATGGTGAACCGGTTATGCGGTGCTGAATTACTGCCCTCTTCGCCTATTCCAACAAGCGCGAATCTGGTCACCATCCGCAGTGGCGAGGCGGAAGCACAGGTAAGACGGCATACAACAGGCTACGGTTCCATAGTCCATTCTGTTCCGTTGGAACAATTGGAATCTTATTGCAAGAATGGGGAGGATATCGAAGCCGTTGAGATTCATTATCCGGTCCCATTGCTCGGAGAACGCATGATGTTTCTCGACACGCCGGGAATTGACTCCACAGACGATGCCCATAAGCTGGCGACAGAGTCCGCCTTGCACTTGGCCGATGTTGTATTCTACGTTATGGATTACAACCATGTTCAGTCCGAGGTGAATTTCGAGTTTACAAAGCAGTTACAGGATTGGGGAAAACCTCTTTATTTAATTGTGAATCAAATTGACAAGCACTCGGAAGACGAACTCCGATTCGAAGACTACATAAAAAGTGTGGAAGAAGCGTTTGCCGGCTGGAACATCCATCCGAACGGCATTCTGTTTACTTCATTGCGAGACCTTAGCCATATGCATAACGACTGGGAGAGGTTGGTGTGGCTACTAGAGGAATTGAAGACAAAAGGTGAACAGTTGAGGATGTTTAGTATGGAGCGGTCCGCTGCGCATCTGATCGGCGAGCACGGGAAGCTGCTTGAATCGCGTAATATTGGTTTAAAACAACGGTTACTGCTTGAGGTCGGCAATCTTTCGGAGGCAAAGGCCGAGATGAAGGCGGTCGAGAAGGCTGAGTTTCAGTTAAATGAACTAGCACAACAGCCTTCACAAATGGGACAGCGATGGAAGAGAGAAATGTCATTGATTTTGGATAATGCTAACTTGACGCCTGCATCCACTCGTGAGTTAGCCGAAGCCTATTTAGAAAGCCGAAAGCCGGGGTTTAAGACAGGACTGTTTTTTGCAAGCGGAAAGACGGCTTCCGAGAAGGAACGCAGAGAAAACGCGTTTTATCAGGATGTGTTGAAGCAGGTCACAGCGAATGTGGATTGGCATATGAGAGACTGGCTTCGGAAAAGCAGCGAAGAGGCGTCGGTAGCTTATGAAGATTACCTAACATTGTTGGATGAAGCGCGGGACGAAGTAACTGTAGCCAAGCTGGCGGACTTGATCCAAACCGGCGCAAGCTTTACTTCGGAGTATACGATGACTTATTCGCGGAAGCTTAGCGACGATATGAAGGGTGTGTATCGCAAAGCCGGGATGGAGATTCTGGAACATCTTATCCGGCATACCGAGGATCACGTGGAAGCGGAATTAAAGGCGGAGAGGCTTCGTTTGGATTCCCTAAGAACTCAACTGGAAGCGTACCAAAGATTGCATGATTTAGAAAAGCGGGAGCAAGCGTATGTGAAGACCTTGTTAGATGATAACCGGCTCCATCCGACCCCGTCCATGAATGTGCTTACACTGCCGGATCTCGGATTGTTTATGAAGAAGGCACAGCAGACTGGAGCGGATTCATGGAAAGAAGCGGTTACTGGCGGTACACAAGCAGCTCCCGTAGATTTCACTGTAGCGGCTGACACGGGAATAGCAGACCGAACCGACGACGCGACCGATCAAACCCAGATCCGTGAACGTCTGGACGAGACAGTACAGAAACTGAATCGGGCGGGCGAACTGATCGACGGGATCACCTCCATGGGTTCTCTTGCTCGTTCCATGAGGGAGAAATCGGCACAGCTGCGTGATAATCGCTTCACGATTGCTTTATTCGGAGCTTTCTCCGCAGGAAAGTCTTCCTTCGCAAATGCGCTAGTCGGAGAAAGGGTATTGCCGGTATCCCCCAATCCGACAACAGCCGCCATTAACAAGATTGTTCCGCCAGTAGTCGGTTTCCCTCATGGTACAGCTAAAGTAAAGCTAAAAACCAGAGAGGCTGTATTGGATGACGTTCGCTTCTCTTTGGAAACGCTGGGATATCAGGCTTCGGATACACAAGATTGGTTGAGAACGATTGCCCGCCTGACACCGGATCGACTTACACCGAGAGGTAAGCCTCATTATGCCTTCTTAAAGGCTGTGGAACGGGGCTGGCAAGCTGCGGAGAAGCAGTTGGGCATGGAGTTGCGTACCGAGACTCTTCCCGATTTCGAGGCCTATGTGGCGCTAGAGGAGCAATCCTGCTTCGTGGAGTGGATTGAGCTACATTATGATTGCGCTCTAACCCGCCAAGGGATCGTGCTGGTGGATACACCGGGAGCGGATTCCATTAATGCAAGGCATACTGGGGTTGCCTTCAACTATATCAAGAACGCGGACGCGATTCTGTTTGTGACCTATTACAACCATGCGTTCTCCCAAGCGGACCGTGAATTCCTGCTGCAGCTGGGTAGGGTGAAAGAAAGCTTTGAGCTGGACAAAATGTTCTTTATCGTCAACGCGGCTGACTTGGCCGCTTCCCAAGAGGAACTCACGGGTGTTGTCACGCACGTGAAAGACAATCTCCTGCAGTACGGGATCCGTAAGCCGCGGATCTTCCCGCTGTCGAGCAAGCTTGGCGTGCAGGCGAAGACGGCTGATGACGAGAGCCTCATCAGCCGCTCCGGCTTATCCGCGTTCGAGCGCGCGTTCTATGCCTTCGCGTTCGGCGAGCTGGCGTCGCTCGCCGTCGGCGCGGCCGAGGCCGAGATTCGTCGCGGCGCGACGCGGCTCGGCCAATGGCTGGACGATGCGCGCATAGGTGACGATGCGCGCCAGAGCAAGCTCGCCGCGCTGAGCGAGGCGCGGGCGGGAGGCGAGCGGCTGCTGGCGGAACTCAGCGGCCGTTCGCGGGAACGCGAGCTGCGCCAGGAAGTCGGCGAATTGCTTCACTATGTGAAGCAACGGGCCGTCTTCCGCTTCGGCGGCTTCTATAACGCCGCGTTTAATCCGGCGTCCCTGCAGGATGACGGCAGGGACCGCAAACAGGCGTTGCGCGCTTCCTGGAAGGAGCTGTCGCGCTCGATCTCTTATGATTTGTCACAGGAAGTGTTAGCAACGACGTTACGAATTGAAAACTTCCTGAACCGGGAAGCGGAAGGGTTGTATACGGAGTTTGCAAGGCTGCTGGAACAACAGATGGAAGGCTTCCATGCGGAACCCTATGCCCCACAGGCATTTGCTACGCCTGCTGTGGAGGAGTCTTTACCGGATTCACCCGACGTTGAGAAGGTTCTCCTTGAGCACTTCCGTAATGCCAAACAATTTTTTGAGGGTGCGGGCAAGGAACGGTTGAAGGCGGAGTTGGAAACCATTCTGATGAGCATGTTAGATGCGTTCACGGAGCGTCATCAACTCTTGCTGATGGATGCATATCACGGTCAGCTACAGCGCACGATTGCCTCTTTGGCGGAACAACAGCTTAGAGAGTGGAACGAATATGCTCAAGGTATGCAGGAATCTTTAGAGATGAAGCTCGATCTGCCTGACATTCTGTCGAGACATCGGGAACTTATCGCCTTAAGTAAACCTTTATAAGCCTCTTTTTAGCAGACATTAGCCTTTTCTCAAATACGGGAATTCCCGTGGAGAAAGGGCTTTTTTTCGTACAGGTAACAAATGGAATGATTTTCGATGATTTAAGTGATTTCAGAGGATTAGTTCCTCCTTATGAAGGCAGAGGTGGTTATATGAGGAAATATGCGTTATTCCACTGATTGAAGGATAAATTCTATGGTGCTAATATTCATAAAAGATTCAATAGTAAAGGGGAAGGAGATCTTGATTTTCGCCTTTAGACGGGAATAGTGTGTAGAGAATCACAGGGGTAACTATATTGCTAAGAAGTCCGGCTGTAACCGGATTCACAACTGGGAGGTACTAGGGTGGAAGTATTCAGGCAATTGAAGCAGTTTTACTGGTCTGAGAAGAGGCTGCTCACCGTATCGATTTTTTGTCTGATGGTCGCAACGGCATTAGGGCTTGTATATCCTTATCTGTTAAAAATTTTAATTGACGATGTCATTAAGCAAGAAAATTACGCCATTGTACCTGCTCTGGCCATCGGGGTTTTTGTAGTGTCAACGGTAAAGGGAATTTTTCAATTTCTCCATGGATTAAGCGGGGGACGCGTTGGCAATCGTGTAGCTTATTCAATGCGAAATGCGTTATATGAGAAACTGCAATATTTATCGTTTCAGTATTATGATACTGCCAAAACCGGTGACTTGATGTCCAGATTAACGGCAGACCTGGAGGCCATTCGACAGTTTATAGGCTTTGGATTTGCACAAGTTCTAAACATGTTCCTGATGTTTACGTTTGGCTCGGCCCTTATGCTGTATATGAACTGGCAACTTACCCTCATCACATTTGTAACTGTTCCGTTGCTTGCATATACGGCTATACGTTTTGAGAAGAAGATTCATCCGGCCTTTCGGGAAATGCGGCTCGCGATGAGTAATCTAACCACAGCAGTTCAAGAAAATATCACAGGTGTTCGAACCGTAAAATCGTTCGCCCGCGAGCCTTACGAGGTAGAAAAGTTCTCCTCCCGGAATGAAAACTATAAAGCGAATCAGATTGAAGCGGCTTCAATATGGGGCAAATATTTCCCGGTCATGGAGCTGTTCGCGTGTCTGTGCGTCGTAATCCTGTTGGCTTCCGGCGGGACGATGGTCATTAACGGCAGCTTGACGCTGGGCGAACTGGTCGCATTCTTTAGTTTAATCTGGTACATTATCGGGCCTATGTGGCAGATTGGGTTCCACATTAACAACTATACACAGTCCAAAGCTTCAGGTGAACGTATACTTGAGATCTTAAACCAATATATCCATGTGAAGAATAAAGAGAACGCGACTGAGCTCTCGGATGAAGATGTTCAAGGTCATGTAGTATTCACTGATGTAACATTCGCCTATCCGGATAAAAAGCCCGCGCTACGTCAATTCCATGTGGACGCCAAACCCGGCAGTGTCATTGGATTGTTAGGGGGAACGGGTGCAGGTAAATCAACCGTTATCCAATTGTTAATGCGGGCCTACAGCCCTCAAGCCGGCTCGATCACGTTGGATGGTCATGCCATTGATGACGTAACCATTCACAGTTTACGCAAACAGATCGCGACGGTGTTCCAAGAAACCTTTCTTTTCTCTTCTTCGATTCGTAACAACATTGCTTACGGTTTGCGCCATGTGACCGATGAGCAAGTTATGTATGCCGCCAAGCTGGCCAAAGCGCATGAATTTATTATGGAGTTGCCGCTCGGCTATGACACGGTAGTCGGTGAGCGAGGTATGGGTTTGTCCGGCGGACAGAAGCAGCGAATTGCGATTGCCCGAGCTCTGTTAAAGAATCCTCGAGTATTGATTCTTGACGACGCGACAAGCGCGGTGGATATGGAAACTGAACATGAAATCCAAGCAGGTTTCAAGGAACTGATGAAAGGGCGCACAACCTTCATTATCGCCCATCGGATCTCCTCTCTCCGCCATGCTGATGAAATTATCGTTCTGGATGAAGGACGCACGGTGCAGCGAGGGACGCATGAGCAACTGCTCGCTATGGAAGGTCCTTACCGAAAAACTTATGAAATCCAATATGCTGATGCGCCCGACGCAGCCGCGGCGGCCAGGAGGTTGGCGAATTGAGCGACAAGAACCAGAAACCTAAAGACCAGGATCAAGCAGAACCGATAACAAATCAAGATCGTTTCGTTTATCAGGATGATGAAATTATGGAGAAACCGTTTGACTGGGGACAATTAAGACGTCTTGGTGTCTACCTGAAGCCTTACGCTAAACAACTTCTGCCTGTTATCATTATCATGATGGTCCTTGGAACGATTACACGGCTTGCCGTGCCGTTTATCATCAGCCAGGCGATTGATAAAGCCATTGAACCTGTTGCCGGTGGCGGGGGGAATGTAAGACTCCTATGGATTTATGCGATTACGATGATGGTACTTTACTTGATTCAGTGGGGAGCTAACACCTATCGAATCCGGTACACCAATATTATCGGACAACGTGTAATTTATGACATCAGGCATGATATATTTAAGCATATTCAAAAACTCTCCTTTAATTTCTTTGATAAACGCCCCGCGGGTTCCGTGCTTGTGCGGGTAACGAATGATGTCAATTCGCTACAGGATTTGTTCACAAACGGTGTTGTCAATGTCCTCATTGATTGTGTACAGCTGGTAGGGATTATTATCATCTTGCTCACGTTGAATTTTAAGCTTGGATTAGCCGTGATGATAACTGTACCTTTAATGTTTATTGTCTCTACCTCGCTGCGTAAACACATCCGCAGAGCCTGGCAGGATGTTCGCACGAAACAGGCGCGACTTAACGCTCATTTAAGTGAGAGTATCCAGGGAATACGCGTAACGCAAGCGTTCACCCAAGAGAAGGAGAACATCGGATTCTTCGACGAGATGAATATGTTCAACCGGCTTTCTTGGAACAAGGCATCAATGATGAATCAATCCTTCGGTCCCGTTATTGAAATAACCGGGGCGATCGGCGCCTTTATCTTGTTCTTCTATGGAGCTCACTTAATTGAATCCAAAGAAATTACTATTGGTTTGTTCGTGGCCTTTGCCAGCTATGTAGGGAATTTCTGGGAACCTATCAACAGGCTAGGACAAATGTATTCACAGGTGCTGGTCGCCATGGCTTCATCGGAGCGCATCTTCGAATTTATGGATATTGAGCCTTTAGTCGATAACCGGAAGGAAGCGGTGTCCCTGTCGAACATTGAAGGCGATATTACCTTTGATCAGATTGTGTTCGAGTATGAGAAAGGCCGCCAAGCATTGAAAGGAATATCCTTGGATGTTCAAGCAGGTCAGTCGATCGCGTTTGTCGGTCACACGGGATCGGGTAAAAGCACGATGATCAACTTGCTGTGCAGATTCTATGATCCTGTCCAGGGCAGGGTGCTGATCGACGGACATGATATCCGGGATATCCGGCTGGAAAGCCTGCGTTCACAGGTTGGTATCGTGTTGCAGGATACCTTCATCTTCTCGGGAACGATTCGCGATAACATTCGTTTCGGACGATTGGACGCCACGGATGAGGAAGTAGAGATCGCGGCAAAAGCGGTCAATGCGCATGACTTCATTGCCGGTTTACCGGACGGCTATGAAACGGAAGTACAGGAGCGAGGCAACGTACTCTCCATGGGACAGCGACAGTTAATATCGTTTGCGAGGGCTCTGTTGGCGGATCCGAAAATTCTGATCCTGGATGAGGCGACAGCAAGCATCGATACGGAGACAGAGTTGAAAATACAAGAAGCTTTGAAAACTCTCTTGTTCGGAAGAACCTCCTTCATTATCGCCCATCGCCTGTCTACCATTCGTCATGCGGATAATATTGTGGTTATGGATCACGGCCGGATTATGGAGCAGGGGAATCATGAAGAGTTAATGCGGCACGCGGGCATTTATCGGGGATTAATTGATGCTCAGTTTAAATTCCTTTCAGCTTAATACGATGTATAGAAAAGCCCAGGTATCTTAACAGATGCTTGGGCCTATTTATATGCCTCTTTACAGATTATAATCCAAACATATGTTCTTAATCAAGTTCTTCATTTGCAAATTGATTGCATAAGAATTACTCTAAGTATTAACTAATATTGCCTGAATGCCGTAAATACTTATGGCATGGGCTTCCGCAGGAGGATGCAGCAAATATGGGAAAATCGCGATGGATGTGGGGCCTGGTAGGCATCATTTCACTTTTATCCACACTTATTTTTATATTCGGTTTTGGGTACGCAGTCAAAGATATACTAAATCCGACAGCCGTATCCGTGGGTGATGGTCCTGAATTAAATGTACTTGAGGAACCTTTGGTAACAAAAGAAGAGATTCATATTGTCGCGCTCGGCGATTCTTTAACTCGTGGCACCGGGGATGAAACGGGCAAAGGTTATGTGGGGCATCTGTTGGAGAAGTTAGCCAAAGCTTCGGGAAAAAAGGTGAAGCTGGTTGGGAACTTGGCAGTTAACGGCTATCGAAGCGATCAGTTACTCTATGACCTGCATAACAAAAAAGGTGAAGCCTACGCGCTAAAGCAAGCCAATCTTGTGTTGCTGACGATCGGAGGCAATGATTTGTCCTATGCGGCATTGGAGCAAAGCGGAGGAGGTAATAACCTTAATGAAGTGTCCGATATTGATCCCAAAAAGCTGGAGAAGCAACTTAAGGAACCGAAAGAGAATGTGAAAAAAATTATTGAAAAAATCGGCAAAATCAATCCGCGGGCGAAGATTGTTTACATCGGACTTTATAACCCTTATTACGAGGCGGACGAGAGCAAACGCAGCTCGCTTGTTATTCAGCAATGGAACAGCGGAGTATTTGAAACGCTGAATCAGTTCCCTAATATGACATTAGTGCCTACCCAAGATTTATTTGAAGGTCAACCCACTGAATATTTAGCAGGAGATCAATTTCATCCGAACGGGGCCGGCTACGAGCGAATAGCGGATCGTGTAGTTCAGGCACTCGAATAAGCGAACCAAAGGAGGTTTAACAGATGAGAAATCAACGTCAGGCATCGAGTGCTCCTCTCGCTGATGTTACTGAGTCAACGGCAACAGCAGAGCCCGTTCTGGAGGTACGAAATGTGGTGAAACGCATAGGCGGGAAGACGATCATTAAAGGCATTTCTTTTGACGTCAGGGAAGGTGAGATTTTCGGGTTTCTGGGTCCTAACGGCTCAGGTAAGACGACAACGATCCGTATGCTGGTAGATTTGATCAAACCCAGTGAGGGCGAAGTTTACATTTGTGGTCATGATGTTCAGAAGGAGCCCGAGAAAGCATTAACCCATGTGGGTTGTATCGTAGAGAATCCTGAAATGTATCCATACCTTACCGGTTGGGAGAATTTAGCACATTTTGCGGATATGCAGCCAGGTATCTCACAAGCTAGAATACAGGAAGTTGTAGATATTGTCGGAATGGACCAACGTATTCATGATAAAGTAAAAACCTATTCTCTGGGTATGCGCCAAAGGCTAGGGATCGCGCAAGCCTTATTGGGCCGACCGAAGTTGCTGATCCTGGATGAGCCTACCAACGGGTTGGATCCCAAGGGAATTAAAGAGCTGCGTCAATTTATACGCAAACTTGCGGATGAAGGCATGAGCTTGTTTATATCCAGCCACCTATTGAGTGAAATTCAACTGATGTGTGACCGCGTGGCCATTATCTCCAAGGGTGAAGTGATTGCCGTCGGCGAAGTGGAAACGCTGATTCAAGGCGCCGAAACCTATGTGGTGTGGGATATCGATCCTGCTGGTGAAGGCAGATATATTCTGGAGCAGACGCCTGGTGTTCAATTTGTGCCAGACCATCATCCGATGATGGATGAAGCTGTTCTCGCGGGTAAACAAGGCATGATTACACAAATGAACCCGGAACTGATACCTGAAATCAACGATGCCCTGGTGAAATCCGGAATTCGTGTGGGTTCCATTCAGCTGATTCATCCATCACTTGAAGAATTATTCCTGCAATTGACGGAGAGTGAGGGTATTGCATAACATGATGGTTGCTTTAGTTCGGAATGAAGTTATCAAAATGCTCAAAAAAAAGCGGATCCTGGTCATTGTTTTGATCCTTGGTGTATTGATCCCAATCTTCACATATGCTAGGATGGTTGTCGCGCAGAATGCGCTTGAGAAAATCGGATCGGATTGGCGATTGGAGATTCAACAGCAAATTACAGATTATCAAAATACGTTAAGCAGCAACAGAACGCCCGAAGAGTTTAAAAAATGGCGCAGAGTAGCCGTTCAGCAGCTGCAATATTACCTTGATCATGATGTAAATCCCAATTCGCCGAACGGTGTAACGTTTGCCCGCGAATTTATGAGTAATTCGGTCACCCTCTTCTTCCCCTTATTGGTCATGGCTGTCGCTTCGGATATCGTGTCCTCCGAACGTTCGGGAGGGACCATCAAGATGCTGCTGACCCGTCCTGTTCGACGGTGGAAGATTCTGACTTCCAAGTTGATCGCAACGACATTGTTTATTTCTTTGATTGTCACCATTGCCGCGGTTATGAGTTATGTGATTTCCGGTGCGGTATTTGGATATAAAGGATGGACCGAGCCTGTGTTTACCGGGTTCCAGACCGTCGGCGCATCGGTGGATACGGCCAATGTCCATGCGGTACCCCAATGGCTTTACATGATCATGCAATCCGGTTTAATATGGTTCTCGGCCTTGTCGGTAGGGTGTCTTGCGTTAATGGTTTCCGTATTGGTTCGCAGTACGGCTGCGAGCATAGTCACCATGATGGCGGTGATCATTGCGGGAACGATTTTGACCAATATGGCTTCGGCCTGGACCAGCGCTAAATATTTATTTATGGTCAATTTAAACCTGGCCAATTACTTGCAGGGTTCACCGCCGCCGATTGAAGGGATGAACCTGATGTTTTCCGTCACGGTACTGTCTGTATGGTCTGTCGCGGCATTGGTGATTGCGTACCGCGTATTTACCAAGCAGGATATACTGAACTAATCTGGGTACAACCGTTCGCAAAAGAATAAGTGCAACTTTAAAAAACCATGTTATAATGATGAAGTTTATAATGAGCCTAAAGGAGGCGCTTGGATGGTCGAGCACATGGACTTGTTTACAAACCAAACGCCACAGCAAAAAACCGACTACGATGCGGATGATATCCAGGTCCTTGAAGGTTTAACAGCGGTACGCAAACGTCCGGGAATGTATATAGGCAGTACCAGTACATCCGGTTTGCACCACTTGTTGTGGGAGATTGTCGATAATGCGGTGGATGAACACTTAGCCAAACATGGTTCCCGCATAGATGTCACTATACATAAAGATCAATCCGTTACCGTCACGGATAACGGCCGCGGAATTCCTACAGGTATGCACAAAACCGGGATTCCAACCCCTCAGGTTGTCTTTACCATCCTGCATGCGGGCGGGAAATTCGGAGGATCGGGATATAAGAAATCCGGAGGATTGCACGGGGTAGGCGCATCCGTCACGAACGCGTTGTCGGAATGGCTTCAAGTTGAAATATACCGGGATGGTAAAATTCATAAGCAGCGCTTCGAATACTGGGTAGATGATGCCGGTAAAGAACATGTCGGAGAACCGGTCACAGGACTTGAGATAGCCGGTAATACGAATAAGACCGGTACGAAAGTTACGTTTAAACCCGATATTCGCGTATTTCAAGGCGGAATCACAATGAACTACGACACGTTGTATGAACGCTTGCAAGAGCTCGCATTTCTGAATTCGGGTCTTCTGATTAACTTGAAAGACGAACGTTCGGACAAGGCAGAGACGTTTAAATATGACGGCGGAGCACGCCATTTCGTTCAGTATTTAAACGAAGATAAAGCGGTGTTGCATGAAGTCATTCATTTTCATTCGGAGAAAGACGATATTGAGGCTGAAGTAGCACTGCAATATAACGACGGCTATACTGAGACGATCGCTTCTTTCGTGAACTCGATCCCCACCCGTGGCGGCGGTACGCATGAAACGGGTTTTAAGATTGCATATACCCGGATCATGAATGAATACGCGAGAAAGACGGGGCTTCTTAAAGAGAAAGATAAAAATCTGGACGGCGGCGATTTACGCGAAGGGATGATGGCGGTTATTAACGTCAAGATGTCCGAAGTGGAATTCGTCGGACAGACGAAGGACCAATTGGGCAGCGCGGCCGCGAGAAGCGCTGTGGACTCCATTGTAACCGACCGGATGTCGGTATTTCTGGAAGAGAATCCGCAGGTGGCCCAGACGTTGGTAAAGAAAGCCGTGCAAGCCTCCAGAGCAAGAGAAGCGGCTCGTAAAGCGCGGGAAGAAGTGCGAACCGGCAAGAAAGGCAAGAGTGAAAGTTCTAATCTTGGCGGCAAACTGACTCCGGCGCAATCCAAGGACCGGACTAAGAACGAACTGTTCATCGTTGAGGGTGATTCAGCGGGAGGATCGGCTAAGCAAGGCCGGGATTCCAAGCATCAGGCGATTCTGCCGTTGAAGGGGAAACCGATGAATCCCGAAAAAGCAAAGTTGCCGGACATCTTGAAGAATGAAGAATATCGCGCAATCATTACCGCAATCGGCGCAGGCGTCGGTTCTGAATTTGAAGTGGAAGAAAGCAATTATTCCAAAATCATCATAATGACAGACGCGGACACGGACGGTGCGCATATTCAGGTACTGCTCCTTACTTTCTTCTACAGATATATGAAGCCTCTGCTGGATGCCGGTAAAATTTATATCGCACAGCCGCCTTTATACAAAATGACAAAAAAAGCAGGCAAAAATAGCGTAATGAAGTATGCTTTCACGGATGATCAATTGAAAGAGTACTCTAAGGAAATGGGTAAGAACATTGAACTTCAGCGCTATAAGGGCTTAGGGGAAATGAATCCTGACCAGCTATGGGAAACGACTATGGATCCTGAAACGCGTATTTTACTTCATGTGCAGATTGAAGATGCGGCTAAAGCGGAGAGAAGAGTATCTACCCTGATGGGGGATAAAGTAGATCCGCGGAAACGTTGGATTATCGAGAATGTAGATTTTACCGAATATGTAGAATAGAAACGTATAGAAGGTGAAAGCATGGACGTGCTGGAGAATTTTCTTCCCGCCTATTTAGAAGAAGTCGTAGGGGACCGATTCGGCCGCTACTCCAAATATATTATTCAAGACCGTGCCATTCCTGACGTTCGGGACGGACTTAAACCGGTGCAACGGCGTATCTTGTACGCTATGTACGATGCCGGGAATACACCGGACAAGCCTTACCGTAAATCGGCGAAGACGGTCGGTGACGTAATGGGTAACTACCATCCTCACGGGGATGCGTCCATTTACGAAGGTATGGTGCGTATGGCCCAATATTGGAAGATGGGTCATATGCTGGTAGACGGTCACGGAAACTGGGGCTCCATGGATGATGATCCCGCTGCCGCTATGCGTTATACTGAGGCGCGGTTGTCTCCGATCGCGCTTGAATTGTTACGGGATATCGAGAAACGGACTGTGTTGTTTAAGGATAATTTCGATAATACAACCAAAGAACCTGTCGTCTTGCCTTCCAGATACCCGAATTTACTCGTAAACGGTGTTAGCGGAATTTCTTCGGGTTTCGCTACTGAAATTCCTCCGCATAATCTTCGAGAAGTCATTGATGCATGTATCCGTCTTATGGAACAGCCTAATCTAACCGTCGAAGACATCATGCATATTGTCAAAGGTCCGGATTTCCCGATCGGCGGTATCATTATGGGAGAAGACGGTATTCGAGATGCCTATAAGACGGGTAAAGGCCGAATTTATATCCGCTCCAAAACCGAGATTGAAGAGCTAAGGGGCGGTAAGCAACAGATCGTGATTACCGAATTGCCTTATCAGATCGTGAAGTCCCGCTTGGTTACAGCCATGGAAAACATTCGCTTGGAGAAGAAGGTTGAAGGGGTAGCAGAAGTTCGGGATGAGAGTGGACGGAACGGTCTGCGCATTGTGGTTGAACTCAAGAAAGATGCCGATGCCCAGGGTATTCTGGCGTACTTCTTGAAGAAAACAGATCTTCAGGTGACGTATAACTTCAACATGGTCGCGATTGTAAATAAAACGCCGATGCAGCTTGGCCTATTAGAGATGTTGAAGGCTTATATCGAGCATCAGAAGGAAGTAGTCACTTTCCGCTCCCAGTATGATTTGGAGAAGGCTGAAGATCGCGCGCATGTGCTCGAAGGCTTAGTTAAAGCGCTTGATATATTGGATGCGGTCATTGAAACCATCAGAGCATCCAAGAACCGAGCGGATGCTCAGAACAATCTGGTTCAACAGTTCCAATTCTCCGAGCGTCAAGCCGACTCTATTCTGACATTGCAATTGTATCGCCTGACGAACCTGGAAATTACCTCGCTAGAGAAGGAACTTAAAGAAGCGAATAAGTTAATTGCTTACCTAAGAGGCATCTTATCCAGCGAGAAGAAGCTGATCGCGGTCATTAAAGAGGAGCTCGGTGAAGTTCGCGCGAAATACGGAGTAGACCGCCGATCTGTTATTCAGGGACAAGTTGAAGAAATTAAGCTGAATCCTGAAGTTACATTTACCCCGGAAGACGTTTATGTGACTCTTTCCAAAGAGGGTTATGTTAAACGGACAAGCTTGTTATCCTTTACTCGTTCCGGCGGTGAGATTGAAAGCACAGGACTAAAAGAGGGCGACAGTCTCAAGTATCACCGAGAAGTGAACACCATTGAGAAACTGCTGATTTTCACGCAGAAGGGACAGTATTTCCTGTTGCCGGTTCATATGATACCGGAGTACAAGTGGAAAGAAACCGGTACGGCCATCGTTAATATTATTCCGATCGCCAAGGAAGACCGTATTGTTTCCGTGATTCCTGTGAAGGATTTCGAACAGCCTGAACGATGCTTGGTGTTTATTACGAAGCGAGGTCAAGTGAAACGCACGGAACTTAAAGAATACTTCACAACTCGTTCCAACGGTATTGTTGCTTGTAAAGTTGGCGAAGGGGATGAAATTATCCGCGTCATGCTGAGTGATTCCATTAATGATCTGTTGATCGCCACCCGTTCAGGCATGAGCATCCGGTTCCATGAAGCCGAAGTGAATCCGATGGGCCGTGTCTCCGGCGGTGTACGAGGCATTCAATTAAAGGAAGACGATGAAGTGATTGCGGCGGAGTGGGTAGCAGGCGATGAAGGTGAAATTATGGTTGTTTCCGATACGGGTTATGCCAAACGATCGTTCTTGTTTGATTATCCGATTCAAGGACGCGGGGGTAAAGGAATCATTACCTTCGAATTCAAGGAAGGCAAGCGCGTAAAATCGAACGGGATATCCCTAATCGGTATGTTCGCATGCAAAGAAGCAATGAACGTAACGTTGCTGACCAATACAGGTAAACAAGTTTCATTCTCAACCGATCAATCTCCAATTGAAGATCGTAAATCTTTCGGAAAGTCGATGGTTTCGTTGGAGAAATCAGAGAAAGTGCTAGAAATCATGGCGGTTAGACCTACCTAATCCAAGAAAACCGAGTAGTGAGTTAAAGAAAGACCCGCGGATAAAAATCGCTTTAATAAGTGATTACCTCTCCGGGTCTTTTTTTATGTTGTCGAAATCGGGTTATCCTTTAGTTTAGATTGTAGATTGTTGTCTAAACGCTCACTATATTAGCGATTAATGTCTTAAACTATTAATTGTATTAAGCTTTAAGGAAGTGGTATAATTTAGTAAATGTAAGGGGTTTCGAAAAACAGTCGGAGGTGTCAAATGTTCTCGAAAGAGTTTGCCAAGCACTGGTTTAAATTATCTAAAGACCTAAAAACACATATGGAAAATCAACTCGCTCCTTCTATTACGGAGGGCCAGCTTCATGTATTGGAATATTTGATTACAAAGCCTAGTGTTAAGCCATCGGACTTAATTCATCACCTTGCGACTACACCTGCCGCGATCACGACCATCTTGGATCGCATGGAAAAGAATGATTTGATACGCAGGGAAAGAGATGCTAACGATCGAAGAATTGTATGGATTCATGTAACACCCAAGGGGGAAAGTGAAACCCGCCGGGGGATGGAAATCCGGGACAAGTTTATTGAGTCTTACCTGAACCGGATTTCGTCACACAACCAGCAGTTGCTTATTTATTTATTGGGAAAAGTCTCGAATTTATAAATATCCGGTTTCCATAGTCGCCAAGGATGTTCTTGAGGGGGGTATGACCGGTGTACAAGCTGTTCCTTCGTTACCGGATGAGGGAATGAGAGCAAGGTGGACCACAATGCGATTTGTTGACCTGGTTTATTGACGCTTGCTCCGTATTTCTGATCTCCGTACAAAGGACAACCGAGGGCTGCCATCTGAACGCGAATCTGATGTGGACGACCTGTGTGCAGCGTAATTTTTACTAAACTAAACCCATCAGAAACCCCGAGTACCATGTAGTCCAACACCGCCACTTTGGCGCCTTCAGTTCCTGCAGGTACCACTTTAACTGTATTAACAGAAGTGTCCTTTAGTAAGCTGTGTGTTACTTTCAATTGGGTTTGTTGGGGGAGTAGCCCGTGCACAACCGCTACATATTCTTTGTGCAGGACACGTGTGCGGACCTGGTCGGAAAGCCGCGAAGCGGCTTTGGAGGTTTTGGCAAATACCATAACGCCGCCGACGGGGCGGTCCAACCGTTGAACCAAGCCCAGATATACATTTCCGGGCTTATCATAACGAATCTTCAAATCTTGCTTCAACAACCGCAACATATCCAGATCGCCTGAATCATCTTCCTGGGAAGGTATATTCACAGGTTTATCCACGACCAATACATGATTGTCTTCATAGATCACCTGAATGTGCGGTGAGGTTCCTGACATCGTTAAGCCTCCCAACGGGAAAGGATTCCGCAAGGCAACATCAATCCCGACTTCGTAATAGGCAAGCCGATCTCACCGCTGGTAATGGTTCCGCCCCATTTTTGCTTCAAGGTTATATTCATAATGTTTTTTAATACGGTCGGCGAGATGCCTGTTGTATAGGAATTAATCAGGAAGAACAGGGGATTGTCAGAGAGAATGCTCAGGCATGACTCTACGAACGGATACAAGCTGGTTTCAAGTTTCCATGTTTCTCCGTTTGGTCCGCGTCCGTATGAAGGAGGATCCATGATGATGGCATCATACTTACTGCCGCGTCTTTGTTCACGTTGCACGAACTTAAATACATCATCCGTGATGTAACGTACCGGTCTGCTTTCCAATCCAGATAGCTGCACATTCTCCTTCGCCCATTGCACCATGCCTTTGGCGGCATCCACATGGCAAACCTCGGCACCGGCATAAGCGGAAGCTACAGTCGCCCCACCTGTATATGCGAACAAGTTCAATACTTTAATCGGACGTCCCGCGCTTTGAATCTTGTCGATCATCCATTGCCAGTTTACAGCTTGTTCAGGGAACAGCCCTGTATGTTTAAAGTTAGTAGGTTTTATATGAAAGGAAAGTTCTTTATAAGATATTTTCCATCGTTCAGGCAGTGTTTTATTATAATCCCATTGTCCGCCGCCCGAAGAACTACGGTGATAGTGAGCATCCGCTGCCTTCCAATGTTGACGTTCCTGACTAATCGGCCAGATGATTTGAGGGTCGGGTCTGCGAAGAATAATATCGCCCCATCGCTCGAGTTTGTCACCGTCACCTGTGTCTAACAATTCATAATCGATCCAATCTTTAGCTGCAAACATACGGTATGTACCTGCTTCCTTGAGATGATTTCTATCTATTTTACAACACCTTCGGGCTACTTATCCAGTTTTGTGCCTTAAGTTGCGCCAGTGAGGAATATGAACTGGATATATTTACCGAAAACGAATATAATATTTCCCAAATACATATGTATCATTGATTCATTCATAGATGAACAAGTACCTGCGGTGATAACTGATTCGGAAGAGGGAAGCGCATGGCATTCAATAACAACACCCTTACGGCATGTTTACTTGAACAAATCTCGGATGCGGTTATTTCGATAAACAAAAAGGGGAGAATTGATTATATATCCTCCTCATGCAAGCAATTGTTCTGCGATTTTCCTTTAACACATCATGGAATGCTTAAATCGATCGTTAAAGAAGACCGCTCCCGTGTAACAAGAGCTGTGAGGGAACTGTCTCTTGTAAACAAGCATACCGTGGTTCAATTTCAATTGGAGCCGATCTCATCGAATCAAGAAGCTCGTTGGATGGAGGCATCTTTGAACGCGGTGTTTGAAGAGTCCAACCAATTAGAAAGGGTGGTGGCCGTAGTCCGTGACATCACCACTCGCAAGAAAATTGAAAATGAATGGACACACTTGGCGTTACATGACGTTCTGACGGATTTGCCGAACCGCAGGCTCTTTGATGAAAGGGCCGCTCAAGCGATAGCTCTAGCCAAACGCAAAGAACACCTGGTGAGCGTGATTTATATGGATTGCGATAATTTTAAACTCGTAAATGATTCCATGGGTCATGATATCGGTGATGAGCTGCTTAAAGCTTTCACAGAGCGGGTGCGGCATTGTATACGAGAAACGGACACCCTTGCCAGGGTGGGCGGAGATGAATTTATTATTTTGCTTACAGAAATGGATTCCTTGGAAGCTGTGGATCTTGTTGTACAGAGAATCGTACACTCCTTGCGGGATGCTTGGAGCATAGACGGCGCGCAGATTAGCCTTACTCCAAGCATTGGCATCGCCGTGTTTCCCCACCACGGGAAGGAAGCGAAGGCGTTAATCAAACACGCGGATATAGCTATGTATCGGTCGAAGCAGAGAGGCGGAAACCAGTATCATTATTATTCTCCGATTGTGGTATAATTGCCGATTGGGGAGGTGCTTCTAATGAATATATCTATGACTTGCGAGTGCGGAAACACAACCGGATTCTTCTCTGCCGGAGAGGAAACCGAAGATCGCGCGGAATGGGTCGAAATCGAAGATGACGACCGTTTCAAATTAACAACGGACGCCAGAGGGCTGAAGGTGCAGTGCAAGTTTTGCTCTAGAATATATGTGATTGCCTCTACGGATCATCCGTAGAGGTTTTTTCTAGCTTTTTCCGGTTTTTTACCGGGTTAACAGTCCCCGGATTCGTTGTTCCATTTGCTGCAGAGGCAAGTCTTGAAATTCCTTGAAACCAAAACCTTCAAAAGCTATGGAACGTCCACTGACAATGGGATAGATCCCTTGCAGGATCCCGGCTATCGAGTAATAATTCGTACCGCTAATAGGCTTAAGAAAGACAATATAGTCCTCATTCTCCGCAAAAGCGCCGGGATAAATCAGGTTTAAGGGGTTGGTGGTGGCCGGTCTCGGAAATACGCCAGTATTGATTACGTTCACAACGGTAACGGATGTGCCTTTGTAAGATTTCAAAATCCGAAATTTTTGAACATAGTTAACAAGTTTACCACCCGGTACGTTCCGTAAAGTAGGATATTCCCGCAACCCTGGTTCAAACTTCCCGAGAGCGATAATAGCCGACTGTGCCTCCAGTTGGGAAGGTGTGGCGGCCTTGGCGTCATCTAGAATAACACTACCGGCTTCCTGGGGTGCTCCAGTAACGCTTGTTACAGTCAACATTAGCATGCTTACACCCAGAAATACCGTACACAGGGTTTGTTTCCATTTCGATTTCATAATTCACCTCTTCACAGTAGTCGCTATATTGTGAGAAGTTTCAATCCATTTTATACCACCAACATAGTGAAAAAAGAAAACCCGCCGAACGAATTCGACGGGAAGAGGTTAATTAACTGAAATTTCATCAGCGAAAGATTGAGTGTTATTCACGCCAACGCCAATGTAACCTGAAGTGTGCGAAGCATCTGACAACTGGTTAAACAAAGTGGTTACCGTACTGCCCCTAGTACCTTTTACTGTAATTGTACCTGAACTGTACAGTACTTCAATAACAGGCCAATCCCAGTTTTTAATGGTATAGTTTCCAGCGTACGTGGCGATTGTGGTTACCGTGCCGCCTACGACTTTTTTCAATGAGACCGTGTTGGTCGTGCCCCCGCCAAACTCTACATAATACGTATTATTTGCATCTGTAAAGTTAAAGTAAACTCTTGTTTTGCCGTTATTGTCAGCTGCGTCGGTTTGAAGCGCCACTTTATAACTATAATTACCTGAATAGCTTGCTCCGGTATAATGGCCCCCAGCCGTACCTCCCCAGTTGGTCATTTTGAGCCGGGAGTATTCGATGATTGATCCGGTCAGTGACCAATTTTGAGCGGCGCCGTCGTCGAAATTTTCGGCATAAGGAATGATGGAGCCAGACCCCGTTGAACCGGCGTTGATCACCACTTCAACATCTTCCGCGAAAGACTGAGTTCCCTGAACACCCGTTCCCACTTTACCGGAAGTGCGGGCCGAATCCTGAATACGGTTAAACAAAGTTGTAGCCGTGCCGTTTCGATTCCCGGATACGCTAATGTAACCGCCGTTCTCATATTTCACTTCAATGACAGGATAGCTCCCGTTTTTAATTTCGTAGGAGCCGCTATAGGTTGCCAGCGTTGTTTCCGTTCCGTTAATTAACTTCTTCAATTCCACTGAGTTCGAAGTTCCGCCCCCGAATTGAACAAAGTAGGTGTTGGAAGCGTCTCCCCAGTTAAAATATACCTTGGTCTTGCCGTAGTTATCGGCTGAATCGGTTTGAAGCCTCACACGGTATACATAGTTGTTGCCAGTATTCGGTGCGGAGAATGTGCGGTTATTATAGATGCCTGATTCGGAACCTCCCCAATTCACCATCTTTAACCGGCCGTACTCAACGGAACTGCCGCTGCTGAGCACCCAGTTCTGAGCGGCTCCGTCATCGAAATTTTCCGTGTACCCGTCATATGTGCTCGTGTTCACAATGCTGCTGAAAGCGGATCGATTCGTGTTCGTGTCTTTAGCCCGAATTTTAAAGGAAAAAGTTGAATTGGGGGCAAGATTGTATGCGGTGAACGTTGTGTTTCCATAGGTGGAGCCTAGATAAGTGGTTCCGTTATAGATTTCGTATTCCATCACTCTAACGTTATCCGTCGAAGCCGTCCACGAAAGGGATACATTGCTTGTGGAACGACCTGTGACGGCTACATTCGTCGGTACGGTCGGAGCTGTCGTATCCATAGCCCCAAAGACGGGATCCGCCAATGCCGCGCGTCTTGTACCGCCGCCGCCGATGTTCCCCGATGTATTGTTATCAACGACATACAGACTCGTAATTAATTTATTAAAGTCATCGAAGTATTTCTTAGCTTCGCCTGAAGCCCCGGAACTTTGATTAAAGGAATATCCGTAATGTTCTTGAAATTCAAACATCGCTTCGTTGGAAAGGGAGAAGGCATAGGCATCCCAACCTGTGTCATCAGCAATATAGGCTCCGTAGTCTTGCAAGGCATGAAACAGCTTCTTGCCGGCCTCTGTTTGCAGTCCCAAGCTTGATTCCGTTTCTGTCGGGTGCAAAGCCATGAGTGCTCCCATCTCAATACGCGGATTTGCTCCAAAATAAGTGTTGGCTGATTTCGCGTCCGACCGGTCCGCAGGCCAGCGGTAACCTTTCGTGGCGTCCGCCGCGTTGTAGTGCAAATAATTTCCCCATACGTTAAGCTTCAATGCATGCTTGATGGGGGTAGTTCCTGTCAGTTCACCGTGGCGTATCGAGCCGCCGATCGCTGAAAGGCCAGAACCCCAATGCGTGCCGCCAATGCCCGGTCCTTGTATATCCAGATCCTCTTGCCAGCGGTAACCGAATACATTTCCACCTGCTGTACAACGGGTAAGCGGTTCTAACTGAATCAGATACCTTCCGTCAGGCTTCAGAAAAGCGGCCACATTATTCGGAGTTTCATATACACCGCCGGTAGTGATGGCATCCGGAACTATAAAGTCATCCGGGATATTAATAGTGCCTTGGGGAGTGGAAGTGTCACTGCAGCGGCTGGTCCAATTCGGAACGCCGTATATATTGCGCACCGGGTCGCTTGCTGAAGTTTTGACATGAAATTCAGGATCCGCATGAACGTAAGAGCCTACAGGGAAATGCCCTTTGGATTGATAATCAGCGCCGGAACCTAGCGGTAAATTCCATATACTGCCCTGTGCAAATGGTTGGAGCCATGGATCCCTCGCTGCTTGTACGGGTTCCGCGGAAACAGTCAATAGACCGAGAGTGCATAATCCTCCGACTGTTACTGACCAGAACTTTTTAGAAATCATCATAATTTCATCCTTTCAGATTTGGTTTAGCGCTTCCATTATTTGTTGTAAGCGCTTAAGTAGATCTTAAACGTTAACTTAGTTCTCTTCTATAAGATAATTCCGCTATTTATAGTTTTTTGTAGTGTTAAAAACACCAAGGGGATCACGGCGATGTCGGAACAATTGCAACAATTTGTCAGTCAATACAAGCTACAACCCTTTTTATTTATCGATAAAAATACCGCCGTCCTCTTGCAATTCAGCAAAAAAGACCTGACGTTCATCTGTAATGCCTTGCTTTTGCAGTTCATAGAGTAACCATGTCTTGTCTAATCCCAATTCACGTAAATTACGTTCTACAATGGCCCCGTCCACGATCAGTTCGGTAGGCATATATCGTGTTGAACCCGCCGGAACATCAAGGTCCTGTCTTGTCGGAGTTCGGTATGGAGGCTTTTGCAAAACACTTAATTGGCCGTTAGGTTCCAAAATGGCATAGTGCACTTCACTCACTGAAAACACGCCGTTCAGCCGGAGTAACATACTTAAATCATCCATATTCAGCTTGTTGTCCTTCATAGCCTGCTGTACGATACGACCTCGTTTAATCACAATGGTAGGTTCACCGTCTAATAGGATCCGGGCTTTGGAGGACTTCATGCTGATCCATTCAACGACTAAGGATAAGAAGGACCAGAGGGTCAGGGCAAGCAACCCGTCTAACAATTTAATATCATGGTGAACGACGACATCCCCGGCAATACCCCCAAGAGCAATCCCCGTGATATAGGTGAAGAAGGTCATTTGACTTAATTGTTTTTTGCCTAAAATACGGGTTAATAACAGCAATACCGCAAATCCAAGCAGTGTTTTCAGCGTGGTTTCGAGTAAAGTATCCATGGGGAAGTCCCTTCCTCTGACTCTGTGATCTGATGTGTTTAATGTGCCTATTGTTACCAGAGGAGGAAGACGTTACTCACATCATTTATTGCAATGGCAGTAAAGCAGTTACTTGAAACAACTTAGGTTATAATAGGTAATACAGCTACCATTCTACGATACAAAAAGGGGAGAGACTCAGAGACCATGACAGAAACCAAAGGAATTTCGGAGACAGGATGGAACTTTGACAACAGTTATGCGCGGTTACCACAATCTCTATTCACCCTGTGCAACCCGACATCAGTACGTTCACCTAAACTGATAATATTGAATGAATCGTTGGCGGCTGCCCTGGGCTTGCAAGTTCAATCGCTTCGTTCGCCTGATGGCGAGGCATCACTTGTCGGAAATCAAATACCGGATGGCGCTCTGCCGCTTGCTCAAGCATACGCGGGTCACCAGTTTGGACACTTCAACCGTTTAGGGGATGGACGGGCTATCCTGCTTGGCGAACAACTTACCCCGCAGGGATCTCGGGTTGACATTCAGCTGAAGGGCCCGGGGAGAACACCTTATTCACGGGGCGGAGACGGTCGTGCGGCAGTCGGTCCGATGTTGCGGGAGTTCATTATCAGCGAAGCGATGCATGGGCTCGGTATTCCTACAACCCGGAGTTTGGCTGTAATGGCGACGGGTCAAACGGTTATTCGCGAAAAAGACCTGCCGGGCGCCGTTCTGACCCGGGTTGCCGCCAGTCATATCCGCGTAGGCACTTTTCAGTACATTGCAAACTGGGGTACAGTGGATGAGCTTCGTGCTCTGGCGGATTATACTGTGCAAAGACATGATCCCAACGTTTATGAGGAGGGAAACCGCTATCTTTCACTGCTACAAGAAGTCATAAAGCGTCAGGCAGAGCTCATTGCGAAATGGCAGCTTGTTGGTTTTATCCATGGTGTCATGAACACCGATAACATGACGATAAGCGGTGAGACGATTGATTATGGTCCCTGTGCCTTTATGGATGAATATAACCCTGCAACGGTTTTTAGTTCAATTGACAGCCAAGGCCGTTACGCTTACGGCAATCAGCCGCGGATTGCCGCTTGGAATCTCGCCAGACTAGCTGAATCCCTTCTGCCTTTGTTGCATGACGATGAAGATGAAGCTGTTAAGTTAGCGGAGAATGCGATTGCCGGTTTCGGTACACGATATCAAGCACATTGGCTGGCGGGCATGCGCGCCAAACTGGGCATACATAACGAGGAGCCGCAGGATGAATCGTTAATTGACAAGTTGCTGGAGCTCATGGAGAAGCATCGTGCTGATTACACGAATACATTTCGCGCATTATCGCTGGATAATCCGGAGGAGACGGTCATGTTCGGTACTTCGGAATTTAAAGAGTGGCATGAACAATGGCAAGCAAGATTAGGCAGGCAACAGGAGCCGATTACATCGTCTCGGGAGTTAATGAGGGTTAGCAATCCTGCTGTCATTCCACGTAACCATCTAGTCGAGGAAGCATTGGAAGCCGCAGTGGAAGAGGAAGATTATAGTGTGATGAAGCAGCTGATCGAGGTTTTGGCTAGCCCATTTGATTATTCGGTGAATCAGGATAAATACTGCTCATTACCGCAAACATCAATAGGGCGTTACCGTACCTATTGCGGAACTTAAGAACATCTTGACAATAAATAACATGTAAACTAATATATAATTATTCCTACGTGATTAGTAGGGTATAATTGAGTGATACACTAATAGAGCTTTGCTTTGCCCACCATACCAGTGGAGGCCGCCGCACCGTAAATACAGGTGCGTCGGCCTTTTATTTTTAAAATAATTGGACACTGGTACCATTCCCGCCTGTGTGCGGATTATCCAAGGAGGTAACAGGAAGATGAGCATAACCAGTCAAGCAACAACACAGGGTTTAGAGGTTATACCGGTGGCAGGACGGATTGGGGCAATCATTCAGGGAATTACCTTATCCGGTAACTTGGAACAGAATATAGTTGAGGAAATCCGTCAGCTGTTATTTAAACACAAAGTTATATTCTTCAGAGGTCAGGAACATTTGGATGATGCCGGACAAGAAGAATTGGCTAAGCTGCTCGGCGGACCGGTGGCACATCCGACAGTTCCTATTAAAGAGGGTACGAACTATGTGTTGGAGCTGGACTCGGCTCATGGCGGGCGTGCCAATTCCTGGCACACGGATGTAACATTTGTTGATGCGTACCCGCAGGCCTCTATTTTAAGAGGTGTTACGATTCCAGAAGCGGGAGGAGATACGGTATGGGCAAACACCGCCGCTGCCTACGAGGATCTGTCACCGGAGCTTAAGGAATTGGCCGATAAGCTGTGGGCGGTCCATTCGAATGACTATGATTATGCTTCAGCTTACCGGGGCAAATCACACGATGAATATAAGCAATACAAGAAAGTATTTACGTCAACGATCTATGAAACGGAGCATCCTGTCGTGCGGATACATCCCGAAACAGGCGAGAAATCATTGTTACTCGGCCACTTCGTCAAACGCATTACGGGTTTGTCATCCAGTGACTCTGCGCATCTGTTTCAAGTGTTGCAGAGCCATGTCACAAGACTGGAAAACACGGTTCGATGGCGCTGGACCCCTGGCGATGTTGTAATCTGGGATAACCGGGCAACGCAGCACTACGCTATTAATGACTATGGCGATCAACACCGTGTAGTACGAAGAGTTACCGTTGCGGGTGATGTGCCGGTTAGTGTGGACGGACGCCAAAGCCGAACGCTGTTACCTGAAGCTCTTAATGAAGAATCGGCCTAATCATCTCCAATAATTACTTGTGGCCCGCGATAACTCGCGGGTCTTTCTTATGTTCTATTTGTGTTAACCATATGAAAACAATTACATAAAAATGTGGTTGACATTATGTAAATATTTTAATATGATTTTACTTAATCAGTTTAACTATTACATGGATGGATATTTCAATGGTGTTAGTAGTGAGGGGGTATAACCGTTGTGCATAAGGATAAATCTCATGAAGGGGAACATAAATCAGATACAGATCGATTTCAGATGGCACTTTTCACAACTGTACGCAGAATCGGGCCAGACCTTGTGAAACAATCGGAACTTGGTATTACCAGCAATCAATTCTATATTCTGAAATTTTTAATGCACAGAGGCACCTGTCGGTTGACCAAGCTGGCCGAATGGATGGAGGTCAAGCCCAGCGCCATCACCGTTGTGGTTGACCGACTCGAAAATCACGGATTTGTGAAGCGGATGCAGGATCCAACCGATCGAAGAGCCATCCTTGTGGAATTAACGTATAAAGGGCATTTCGCATTAGCGAAATTGGATGAAATTCGCACAGACGCGATCGAGAAATTATTATCCGTTCTGCAAGAAGGGGAAAAGGAAGCTTTTATTCAAACCTTTGAGAAATTAGTTCAGGCAGCCACTTCACAACAGGCTGACGGTAACGGTTCGTGTATCGTCACGGATAAGAAACAACATATCAAAGATAATAAAGGAGAATTCACACAATGAAAGGTACAGAAGCTTTAATGAATGACAATCCGATGATCGAACGCAGAGGGATGCTGATGGCTGGCTTAATTATTGCCATGTTATTTGCAGCTTTAGACGGTACGATTGTAGGTACGGCTATGCCGGTTATTGTGAGGGAGTTCGGCGGCCTGAACATGATGACATGGCTAACGACGGCATACATGCTTTCTTCGACGGCGGTAGTGCCCATTGCGGGGAAGCTTGCGGATTTAATAGGCAGGAAAACCGTATATCTTACAGGCTTGACGATCTTTATTGTCGCGTCGGCTTTATGCGGTCTCGCTCAGGATATGACGCAGTTAATTTGGTTCCGCGCCATTCAAGGTATCGGCGGCGGTGTAATGATGCCGATGGCTATGATTATCATTGGTGATATGTTCACAGGTAAAGAGCGTGCCAAATGGCAAGGTATATTCGGAGCCATCTACGGTCTTTCATCCGTAATCGGACCCCAAGTAGGCGGTTGGATCGTGGATTCGCTGAATTGGCGATGGGTGTTCTATATTAATCTCCCAGTAGGCGTACTTGCCATGTTCTTTATCGCGGGAGGACTTAAATCGTTCAAAGCAACGGGTCCTGTTAAGTTTGACTATGCGGGTATGTTCACGATGATTGTCGGGGTAGTCAGCTTGTTGATGGCTCTCTCGCTTGGCGGTGTTGATTATGCTTGGGGTTCTTGGCAGATCATCGGCATGTTTGCCTTGGCGTTCGTCAGTCTGTTTGCCTTTATCCGAATTGAATCCAAAGTGGATGAGCCGATTCTTCCGGTTAAATTATTCAAGAACAAGACGTTTACGTTACTCAACAGTGTCGGCTTCCTGATGGCAGTAGGGATGTTCGGCGCGATTATGTTCGTTCCTCTGTTCATGCAGTGGATTGTAGGCGTCAGCGCCACCGAGTCAGGCACGGTCATGACGCCGCTGATGATTACCATGATTGTAGCCAGCATCTTGGGAGGGCAACTGGTTCAGAAGCTTGGCGTACGCCGTCAAATCGCGATCGGTATGATTATCATGGCATGTGGATTTGGGCTGTTGACTACACTTGATGTGAACACTACGAAATTAACCGCTTCTTCCTTCATGGTCGTATTGGGTTTAGGTATGGGATTGGTTATGCCCATTCTCACCCTGGCATTGCAGGAAAGCTTCCCTAAATCACAATTAGGCGTAGTAACATCCTCATCCCAATTTTTCCGTCAGATCGGCGGGACGTTCGGAATGACGATTCTCGGCGCGATTATGAATTCGAAGTCGACCCACTTGTTGCATGACCGTTTGGTCCCTGTACTGGATACAATGCCTGCTGATAATGCTCAAGCCGTCGCACCGTTTAAGGAAATGGTTGAAACCAATCCACAAGCGCTATACTCATCTCTGTTAGACCCTAATGTATTGAAAACTTTGCCTCCCGTCTTCACGGAACAAGTTGTGCCGATTGTGAAATCCTCTTTGGTGACGGCTTTGCAGGATGTGTTTATTTACGGTTTGATCTTTGTCATCCTTGGCGTTCTGATTACACCGTTCCTCGGTCATATCAAGTTGACAGACCGTAAGAATGAGAAGAAGAATGCACAGCAAGAACCTGAGATCACTCCATCTGTCTAAAATACAACAGAAAAGCTTCGCCGCATTCATTCGCGGCGAAGCTTTTCTTCATTTCATACGTAATATTTCGGACCATAGGGCGGAGGGCTCATAACCTAACCGCCATACGGCGATGCCGCCTAAATCATAGGTCTTGGCAAGCTGGATACGCGCTTTTACGGTCGTATGATCTTCCATCCAGAAGATGTAACGGCTTCCGTTCTCGCTGTATTCGACCTTATACTGTTTAAATTCAGGATCCCATGTGGATACCGCATTCTTTTCTTGGATTAATGCCGGTAGATCCGACATGAAAATGGCTTTGCTGGTCAGTAGCTTGCCTGTTCCGTCAATCTGCCATTGACGGACATAGAACGGAATGCCAAGCATCAACTTTTCCCGTTCCATGCCGTACGACAGAAACTCCTTAATTCCTTCTTCCATCCACTGCAGACCGGACACCGATCCCGCTTCGGTGCTGCCTTTCCAGTACTGGTCGTAGGCCATAATGATCACTTGATCCACTTGTGCGGCGAGTGCGGCATGGTCATACGCGGTCTTGGCATTCCATGCCAAGCTGCCGCGCGGGAGGTCAATGGATACCTTTAGTTTGCGGGTATGCGCGTAATACACAAAGTCTGTTACGAACTTCGTATAACGATCTCGATCGGAAGCTTTCATGGCCTCAAAGTCCAGGTTGACACCGGTGCCGCCGATTGAAGCTATTTTGTCCACTACAGTCCTTGTGAAAGTCTTCTGGGCTTCAGCATTCGCAAGGAAGGACGTAGTAAGCTCTGCGTTAAATTGATTATGTACTAACGGATGCACAGCTATGCCTTGTTGCTTTAGTTGTACTACCGTCTCCTCGGAAGATTTGTCTTCCAGAGCACCAGTGCCGTCCATAAGGGCAAACCAAGAGGGGGAATCCACATCCAAACCCTGGGTATTCGCTACATGCTCGGTAATGCGATCAGGATCATTCGTACCGTTCCAGCCCATATACACGAGCTTGCGATAGTTGTCCCATAGGGTAATTCCGTCCGCTGTAACTACGGTTGAGTTGCTGTACCACTTAGCATAGGTGATGGCGTCCGTTGCTGTAGGACGGGTTAGCTTGCTTTTGCCGTCTTGCATAATATGATAATAATGTTCCGTAGTCCATATGGTGTTACCGTTCTTCATGATTTTGGAACCCGTAATTGATTTGGCGAAATATAAGGCCTGTTTCAAATCCTTAAAGCGTTTAACGAATTCACCCTGATACACCTCATATGCCGGAAGACTGGAATATACCGTTTGTCCTCGAACAACATTCATAACAATCGCGTCCGGCTGGGTGGATGCTTTCTTAACGGCTTCTTCTAATAAATAGAATTTATCCGTTCCGGGTGTGTCCCCAATGGTTACCTCATAGTTCTGTCCATAGGTTCGTAGTTTCTTCTCGAGCTCAGGTGTGATGTTGTCCCAAACCCAAGTATTTGTTTTCTCGTCTATGATGTGCATATTCACGTAACCTGCAGCCGCTTTTTTGGCTGTTGCAAGGTCGTTAAAACCCCATTGGGGTAATGTTTTTTCGCCTTGATAAAGCTTATATTGCGTGTAGTTGCTCCACACCCAGCCTGGTTTGTCGAGTTGACGCACCGCACTGTCCGGCAGTTTCTTGGCGGCGGCTATCGCTTCGCTCAACCCTATAAATTCTAATTCCGGTTTTGAAATCCCTTGCTGATATACTTTGTAATTGGGCAAATTATGCCAAACCCAACCGCGGCTCCCGATGTTCTCCACACGGCTATACCTAAAGCTTGAAGCGTAGGTTTTGGCTTGTTTCAGATCCGCAAACTCCTTAAGCACATTCTGTTTCTGATATACTCGGTATTTGGTCGTACTGTCTTGCGTGGCTGCGAATGCAAAGGGCTGTGCGAACAGCGTCATTGCGATAGCGGACAGAGCAAGTTTCTTCCATGGTTTCAAAACGCCCTCACGCCTTTCTATGATAGTCTAATAGAATTAGACGCCATGAGAGGAAAAAGGTTGCGTGTAAGGTATGAATTGGAAATAAAAAAGCCCTTCTCCGTAAAGAGAAGGGTAGTATTTATTGAATGTAAGCGAAAATTTCATCATCCAATCCTAATCGGATGTCACTTCGGAATATGCGACGATTATACTCTTTGTATACATATTGTTCGATGGCTTCAAGCAGGTTGGCTTCAACCAAGTACTGACTGCGGCCTTGAACGAATACTTCGGCCGTATAGCCAAGTTCGTCGTCATAACTAAGCTCTACTTCCACATCATTAGGCTTCATTTGCTTACGGTCCGCAATGGAAATGCAAACCGCGTTAATGATTTCGTCCATAGTCAGGCGCATGTTTAGAATCGTCTCCGGTCATCGCGATCACGGTCACGGTCACGATCATACGGATTTGCAGTATTGTAACGGTTCTTGTTCTTAATCATGCGGTAGATGCCGCGCACGGCGATGAACAAGACGTAAATCGCTAACAGATTAATCATTAGTCCAAGCAAGTTGCCGAGAATACCCAAACCGCCGAAAAGTCCGCCGAAGAGCAAACCTGCCAAGCCGCCGATCATTAAGCCCTTAGCCAAACCGCCGCCGCTGAAAAATCCGCGTTTCGGAGCCGTTGTACCGGTATTCGGTGCTTTCGTCCCGGAGTCGCTGCGAACCGAGCTGTCCTTCTTAGGCGTCTGAGTGAAGCTTTTCCGCGGGGATTTAAATCTTGGCTTCGCGTCAACGTAATTAGCCCCAACCACAGTAAACATGAAAGTGAACGCCATGGCGAGCAGCATAAATTTCTTCACAATAAATCTTCTCCTTCTGGAACATAATATAGTTTTGTTGCTTGTGCGTAAGTATACATACGGATAGAGTCTTCCATGGTTTCATTTATTATCCGAAATTTATACAATATAATATATATACACACTTTATGCTTTTTCAAAAAAGGGAGCTTGTTATGTCATCCAATCCATTATTTGTTTATCCCGAGGCCTATATACAATATTTAATTCATTTTCATACCGATCGCGATTTCTTTGAATGCCATGAAATTCTTGAAGAATATTGGAAGGAAAATCCGGATGACGGAAACGGCGATGTCTGGGTAGGTTTAATTCAATTGGCTGTCGGTTTATATCATCAACGAAGAGGGAATTTGGGCGGAGCGCGTAAAATGTTGGCGAGTTCGTTACATAAACTGACTACATTTGCCTTGAACCAATGGGGCATAGACGCTGACACCTTCATTTCGTCCTTGCAAAGTCGTTTAGTCCACTTAGAAGAGGGTTCCACTGGGTATGAAGACCTTAATCTACCGATTGCAGACCCGGGGTTGCTTGAAAGATGTGAGACGCAAGCGAAAAAGAAGGGTTGGGTATGGCAGACTTCCAGCCCGATGAACGACGAGTCAATCGTTCAGAAGCACCTTGTTCGGGATCGGAGCGAGGTTATCAGGAGCCGCCAGGCAGAAATTGAAAAGAGAGCGCACCGGCGCTCTCTGAGTTAATTCTATAATGATTGGTTATAAGCGTATCCATCATTCACCAGTTCAAGTTTCCCGGTTCTCGGATGAATAATCATCCCGTGCACTAGTGTAGCAGGGGGCATCAGCGGATGTTTGCGAATGATATCTACGGATGTATCCACGCCCTCGCGAACACTGTTAAAACCTTCCAACCACCGTAGAACATCAATACCGGCGTTGGCTAAGGTAGACATGGTATGGGGCTGAACGCCGGACAGTTTAATTTTCTCGACAATCTTCTGGGCATTAATGCCGACCATTCCGCATTCATAATGGCCTACGACAAATACTTCTTCCGCCTCCAAAGCATGGATAGCTACCAGGATACTTCGCATAATATTGCCGAACGGATGCGTAATGATCGCGCCGGCGTTCTTGATGATCTTCGCATCACCGTTCCGAAGATTCATCGCCTTGGGCAATAACTCAACGAGACGCGTATCCATGCAGGTGAGAATAACCATCTTCTTGTCCGGATACTTGTCGGTAAGATAACTTTCATATTCCTTGTTTTCTACAAAAGCCTGATTGTGCGTCAGTATTTGATCCACGTTAGAAATAAGTCATCGCTCCTTGCTTGATAGTTGAGTTAAGTACGTTTATCGATGAGGGACATCATGTTGTTGAAAATCTGACCGCTGCTCGTCAGACTGAATGCCCGCTTAGCCGGGTTCCAGTCAATATTCATGAGGTCATCGAAGAACACTTCATGTTTCTTCTCATATAAGGTGTCGCGGGGTTCGCTGTCCGCTGTCAGATCTTCCGGATGACGCTCATTCACCACCCATAACGTGGGGACACCGCTGACTGAGCATCCGCAACCTTCCGCATCAAAAACCAGTTTGAGCTCAGCTTGATGTTCGCCGATCACTTTGCTGATTTCGGTCTGCGCCGCTTCGGTGTATGTAATCTGCATGACATAGCTCCTTTAACAAAGAAATGAAGATGAAGTCTTAATACTAGTTGATTATACTAGGTGTAAAAAGTATGATCAATAGGAAGCGAATTCGTATACATTAAACCGAGAGGCAGGCGTTTCCATGACCGAAACATTAATGAGTCAATTGCATTCATTCCGAGCTTTAACCCGAAAGATGAAATCTTATGGAGAAGCATTGGGTCTCATGTATTGGGACTTGCGCACAGGAGCTCCCCGCAAAGGCGTGGATACCCGTTCCGAAGTGATCGGCGAATTATCAGGCGACCTCTTTAAGATGCAAACTTCCGAAGAGCTCGGTTCTTACATAGAAGCGTTGACAGCACCTGCCGCATATGAACAGCTGAGTGAAATTGACCGTAAAATTGTGGATGAAGTGAAGAAAGAATATGACCGCAATAAGAAAGTCCCGGCTAACCTGTATCAGGAGTATGTCGTACTGACGTCACAGACAGAGACTTTATGGGAAGAAGCCAAAGAAAAGTCCGATTGGACGATGTTCTATCCCTCTTTGGAGAAAATTATCGATTACAACAAGCAGTTCATTCAGTTATGGGGTGTAAAAGAGACTCCTTACGATACGTTGCTGGACATGTATGAGCCCGGGATGACCGTAGCAAAGCTGGATCAAGTGTTCGGAGAGCTTCGGGAGAAGCTCGTACCTCTTGTCGCCGCAGTAGGTGAGTCCGCAAACCAACCGGAAACTTCATTCCTTCGCCAAACCTTCGATAAAGAACGCCAGAAGAAATTCTCTAATTTTATTCTGGAGCAACTGGGCTATGATTTCCAAGCCGGCCGTCTGGATGAGAGCGTTCATCCTTTCGCCACGGGTCTAAACCCCGGAGACGTGCGAATTACGACGCGATATCTGGAACATGATGTGACCAGCGCGTTGTTTGGGACGATCCATGAATGCGGTCATGCCTTATATGAGCAAAATATTTCAAAAGAGCTCATCGGCACACCATTATGTGACGGTACATCCATGGGTATTCATGAATCCCAATCCCGGTTCTGGGAAAACATGGTGGGACGAAGCCGTGAATTCTGGAACCGGTACTACGGCGATCTGCAGAAGCTGTATCCGGAGTACTTCAATGAAGTAAAGGTTGAAGATTTCTACCGCGCCACTAATGTCGCCAAGCCATCCCTGATCAGAATTGAAGCGGATGAGCTTACCTATAATCTGCATATCATGATTCGTTATGAAATGGAGAAAGCCATTTTCAATGATGGCGTGAGCGCAGCGGATTTGCCGCAGCTTTGGAACGATAAGTACAAAGAATACCTTGGCATTGAGCCGCAAAGCATGGCGGAAGGCATTCTGCAGGATGTGCATTGGTCCGGAGGCGCATTTGGATATTTCCCTTCCTATGCCCTAGGCAATATGTACGCCGCCCAAATGATGAATACGTTGAAGAAAGAGATGCCCGACTTTGAGAAGAAGGTAGAGGAAGGCAATCTGATACCGGTTAAGGACTGGTTTGTGGATAAAGTGTACCGGCACGGCAAAGCTTTAACACCGGCGGAAATTATCATGAACGTAAGCGGTGAAGAGCTGAATCCGGTTTATTTGGTTGAATACCTGACGGAAAAGTATTCGGACATTTACGGTTTATAGGTTTAGGGGAGCCTCGCGCATGCGGGGCTTTTACTTCTAAGATACGGGGAAATGCTAATGTGTAAGAAAAGGTATGCGTCATGGTGTAAAATCTCTTTCCAAACAATGCTGTTAGTCATCATAGGATTAAGTATCACAACAGTTACCTTCGCTTGCTCTTGTGTACAGTTAACACCCCAGGAATCTTTTGACCAAAGTGCGGCGGTGTTTAGCGGGAAATTAATTTCCCAAGAGCAGGTGAACACAGCCGAAATAAAACCGATAGGCATATCTCAGCGAGACCGGAATGTGTTTCAAGTGGAGCGGGTATGGAAAGGCGCGAAACAAACACAATTTGTTGTATATGATAACGGTGCTGAGGAATCTTGCGGCATGGACTTCACAACAGGCGAAACATATTTGGTTTATGCACATGAGAACGAAAAGTATTTATACACCAGCTACTGCAATTTAACGAAACCGTTGGCCAGAGCCAGTGACGATATGGTCATTCTGGGACAAGGTTCCGAACCGACAACCCCCGTCAACTTTAGCAAAGGCAACGGCTGGGGAAACGCCATCATTGGCATAGGAGCGGCCACTGTGTTAGCTTCTGCAGGATTACTTTTTTATATCATCCGTAGAAACCGGAGACATTAGAAGAAATGCGGGTGGTTATATGGGAATCCGGGTAATTAAGACGGCGCTGGCAGCCTTAACCGCCATTTATATCGCACAACTGATGGGGTTGCCATCCTCTCTCTCTGCGGGACTTCTTGCTATTCTTGGCGTTGAAACCACCCGACTTAAGGGCTTGCGCAGTTCATTCGTACGTATTGCGGCTTCCGTCACGGGTCTTATTTTGGCAACGGCCATCTTCAGTTTATTAGGATTTCATATATGGACCTTATCTTTGTATATATTAATTACATTTCCTATACTTGCCCGGGCGGGGCTTAGCGAGGGAATCGTTACATGCTCCGTCATGGTATTTCATGTGTTTGCGCAAGGCGAGGTGTCCGGCCTTATTATATGGAACGAAGTGGTTTTGCTGGTGATTGGACTAGGCACGGCAACTATATACAATGTCGCATACATGCCCAGAGAAGACCGGCGCATTATGCAAATCCGAAATACGACCGAGGAATTGTTCTCCGCGATCTTTCTGCAGATTGCCAGACATCTGCGCGACAATACCTATGTATGGAGCGGCGAGGAAGTTTTGCAGGCGGAGAGCGCTCTTGAAGAGGGTTTGCAGACGGCTAAACGTATGGAAGAAAATCGCTTATGGCGCGCCGAGGGGTCTCCGGTTATCTATTTCATGATGAGACGGCAACAGCTGGATTGCATCCAGCGCATGCTGGATCTGGTTGCCCAAGTGTATCAGACGCTTCCGCACGGCATGTTGGCGGCCGAACTATTCGAAGAGTTAAGCGTGGATCTGAAGTCGAAGTTTTATACGGGAAATGTGGAGAAGCACTTGGCCGCGTTGGAAGCAGAATTTAAACTGATGGAACTGCCGGCCACAAGGGACGAGTTCGAAGTGCGTTCCGCTTTACTACAACTTTGTTTGGAATTAAGACATTATCTGGTCATCGCCAAGCAAAAAAAACCAAGAATTTCTCTTAGTCCCGAGAACGCATAGGTTGTCAGTTGTACAAATTCAAGGGTTGTTCGATTTTTTTGTAAATCACGAAACTTTTTGTCACTCTAGACGAATGTCCTGCATACACTTTAAGTGAATGATTGTATGGAGGAGGTTTGAAAGGATGTCATTTAGAGATAAAGATTTAGAGTGCAGACAAATTATTACCAAAGCTGTTACAGGCAAAGGTCGTAAGTTCTCTCAAGTCACACATACCGTTACTCCGCCCCATCACCCTACCAGCATCCTGGGGGCGTGGATTATTAACCATCAATATGAGGCGGTTAAGTCCGGTAGCGGCATTGAGGTCATTGGTACTTACGATATTAACATCTGGTATTCCTACGACAAGAACTCCCAAACCGACGTAGCTAAAGAGACCGTGTCTTATGTGGAGCTGGTTCACTTGTCGTACCTGGATCCGAATGCTAAATCCTCAACGGCTGAAGTTTCTGCGGACGCAACGCAGGAACCGAACTGTGTGGAAGCCAGCGTTTCGTCCAGCGGTACCAGTGTTCTGGTGCGTGTAGAAAGGGAATATGCGGTGGAAATGATCGCGGAAACCAAAGTATGCGTAGTAGTTTGCCCGCACGGCTGCGATGATGATGGCGACAAGGATATTGATTTTGACGGCGGCGATGATGACGGCGACTTCGAAGATCTTGACCCGGATCTTCTGGACGACGAATTGTAGGGAGCGGGAGCAAGTTTCCGCGGATGGCGAGCTTGCTCTTTAGTCTCATTATATGCAGTAATCCAGATCACCGCAGAGGGCAATCGCCCTCTTTTTTGTTATTCAATTGGCCCATTTCAATAAGGATAGGTAGAGACTGCATGACGGGGGTGTGGGGATGAGTGTGTTCTTGTATGGTTTGGAACGGGAGCTGCAGCCCTTAGTGTCAGTGCTGCAAAGGAGTATTAAAGTATCCCGTGCAGCGGGAGGCAAGTCTGGTTTGGCGGAATACCGGGTCGGGGAGGCGACAAACAGCGGGAACGGAGAGACATTGGTCATTTGGGGAAATGCAGCCGCCTCGATCCCGCCGCGCTCATGGAGACATATTCTTAATCATCCGGAGTCGTTGCAGTGTTTACATGAACCAAGGCGATGGAGGAATCTGCTGCGAATCCATGGTATGCGTGTTCACCAACAGGATGAACCCGAATTGGCGGGTTTTGCTAAATGTTACACAATTCCCGTCTTTCATCTGCGGGCGTTAGCTATCTATGAAACCGTCACCAGTTCTTTCGGTTCATCCATGAAATTAACAGAGCTTGAAGAATCCAAGCGGCATCACCGACGCTTAGGCCGGGAAGCGGTTCGTGCGCTATATGCCGTCGGAGCGGATTACGGTCTCGTTACAATGCGCGCGGATGAAAACGGGAGACTTGTCATCATTTCCTTATCGGCTGATCCTGCTTTGGAAAGCTACCCCGGACTAACCGGGCTTTATGCGGAGGCTTTGAAACAGTATGTTGAAGAGAAAGTGCGGGAAGAACACCACATAACTCCTATGTCTAAAGCGTTGTTAGGCTCGGATCCCGAGTTTATTCTGCGGAATCGTATCACCGGTGAAATTGAGGATGCTTCCAAGTATCTGAGCAGAAAGGGTTCGGCAGGCAGCGACGCCATCAGCATAAACGGAGAAATTACCTATAGGTTAGCCGAATTGCGTCCGGAACCTGCCTCAGATCCTAAGACGTTAATACTGAATATTATGCGAACGATGCGCACCGCGTCCAGGGCCATACGTAATCCTCATCTAGAATGGTTGGCGGGAGGGATGCCGGTAAACGGTTATGCGCTGGGAGGTCACGTTCATTTCAGCGGGTTGATCCTGAATTCTGATATATTACGCGCATTGGACAATTATTTAGCCCTGCCTCTTGTATTGGCTGAAGACGAAACTACGGCTGACCGCAGACCTAGGTACGGATTTCTTGGGGATTTCAGAATGCAACCCCACGGAGGGTTTGAATATCGAACACTCCCCAGTTGGCTCGTTACGCCGAAAATTACCAAGGGGGTATTGTCGACCGCTGCTGTCATTGCCGCTCACTACCAAGAATTGAATCGGCGACCGTTGAATCAGTTCCAATGGGTGAACGCTTACTACATGGGAACTAAGGCGGACTTGTTAAACCAAGCGGAGCTGATCTATGCGGATTTGAAAGCCACTTCCAGTTTCTTGTTATATGAATCCTACTTATTGCCATTCTGGGAACAGATTCTTATGATGAAACCTTGGAAGGAACAGACAGATGTTCGTAAAGCCTGGAAAATTCCACCCTTTGACGTCGCGGCCGATTCTATGCGGTGAAGGCTATCGGTTTCTGATATAATAGAGGGGAATAATAGGTTCGGAGGTTCGTTCATGGCACAGTATACACCAATGATGCAACAATATTTATCCATTAAAGCGGAAGCACAGGACGCTTTTTTGTTTTTTAGATTAGGTGATTTTTATGAACTCTTTTTTGAAGATGCGGTGAATGCATCCAGGGAACTGGAAATCACCCTGACGGGCCGAGAGGGTGGCGCGCAAGGGAAGATTCCGATGTGCGGGGTTCCATATCATGCTGCGGAAGGATATATTTCCAGGCTTATCGAGAAAGGATACAAAGTCGCGATTTGCGAACAAGTGGAGGACCCGGCCGTAGCCAAAGGCGTGGTGCGACGGGAAATTGTCCGCACCATAACGCCGGGCACCGTCATGGAAGGGAAGGCACTGGGCGATGCCTCCAATAATTTTATCGTGAGTTTGGCGATGCACGAAGGAAGTTATGGGATTGCCGCCTGTGACTTGTCAACAGGGGAGATGCATGTCACCTCAACCCAAGATTCATACTCCTTGCTGTTGGACGAGCTCAACGTCTATCAACCCGCCGAAATGATCGGCGACGGCTCTTTGCTGGAGAAGGTGCGGGGGGAGTCGCTTTACGGCACTAAACCTGTGTTGTATACGGCATGGACTGATTCGGGCTCCCAATTGGCTGAGAAACAATGGCCGGAGAATACATATGCGGATATGGATCCATCTCGTCAGCGCGCGGTAGGTTTCCTGCTGGATTACCTGCATAAGACACAGAAACGCTCCATCACACATATTTCCCGGCTCGCGCAATATGATACGGCACAGTTTATGACGTTGGATCCGTTTACCCGTCGAAATCTGGAATTGACGGAAACCGTACGGGAGCGGGCCAAGAAAGGCTCCTTGTTGTGGCTGTTGGATAAGTCCGTCACGGCCATGGGGGCCAGGTTGCTGCGACGTTGGGTGGACAAGCCTTTACTATCGAAACGGAGCATCGATCAACGGCTGGAAGCTGTAGATGTGCTCTATAATCAATACATTTTGCGGGAAGATTTGCGCGAAGAGCTGAAACAAATCTATGATTTGGAGCGTCTGGTCGGCCGAATCTCCTTCGGGAACGCCAACGCCCGTGATTTATTGGCATTGAAGCTCTCGCTGGCCAGAATTCCCGCCTTGATTGAATTATGCAGCTCCTCATCCTCTCAAACCTTACAGGAAACAGTCGCGAAGACAGATGCTTGCAGGGATGTTCTGAACTGGATTGAAGCATCAATTACCAATGAACCGCCGGTGTCGGTTCGCGAAGGCGGTATGATTAAAGCCGGCTATCACGAGCGCTTGGATCAGTTGCGCGAAGCCAGCAGCAACGGGAAGCAATGGCTGGCGGAGCTGGAGAAGCGGGAACGGGAATTGACAGGCATACGAACACTGAAAATCGGGTTTAACAAAGTGTTCGGCTATTATATTGAAGTGTCCAGAGCGCAATCGGCCGCGCTTCAAGACGGCCGCTATGAGCGGAAGCAGACGCTCGCCAACGCCGAGCGTTATATTACGCCGGAGCTGAAGGAGAAAGAGGCGCTCATTCTGGAAGCGGAAGAGAAGATGGTCGACATTGAGTACGACCTCTTCGTGGAGCTTCGCGAGCGCGTCGCCGCCCAAACGGCGAGGCTGCAGAGCCTGGCGTCGACAATCGCTACCGTCGACGTCTATCAATCCTTAGGTACGGTGAGCGCGGCGAACCAGTACCGCAAACCCGAAATCGGCGAGCATTATGAGCTCGCCATTGAGGGCGGGCGCCATCCGATCATCGAATCGATGATGGACGGGGGCCGTTTCGTAGCCAATGACACGAGGCTGACCAAGGAGGAGACGCGCATGCTGCTGATCACCGGCCCGAACATGGCCGGTAAGAGCACCTACATGCGCCAAGCGGCGCTCATTTGTATCATTGCGCAAATCGGATGCTTCGTGCCGGCGCAATCGGCGCGAATTCCGCTGATCGACAGGATCTTTACACGCATCGGGGCCGCTGACGATTTACTAAGCGGCCAGAGCACCTTTATGGTTGAGATGATGGATATACAAGTGATGACGGCCAAAGCGACGAATCGTTCTCTGGTCATTATAGACGAATTGGGTCGCGGGACCTCGACCGGAGAAGGAATGGCGATCGCGCAAGCTGTGATTGAGCATCTGCATAACTATACAGGTTGCAAAACACTCGTATCCACACATTTTCATGAGCTTGCACATCTCGAAGAAAGTCTTGAGTTTTTGAGCAATGCATGTATGGCCGTGCAGGAAAGCGGTGAAACCGTGACTTTCTTGCGGAAGCTGATTCCGGGCGCTGCCAGCACGAGCTACGGTATCTATTGCGCAAAGCTGGCGGGGCTTCCGGAATCCATTATCGACCGCTCTTATGCATTGCTCCAGAATTTTGATCAAAAAAGTTCTGGAATCAAAGAAATTCAACTCAGCTATAATGAATCGGCTGCGGGTGCACCGTCCCTTGTGGCGGAAAACGAAGCTGTCCAGCTGTCCTTGTTTGGCGATCCGGCCCTTTCCAAGGGTGCCGTCAAGCTTTCCAAAGCAGAGATGCACGCAGCTGCAATCAGTGTTCAACAAATGGAATTGTTGGATGGGCTCCGGAAAGCGGACGTGTTAAATATGACACCGCTGCAGGCGATTCAGTATGTCAATGAACTAAAGTCCAAGCTGCAACAGATGTAGGAGCCAGGGAGTGGAGAGAGAGAAATGATAAATAAAGAGAATACATTGGGAGCCACTGTACGTAAGATGAAGCCGGCCGCTATAGCCGCCATGTGCTTAACCATGATTACGGTTAGCTCGGCCGCGCCCGTTTACGCGGGTACCGGCACGGACCGCTTGAACGAGGTTTTAACCATATTGGAAAACAACCACTTGAAAGGAGTCTCGGAAGAGGAACTAAGTGAAGCCGCCATAGAAGGCATGATTCGATCTCTGGATGATCCTTACACGCAGTACTACTCCGAGTCGGACTACAGCTCCTTTTTGAACGCGATTGATAATGAATATGCGGGAATCGGCATTCGGTTAAGTCAGGACAGCGAAGGCGTATATATCGTTGAAGTCATTCCGTCTTCCCCGGCGGAGCGTAAAGGCCTCAAGGCCGGCGATCATATCAAGTCCGTTAACGGCAAACCGGCCACGAAGTTATCCACCGACGAAGTCAGGGATGCTCTGCAAGGCACCAAAGGCACGTCTGTCGTGATGCGGGTACAAAGCAATGGTTCCGCAAACACTCGACTGTTGACGATCCAACGGGATACGGTCCAGTTGCCGGTCGCTGAGAGCCGATACATGGGAGGTGGCATCGGATACATTGCCCTCACGACATTCTCCGATGATGCAGGACCGTTATTTACCCGAAAATTAAATGCTCTAAAGGCACAAGGGATGAAATCTTTAATTTTTGATCTTCGCGATAATTCCGGCGGGTATGTGGATGCTGCCGTGGAAGTCGCCAAAAACTTTATAGCCGAAGGCGTGCTCATGCACACCAGGGATGTGAACGGAAAAGACGATCCCATGTTGATTACGGAAGGCGTTAAGGCGAATTTCAAAGTAATTTTGCTCGTCAATGAACTTTCAGCAAGCGCTTCAGAGATTTTGGCAGGGGCTTTACAGGATTACGACGTGGCTCAAGTGGTGGGAACCCGTACATTCGGTAAAGGTGTTGTGCAAAATGTGTGGACTTTGGAACAAGGCGGCTACCTGAAGGCTACCTTCGAAGAATATTTCACCCCTGATCAACACAAGGTTCATGAATATGGGATTAGACCTGACGTTTCGGTAGAAGGTTATGCTTCACAACTTCTGACTGCGTATAGACTCGCCGGCGGGGGTAACCTTGATGTGATCCTTGGCACCGACACGGTGACCTTGAACGGTTCCGAATTTCTCGGGGGTGTGGATGTTATTCGCGCCAAAGGGAACGTATATGTCCCGGCGAACGTGTTATCCTCGGTAATCGGCGGCAAGTCTTCTTGGAACAAGGCGGGGCGTTCGCTTGTCATCCAAGGCGGAGGACGCTCTGTTTCCTTTCGGTCAGGCAACCCAGCTTTAATCGTCAAGGAAGGGATTAGTTACATAGAATTAAACAAGTTTGTACAATCATTTCGTCAAGTGAAATGGTCCTTACATCCGAAGGGGATCCGGATTCAACTAACGGGAGGGAAATAAGATGGCGATTATTCAGATTCTCGACGAGCATATAGCCAACCAGATTGCAGCTGGGGAAGTGGTGGAGCGACCTTCTTCCGTGGTTAAGGAGCTGGTGGAAAACGCCATTGATGCCGGTGCGACGGCGGTCGATGTCGTGATTGAAGAAGGCGGGTTATCTCTCATTCGCGTCACCGACAACGGCACAGGCATGGATGCCGAGGATCTGGAGACGGCTTTCTTCCGTCATGCCACTAGCAAAATCGCGACAGGGAAAGACTTGTTTCAAATCTCTTCCCTGGGTTTTCGAGGGGAAGCCTTGCCGAGTATCGCGGCCGTTTCCAAGGTTGAATGCATAAGCAGTTCGGGCGGAGACGGTTTGGGTCGCCGAATTGTTATCGAAGGCGGAACCGTTAAAGTCGTGGAAGACGCAGCTGCCATGCGCGGGACTGTGTTTTCCGTGAAGGAGTTATTCTTTAACACGCCGGCCAGACTGAAATATATGAAGACAATCCAAACTGAATTAGGCCATATTTCCGATTTCATTTACCGATTGGCATTGTCTCATCCGGGTATTGCTTTTACGTTGAAGCATAACGGAAACTCGTTAATTCAAACGCTGGGCAACGGAGAGTTGCTGCAAGTCATTGCGGCTGTATACGGAAAGAGCTCGGCCAAGACCATGATTCGGGTGAATGCCGAAAGCTTGGATTACACACTCTCGGGCTATATTTCCGCTCCGGAACTGACGCGTTCGAACCGCAATGGCATCACCACGGTAGTAAACGGGCGATATGTTCGCAATTACGCGCTTGTAAACGCCATGCTCCGTGCTTATCATACACTCTTGCCGATCAACCGCTTTCCGCTGGCGGTCCTGGAGCTGCGGATGCATCCCACGTTGGTGGATGTCAACGTGCATCCTTCGAAGCTGGAAGTCCGCTTCAGCAAAGAAGCGGAGCTTTCGCAGTTCCTCGAAGCGACGCTTGCGCAGGCGTTGAACCGGCAGGTGCTGATCCCTGCCGGCGCCTACCCCGCGACCCAGGCCGCAAAGCCGGCCGCGGTCGTGCAAGAGCAGCTCCAGCTGTACCGCCCGGACGGGGCGGCGGGTACAGCTGGAGCCGGCGCAGCCGGGACGCTGCCAAGCTGGGACGAAGTCCGCTTGGCCCCGGCGGCGCCGTTCGGCGGCGGCTTCGCCACGCCGCCGGCTCGCGCACAAGCCCCGGCGATGTCTTCGCCGGGGCGCGGGGCTGCCGCGCCGGATGGAGGCGCGGCTCGGGAGGGGCGCCCGGCCTATGGCGGGCGCGAGCCTGTGCCGGCGGCGGGGCTGCTGCCCGCGCTTGCGCCGGCGGCTCCCGCGGCGGCGCCGTTGCCGGCGTTCCCGGAGCTGCACCCGATCGGGCAGATGCACGGAACGTATATCGTCGCGCAGAATCCCAAAGGGCTGTACCTCATTGATCAACATGCGGCGCATGAACGTATTCATTATGAATATTATTATGAACAATTCGGGAAGCCGCAGCCAGCGAGTCAAGAGCTGTTAATTCCGATTACGCTCGAATTCACCCCGAGTGAAGCGGATACGCTTCAGCAGCGCTTACCTCTCTTTGAACAGGCGGGTGTATATATGGAGCCCTTCGGCGGGAATGCTTTTCTCGTAAGGTCTTATCCGTACTGGTTTCCTGAAGGAGAGGAACGGAGCATCATTCAGGAGATGGCCGACTGGATTCTGAGTGAAAAGAAGGCGGTGGATATCGGCAAAATTCGTGAAAAGTCAGCTATTCTTTGTTCTTGCAAAGCGTCCATTAAAGCGAATCAAAGCTTGACCCATGTAGAAATCGAAAAGCTGCTGGAGCGGTTGTCGGTTTGCTCTAATCCATATACTTGTCCACACGGACGGCCAATCGTAGTCAGTTTTTCCACTTATGAACTAGAGAAAATGTTTAAGCGAGTGATGTAATTATCCAAGGATCAGGGAGCCCGGATGGCCATTGATTCGTAATAGAAATGCAGGTGTATTATAATATTAGATCATATAACGAACACGGTTCATTCCACGATTGTTACGACAGTTTACCATCCTACAGCCGCCGTGGAAGTTAAAGCGCGTCAGTTATCTTTGCGTCTTGGGGTGAATTATGTTCCGAGACGCGAGAGCTCCGTGCCCCGATTACGTTCTCAACATGGTGCCGAGGCATTGTGGATCGTATCCGAACGTGAGCTTAAATATATGAATGTTCACGACGCCGTGCTCTTCTTTCATCCAAGCACGGGGATTCTTCGCGTAAAGCGAATGCTTAAAGGCGAAGAGGATACGCTGGTGCGCCTGGCCGGTATTGTTCCCGGAACCTCCGTCATCGACTGCACCGCGGGATTGGCGTCTGATTCCATTGTGATGTCTTATGCTAGCGGTGAAACGGGGAAAGTTACGGCCATTGAAAGTGACTTGAACATCAGTACAATCATTGATGAGGGCCTGCAAACGTATGTGTCGGAAGTACCCGAGCTGAATGAGGCGATGCGGCGAATACAGGTTCGTCGGATGAATCATTTGGATTACTTACGTTCGTTATCGGATGACAGTGTCGATATCATTTACTTCGACCCGATGTTCCGAAATGCGATCGCTGAGTCGAACTCTATTTCACCGCTTCGGGGAACCGCGAATGACGCTCCTTTGACAACAGATGCTATCCGTGAAGCTGCGCGTGTAGCTCGACATAGACTTGTTATGAAAGAACATCGGGACAGCGAAGAATTTGATCGTCTCGGTTTTTCGCATGTGCATCGGACCTATTCCAAAATTGCGTACGGAGTGATAAACCTTTGAAAGAACGTACATCGACGGATTCACCAGCCAAACCTAAATTACTCGTGCTGCTCGGTCCGACGGCGATCGGCAAAACCAGATTAAGCATTGAACTTGCCAAACGATTCGGATGCGAGATTATTTCCGGAGACTCGATGCAAGTGTATCGGGGTATGGATATCGGCACTGCCAAAATCAGGCCAGAGGAAATGGAAGGCGTACCGCATCATATGATTGATATTCATGAACCGGATTATCCTTTCTCCGTAGCTGAATTTCAAGATGAATCGAGAAGACTCATCCAAGAAATCAGTGATAGAGACAAACTGCCATTTATTGTAGGGGGAACGGGATTATATATTGAATCGCTCTGTTATTCGTTTGAGTTCAGTGAATCCGGTTCTGACGAAGCATTCCGTGAAGAGAAGTATCGGTACGCTGAAATTCACGGAGCCGAAGCCCTGCATCTGCAACTTCAAGCCTCCGACCCGGTTACCGCCGAACGTTTACATCCTAATGACCTTCGCCGCGTCGTGCGTGCTTTAGAAATTGTGCACCTTACAGGAATGAAACTTTCAGATCAGTTGTTAGGTCAAAAAAAGGAAACCCCCTACGAACTATGTATCGTTGGTTTGACAATGGAACGGGATTTGCTATATAAACGTATAGAGGAACGAATTGATGAGATGCTTGCGCTGGGTTTGGTTGAGGAAGTTCAGCGAGTGATCGAAGCGGGTTGTCCAAGGGATGCCATCTCAATTAAAGCATTGGGTTATAAAGAAATGCTTGGTTACCTTGACGGCGAATATACGATGGAACGCGCAGAGTACCTATTAAAGCGCAATACTAGAAGATTTGCTAAACGACAGCTTTCCTGGTTCCGGCATATGAAGGATATCCAATGGATCGACGTAACAGAGACCTCTAATTTTTATGAGCATTTGACCCAAGTAAGTGATATAATAGCAAGAACGTTAAAGATCGATGACAACCAACATTCAATTTAAAATTATCGATATCGGGGGTCCAATTCATGAACAAATCCATTAATATTCAAGACACTTTTCTGAACCAGCTTCGCAAAGATTCCATTCCGGTCACCGTATATTTAACAAATGGATTTCAGATTCGCGGACACATTAAGGCCTTTGACAATTTCACAATCATTATCGACAGTGAAGGCCGGCAACAAATGGTCTATAAACACGCAATTTCAACATTCACCCCTCAGCGCAACGTCTCCCTAATGCAAGATCACTCGAACGACCCAAGCTAAATTGGGTATTTTTGGATGAAACTTTTAGAGGGTGGACGGCGTTAATTGAATAGGTTAGGCTGAAGAGCAACCCGGTCATAATCGGGTTGTTCTTTTATTAACCGCATCTTCGTGACAGTTCGAGTATGAGATACAGAGAAAAGGGAGTAGGTAGGAATGGCAGAACATAAACCAGGGAACCGCCAAGTGGCCGGGAAACCCAAAGGAAAGAATAAGAACAAGAAGAAGAAAGGGAAAACCATATTAATGTGGTTTTTCATTACGGCCGCAATCGCTATTTTTTGCGCATTAGCCGGATACTTGTTCATCATTCTGTCCGGTGAGAAGATCTATAAAGAAAACATTGATAAGTTAACACTATCCGAGTCTTCTATCATTTATGATTCTTCGGATAAGGCCGTAAAGAAACTTGTCGCGGATCAGATTGATCGTGAGCTGGTGAGTCTGAATCAGATTCCGGAGAAGTTGAGATACGCCTTTATCGCAACGGAGGATAAGCGCTTCGAGCAGCATCAAGGTGTTGACTTGTGGGCGCTGGGACGCGCGGTGGTGCGGGATGTAATCAGCCGCAGCGCCAAAGAGGGCGGTTCCACTATTACGCAACAATTGGCTAAAAACTTGTTCCTGAACGCGGATAAAACTTATTTGCGTAAAGCTACAGAGGTTTCCATTGCTTTGGCTTTGGAGAACAATTTAACCAAGGATCAAATTTTGGAAAAGTATTTAAACCGGATTTATTTCGGTAAGAGCGCCTATGGAGTGAAAGCTGCGGCGAAGAGATATTTCGGGAAAAACCTGGAAGATATTGAAGTAGCTGAAATGGCCATCTTGGCCGCTATTCCGAAAGCGCCTAGCAACTACAATCCGATTGACAATCCGGAGCGTTCACTGGAACGCCGTAAAGTTGTTCTACAACTTATGTATGAGCAAGGCTATATTACAGCCGCGGAGAAGGAAGAGGCATTCGCCTATGAATACAAGCCTATTCCTAAACAATCCGGCGATGTCTATACTTCATACATGGACTATGTGATTAAAGAAGCGGCTCAGGTTACCGGATTAACGGAAGAAGAAATTTATACTAAAGGTCTTCGAATTTTTACCAATCTGAACACGCAAGCTCAAAAAGCTGCGGAATCCGCATTCAGCAACGACGACTTGTTTCCGGAAGACGGTAAAACCGCGGAAGGAAAGCCGTATCAGGTGCAAGGCGGTATGACGATCGTCAATAACCTCAATGGCGGCATTGTGGCCATGGTAGGCGGACGTGATGTGAATGCAGGCGATTTGAACCGGGCAACGGTGAAGCGTCAACCGGGTTCATCCTTCAAACCCGTTACCGTGTACGGGCCGGCATTGGATTCAGGGGATTGGACACCGTATTCTTCATTAAATAACCAAAAGCAATGTTTTGGCGATTATTGTCCTCGCAACCTCGGGGGTTACAGTGATAGTGTGCCTTTAATTGATGCCGTGGAAGATTCCATTAATATCCCCGCGGTGTGGTTGCTCAATGAAATGGGTGCAAAGTCCGGTTACAATTTCGCTAAGAAACTGGGATTGCCTTTGGCGGATACGGACCGTAATTTATCCATAGCTTTGGGCGGTCTGACCAATGGGGTTTCCACACTGGATATGGCCCAGGCTTACACGGCATTTGCCAACCAGGGCCGGTTGAATAAAGCCCACGCGATTCGTTCTATTAAAGATTCGGCGGGACGCGATATTTATTCCATGGGTAAATTGGAACAAAAGCAAGTGATGTCTCCGCAAACAGCGTATACCATGACGCAATTAATGGAGAATGTCGTTCAGAACGGTTCCGGGAAGAGAGCTCAGATGAACCGTCCTGTAGCGGGCAAAACGGGAACTGCGGGCTACAAGGGGACGAAGGGCAATCAGGATATATGGTTTGCCGGTTATACACCGGAATGGACAGCTGCTGTATACATGGGCTTTGACCGGACGACCAAAGATAACTATCTTGATGTATCCAGCGGCGCGACGGCCAGAATGTTCTCCGAGGTTATGGAGAAGGCCCTATCCGGAAGGCCTGTGAAAGATTTTGTCAGACCTGAAGGTGTGGTTGATATTGCGCAACCGCCTAGCTCGGTTAAAGATCTTGCGGCTTCTTATTCACCTGAAGAAAATTCAGTTACTTTGACATGGTCCCCGAAAGAAGGGGAAGTCGCCTATCAGGTGTACCGTAAAGAAGCGAATGACGCAGGTTTTAACTTGATTCAAACGGTAAATGATGCGGGTGCGGTTGATGTCGGTATTACACCTGGCAGTAATTATCAGTATTACGTCATTGTAAGCAAGCAAAATGGTAATCTTCTGAGTAAACAATCAAACTGGGTTCAGGTTGCCGTAACCGGGGTTGTAACGCCGCCGGAAGTTGTTCCGACGGAGCCCGGGGATGGGAATGTTATTGATCCCGGTGAAGGACCGGAGATCGAAATTCCGGATGGCGACGATGGGGGCGAGAACCCCGAAGAGCCTCAAAATCCGGATGAAGGGACTGTTCCTGATGCGGGAGACGGAACGGGTAATCCCGATAACGGGACCGAGCCTCCGGGTGAGAATCCCGGGGACGGACAAGAAAATCCAAATCCCGATGGTGAAGACGGAGAGCCTGTAGTTCCTGGAAATACTGACGGAAATCAGGAAGGCGATTCAGAACCAACGGGTGACAGCGGTCAACAACAACTTCAGAACGGGAATGGACTCGCGGCTGACCCGTCCAAGGATCGCGGAAAAGGAAAAGATAAAGATAAAGACAACAATTAAATATGGGACATGGGCCGCCTGCTGAAGGCGGCCATTTTTGTGCAGGCAACGGTGCGGAGGTAAGTTAAATTTTGTATCCAACGTGACCTTATGCTATAATTTTGTAAATTGAGATTAAGTGCTGGGAGTGTATTTCATATGAAACGCCGTATTTATACATCATCGATTGTATTATTAACCGCAGCAGCGTTACTGACGGGTTGCGGCGAGAAACCTAACAGTGGATCTACTAACACAGGGAATGCGGCTAATGGCACAAACAATGCATCATCCGGAAGCGCGACTGACGGTTCCGCCACGGAGCAGACGCCCAAGCAGTGGGCTTCGCCTCCGGCAATGACAATCGATCAAGATAAGCAATACAAAGCGGAGTTTCATACCTCCAAAGGCAACTTCACAATCGAGCTTTTTGCGAAGGATGCTCCGGTAACGGTGAACAATTTTATTTTTCTCGCGAAAGAAAAGTTCTATGAAGGAGTTACCTTTCACCGAATTATTCAATCCTTTATGATTCAAGGCGGTGATCCGACCGGAACCGGCGGCGGGGGTCCAGGCTATGCGATTAAAGACGAGTTGGGCAGTAAGCATACATACGAACCCGGAACGATAGCCATGGCTAATGCGGGTCCGAATACAGGCGGAAGCCAGTTCTTCATCTGCAGCGGAGAGGATGCCGCGTCTTTGAATTCACAACCCAACTACCCAATTTTCGGTAAAGTCGTCGAGGGCATGGAAACCATTAATCTGATCGCGGCGACACCGGTTGAACAAGGTAGCGAAGCCACACCAAGCAAGCCTACTGAAGTTGTAACGATTAATTCAATATCTATTACCGAACAATAAATTGAAATTGCAGGTCCCATCAGGGCGATACTCCGTTAGTTACGTCCGGGGGACGAATGCAGGGATGACGCAGAAAGGAAATTTTTCATGAAAAGAAAATTTTCTGATCGAGCCAATTGGCGCAGAATTGTTAACAAAAGTTATGCATCGGTACACTTGAATGATGCGGAGTTTAAGGGTTATGTCACCTTTTATAAAATTCATCAGCTGCGTGAACCATTATGGAAAGAATACCTGCAATCCCGACTTTGTCTGGCCGATGAAGGATACATATGGCTTCAACACTTTCCTGAGAACGAACGGTACGTTGTAACGACGATGTTCAATTCCTCCTTACAAGTAGTTCAATGGTACATTGATATTTGCAAGGATCAAGGATTAACCGATCAAGGGGTGCCTTGGTTTGATGATCTGTTCCTGGACGTTATTATATTACCAAGCGGCGAAGTTCTGCTTGTGGACGAAGATGAGCTGGAAGAAGCTTATGATCATGGCGAGATTACAAAGTCCGACTTTGACACAGCCAAGGTGGAGGCAAACAAGCTGTTGGACTCCATCAAGAACGGGAGTTTTGTCTACCGTGAGCTGGCTGTAGACCATCTGCAACGTTTGTTCGGCGACTTGGTTAGTAAGAAGGTGTAGACATTGAACGAGCGAGCATGTTTGTTGATACACGGTTTTACGGGCGGGCCTCATGAGGTCCGCCCGCTTGCGATTGAGCTTACGAACATGGGTTACATCTGCAACGTACCTCTGTTACCCGGTCATGGTGACAGGGGTAACGGCCTGCGCAACATTACATGGCAGTCATGGGTTGAACACGTGGAGCGGGAAGCAGCCGAAATGCAACGGTTATACGGTTCTTTCGATGTTATAGGTTTCTCGATGGGCGGTCTGTTAGCGGCATATATAGCCAATCGCTATGCGGTTCGGCGTGTGGTCCTGTTAAGCGCTGCCGTCATTTATGTGAGCCCTGTTCGTTTTGCGCATGCTATAGCGGATCTCATACGTACTGGGGAGACGCGTAAGCTGAAAACAGTGAAAAGAACACCCATCGGTTCCGTTTGGCAATTCATGAGACTTGTCAGGGCGCTTAAACCTGAATTCTCAAGAATACAATCGCCCACTTTAGTTCTGCAGGGAGAACGGGATGAGATTGTACATCCTTCGAGCGCCCGCTTCATCACATCTAAACTAAACTGTTATTACGAAGTTCAATATTATGCGAATTCGAAGCATCTCATTTGTTTGGATGCCGACTACGAACAGGTATTCAGGAGAGTAACGCGCTTTCTGTATCATGAATTCTCAACAACGGAATGAGGTTGCATACATGAACTTCAACAATCGTAAGTACACAAAGTTATGGTTATCCGCACTTGTCATCTTCATGGCTGGAATAGGTTGGATCGCTTGGACTCAATATTTAATCCATTCCGCTGAACGTCAAAGGGTCCCCGAGCACGCGGATGTAGGCATCGTATTGGGGGCTTCCTTATGGGGGAATGTGCCCAGTCCGGGGTTGCAGGAGAGGCTGGACCACGCATACAAGCTATACAAAGCCGGTGTATTTACCAAAATTATCGTTTCGGGCGGGTATGACCGCTTGGATTCGGAATTGACAGAGGCTCAGGGGATGAAAAATTATTTGGTGGGAACCGGGATTCCATCTCAGCATATTTTGGAAGAGAATAAAGCCCGCAGCACTTATCAGAATTTATTATTCAGCAAGGTAATTATGGAAGAACAGGGTTTTCGTAGAGCTGTAATTATCACTCATGATTATCATGGTGCGCGCTCCGCAGATATTGCCTCGTTTCTGGAATATTCCGAACCGGTAGTGTCCACTACGAACTCTAGTGTACTGAATATGACGTGGCATAAAAGCAGAGAAACACTCGCTTACACGAAGTGGATGATGGAGAAGGGGTCACTTTGGATAAAGCGTATATTCACAACCGGATAGGCTCACAAATAACAAACTCTCTTGCGCGCCACATAACAAGGGAGTTTTTCTCATTTCATGCGCCGTTATAAGGTAATCCATTCCGTTTATATATAATGTAACACAATAATGGAGGCGATCCTGATGCAAACGGTATGGAAAGGCGCGATTAATTTTGGCTTGGTGAACGTACCTGTAAAGATGTTCTCTTCTACGCAAAATAACGATGTACCCATGAAACTCCTTCACAAAAAGCTCTCTGTACCGATAAATTACGTTAGAACATGCCCAAAGTGTGAGGAAGATGTCGAGTGGAGTGATATCGTCCGGGGCTATGAATACGAACCGGGTCATTTTGTAACGTTTGACAAGGATGAGTTGGACAAGCTTGCTTCCGAAGACTCACGTGAAATCAAGATATTGAGTTTTGCGAATTTGGATGAGATTGACCCCGTTTATTTTCAGAAGACCTATTATCTGGCACCGAACGAATCTGGGGTACATGCTTATCAATTGTTAGCTAAAGCCCTGGAGGAGACTCAAAAAATCGGAATTGCCAATGTCACGATCCGAAGCAAAAGCAGTTTAGCCGCAATTCGGGTCATTGACGGTTATTTAGCCATGGCAACCATGCATTACGCCGAAGAGATACGCCCGCTAAAGCAGGTTCCGAATCTGCCGGAGCTCAAAGACACGAACGAAAAGGAATTAGAAATGGCCAAGTCTTTAATCGAACAACTAACTGCTGAATTCAATCCGGCGCAATATGAGGATGATTACAAGGAACGTTTAATGGACGCGATTGAAGATAAAATTCACGGAAAAGAAGTGAAATTCGCGCCTGAAGAAAAGCAACGAAACGTTATTGATTTAATGGATGCGTTAAAAGCTAGTTTGGCACAGGCTCAACCTTCGGAACAACCCGTCAAAAAAACCAGTACCCGAGCCAAGACGAATAAAACCAAAAAGACCTCTGCAGCTAAGCCATCCAAATCTCCCCGCGCCGGCGCTAAATCTCGTTCAAAGAAAACGGGTGCATAGGCACAAGGTCATGGATTTCCATAGGATTTTAGTACACACTGGTATATAATTGAACTATATTTGTAGTTTACCAGGAGGGTTTGTAAGGTGAAATCGGCACAAGGGGATTATCTGCGTTTTTTTGAACAAATGTATAAATATGCGCCGATTGGTATCGCGTTGTTAGACGCAACAGGGAAATGGATTGCCGTGAATCCTTTCTTGTGTGAAATGTTCGGATACACCAAGGAGGAGCTTCTCTGTCTTGATTATCAAACAATTACACATCCGGATGATTTAAGTGAAAATTCAGAACAAGCCAGATTACTCTGGGCAGGAGAATTGGATACTTACGTCACGGAAAAGAGATATATTACTAAACAAGGAACCATGGTATGGGCTTCTTTGAAATCTTATGTAGTTCGTGATAAGAAAGAAAAGCCACTTTACTATATAACACATATTACGGATATAACGGAACGCAAATCGACAGAACACAAATTAAAAGAAACAGAATGGCTGTACAATTTAATCTCAGAAAATGTCATGGATATTATCGGTTACAGCACGCCTGACGGGATCTGCAGATATGTCACACCCTCTATATACAAAGTGTTAGGCTATCATCCTGAGGAAATCATAGGAAAAGATACTTTACATTTAACGCACCCGGATGATTTGGTAGCTTACAAAAACGAAGTTTTCGCCGATTCAGATGTGATTACATATCGACTGTTGCATAAAGACGGACATTACGTCTGGCTGGAAAGCAATTATAATACGTTGAGAGATGAACATGGCCGCAAGAAGTACGTGTTAGGTGTTACCCGTAACATTGATAAAGAAATAAAAAGCCAAAAGCAGCTAGAAGTTGCTGAATCCGTGGCGAAAACCAAAAGTGATTTTCTTGCCATGATGAGTCATGAAGTCCGCACACCGTTGAACGGTATTTTAGGTCTGACGGAGTTACTTCGAGAATCCAAATTAGATGAATTACAGCGGGAATCTGTCGTTTCCATTCAAAGGAGCGGGAATGCCCTGCTGTCCATTATCAACGGGATATTAGACTTTTCGAAGATGGAATCCGGTCATTTTGAATTAACCGAAGAACCTTTTCGTATTGAATCGGTAATCACGGATGTCATTAATTTGTTTCAAAAGCCGATTCGTGACAAAAATCTAAGCCTCGATTGGTCATGTGATTCATCTTTGCCTCAATGGATCGTTGGTGACGAAACCAGATTTCGTCAAGTGCTGATTAACCTGATGGATAACGCGGTCAAATTTACCGAGACGGGTTCCATTTGCTTTGAAGCAGAGTGCGCTTTAATATCAGGCGACAAGGTGTTGCGAATGCGAGTGAAAGATTCGGGAATTGGGATTCCTCAGGATCGTATAGAGCAAATTCTGCAGCCATTCACACAAGTAGACTCTTCGCCAAGTCGCAGGTTTAGCGGAACCGGCCTCGGGCTGACGATCAGCAATCATCTTCTGCATCTCATGGGAGGAACACTTTCAATTCATTCTGAATCCGGATTAGGCAGTGAATTTATTCTAACCATTCCATTGCGTGAGCCGACTGAATTGCCTGCAGAGGACACCGGCGAATCCAATTTGTCTCAGTTAAGTGAAGAGAATGTTCCGCTCAAGATTCTCATTGCAGAAGATCATGATATTAACCGTAAAGTACTGTTTATGATGTTACGCAAATTAGGTTATACAGTCGATGTGGCCGAAGATGGTCTTCAGACCGTTGAAGCGGTGCAGTCAAAGGAATACGATCTCATACTAATGGATATCCAAATGCCGGTCATGGACGGGATGGAAGCGGCATCACAACTCCGAGAGCGATTAGGTGATCGTTGCCCGGTAATTATCGCGGTTACGGCTAATGCTTTAATGGGGGACAAAGAAAAGTATCTTGCGGGAGGCATGGACGACTATATTTCCAAACCGGTTAAACTGGATGCATTGACACGGATGATCGAGAAACATTTTGGCAAGAGAATCTGATTACGCCTTCTCTATCAGTCAAGCTTCGCCAAAACTGCTAATATGAACCTCTATTGTTGAATAGGTATGGTATGAACCGCCAACCCATCCAAACGAGGTGACGCCATAATGAATGGGCGTGTAGTTACATCCGCCGCCAAACCCCGGCCTTCGCGTCAAATTAATATTGTGTTGCGGAACACAGCCGATGCGCAGTCACCGGTTATGTCGGCTAACACAGCGGAGTCCGAAGCCTTAGTAACCGGAAAATCAACGGCTCAAGACAGCCAGTTTACACCGATTCAGAAACAACTGGATCAGATGGTGGGGATGGAGAACGTTAAAGAATTGGTTTACGAGATTTACGCTCTGTTACAAATTACCCAAATGAGAACCGAGGCGGGCTTGCAAAGCGGCTCCCAGGTTTACCATATGATTTTCAGGGGAAATCCGGGTACCGGTAAGACAACGGTCGCACGAATGGTAGCTCGCTTGTTTCAATCCATGGGAGTCCTAAGCAAAGGGCACTTGATTGAGGTGGAGCGCGCGGATTTAGTCGGCGAATATATAGGTCATACAGCACAACGTACACGGGATCTGGTGAAGAAAGCGCTGGGCGGGATCTTGTTTATCGATGAAGCTTACAGTCTTGCAAGGGGCGGGGAAAAGGATTTCGGCAAGGAAGCCATTGATACATTGGTGAAAGCCATGGAGGATCACAAAAATCAATTTATTCTTATCTTGGCGGGCTATTCGGGTGAAATGAATGATTTTCTAATGCTGAATCCAGGTTTGCCATCCCGTTTCCCCATCCAAATTGACTTTCCGGACTACACGGTGGATCAGTTACTGCAGATTTGTGATATGATGCTCTTGGAACGAGATTATCAGATTTCGCCGACCTCTCTTTTTAAATTACGGCAACACTTGTTACAGGAGAAGCAGCTGACATTGCATTCATTCAGTAATGCGCGGTACGTCAGGAATGTCATTGAGAAGGCCATCCGCTATCAGGCCGTTCGTTTACTGGATTCAGGCGCGTCTCCCACTAAACAAGAATTGATGCAGCTTAAACCCGAGGATTTACGTTTTGACAAAATATAGATGAACTAGGGCATACTCATATGAATAAGGTACCTAACTATCAGAGAACAAGGAGCAATCTATGCGTAACCAAACACATGATACAAACGCGACGCTGGCGGACCGTGCCGTTCTTGTCAGCTTATACACCAATGATTTAAAGTTAAAGGAAGTGAATTTGGAATATTCTTTAGCGGAATTAGTCGGATTGGCTGAAACCGCCGGGGTGGAGGTGCTGGACACCATCACTCAGAATAAAGACACGAAGGATCCCAAATGGTTTATCGGTAAGGGGAAAGTGGAAGAACTTAAGCTGCGGATCGATGAACTTGGTGCCACAACCGCCATATTTGACCAAGAACTTTCTGGGGCGCAGGTTCGAAATTTAGAAGCCGCTCTAGATGTGAAAATTATTGACAGAACCCAGTTGATTTTGGATATATTCGCGGGACGCGCCAAGACACGCGAGGGAATTGTGCAGGTCGAATTGGCTCAACTTAGTTATTTGCTGCCGAGATTGTCCGGACAGGGCAAGAACTTATCCAGACTCGGCGGCGGTATCGGTACCCGGGGGCCGGGGGAGACCAAACTTGAAACGGACCGAAGACATATTCGGGACCGGATCAACGAGTTGAAAGGCCATCTGCATGAGATGGTTCGACACCGGACTTTACACCGGGAACGCCGGAAAAAGACCGGTATTTTTCAAGTGGCTTTAGTCGGGTATACCAACGCAGGTAAATCTACTTTGTTGAAACAGTTGACGCAAGCTGACGTACTCGTGGAGAATCAGTTGTTCGCAACCCTGGATCCGACGAGCCGTAATTTGATGCTTCCCGCGGGTAAGGAGATTGTGCTTACGGATACGGTCGGTTTTATCCAAAACCTGCCTCATGACCTCGTTGCCGCTTTCCGGGCCACACTGGAAGAAGCGAATGAGGCGGATTTAATTCTTCATATCGTGGACAGTTCAAGTGATAATCGATCGGATCAGATGAAGGTGGTACAGAAGGTGCTTGAGGAACTGGGGGCTTCGGGAAAAGAGCAAATGACGGTATTTAACAAGATTGATTTATGCTCACCCGAAGAGCGGGAGATGTTGACCACGGAAGGCGAGTATATTAAAATCAACGCTTACTCCCCTTCTGATCTGGACAAGCTCAAAGAAGCGGTACAGGAACGCATGACGGGAGATACGCTTACGTTTCGCATCCCATCGGATCGCGGTGATTTAGCGGCTCATGTTTACAGGATTGGAGAGGTATTAGAACAGTCATTTGATGAATCCGATATTCTTTATAATGTAAGAATTAACCGTTTGGACTATGAGAAATTAGGTTATGTTCTGGAACCTTATACTGAAGCCTAAGGCTTCGGTGTTCGGTTTTTTCTCTGTTTAGGCAAAGATATGATTAGAGATTTAACGCTATAGGATCAGGGGATAAGAGGAGACGAATAATATGTTGTTTACAAATCAAATAAATGAGCTTATGGACGAAGTGGAAGATCTTATACAAGGACGGTTTAAAGAAGTGGACCGTATCGTTGATGTAAATCAATGGAAAGTCATTCAAGCTTTTCGCCATCATAAGATAAGTGATTTTCATTTCGCGGGATCCACGGGATACGGTTACAATGATCGGGGCCGGGAACTGCTCGATGAGGTGTACGCGGAGGCTTTTGGCGCAGAAAGCGCCTTAGTGCGTCCGCATTTTGTCTCCGGAACGCATACGATTAGCACGGCCTTGTTCGGCATTCTGCGTCCAGGGGATGAATTGCTCTATATTACAGGGCGTCCCTATGATACGTTGCACAAAGTGATAGGGCAACCGGGAGACGGGAAAGGTTCGTTACAGGATTATGGCATCGGGTACAATGAAATCCCGTTATTAGCCAACGATAATGGCGTGGATTGGGAATCTGTGGAGCGACATATGAATCGACATACGAAAGTTATCGGAATTCAACGCTCCCGCGGATACGATTGGCGTGCCTCATTTACTGTCGAAGAGATTGGTGAAATGGTGCAGCGTGTGAAAAAGTTGAATCCCGAGGTCATTGTATTCGTGGATAACTGCTACGGTGAATTTACGGAAGTCATGGAACCGACAGAAATAGGCGTGGATTTGATGGCAGGTTCCCTCATCAAGAATCCTGGAGGTGGTTTAGCCGCAACCGGAGGTTATATCGCAGGGAAGCAGAAGTATGTTGAACTGGCTGCGTATCGCCTGACGGCACCGGGAATCGGCGCTGAGGTGGGTGCGATGTTAGGTACTACCCGTTCTATATTTCAAGGTTTGTTTATGGCGCCCCTTATAGTCGGACAAGCTGTAAAGGGTAGCATATTTGCCGCGGCCATGTTCGAAAAGCTCGGTTTTGAGACCAAACCGGCATGGACAGAGAAACGTACGGACCTCATACAGGCTATTCGTTTCTCTTCCTCATCGCATTTAATTACCTTTGTACAAGGAATACAGATGGCTTCGGCCGTTGACGCACATGTAGTGCCGGAACCATGGGATATGCCCGGATATGAACATCCTGTCATTATGGCAGCGGGCACTTTCATTCAAGGAGGATCTTTGGAATTGTCAGCTGATGCGCCGATTCGCGAGCCGTATATTGCTTACATGCAAGGAGGCTTAACCTACTCACATGTTAAACTCGGTGTCATGACAGCGATTCAAAATATGCGAGATCAAGGGTTAGTGTAGCTTCCATGTAAGTTTATGTTGTTTAAACCTAACATCCATTGACACCTTCTTGTGAGCCAGTTACAATAGTGTTATATTTTATTTTTCACTGGAAGGTTGATGAATGATGAACGACGATATACGGAGGAATATGGCGCTTTTCCCGATCGGGATTGTCATGAAGTTAACGGATTTAACCGCTAGACAAATCCGCTATTATGAGCAGCATGAGTTAATCGTCCCTGCGCGTACGTCCGGTAATCAACGTCTGTTCTCCTTCAATGACGTAGAACGGTTGTTGGAAATTAAGGCTTTGATTGAGAAGGGCGTTAACATTGCAGGAATTAAGCAAGTAATGCTTCCGGTATCCAGAGAATCGGATGATGCCACGGTATTGAACGAGCATACCGAAGTGAAACGTAAGGAATTGACCGATTCCCAACTCCATCGTATGCTTAAACAGCAGCTGATGCAAGGAAAGAGGCCGGGTCAGGTTTCCCTTATTCAAGGCGAGCTTTCCCGTTTCTTTCAGCGCTAGAATTTTATAACATTAAACGATGAAGAGGAGATGACTGCATATGAGTTTCACCAAAGAGGATATTCTGAAGATTGCCAAAGAACAGAACGTTCGTTTCATCCGTTTACAGTTCACGGATCTGTTGGGAACAATTAAGAATGTGGAAATCCCGGTTAGTCAATTAGAGAAAGCGCTTGATAACAAGATGATGTTCGACGGTTCTTCCATCGAAGGATACGTTCGAATCGAAGAATCGGATATGTACCTTTATCCGGATTTGGACACTTGGGTTATTTTCCCGTGGGTTACACAGAACAGAGTGGCCCGTTTAATTTGTGACATTTATATGCCTGACGGCACGCCGTTTGCCGGCGATCCTCGCGGCATTCTGAAGCGTTCCCTTGAAGAAGCCGAAGCCATGGGCTATTCCGCAATGAACGTAGGTCCTGAACCGGAATTTTTCTTATTTAAGACGGATGAGAAGGGCAATCCTACGATGGAGCTGAATGACCAAGGCGGATACTTCGACTTGGCGCCGACGGACCTTGGAGAGAACTGCCGCCGAGAAATCGTTCTTGTACTGGAAGAAATGGGATTTGAAATTGAAGCTTCTCACCATGAAGTTGCTCCGGGTCAACATGAAATCGACTTTAAGTATGCGGATGCGATTCGCGCAGCCGATCAGATCCAGACGTTTAAACTGGTTGTTAAGACCATTGCAAGACAACATGGATTGCACGCGACATTCATGCCTAAGCCGCTATTCGGTATGAACGGTTCCGGTATGCATTGTCACCAATCGCTGTTCCGTGGAAACGAGAACGCCTTCTATGACGAGAAGGACAAGCTTGGACTGAGTGTGGTGGCCCGCCAATACATGGCAGGAGTATTGAAGCATGCACGTGCTTTCGCAGCCATTACCAACCCTACCGTAAACTCATACAAACGATTGGTTCCAGGCTATGAGGCGCCTTGCTACGTGGCATGGTCAGCTTCTAACCGTAGCCCAATGATTCGTATTCCAGCTTCTCGCGGTCTTAGCACTCGCATCGAAGTTCGTAACCCGGATCCGACAGCTAACCCTTACTTAGCTTTGGCAGTTATGCTGAAATCCGGCTTGGACGGCATTAAGAACAAGATGTCGTTGCCTGCGCCAACGGACCGCAACATTTATGTAATGACCGAAGAAGAGCGGATCGATGAAGGCATTCCTACACTTCCATATTCCCTTAAAGAAGCATTAGGCGAGTTGTTGCGTGATGATGTCATCTGCGACGCGTTGGGCGATCATGCTTTGGCCCATTTCTATGAGCTTAAGGAAATCGAATGGGATATGTACAGAACGCAGATTCACCAGTGGGAACGCGATCAATACATCACTTCATATTAATACTAAAGATCAAATAAGAAGAAGCTCCCCGGCTTAGCCGGGGAGCTTCTTCTTGTTTGGCAATGTTTAGTTATGGATGTTTAGTATATTAGTGTATGTCTCTAAATAAGCCAATGACACGACCAAGAATCGTAACATGATTAAGTAAGATAGGAGAAAGTGCGGAATTCTCAGGCTGCAACCGGATATGGTCACGTTCCTTGTAAAAGCGTTTCACTGTGGCTTCGTCTTCATCCGTCATGGCCACCACAATATCTCCATTGTTTGCGGTTTGTTGTTGACGCACGATGACATAATCGCCGTTATGTATGCCTGCGTCAATCATGCTGTCGCCTTCAACGCTTAACATAAAGACCGTCTGATCCCCGACAATGTGATTCGGTAGAGGAAAGTAATCTTCAATATTCTCCGTCGCGGTAATGGGAACACCGGCCGTTACTTTACCCACGAGCGGCACTCGGGACACGGAGAAAGGATAAATGTTGGCACTTTCATCGTTACCGAGAATCTCAATAGCTCTAGGTTTCGTAGGGTCCCGGCGAATCAGGCCTTTCTTCTCAAGTCTGTCCAAATGTCCATGGACAGTGGAAGAAGAGGCAAGTCCGACAGCTTCACCGATTTCTCGAACAGAAGGTGGATAGCCTTTATCGCGCACTTCATTCTTGATGAAGTCTAAAATCGCCAACTGACGACTGGAAATCTTCGACACGATCATCACTCCAATTTAACAATATTAGTTAGAGAAAGTATAACACAGAACCGGAGTTCGTACAAACATAAGTTCGAATATTTATCCATTATATGAGAACAAATGTTTCGATATTTATGTTGACTCAAACATTTGTTCGTGTTATCTTATGTTTATACAAATAAGAACAAACGTTTGGGAGGGTGACATCATGCAAGCCTATTATACATATTCTAATACGAATTCGACGGGAACTCATAAAGTTAAATCCACACCTAAAGGAACACTTGGCTATGTTAAACTCAAGAAATTTACTTTCTTTTTTACATTGTTTCTAATCTGTTTCTCTTTCGGAGCCGTCATACAGGCCTACGGTGAATCAACCACGGAGACGAACAAGAAAGCGAACAACAACAACTTAGAATTAAGTTTTAATCAAGTCTCTTCGAATGTTAACCCTCGGAGAGTGCTCGTGGATTCCGGGGACACATTATGGAGTATAGCAGAAGCACATGCGCCCAAGGATAAGAACATACGTTCATATATTTCCGATTTGCGTAAGATGAATCATTTAGTAGGCAGCTTACTGCAAGAAGGTCAAATTCTTGTTCTTCCATAACCATTCATTCATGAATTAGATTCGAGATGAACTGTCTCTTCTATATATGCTTCATCCCGGGCGCTTTTCGGTGCCCTTTTTGTTTTCTGTAGTAGAAAACATAGTGTATATGATGATTCTTATAAATATTTGCTCGGTTCTTGACATTCAAATATCAACATGGCAAAGTAAAAAGGATACAGACAAGGAGGTCATATAACAATGGATGAAATTGTAGCCAGAATTAATGAATTATCTCGTAAACAGAAAAAAGAAGGACTTACACCGGAAGAAACCGCGGAACAGAAACAACTTCGCGATCAATATATTAACGGATTTAAGAGATCACTCCGGAACCAGCTGGAAAATATCACATTGGTCGATGGCGAGGATCAAATAAAACATTAAAGACAGGTGGATAACGTATGTCCCGAAAATGGGAGCGCATGGTACAAAAAAACTCCAAGGTCAGCAACAAGTTACGCGTGAAACAAGGTAAAGGGACCATCTCCCAGACCTCTGTCGCAGGACCAGATCGTTATACGGGACGAAGCTTCATACTGCCCTTAGCCTGCGCGGCCGTGGCGGTTTTCTTCGGTTTCACGTTCGCAGGTGAGGAAAGAGGCACAATGTATTGGTTCACCGTGTTAAGTTATCTCCTATTGGCGGTGATATTCTTTTTGAGGAAGCCCTATCTGGCCATCGGAAAGGACTACGTTTCCACTCGCAAATATGGGGCGGACAAGAAGATGTATGCTGGCTCCGTCGATAAGATCACATCTCAACCGGGATCGATCGTGATTACTTTTAAACACAGTAAGAACAGCTGGGTACTATCACGTACTTGGAATAGGTATGACACGGTTACAATCGAACCGGCACTACAAAAATTTGCGCAACAGAACGATGTGCCTTTTGAAGTAAAAGCTAAATAGTCGGAGGAGCGAAGGATTAATGTCAATTCAGGCGGTTTTGTTTGATTTGGATGATACATTGCTTTGGGATGATCGAAGTGTATTGGAAGCTTTCGAGATGGTTTGTGAGTCTGCGGCAGATCGATTAGGGGTGGATGCCCGGGAATTGGAGGCTGCGGTTCGGAAGGAAGCACGCGCTCTGTATGAGTCTTATGAGACGTTTCCTTTCACACAAATGATCGGAATTAATCCGTATGAGGCGCTCTGGGGCAACTTTACCGAAGGCGAGCACGAACAGTTTCGTAAATTAAACGAACTTGCGCCTGGATATCGTAAAGAAGCGTGGACACGTGCCCTTCATGTTTTGGGTGTTGACGATGAACAAGCGGGGGCCGAATTGGGTGAGCTGTTCCATCAAACCCGCCGGAAACTGCCTTATGTATATGAAGAAACCTACCGTGTTTTGGACGAGCTTAAAGGCAAGGTTAAGCTGCTTTTGTTAACCAACGGATCGCCTGATTTACAGAAAGAAAAATTGGCTATGGTTCCGCTCATGGCTCCTTACTTCGACCATATCATGATCTCGGGCCAATTCGGACAGGGAAAACCGGCTGAAGCGATATTTCATCATGCTATGGAGTTGTTGAACATTAACGCTGATGAAGGTTTGATGGTCGGAGATAAATTAACGACTGATATTCTGGGCTCTAATCGCGTAGGTATGAAGAATGTATGGATTAACCGCCGCGGACTAGCCAATGATTCCGACATTCGACCTACGTTTCAAATCAAACATTTAGAAGAATTACACGACATTATCCATTCATTTGCTGAATAACGTTTTTAACCCGAAAACCCCTAAGCTTCCATATGGAAGTTTAGGGGCTTTCTCATGTGTAAGGTTATTATGTTTTAATAAATTCAGGATCCGCGAATGAGTGGGCAATCCAGCCTTCGGTTTCAATAAATAAACGAACCGCCACGATTTGACGATTGTCCATCAATGTAAAGAAATGCGGCTTATGCTCCGGTACAGAGATTACATCACCTGCTTCTAATTCTACATCAAAGTAACCCACTTCAGGTGTCCCCTTGATGATAAATATACCCCGGCCGGCCACGATTGCACGCACTTCGTCTTCCGTATGCGTATGTACGTCCTCAAATTTTTTGAGAATGGCATCCAGATTGGGTGTTGCTTCAGACAAAGCGACAATATCCCAGGTCTGGTAACCTCGGCGAGAGGCAAGATCCTTGATCTCATGTTCATAAGCAGTCAGGATTTCTTGTTTATTCTCATCGGTAAGGATGAATTGTTCCTTTAAATGCGCAGGCATTACATCGGGGTTCCAATGCTCATATAACACTTCTTGACTTTCCAAAAAGGCTTTTACATTCTCTTCTCCCGTAATGCGTTCATTGGTGTTGCGCAAACGAATTTCAGCCATGTTTGATTCCTCCTAATTCCTATCATTATGGTATGAATTGATTCGATTATAAACCAATTTTATAGTTCTGTCGATGTCTCCGGCGGCCCAGCCGGTTAGTTTATTCTTTTCTAATGTCTAGTAATCTGATAGACTATATTTTAACGATTTTTTCGGAGGGGAAGAGGGCTCAGATGAACAAACCACTACTGCAGGAGCAATTACTGAAGAAGATCTTAATACTCGACGGCGCCATGGGAACGATGATTCAGCAAGCGGATTTAACAGCTGAGGATTTCGGATCGGACGACCTGGATGGCTGTAATGAAATGCTTGTGCTTACCAGGCCCGATGTAATCTCTTCTATACATGAGGCTTATCTTGAAGCAGGGGCCGATATTCTTGAAACCAACACGTTCGGTTCCACCAGCGTGGTGTTGGCTGAATACGATTTGCAAGATCGTGCTGTCGAATTGAACAAGGCTGCCGCGAAGTTGGCTGTGGATGCCGCTAAGAAGTTTTCTACACCTGAATGGCCGCGGTATGTCGCAGGCGCCATGGGTCCCACAACGAAAACATTATCGGTAACCGGTGGCGTAACGTTCGATGAGTTGGTGGACAGTTACTTCGAGCAGGCTCAAGCCTTGATTGAATCCGGCGTGGATGCGTTGCTTCTGGAAACCTCTCAAGATACGTTAAATGTAAAGGCGGGCACGATCGGCATACGCCGCGCTTTTGAATTAACCGGTATAGAGCTCCCGCTCATGATTTCCGGAACGATTGAACCGATGGGCACAACATTGGCCGGTCAAAATATAGAGTCGTTCTATATTTCTCTGGAGCATCTGAAACCGATTTCGATCGGGTTAAACTGTGCTACCGGCCCCGAATTCATGCGGGACCATATTCGCACACTCTCAGGCATTGCCAGCAGCGCGGTGAGCTGTTACCCCAATGCGGGACTTCCGGATGAAAACGGGAGCTATCATGAATCCCCGGAATCCTTGGCGAAGAAGATTGGGGGCTTCGCTTCCCAAGGCTGGCTAAACATTGCCGGCGGATGTTGCGGCACAACCCCCGAGCATATCCGGGCCATGGCTGAAACGTTAAGCCAATACCCGCCGCGCGAGCAGAACGGTCAGCATCCGCCCGCTGTATCCGGGATCGAAACCGTGTATGTGGAAGCTGAAAATCGTCCCTATATGGTAGGCGAAAGAACGAATGTTTCCGGCTCCCGCAAGTTTAAACGCTTAATTAAAGAACAGAAATTCGAAGAGGCTTCCGAGATTGCCCGCGCGCAAGTCAAAGGCGGAGCTTACATTGTAGATATCAATCTTCAGGATACGGATATCGATGAATACGCAGCTATGGAAACCTTTATTCAACAAGTTGTGAAGAAGGTAAAGGTTCCGTTAATGATTGATTCCACTTATGATCACATCATTGAGCTCGGACTGAAATATTCCCAGGGTAAAGCAATCATCAATTCCATCAATTTAGAAGACGGCGAAGTGAAATTCGAAAGTATCGTTCCTCTTATCCATAAATACGGGGCCGCGGTTGTTGTGATCTTGATTGACGAACGGGGACAAGCGGTTTCCAGGGAAGCGAAGCTGGAGGTTGCCGACCGTTCCTACGATTTACTTGTAAATAAATACGGTCTGAATCCGGAAGATATTATTTTTGATCCGAATATGTTCCCGATTGGTTCCGGCGATCCTCAATACCTTGGTTCTGCTGTGGAAACCATTGAAGGGATCCGTCTAATCAAGGAAAAGTATCCTAAAGTGCACACCATTCTTGGATTAAGCAACATTTCGTTCGGTTTACCGGATGCGGGCAGGGAAGTGCTGAACTCCGTTTATTTGTATCATTGCACCAAGGCCGGCTTGGATTACGCTATCGTTAATACCGAGAAGCTGGAGCGATACGCATCCATTCCGGAAGAAGAACGCCAATTGGCCGAACGGCTGATATTTGATACGAATGACGAGACTTTAGCCGAATTCGTGGCCGCTTTCCGAAACAAGAAAGTAGAGAAGAAAGAGAAAATTTCGAATCTTTCGCTGGAAGAGAGATTGGCGTCTTATGTCGTGGAAGGAACGAAAGAAGGTTTAATTCCCGATCTGGATCTTGCTTTACAGAAGTACGCGCCCTTAGAAGTCATCAACGGACCTTTAATGGCCGGTATGAGTGAAGTAGGACGTTTGTTTAACAACAATGAGCTAATCGTCGCCGAGGTACTCCAAAGCGCGGAAGTGATGAAATCATCTGTAACGCATCTGGAACAATTTATGGAGAAGAATGAAACAGCCGTGAAAGGCAAAATTTTGCTGGCTACCGTCAAAGGCGATGTACATGATATCGGCAAAAACCTCGTGGAGATCATACTCTCCAACAACGGCTATCAAATCGTTAATTTAGGGATCAAAGTGCCGCCCGAGCAATTGATTGAAGCTTATCGCAAAGAGAAGCCCGATGCGATCGGTTTGTCGGGATTATTGGTCAAATCGGCGCAACAGATGATTATAACAGCACAGGATCTGAAGAATGCGGGAATTGATGTCCCCATTCTTGTCGGCGGCGCGGCCTTAACACGTAAATTTACTAAAAACCGAATTTCGCCGGAATACGATGGTCTAGTCTTGTATGCCAAGGATGCCATGGACGGTCTGGATATCGCGAACCAGTTAAGCAATCCTGATCAACGGGCTAAGCTTGTGGCGGAGATGCGTGAATTTAAAGAATCGGATGTCATGGAATCCGGTCGAAAAGATTTGCCGCCTTTAACCCGCGCTGTCCGTTCTGAAATTTCACAGGATGCACCGGTGTTTACTCCACCGGATCTGGACCGCCATGTGCTTAGAGATTATCCCATTTCACACATACTTCCCTATGTGAATATGCAGATGTTACTGGGCCATCATCTGGGATTGAAGGGTTCTGTAGAACAACTGCTTGCGGACCGTGATCCTAAAGCGACACAACTTAAAGATGTGGTGGATGGATTGCTGCACGAAGCCACTACGAACGGCGTATATCGCGCAAGCGGCATGTACCGATTCTTCCCGGCACAATCCTCAGGTAATGACGTCATCGTATACGATCCAGAAGATCATACAAAGGTTCTGAAGACCTTCACGTTCCCGCGCCAACAGGTAGATCCTTACCTATGTCTGGCTGACTTCCTGAAACCCGTGAGTAGCGGCGTTATGGATTATGTCGGTTTTCTGGTCGTAACGGCGGGCTCAGGTGTCCGTGAACTGGCTGAAGAAATGAAAGCCAAAGGGGACTACCTGCGCATGCACGCGCTTCAAGCGGTGGCTCTGGAGCTGGCTGAAGCTTTGGCGGAACGTATGCACCAGATGATGCGCGATGTATGCGGGTACCCGGATCCGGTTAATATGACAATGAAGCAGCGTTTGGGCGCCAGATATCAAGGCATCCGGGTCTCGTTCGGTTATCCGGCTTGCCCGAATTTGGAGGATCAGGAGCTTCTGTTCGATTTATTGCACCCTGAGGATATCGGTGTAGAGTTAACTGAAGGGTTTATGATGGAACCAGAATCGTCAGTATCCGCGATGGTTTTCGCCCATCCGCAAGCGCAATACTTTAATGTGGATAAAGCATAACGTCTCCCCATGATTAACTTCATTTATATTTAACACCATTAATTAGGACAGCCTTCATCTTGAGATGAGGGCTTTCTTTTCACTATACCGAAGGGAGAACGATCCCATGGACATCTATTTTCTCGGCACAGGTGCCGGAATGCCGACCAAAGAACGCAATGTAACCTCGATCGCCTTGACGCAATATGAGGAGCGGGGAAGCTTCTGGCTTTTCGATTGCGGAGAAGCCACACAGCATCAAGTGCTGCGTTCACCACTTAAGCTGAGCAAGCTTGAGTTTATCTGGATTACGCATTTGCACGGTGACCATATATTCGGGCTGCCGGGTCTGCTTTCTTCCCGCTCGAATCAAGGCGGGACCTCGCCTCTTACGATTTTCGGACCAAAGGGGATTGAAGCGTATATAAGAACCTCCATGCAAATCAGTCAATCCAGATTGAATTACGACATGAATATAGTCGAGATTTCGGAAGGTCTCGTATATGAGGATGAACAATGTACTGTGGAAACCGCATTGTTGGACCATCGTATCGACAGTTATGGTTACCGAATCCAGGAGAAACCGAAGCCGGGATCATTGGATATAGCAAAAGTTAAATCATATGGACTGTTACCCGGTCCTCAGTACGGGTTACTCAAGAACGGAACGGATGTAACGTTGCCCGAAGGTACCGTTATTCGTTCTTCCGATGTCGTCGGACCGCCGCAACCCGGACGTATTATCGTTGTTCTGGGGGATACCCGGCCATGCGCCAATGTTCTCAGGCTTGCGCAAGGCGCGGATCTGCTTGTTCATGAAGCGACCTTTGCTCAAGAATTGGCTGCCCTCGCTAGGGAATTCTATCATTCCACAACGTCTGAAGCGGCACATGCCGCGGCTGCAGCGGGTGCAAATCAACTGGTATTGACGCATATCAGCGGCAGATACGCCGATGAGGGCACGGATCTGCTGCTTGAGGAAGCCCGGCGTATTTTTCCCAATACACAGGTGGCTTCCGATCATAGCTCCTACCCGATTCCGTTAAGAGCTAAGGAGGAGAAATGATGAGCGCGCACAGGTTTGAGATGATCCCGTCAGCACCATTTGATTTTGAACGGATGACGAAGCGATTGCAGGGGGTTTCCCATGAGATGTTCCGTTACGAGGACGGCGCCCTAGTCCGCACTTTACGAATAGCCGACAAGGTATACCTTGTCGGTATGCGTTCCACCGGGAATGCAGAGGAGCCAAGTCTGGATATTCAAGTAAACGCGGAACATGAAATCAAGCCAAGCGATCTCGAAGAAGTTGAAGCACGTCTGAGAACCATGCTTACGGCAGATGTCGATCTAAAGTCGTTTTATGCACATTTGGAAGGGGACCCGGTACTATCTAAAGTGACGGCTGACCATTACGGGTTACGTTTCATCCTGGAGGCGGATTTATTTGAATGCATGACTAAAACGATTATCGGACAACAAGTTAATCTAACGTTTGCTTCCACCCTGAATCGACGTCTTGTAGAAGCCGCATCCAAACCATTAGAAATAAACGGAACGTTGTACCCTGTATTTCCTTCCGCTCAGGAAGTGGCGGCACTTACATACGAACAACTGCGTGAACAACAGTTCAGCCAGCGTAAAGCGGAATATGTCATTGATTTCGCCAGATCGGTAGCGGAAGGTACACTTGATCTTGAAACCCTTCGGCTTAAGGAGGATGAGGATATAATCAATCAGCTTGTCAAGATTCGAGGCATCGGGAGATGGACCGTAGAGTGCTTTCTTTTATTCGGAATGGGGAGACCTAATCTGTTGCCCGCTGCCGACATCGGTTTACGGAATGCCATCCGCAAAAATTATGGGTTGGATGTGCAACCCGGAGAGCCTTTTGTCCGTGAAATGGGAGCCTCGTGGTCGCCTTGGTGCAGTTATGTAACGTTCTATCTTTGGGAAAGCTTAAATCAAAAAACAAACGTCTCAACAATAATTTAAAACAGCACAAACACGCCCCGAACAGTTCAATGGTATGCTCCGATCATAAGCCTCAGCAGGCTTGCGAGTTGCCATTATGATTGCAGGGGGAGTCGTAACGAATGGATACGGGTAGTCATCTGGTATTTGGCGCTTCGTTGGCAGGGCTCGCTTGTTTGGATCCGTCGGTTGGCGGGTCGGATTCCATGTTTCATGCTGTACTTATAGGTACGTTAATCGGTTCGCATGCCCCGGATTTCGATTCGATTGTAAGGTTTAAAGGTCCCAAAGCCTACATCAGACACCATCGCGGGATTACACATTCCGTACCGGCACTGTTTCTATGGCCGCTCTTGCTTTCCTTGCCGCTCGCAGCGATATTCGGTGTGCTGTCTTCATGGTCGCATTTGTATGGATGGATATTTACAGCGGTCTGCTTTCACGTATTTCTGGATTTATTTAACGCTTACGGGGTGCAGTGCTTCAGACCTTTTACGGCAAAATGGTTTCATCTCGACACTCTCTCTATTTTTGATCCGTTCTTGTTTACGATGCATGCGGGTGGGCTGCTGGTCTGGATCCTGTCGGATGTAAATGCCGGTGAAATGTTCAAATCATTGTTTGGGGTAACATTCGTTTACATTCTTCTCCGTTTTATCCATCAGAGATGGATTGTTTATAAAGTCCGTGAACATTTTGGAAATACCGGAAATTGTCATGTCATCCCGAGTCTGCATTGGTTCTACTTTCAATTTATGGTGGAGACTGAACAACAGTTCAAAACCGGTTATGTCCGCTACGGACGAATCATTCATAAAGATACATATACCAAAGGTGAAGAGAATCCGATGATCCAGGCTTCCATACACACAGACGGTGTGCGCGCTTTTCTGCATTTTGCCCAGCGGGTGCATGTGATGTGTCTGGAACATCGCGACGGATACAAAGTAGTGTGGAGCGACATGCGCTTCTGGCATAATCATAAACTGCCGTTCGGTGCCGAAGTGGAACTGGACCGGAATTTAAATGTCATCAGCGATACGTTGGGGTGGAACAAAAAAAGCTGGGAAGCTCCGTATGTTTAACAAGCGACTATAATTTTCAAAAGAATGGATATGCTAAGAGGGAATGAGATCAATTGACGGAGGGCACTATGCAACTATCAGAGAATGAAAGATCCTTAATTGAACAAGCTCTGAATGAAGCTATGAATCATAGCGGCTCCTATCATGCCCAGATTCAATACAGACAGGTGTTGACCAAGCTGCAAAGCATGCCTATGATTCAGTCTCATTCGGAGACCGCCGCTCAAGAAGACGGATTCCGATATGATTATGATGACAGCAGCGGTTTAATCTAAGGCGAATGCATAAGCATCAGGGAACAGAAAACTTTCCCGGGAAAGCGCAGAATACGACAATTGTTGAGCCGATTCCTTAAGGGATTCGGCTTTTCAACATCATGAAGGTTAGATTACGGAATTTCTCAAGATCATTTAATACGGACTTGTTAAGACGCGGCCGAATATGGGTAATGACTCGTAATGGATAAGACTGAAGGGGATGCAAATGAAACAAGAAGTTACTGAAAAGAAGCTGCGCACCGGATTAGGTCAATTTATTTTCCCCTTTTCGATCGAGCCGAATAAACGCGAATCTATGATCTCTCAGCTCGTATCAGATGGTTATGAACCCTTTTATTTAAATAAGATGGAGCTGGAAAAGAAATATTACGGTTCGGAATTCAATGTCTCCCACCAGCGAATGGAGCGATATTTCCTGCCGTTCACCTCGAATGTTCTGTTTCCGCACGAGGATGATCCGGATGCCATGCAACGATTCTCCAAAAAACTTGATTTGGAATGCGAGCTGAATACGCCGTTCCATGCCATTCCTTTTCGCATTTTATCTATAGATGTCATGTTGTGTCCGTTTGACCTTGGATTCATAACGATTCGTACAGAGCTTGCGGGTGAATCCATAGTGCTTAGCACCGCCTTGGAATTTGCCAGCCGCTTGCGTGTACTGCAGGATGTGACGGATCAGGATTGCCAAACGTCCATTCAACATGATGGGGTCGACTACGAAGAAGTTGAAAAGTTTATTTTCCAGAAATTGGCGTCTGGAATCCTTCCTTTTTTGGACAAATCGGGTATGGAGGGCGCTTATTTTGAAACGTTGCCTTATTTTATGGATGAGCGTATGTATTGCATCTTCTTTTATGGGCTAGAGGAAGGGGAGCAGTATATTCAGAACGATCTGTACAGGGTGGCGCGACTCGATGGCTATGATATGGACGGCAAGCCTTTCATTTCCTCAAGCAATCCCGATTACATTCAAAGATATTGTGAGATCCACAGTTATAACCGTTGGGCTCCGGACACGAATTATATCGTAAATGAGCATACTTTCGCATGCATTACAAATCAAACCGAAGGACGCATGCGTCATTTGGCCAATCAGATGTTCGGGGAGTATTACTATGGGTTGCTCCTAAATATGTTTCACAAAATCGTGCTGCTTAAGCTGTCCAATTGCTATTCCCATGTTCGTATGGCAAGAGACAACGACGCAATCGAGGATCTGATCAGGAATATTACTAAATTCTCGTCCAAATATTTTTTCCTGGAATTAGTGTCACAATCGCAAGGGCGAGAAATATTTATCATGATGCGCAGAATCTTCAACAATAACGAACTGTATCAAGATGTTAAACAGACATTAATGGATTTATTTAAATATCAGGAGCGGTTTGCCTCGCGAAATCAGAATTACCTGCTAATGATCTTAACTTTATACACTGTAGTTGGCGGAATCTATGGTATGAATCAGGTCATCGAAGATTTAAAGGGCGATATCGATTGGGGCAAAATGGGAGGATATTCCGTCTTTGAATATATCGCTTTATTTATTACCTTCTCCGGTTTGCTTGTCGGTTTCCTATTGGGAGCCCATGTCATTCGCCGCTATGTCAAAGAACAGATCAAGAAGAATAAACAATAATGTTATATTAAGGCGAACAGCCGGTTCCTTCGGAGCCGGTTTTTGTTATTTTCAGTAAAACTGCGGTCAGAGAAAGGAAAGCGATGAAACCCGGTTGTCAGGCGAACATGCATTCTGTACAATGAAGAGGAGAGATTCCGGCAGGAGGTTGGACTATGAATCGGTTAACAGGTAAGGTCGCTTCCATGGAAGAATGGATTGAAGTTATCCGCAACACACCTAAAATAATGACTAACGTGACACACTGGCACACGATCCCCCCGCGCGACGCGAAATACGCATCATTTCCATTGGATCTGCATCCGGATTTAGCTTCGGCATTAACGGATCGCGGTGTCGTTAAATTATATACGCATCAGGAAGCATCCTACAGGGAAGTTCGGGGAGGCAGGCATGTTGTGACGGTTACACCCACGGCTTCCGGCAAGACCCTGTGTTACAATCTTCCCGTCGTGCAACGGATTATGGAAGATGAAAGCGCAAGAGCGCTGTATTTGTTTCCGACCAAAGCGCTGGCTCAGGATCAGGTCGCTGAGCTGCATGAACTGGTCAACGAGATGGGTGCGGATATCAAGACGCATACCTATGACGGCGATACGCCGCCGACGGTTCGCCAAGCGATTCGTAACGCGGGACATATCGTTGTGACCAATCCGGATATGTTACACTCTGCGATTTTGCCTCATCATACCAAATGGGTTAAACTGTTTGAGAATATAAAGTACATCGTTATTGACGAAGTGCATTCCTATCGCGGGGTGTTCGGCAGCCACGTTGCGAATGTCATACGCCGACTGAAGCGTATATGCCGATTTTACGGGTCGGCGCCGCAATTTATTTGCGCCTCCGCAACAATTGAGAACCCGAAAGAACACGCTGAGAAGTTAATTGGTGAAAAGGTTTCTCTGGTCAATACGAACGGAGCTCCGGCCGGGGAGAAGCACTTTGTGTTCTACAATCCGCCTGTAGTAAACCAGCAGCTAGGCATTCGCAAGAGCAGTGTGCTGGAAACACGTCGACTGGCCGGCTCCTTGTTGAAACAAGGCATTCAGACGATTGTATTCGCTCGAAGCCGTGTGCGGGTAGAGCTCTTATTGACCTATCTGCAAGATACGGTCAAGCATGAGCTGGGCGCGAAGTCCATTCGCGGATACCGCGGCGGATATTTGCCCAAGCTGCGGCGTGAGATTGAGCGCGGACTCCGAAGCGGGGAAATTCGCGGCGTTGTGAGCACGAATGCCCTGGAGCTCGGGATCGACATCGGACAGCTGCAGGCTTGTGTGCTGAACGGATACCCGGGTACGATCGCGAGTACCTGGCAGCAATCCGGCCGCGCCGGTCGCCGGAAGGACAGCTCGGTCACGTTCATGGTGGCAAGCAGTAATCCGCTGGATCAGTACATTATCCAGAACCCGGATTATTTCTTTGAAAAGCCGCCGGAGCGGGCATTGATCCATCCGGATAATCTAATTATACTCATCGACCATATCAAGTGCGCCGCATATGAATTACCATTCGAGCAAGGCGAATTTTTCGGGGATGAGCCTCTGGAGGATGTGCTTGAATTTCTGACAGAGGAGAAAATTCTTCACCATGTGAACCAACGATGGTATTGGATGGAACAGTCTTTTCCAGCCCACAACATTTCGTTACGTTCCGCCGCGCAGGAGAATTTCATCATCATTGATATGACCGCCGGACCGAAAGTAATCGGGGAGACAGACCGTTTCAGCGCTCCGACGCTGATTCACGAAGAAGCGATATATATTCACGAAGGCGTACAATATCAAGTGGAGAAGTTGGATTACGATGAGAAGAAAGCGTATGTACGCGAAGTGAGAGTAGATTATTATACAGACGCTTCGCTTGCCGTACAGCTTAAGGTATTGCATGTCGACAAGGAGAAACAAGGCGGAATGTTGGTTAGGCAATACGGGGAAGTGACGGTGAACGCCAAGCCTACGATCTTCAAGAAGATTCGACTGAGAACCCATGAGAATATCGGTTCCGGTCCAATCCATCTGCCAGAAGAAGAACTGCATACAAGTTCTTACTGGTTTTCGTTCAGCGAAGAAGTAGCGGCCAACAAGTCAACGAATGAGATGCAGTTTGCACTGCTCGGCATTGCGAATGTGTTGATCCATATCGCTCCGTTGTATTTAATGTGCGATCCTATGGATATATGTGTGGTTCCGCAAGTGAAAGCCATCCATACGAAGCTTCCGACCGTTTTCTTCTATGACCGTTATCCCGGAGGAATCGGTCTGAGCGAGCGTCTTTACGAAGTGCATGACCAGCTGTTGGAGCAGGCGCAAGGTTTAATTCAAGGCTGTGCCTGTCTCAGCGGGTGTCCTGCTTGCGTGGGTCCGATTGAGGAAGTCGGACTGCTGGGCAAGCAACAAGCATTAAAGCTCCTGGCGGACGCGAGGGCAGGTCGATGAGCGGGCTGAAGGATCGGCTGAATCGTCTCAAGAGCAGCATGTCTCCCGCCACTTTGCAGGGTAATATGAAGCCTGAGGAAGAGATTTCAGAGCATGTTGCGGAGGCAAGGGAACCGCAGCACGCCTGGATGGGCGGTGAAGAACGTTGGGAAGCGAACGCATGGGGGACCTTCCTTGTACGTGAAATTCGATACGAACTCAACTATCAACATGGAATGTATACTTTAGGTCATTTGACAGAGCGGGCGGATGCGCTGACCCTCCAGGATCGCGAAGAGACCCTGCATCATGAACAGATGCTCTTCTTCGACACGGAGACTACGGGCCTTGGTGTAGGAGCGGGTAATGTTCCATTCATGATCGGAATTGGTTATTACACCGAAAGTACGTTTATCGTGGAACAATTATTTATACGCAACCCCGGAGAAGAAACGGCTATGCTTGTGTATTTGCAAGATAAGCTTCAGAACTTTACTCACCTGGTATCTTATAATGGACGCACCTTTGACTGGCCGATTGTCCGAAACCGTTTCGTGATGAACAGACTCACTTTTCAACTGGACCATTTATTACATCTGGATTTGTTGTACCCGTCCCGAAGCTTGTGGCGAAACACACTTCCTTCTTGTCGCTTAGGAATTGTCGAAGAAGAAAGGTTAGGGATTGAACGGGGGCATGATGTTCCGGGTTCCATGGCACCCGCGCTGTACTTTGAATATCTGGCAACGAATAACGCTTCGGTATTGGAGGGGGTGTTCAGGCATAACGAGCGGGATATTGTCACTCTGGCTTGTTTGTCTGCACACTTCGGCGGATTGCTTAAAGGCGAGGTGTCCTGGGAACGGATGGAAGCGGAAGAATTATACAGACTTGGGCTGTGGTACGTGAAGTATGGACTGGAATCGTTAGCTGCCGAAGCTGTGTCCAAATTAATGAGTTTGCCCGTTAATCAATGTTTGCCTTATTATGTTCCGCTGGCCGAAAGCTACAAGAAACTGGGGCAAGAAGAAAAGGCGCTGCAGTTATGGCAACGTTACATTCAACTGAACACCAAGGGAGCTTTGCAGTCGCTGGAGCCTTATATTGAATTGTCCATGTATTATGAGCATAAGCGCAAAGATTTTAACTCAGCTTTGTTGTATGCGGAAGAAGCTCTCGAGCTTATGACTCGGAGATTGGCGCTGACCCGGGCAGACCCGAAACAACGCGCCGGCATGAAAGAGTTGCAGAAGAGAGCGGAACGGATCCGTCGTAAGCAATATAAACAGGCGGTTTCATCGGGATGGAAAGACGCTGTGACGGAAGAGGATTATTACGATCGTCAAGGATAGTTTTTGATAACTACTGAGTTTAACGATTAACCCATGAGGAGGAGATTCTTTATGAAACCTATACGATTCGCATTTGTAGGGCTAGGCGCGATAGCCAAAACCCATATTGTTGCTTTAAGAGCACTGCCTGTTATTATGAATTTGCCATACGTACCTGTGCTCGATACCTTGGTTACCCGTAATCCTGATGAAAAGCGCGCACAAGCTGAGGCAATGGGCTTCAAACATGTTGTGTCTTCGTTGGATGAGGCGCTGGAAAGCAGAGATATTGACGTAGTTGATATTTGCACACCCAATGCAATGCATTTCGAAGACGCGATGAAAGCGGCTAACGCAGGTAAAGCGATTTATCTCGAGAAGCCTTTGACGGAGCGTTATGAATCATCACAGCAGTTGACTTCTCGTATTTCAGAGAAAATAACGAATCAAGTAGCTCTGGTCTATCGCTTTCATCCCGGGGTCATACGCATACGTGAAGCTCTCCGTTTAGGACTGATAGGGGAAGCTCTTCAATGCCAAGTATCTTACCGTAGGTCAGGGTATCTTAACGCAGAGCGGCCGGTAAGCTGGAGATTATCCTCTGACGTGTCCGGAGGAGGGGCCATAACCGATCTTGGCGTGCATGTGCTGGATGTGATTCGCCATTTATTGGGTGAGATTGATTCCGTCAAAGGTTCGTTGAACACGTTCGTTAAACGACGGCCAACGGATGCCACTCTTGCGAACTGGGTAGATATGAAAGTGGATGATTACGCGATGATGAATGTTAAGTTGGCTTCAGGCTTAGAGGCATCTGCGGAAGTGTCCCGAATTGCCTGGGGTTCGGAAGCTTTCGAAATCAACATATACGGAACGAAGGGCAGCATAACCTGTGATCTCGAGAAAGAATATTTCCCAAACATTCGTATGTTGGACGGTTCTTCACCCGCAGCAGTCAAGCCGCAGGAACTGTCATTGGTTCCAGATGACAAAACAACAATGGGCATGAGCCTGGATTGTCATCTGGGCGGATTGAACCACTTCCTTCATCGGTTGAGCGGAGATCGACGATTTAACGGCTTGGCGCCTCAGGTACAGGATTGCCTTATCGCGGAATATTGGATTGATCAAGTGTTGAAGGACCATGCCAAAAAATAACTTGAATATGTTGTACTTGAACATTCGGAGGACATATCCATGATCAAAAATTTCGGGAAGAAGATCGGTTTGTTTATTGATCTAGACGGTACCGTTTATCACGGGGCGCGAATGATTCCTTATGCGGATCAGTGGATTCGAAATGTGCGAAGCGAAGGAATTCCGTTCTTGTTCGTCACGAATAATTCATCACGTACGCCGGTCGCAGTAGCACAGCATTTAATTGGGATGGGCATTGAAGCCTTACCGGATGAAGTGTATACTTCGGCTCAAGCCGCGGCACAGTACGTAAACGAACAACAGCTTGGCAAGGACATCTTCTGTATAGGTGAAATCGGTTTAAGGGTAGCCCTTCAAGAAAAGGGGCTATCATTATCCGACTGCATGGACGATTCTGTGGATGTTGTTGTACAAGGGATTGACCGTGAATTCAATTATTTGAAATTGGAAAAAGCTGTGACCGCTTTATTAAAGGGAGCTTCGTTTATCCAGACAAACCCGGATCTTCTGCTGCCCTCGGATCATGGGCTTATTCCGGGAGCGGGTACACTTGGCGCATCCATACAAGCCGGGAGCCGTGTCAAGCCCGTTGTTATAGGTAAACCTTCTCCGATCATCATGGAGTATGCTTTAGCTAAGCTTGGTTGTTTACCGGAGCAAGCCATCGTCATCGGAGATAATATGTTTACTGACATTGGCGCAGGGAGGGCAGCGGGTTGTCATACTGTTCTGGTGTTGACAGGTGTAACCACTTCCGCAAATTATGACGAGCAAGTCCAACTCGCCGGTTTCGAGCCTGATCATGTCTGTAAGGACATAGAGGAGCTCTCAGCGTATATAAGCCTTAAGAATCGGTTATAAGTAAAGGAAGAACTTACCTTTACGGAGGAATCCTTATGCCTGAATTACCTGAGATGGAAACCTACAAGGCTCTGCTAAGTAAGAAAACGGCCGGCCGAACGATTACTGCGGTATCCGTGGAGAGGCCAAAATCGGTTAATATGACGGCGCAACAGTTTATAGAACAAGTATCCGGGAGAACCATTACCGGATACGACCGACGTGCGAAGCAACTGCTCTTTCTGTTGGATGACGGTCGCTTAATGGCGTTGCATCTGATGTTAGGCGGCTGGATGTTTTATGGAAGAGAAGAGGACAAGCCGGATCGGACTTCTCAGGTTATATTATCTTTTGGTGAAAACCAACTCTATTTCATGGGCCTTCGCTTAGGTCATTTACACTTATATACGCAAGATGAAGCCAACCAAGTTTTTGCCGAGCTTGGTCCTGAACCCACGGCTCCTTCGTTTACGGTAGAGGCCTTTGCGGCTTTGTTATCCTCCAAACGAGGGGCTTTAAAGACGAAGCTGCTGGACCAATCAATCATAGCCGGCATCGGGAACTGTTACTCCGATGAATTGTGTCATCATGCCGGAATCCGCCCGGACCGCTCTATTGGGGGGTTGTCTCAAGCGGATTACGCTGCGTTGTACCGTTCTATGCATGCCGTATTCGAAGAAGCAATTCAGTATGGCGGTTATATGGAAAATCCCCTGTATGTGGGAGATACGCTGACCGGAGGTTATAATGACCGTTGTAAAGTATATGACCGGGAAAATCAGCCTTGTTACCGTTGCGGACAGCCGATCGTGAAAGAAATGCTGAATTCGCGCAAAATGTTTTACTGTTCCAATTGCCAACGCTAAGGAGAGAAGCTATTGCCTAAACCGCGAATCTATGCCGGCAGTCATATCAGTACAAGAAAGGGCTATTCAGGAGCAGCGAAAACGGCTTTGGCAATGGGGGGGAAGGCGTTTCAATATTTCCCGAAAAATCCGCGCAGCCTCAAGGTTAAAGCCTTCAACCGTCCTGACGCGGAAGCCTGCGCGTCGTACTGCCTGGAACATGATATATTATCGATTGCCCACACACCCTACCCAACTAGCACCACGGCGGATACAGCCGAACTGTTTCAAGCGAATGTAAATTCGCTCCTGAACGATTTAGAGATTGCCGATGCTTGCGGCTCCGTAGGTATTATTGTCCATTTCGGGACGTATAAAGGAAAAGATCCGTTACAAGGCTACCGAAATATATTACAATTGCTGAATGAAGTTCTGGATGCATGGCATGGAACAACATTGCTTCTCTTAGAGAATCAAGCAGGTGAAGGTGGACCGATGGGGACGACCATGGAAGAGATGATGCAGATTCGCAGTTTGTTGAAATCTCCGGCTAAGGTAGGTTTTTGTTTCGATACTTGTCATGCTTTTGCAAGCGGCTTGTGGCCGGAGGATGATTGGAACGGTTTGGTCATGAAGGGAGAAGCAATAGGGTACTGGGAACATCTGAAGGCCATTCATCTCAACGATTCACTTTATCCTTATCTGTCACACCGGGATCGGCATGCCAACATCGGTAAAGGGTACATAGGCGAAGAGCGTATGCGATTACTTCTGCAATCGTCCATTCCGGATGGGATTCCGGTCGTTCTGGAAACACCTTCTTCCATGGATGGGACGCATAGGGATGAAATTGCAAAGATTTATCGGTTAGCGGAGATTGGGAATGAAAGTTAGGGGAAATCATGAAAGACATTACGGAGCTTGAAGCGGAAGAGCTGCGATTTCGCGGGGATTTTGCACTTTTTTTATATACGCCTTTATGCGGAACTTGTAAGGTAGCCATGCGGATGCTGGAAGTTATTGAAGCTATGCATCCGAATTTAGAGTTGTATCGGACGAATGTGAATTTCGCTCCCGGTTTAGTGCAGCGGTGGAGAATTACGAGTATCCCGTGCATTCTTTTATTCCAAAAGGGCCGGGTAACGAAATCCATATATGCGATGCATTCGGTAGACGGATTATATCAGTTGTTAAAGCCAATCATTGAACGCTCATAGGGAGAGGATGTTCCAAGATGATTGATCTAAATCATGTTTCACTTCGCCGGGAGGAAACGCAGATTTTGGACGATGTCACGCTTACGGTTCGTAAGGATGAGCACTGGGTGCTTCTCGGTCGTAACGGTTCTGGCAAAACTTCTATTCTAGAGATGATTAACGGCTATGTGTTCCCTTCATCGGGTACCGTAAAGGTGCTTCACTCTATCTACGGTAAAGTGGATGTAAGGGAAATTCGCCGTAAGATTGGATATATATCACAGTCTCTCATGGATAAACTGGCGTTAAGCGACCCCGTCTGGGAAGTTGTAGCTACAGGGGAATTCGGGTATTTAAGGTTTTATGAGCAGATTCCCGAGGATTTGAAAGAGAAAGCCATGCGTATGCTTGCCTTTGTGAAGCTGGAACACCGCGGTACGCATTTATTGGGCACATTATCACAAGGCGAACGTAAGAAAGCTATGCTGGCCAGGGCGTTAATGGCAGATCCAACCCTATTAATTATGGACGAGCCTTGTTCAGGCTTAGATTTATTTGAACGGGAACAATTATTAGTGACAATCAATGAATTGAACATGAAATCCGTTACCTTATTTTACGTTACACATCATATGGAAGAAATCATGCCGTTGTTCACACATGTCGCTTTACTAGAACAAGGCAAACTTATTGCTGCCGGCCCCAAAAGGGACGTGCTTACAGAAGAGAATATCAGACTGGCTTATAACGTGAATGTTGATTTGGAATGGCATCAGGACCGGCCTTGGATCCGGGTTATCTAATACATAAATATGAGAATGAGAATGAGGTGCCCATTTGACAGAACAGCATCGGGAAGGATCAAGTTCCCGTTTCATAGGTACAAGTAATATAGGTTATGCTCAACAAGCCCAGGAGGAAATTCGGCGTTTGTTTGGAAGCGCGCGTTTTAGCTATATTGTGCCTTCCGAAGTGTTTATCATGGAGTTGAACGTTAGAGAAAAACAGGCTGTACAGACATTGACAGAACAGGAGCCTATGTTTCTGCGGCATTTTCATCCGATTCAGGCGGAATATATCCAGCTTGAAGGAGACGAGATTAACGCTGAGTTGTTAAAGGAACAGCTGTCATCATTATGTATTGCGGTCTCAGGCAAAAATATCGCGGTCCAAATTCGCAGGCTTCCCCAGAGTCCATTGGGTAAAGAAGCCATGAAGGAAGCAGTCGAAGCCGTGTTTCGCGATTGTAGGGATGTTCAGATGGTATTGAGGGACGCGGATCTGATCGTGTCGGTTTATGCCACCATGGATCGGATTTACATGGGCATTTCCAAACCGCTGGATAATCTGTCGGATTGGTCCGGGGGCAGTATCCGATTTCGCAAAGAGGAAGGTCAAATCTCAAGAGCTAAATTTAAACTGCTTGAAGCGGAGCAGAAATTCGGTTTCTCTCTGGACCAGTTTCATAAAGCTTTGGATATCGGGGCGGCACCCGGCGGTTGGACATCACTGTTGTTGGAGCGCGGCTTAACGGTTACAGCGGTCGACCCGGCTTTCATGGCGCCCGAATTGTTGAAGAATCCGAACCTGAAACATTTGAAAAAGAATGCGGGAGAGGTCCAGTTCAAGCCCGGTGAGTTTGATTTGCTTGTCTGTGACATGAGTTGGAGCCCCAAAATGATGTCGAAGTTAATATCTGAGCTGCTCTACGCTGTGCGTCCTGGAGGCAACTTGGTCATCACGGTAAAGCTCATGCACAAGAAGGCTTTCCAGACTGTACGCGAAGTGCTTTCCAGTTGGGAAGATTCCGTTCAACTGCTGCAGGCGAAGCAACTTTTTCATAACCGAGACGAGCTGACCTTATACTTAATGAAAAATTAATATAATGTACTGGAAATATGTACTAACTTTAGTATAATAAGAAGTAAGGAAAGCATCCTGACAAGCGTTAGCTGTGCTGTTGCACGCTCACGGGCTTGAAGGGGTGCTTTCATTCGTTTATCACCACCTTTTGTCCGTATGAATTGGACAAGAGGTTATTTTTTATGGAGGGAGAATGAAAGGAGGGTGTTCTTGAATCCGAATAATAACAGGTTACAGCCAGGAACGATTTTGGCAAATCGATATGTAATCCGCTCTATTTTGGGTGAAGGAGGTATGGGCGTTGTTTATGGTGCGGAAGATCTCAAATTAAACGGTAAGCTTTGGGCTATCAAACAGAGTTTTAACAATGTCGGAGGGATTGAGGTTAGTTCTGAAGAAGCGATGGTCTTGATGCAGTTAAAGCATCCCATGTTGCCGGATATGATTGATTATCTTCCTGCTACTGATTATGGTACGGATTTTTTGGTGATGGAATATGTGGAGGGTGAAACGTTGCAGGCGCATTTCGAGCGTTTAAACAAGAAACTTCCACATCCAGCAATAAATCAGTGGATACTTCAGCTCTGCGACGTGTTTCAATATTTACATGAGCAGCCAGTCCATCCGTATGTTTACCGTGATCTAAAGCCGTCCAACGTTATGATTGATCAACGCAAAGGGATACGGTTAATTGATTTTGGCATAGCACGAACATATAAGGCCGGACAGCAGCAAGACACAGTTCCGATTGGTACCGTCGGGTTCGCGGCACCGGAGCAGTTTAACGGCAATCAGTCGGATCATCGCTCTGATTTGTACGCCTTGGGAGCGCTAATGTATTATCTGTACAGCGGCGGTCACTATGCTATGCCGGGTTGGGTTTCACAAACTGAATTGTTAGAAATAGAAGCTGTGGAGCCACAACTATTGCAAGTAATCTCCAAACTGCTACGGGTAAATCCAGCAGAGCGATATCAAAGCGCATCGGAGCTGAGGTCGGATTTACATCAAGTAACACAACATTCAATGCAATCCATATCTCCTCAAAGTGTTCGTAATCCTGAACGTTCTGTTTTTAATAAACCGATGAACAAGAAGATTGTGGCATTCACAAGTGTTTACCGTGGTGCGGGTGCTTCATTCGTGCAACACGCGGTAGCTAAAGGACTAAGCGCACATGGTGTGCCGCACGCCGTTCTGGATTTCAGGCATTCATCCGACATTCTTGAATATCAACATAAGATGCTGGCCGCTAAAGAACCATTGGTGCTCTTAGATCTTTCTTTAGAAACACTCGGGAATATAGACTTGGAGCAGGTGGACATGTGGTTCCTGATTGCAACGCCGATGCCGGCTGTGTGGACTTTGAATGAGGAGCAGTGGGTGCCTGAGCGAATTGACTATTTAACAAAGCAAGGAGGCAAGGTATACTGGATCGGGAACAGGGATGTCGTCTTTCCTTCCCGCAAACGATGGCTTCAAAGCTTCCCTGAACAACCTGTATGCTTCATACCTGATATCCCTTATCTTCATTGTGTCGACTCTTTTTGGAAACAAAAATCTATATTAGATCTCGAAGAATACGCAACATCAGTCTTGGAAGCGATTGTTCCTGTTCTGGAAATTTTGTTGCCCCAATCTTCTCGTTTAGAGACAGCGACAATCAAGCACAGATTAATACGCTCTTTTCACCGAGTACTGATACAAATGAAATAGTTGTTGCATAAATGGTATATATTATATATTATAGAAATAATTATAAATTCATGTCTCGGAAGCACCGCGGACAGGTTGACCTAACCTGATTCTGTGTGTGCTTTTTCTGTGTTTACTAGAACGTGAGGTGTGTGATGAACTGGACTAAATGGCATCCGGAAATTCCTGTGTCAGGTAAGGAAAGAAAACAAGCCGGTATTGTGATTGGCATTGCCGGCCTAATCCTGGTATTTGGGGGCTTACTGCAACATCTGATGTGAAACTATGAACCGAAAGGAGCTAAAAGATATGCAAGTCTTATGGGCGGATCCTGATCCTGATTATTTAAGCAGGATTGCAAACTATGTAAGATCCACGCCTCGCTTTAACAAGCTGAATATTCGTTATATTTCGGAATTGGAGCAAATGTCCCAACACCTTCAGACTGGTTTACGTACGGACATCACACTTGTTTGTTCCACATGGATCAGCGATCTGGAATTCGAGCTTAAAGCAAGTACCCAATGTCTTATCGCGATTGCGGATTCAGAGACAGAATTGTATAAAGAAGGACTTTCCTTTGTTAATAAGTATCAATCCGTTGATGATCTTTTTAGTAAAGTATATACGTTATATGCAGGAGCTTTAGGTGACCGATCCTTGTTTAAAGATAACGCAAATAGGGAGCAAGATACGAGGATTATATCCGTCTTCTCGGCTACAGGAGGTTGCGGTAAAACTACAGTTGCCATGAATTTGGCTCATCTTCTCTCGGAGCGTCAAGAAAACGTGTTGTACCTTAGTCTAGAGTCCATCCCATCTACAACTGCATGGTTGCACGGTTCAGAAGAGGCGGGTTTTTCGCAAGTTTTATATTACCTTAGACAAGAAGATGCCGCTCTTGAGCAACAACTCAAAGCATGTATACAGAAGGATGAATATACTGGCGTTTCCTTTATCGCACCACATCATTCCGTCAGAGAAATGCAGCACATGGAGTCAGCGGATGTGAGGAAGCTTATAGCAGCATTACAACAATTAAATCAATTTTCATATATTGTTATGGATTTGGAATCGTGTTATCACAACAGGATTTTGGAATCCATGGCTATGAGCGACGCTGTGCTGTGGTTGGTGTTGGATGATTTGCACTCAACCCGGAAAGCCAAGTTATGGTTAACGGAAGCTAATTTGAATCAGCCCCAACAACTGGAGCGTATTCGCCAAGCAGCTCGATTTTATACCAACAAATACACGGGTGCGTTTCGGGCTTCTGAGGATCAAGAGGATGTCTTAATTAGTGGTTTGCTCCCTTATATCCCTCAATGGAAGAATGTACGTAATCGTGAACAACAGCTTTCTAATCGAATATTTAATGATAATCTCAAGCAGGTCGTTGATGTTATTTCAGGGCGTAGTGCCGTATGAATGATATCTTATATTTTCAACTAAGGGAAGAAATCAGGGGAGAACTGAACCAGGTTCTTTCTTTGGATGATGAACAATTGAGAAGATGTATTGAAACCAAAGTGCTCCATTCTTTCGATACCCGGTTGCTCACGTTTGAGGAAAAGAGAAACGCTGTTGAACGCATATTCAACACCTTTAGAGGGATGGATGTTTTGCAACCGTTGTTGGATGATCCCACAATTTCTGAAATCATGATTAATAGTCACGAGGAAATTTTCATCGAACGGTATGGAGCTGTACACCAATTACCTCTCATGTTCGAATCCAGAGAAAAACTTGAGGATATCATTCAAATGATCGTATCCAAAGTAAACCGAATTGTTAATGCGAGCTCTCCAGTTGTAGATGCCCGTTTACCAGACGGTTCCCGTGTTCATATTGTTCTTCCTCCACTTGCACTCAAGGGTCCGACGGTCACCATACGTAAATTCCCCGAGAAGATGATAACCCTTCAACAACTCACGGCATCCGGGTCAATCACCCAAGAAGTTCATAAATTACTAACTACACTGGTGAAAGCTAAATACAATATTTTTATCGGAGGAGGCACAGGTTCTGGAAAAACAACGTTCCTAAATGCATTATCATCATCCATTCCTTCAGATGAGCGTGTAATCACGATTGAAGATTCAGCAGAGCTTCAAATTAGCAATGTACCGAATTGGGTTGCTTTGGAAACGCGAAACGCCAATACGGAAGGGAAAGGCAAAGTATCGATGAGCGATCTTATTCGCGCTTCACTCCGCATGCGCCCGAACCGAATCATTGTGGGTGAGGTAAGGGGAGCGGAGGCTTTGGATATGCTGCAGGCGATGAACACCGGACATGACGGTTCATTATCCACGGGACATGCCAATACAGTAACCGACATGCTCAGCCGTCTGGAAACGATGGTGCTTAGCGCAGCCGATCTGCCAATAGGCGTCATACGCAACCAAATTTGTTCAGCCCTTGATATTATGATTCACTTGTCGCGGTTGAGGGACAGGACACGCCGTGTTACAGAAATTTCAGAAATCGTCGGTGTGGTACAAGGTGAAATTGTGTTAAATCCTCTCTACCGATTTGAGGAGCATGAACCATATGAAATTGCGTCTGATTCCAAAAAGTCAACTAATGATGTGAAGGGGGCTTTGATTTCTACAGGTAACAACTTAATCAGAAGGCATAAACTTGAGATGGCGGGCCTTGGGAAAGGGTGAAGAAAATATTTGTTAGGATTTATTGCTATCGTCTTGGCAGGGTTGGCGGGAATCGTATTATGGGGTAAGGAGCGGATATCTCAGCGGGCGATTGTACTAAAGACAAGTTCTGTCATTAAGGAGCATGCGCCAACGTCAGTTCAACCGAAATCCGCTCAAGTATATACAGCCAAAAATTATGATGAATACACCCTCGTTACCCACGAGAAATGGATCGTTATTTTCCTAACCGCCTTGATTATGTTCATTATCGGCTATCTGTTCTACAAGAGTATTGTTCTATCTGCGGCGCTAAGCTTCATCTCTTTGAAGGCTCCCGGAGTTTGGATTCGCAACCGAATTCTCAAGCAGAAAAAAGAGCTGCAGCTCAGCTTTAAACACTGTTTATACTCCATATCTTCTTCGTTGTCAGCAGGAAAATCCGTCGAGAATGCTTTTAGAGAAGCCATTGTTGATCTGACTCTGATTTATCCTGATGCCGATCTGGCCATGGTTCAGGAAATGGAAGCGATTGTACGGAAAGTGGATAATGGATTGCCCATTGAGAAAGCCTTAAGCGATTTGGGAGCGAGAGCTCATCTGGATGAAATCAGCAACTTTACCGAGGTGTTTAATATTTGCAAAAGAACCGGCGGAGATTTAGTGGAAGTTGTGCGTAAAACAGCCCATATGATTGGCGACAAGCTGCAAATCGAACAAGAAATTTCGGTCATGATCGCACAGAAAAGGTTCGAATCCAAAGCGATGTGTGTCATTCCTTTTGTCATTATCGGATTTTTAAGCTTCGGATCTCCGGATTATATGCAACCGCTATACACGCTTAAAGGCCACTTTGTCATGACATTGGCGTTAGCCGTCATTGGTGTTGCCGGTTGGCTGTCCATGAAAATTATGAATTTAAAGGTGTGAACGAGTTGAATTCATTCTTTCTTTTGTGGTTCTTGGCCCAGTCTATCGCCTTAGTGATAGGGATCGGATTCGTTTGGAATTTAAAGCCGCATCCTGATAATCAATCTAATAAGATCCGCGCCCGACTTGAGGCATTAAGCTGGTTCTTAATTGAGTATCTGCACATTAGACGTCGGTTCGCAACTTGGGTTTCAGCCATCATTCAAAAGTTAAATTTACTTCCGTCGCAGGATCGAATGCAGATTCGAATCCAAAGATTTCTTAGTAGAATGTTGTGCTATATGTTGTTGTGTCAATTATTTTTTAGCGGTATTGCCGCCATTTCTTCTGATGGATGGGTTATGTATATCGCTGGCTTAATCCTGACAAGTGTGATCCCATTCCTTAGATGGCAAAGTCTGAACAAGAGCATCGGTGAACGAAAGAAACTTATAATCAGAGATATGCCGGAGCTGCTGGACAAAATGTGTTTGCTAATGAACGCGGGTGAAACGATACAAGGAGCTCTTATGAAATGTTCTAGTCACGGAGACGTGACAAAGCCCCTTTATGCAGAGCTGCGACAGGCAGTAACGGAACTGGACAGAAACGAATCCTTCGGCCGTGTCATGGAGGACTTTAACAAGCGTTGCGGCGTTCAGGAAACCGCAGTATTCGTAAACACGATATTAATGAATTACCGTAAAGGGGGTGATTATTTTGTACTTACATTAAGAGAACTGTCAAGACAATTATGGGAAAAGAAAAAAGCGGAAGCCAAAACAGCAGGTGAAGAAGCTTCGGCCAAAATGATTTTACCGCTCATGCTGATCTTCCTGGTGATCTTAATTGTGGTCGCGGCACCAGGTGTCATGATGATGAATTCTTAAATAACAGGAGGAACGAATATGAAATGGATGAACAGAGTTAAAGCGTTATGGAAGGAAGAAGAAGGTTTGGGAACGTTAGAAATCATTATGATCATTGCGGTTATCCTCATTCTTGCAGTAGCATTTCGCAAATGGATTATCGGATGGTTTGAAAAGCTGCTGGGACAAGCTAATGAACAGCTTATCAACAACACCGATACGGTAGACGGCACGCTTTTGACGCCTCCAAAGTAATTGTGCGTAAAATTATTCAAGGTAACCAAGGGGCGTTAACAGTCGAAGCTTCTCTCGTATTTCCGGTCGTTTTGCTCCTTACGCTGAGTTTAATTTTCACTTCCGTTTTCATTTACCAGAAGAGCGCCATGACCGTCATTGTCAACCAAGCAGCTCAGCGAACAGCTAACCATTGGAACAACAGCTTTCGCAGCTATAACACAGGACATTATTCGCTTGGACAGGCAGACGGGTTATACTGGCGAAGTCTTCAGGACAGCAATTCGGACACATTCAACTTCTTATGGCCCAATCAACCTTCCAGAGTTGAAGTGGGCGGGGAGGGAGTTATGGAGTCATCGGGTTTGCCGGAAACGAAAATGGCCAAAGCCTTGAACGAATTTCCGCAAGGATTGAATGGTCAGATGGCTTACTCCAATAAGATGTTTACCCGTTATGTTACTGTTAGGCTGCAGAGCCCTTTTCAGATGCCGCTTGTGTCGGCTGGATTATGGGGAACAGCAGGTCTGCAAGCCGAAGCTAAAGCTGCCATCGTCGAGCCGTCAGAATTTATACGCAGTTTGGATTTCGTTAGAACGTATATGCCTTATATTCAGCATTATATGAGTCGTACACAACTTCAACTACTCTTGAATCGATTTAAGACCGCGACACCAGTACAAACTTCAACTCAGACTTTGGCTTTCAGAACTCATAGTGAAGCAAAGCAATTTTTGCAGAATACGGTAGGAGGTCGCGGATCTTCGGCTACGACAGAGCAGACCGGCGAATGGCGTATGATTGATGCGCTGGATTCCGATGGCGTAGCCCATCAAGCTTACATCGGTTACCAAAGCTCAACCCGATCTTTAAGGGATCAGTTGACTAAGGATTTGGAGCTGATGGCTACGGGGAAAGTAAAGGGAGTGGTGTGGCATTTATTCAAGAAAGACGGCAAAGAGCAATGGGGATTATCCAAATCCCTGCAAAAAACATTGGAGCAGAAGGGCATCATCATCGTCAAGCATGGTTAAGTCAGCAATCCGGCATGTAGCGAATGATCAAAGAGGGGCTATATCCATTTACCTGATTGTCATAACCGGAGTGTTGTTTTTGTTCACAACTTTACTAATTGATTTTACACGCATCTATGTGGCTGAAAGACAGTCTGAACATGCTCTGTATGCATCTATGAACTCCGTGCTCTCCGCTTATGATTCATCATTGCAACAGTATGGTCTGTATGGCGTCTCTATAAATGAAGAAGACCGGGTATTAATGGCGCAGAAGATCATAAAGCTCAATCTTCCTGACCGGACAGCCTCAGCGTTTCAGTTTACGAATACCTCATATGTGGATAACAGTATCCGTCTGCAACCTTTGCATAGTTTAGCTAATCCCTTAGCGATCCAACATCAGATTCAAGAAGATATGAAGTATAAGGCCCCCATTGAGTATACCCGCCAGTTGTTGGACAAATGGAGAGGTCTCCCTGATGCCGCGATGATGGCAGATCAATATGTAACATACGCGTCGGAGGTTGACAAACTGGTAAAGCTCAGGGATCTGCATTTAAAGCAAGCCTTTACCAAATGGAAATCATGGGAAACAGACTATCTCAGATATGCGGCAACAGACGAGGAGCGTTATGCTCAGCTAGAGAGAGCAGAACTACAATTACAATCATCAACGTTAAACACTGGGAATCCTGTGGAGGAACAGAAGAGAATGCTGCAAATCCAGCAATTAAAAGTTACAATTAGCGAACTTGAGAGTAATCTTCAATCTTCATCACAACAGCAGCACGAGATGAACTTGGCTATAACCCGACAGATAGCGCATGAACTGGATTTAGCTTTGCGCAAGGATGAGGAGTTATCGGTGAAGTTGGCCGAAGCAACCCAATCCTTGAATCAACCGCAAGTTACAAGTTCAACCCAGGGGAATCAGGGTTTACAGGATTCATTAAATACAATAACTGTAATGGGTTCTGATTATTACACGCTGTATAAAAGTCAAATGGCTTCTATTTCTTCCGCATATAGCAACTACCATACAAGGACTGTCACAGGCGTTTCAACATCTGTGGATCATTCCGCACATCTCCTTCATGCTCGCTCTGTATTCCAGTTGCGAAAAGACGCGGAAGGACCCCGGCTTACGGCCGCAGAAAACGAAGAGCACAAGCGGGAAGAAGCAGTGGGACAAGCCCAGCAAGCTATGAACGATGCCAAGCATCAAATGGCCATAACAGGCTGTGACTGGCAAGATGTTAATTCATACATGCAGTTAGAAGGACCTGAGGGTTATGCTGTAAGTTATCGTAATGGATCCCCAGCCACTGAACCGACGAAGTTAAACCCGCTCGACATTCCCCCAGAGACCTCCGGTAAGAACTCCATAGGAATATTATCACGCGCGCTGCAAGGCATTGAAACGATAAGAGACACGCTGTACACCAACGAATATATACTCCAAAATTTTAATTACCGTACAATTGATTTTGATATGCGAAAGGTGCCAAAACCGAATGTTTTGTCGGATCCGCAATCACATCCGCTTCGCAAACAGGAAGTTGAATACATACTTTACGGCTTGCCTTCTTGCCATGCGAACATGGCGGCGGCTTACGGTGAGATGTACGGGATTCGACTCGCTGTTCGTACTATCGAAGCTATACTTAGTCCCAAATCCGCTGGATCCGCTTTAACGCCGTGGTTGTTGTTTTTATCAGCTTTGGCTGAGGGCGCTTCAAAAGCATCAGCGGATCTTAAGTTACTAACGGAAGGGAAAGAAGTAGAACTTATTTCAAAGATGCCTACGATTCAACTGAGTTATAAGGACTATTTAAGATTATTCTTATGGATGAACATGAACACTTCATCACAGTTGTCCAGAACGCAAGCCATGCTGCAACTCAATACAGGAACGGATTTGCGTCGGGCAACTTTATATATGCAAGGGGAAATGAAAACCTCAATGCGGTTATGGTTTATTCCAGGGATGATCTCCCTGATGAAATGGGGGAATGCGGTAGATGGAAAGGTTCGGGGAAATCAGTACGAATGGATTACAAGGACAGCGCATTCGTATTAAAGGGAGGAAACAGCATGTGGCGGGGCAGCAAGGGAAGTATTGCCTTGGAAGCAGCGGTTACGATGCCCTTCTTTCTGGCATTTGTCATTGCGTTGACGTCCATGATTCAAATGTCCATTACGCAACTGGCGTTGCATACGGCAACAAGCGAGACGACGAAGATCATTGCGGCACATATGTATCCTGTTGAGTTACTGGTGGAGGGCGCGAAAGCGACCGGGGCGGGTCAGACGATTATGCAAACGGTAGACCATGTTAAATCAGCAAGGGAAGCGGTATTGCAGGCGGAATCGCTTTTCGGTGATTTTAGTTTTCTGGTACCCGATGCCATATTGGATCTTGCCGTTTGGGCTGAACGTTTCAAATCTAAAATTCAAACCCAAGCCCAAGAGGGAATCGAAGACGCATTGATTGCTTCTTTCCAACCGCTCTTCAGGAGCTTTGCAAACCAATCCTTACCCCAAACGACGCAGTTGCGTAAAGAACAATTACGGATTGTTAAGATTACCTTTCCGATCCCCGGCAATCGGGAGTATGCAGATTTCGGGATTGTTGCAGAGTATACATTTAAGCTCAACATCCCTTTCTTCCATAAGCAAATTACATTGCGAGACCAAGCCTATGAACGGGTTTGGGTAGGTGAATAGGAGGAGATTCGTTGGATACGGGTTCTATTGTTTTACTGAGTGTGTGTATGTTGATCGCTTTAATCACAGATACCACGCGCATGATTATCCCGAATACCTTAACAGTCGGAGGCGCAGCCGCGGGTCTGCTTTACCACACTACGATTTCAGGATGGGAAGGATTTCTGTTTTCATTCGCGGGTTTGGCATCCGGATTCGGATTATTGGTTCTGCTTTACGCGTTCGGTGGCATCGGTGCGGGAGACGTTAAATTATTTGGAGCCATCGGTGCTATAACCGGGACTTTATTTGTAATCGAGTGCCTCATGTATTCTATTATTTATGGTGCTTTTATAGGTATCCTTCTCTTTATTATCAAAAAACAACTGTTATACCGCATTAGCAAGATTTATTATCAAATGATTTCTCTCATGTGGGCGGACAAAGTAAAGATCCGCTGGAGAAACGGAAGTGAAAACCAATACATGCAGTTTCCATTTATGTATGCCGTATTTCCGGCAGGACTTACGTCATTATATTATGCATTCATGTAAGGAGGAGGGACATGAACAAGGCAGTTCACGGAATACGTTACGATTATGAGAGGTCGGACACATTATATCTAGTGGTTCTACCTGTAGGTACGGAAGAGGTGGATCCGATCGCTTTCAAAATGATTCTGAAGCATGCAATACCTACGTTAATCCCCTTTTCAACAGAGACCTGGAATTCACAAACCAAATGGTTGTACCGGATCGGTTCTGAGAAGCCCTTGTCTTCTATATTGAAGATCAAGGAAAGGACACAGGAGGAAAAGATCCGTTTCTTCATTAAATTGATAGGACAATTAGAAGCACATGCCTCTTACCTTCTTTCAACGGACCAGTATGTATTGGATGATGAATTAATCTATACAAATGAGAATTTGGAATATACAAAGTTTGTTTGTCTCCCGTTAATTTCAAACACCTTACATACAACAACGCACAATCAAATTAAACTTCTATTCGAAAAGTATTTAGGGGATGTCGTACGCGACAACAAGGATATGCAGAGCTTGATGAATCATTTAACGAATTCCGAATTCAAGTTATCTGAAGTAAGGGAACGATTGGCAATGGTCTTGCAACAACAGCCTTCTGAGCTTACAACTGACCAGTATCGACCATTTCTTCCCGAAACCGAGTTAACAACCGAAGCGGAACAACAACCTTTAAGCTCACTTCAACTGAAAATCCGCTTTTCTTTTATTTTGGCATTGTTATCTTTGTTACTCTGGGTAGGCATACAGCGGATTTTTGGATCTAACATGGCATACATCGGCACCGGAATCCTTCTGTTGTCGGTTGCTGGGTGGCTATGGAAAACAGTAAATGAGCCCGAACCGGAGACAGGTATAACATCGCTGATCCATGAGGATACAACAGACCTTCCCATGGAACAATACTATGCTGATTTGCATATGAAAACCGCCTTATTGCCTAAACCGGACCAGACGGTTCTATTGACTATGTTAGAAAATCCGCCGGAATCGCAAACGAGAAAACCTGCTGTCTTGGTTATTGGCAAAGGAACGGAGAAAATACAAATTCCTTTGGAACAGGAATCCTTCATTATCGGCCGAGCACAGGAAGAAGCGGATTATGTTGAACAGGCCATGGGAACGTCCAGGCTTCATCTGGAAATTACATATGGAGAACAGCAGTACGAAGTGCGGGATTTAGCTTCGGTCAACGGCAGTAAACTTAACGGAGAAGCATTGGTACCCAATAAAAAGTATCTGTTAAAAGACGGGGACCGGATTCGGCTTCCCGGAGCGCAATATCTATTTAAAATGGAATTTTAAAGGAAGGAGCAGGAGGCTTGTAAGTTGTTTATAAGGCTAAGGTTTGTTATGCTGAAGGAATAACCTAAATCTGTAAAGCTGTTGAGAGAGGTAGTCATCATGATTTTCATGGATGGCGTTTGGTCACAAAGGGCGGAACGCGAAGGAATGCCTTATTATCAACTGAATATAACCATCTCTGGAGAAGGAACGGACAATGGGACCCGTGAACAAGCAAGTACGCTTAAACGGATCGCGGAGGCTGTTCCTGCTTCAGTGTGTCCGCATTTAATAACGGCGGAGGATCAATCTTTACTCCAGTTAACACCGGACTCCAAAAATATCGAAGAATTTTTATCATATTTGTTAACACTTGAAAGGGATTATGACGCGGAGCTTCACATAGGGCTAAGTAAAATGATGTCTCTGTGGATACGCTGTGCTGAATTACTGCTACAGACGTTAAGCAACGGATCTTTCCTGCCTACTGTCTCGATTTATGAGACTAGTAAGGAAAGTTCTGTGAGGTTTGAGGAATCGGGAAATTTGGCGGATCCGGGAAGTTCAGGAAGTTCGATAGCCTATTGTGCTGTCTGGGAGGTTCTCTTGGATTCGCCGGAGCTTCAGTATCGGTTACATCACCTGATCGAATCGTTCAGAGATGATGCGGCTTTGGCTGAGCGCATGCTGCATGATGCGAGGTCGTTTGTTGCGGTTTGCGCGGATCTGTTTATCCGCGCGCAAGCGGACCGTGAAACGGCTCAATCAGCGCTGAAAGCGATGAATCCCCGGTTCACGGTCCCGTTGACGCCCGCGGAGCATTGGATGCATTCGCTGCTCACCGACCCCGCTCCGCGGGCTGAGGGAGCTCTCGAATGGATCGCGGGCGAGGTCAGGTCGTGGACGCAAGCGGCGCAGCGCACGCAAGAGCCGCACGCGTACACGACCTGCCTGCGGCTGGAGGAGCCGACAGCCGCACAGGATCCCTCGGCGAAGCACGCCGGGAGCTGGCGTCTTTCCTTTCACCTGCGGGTGAAAGAAGACGACTCCCTGCTCGTGCCCGCCGAGGCGGTCTGGCGTGAAGCTGCGGATGAACTCGTCATCCGCAGCTTCCGCTTCAAGCAGCCGCAGGAACGGCTGCTTGCCCAGCTTGGCGCAGCGGCGCGGGTGTTCCCGCCGCTGCGCGCAAGCTTCGCTCAGCAGGCACCCACCGGCTGCCCGCTGAGCCTGGAGGAAGCCTACAGCTTCCTCCAGGAGGCCGCGCCGCAGCTGCAGCGGCTTGGCCTGGCCGTGCTCGTGCCGGCCTGGTGGCGCAGCCGCCCGCGCTGGGGCGTGCAGCTGCGCTTGCAAACCGCCGCCGCCAGCCGCGGTGACGATCCGCCCGCCGACGCCGTAACCGTCGCCGGCGGACGATCCGCCGCTGCCGGCGTGCTCGGCTTCGCCTCGCTGATGTCCTACCGCAGCGAGCTGGCGGTAGGCGAAGACGTGATCAGCCGCGAGGAGCTGAGGCGGCTGATCGAGGAGCGCCCGCCGATGGTGCGGGCCGGCGGCGGCTGGGTGCCGTTCCGGCCAGAGCTCGCGAAACGGTTTCTGGACCGCTACGGTCCGGACGGCGAAGGGCAGATGCCTTTCGCGGAAGCGGTCCAGCTTGCGCTCGCTACTGACGCAGATGCGCACCAAGAACAGGATGCGCATCTGCTCGCGTCTCCGCGCGTTGCCGATCTGCCCGTCCGCAGTGTCATCGCGGAAGGAGAAGTCGGCCGTCTGCTGTCGCGGCTGCGAGGCAAAGAACCCTTCCCGGCCAGAGATCAGCCAGTAGGGTTAAAGGGCACCTTACGCCCTTATCAGACGCAGGGCTTCCGTTGGCTTCTGTCAATGCGGGATTATGGCATGGGGGCTTGTTTGGCTGATGACATGGGGCTAGGCAAAACCATTCAATGGATCGCTTATATGCTAAGTTTATACGAGCATCGCGAATTGCAAGGGCCTTGTCTGCTGATTGCGCCGACCTCCGTACTGGAGAATTGGCGCCGGGAGCTGGAACGCTTTGCTCCCGACCTTAAGCCGTGGTTACACTACGGCAGCGGCAGACTGGACGCCGATGCTTTAAGTGTGCAGTCACAAACAACGCCAATTATTCTCACATCCTATGCCACCGCACTGCGGGATGAAGCTGTATTAAAAAGCATCACTTGGGATGTGTTAACTTTAGATGAAGCTCAAAATATTAAAAATACAGGCTCCAAACAAACAAGGAGCATACGTACATTACATGCGCGCCACCGAATTGCTTTAACCGGTACTCCTGTTGAGAATACACTAAATGAATTATGGTCCATTATGCAATTTTTGAATCCAGGTTATCTAGGCCCGCAGGAAGAGTTCAGATCGCAGTTCGCGATTCCGATCGAACGCGAGGGGGATGAGGGCAAAGCATCCGCTTTGCAACTTCGGATCCGACCGTTTATATTGCGGCGGGTGAAGTCGGATGAAAGCATCATACGTGATTTACCGGATAAACTGGAATCCAAAGAGTATTGTCCGCTTACACGCGAGCAGGCGAATTTATATGAGGCGGCCGTTCAGAAAGTGTTGCGGCTTGCGGAAAGTTCGGAAGGCATTCAACGTAAGGGAGCTATACTCGCCGCCATTACACACCTCAAACAAATCTGCAACCATCCCGCCCATTTCTTGCGTCAAGGGGAGCCCGACCCTGCGCGTTCGGGCAAATCGCTGCGATTATTGGAAATGTTGGAGGAAGTGTTCGGTCGTAAACAACGGGCTCTGGTGTTTACGCAATACGCACAGATGGCCCGCCTGTTACATGTGATGACAGAAGAACACTTCGGTACCGAAGTGTTGCTTATGACAGGGGATGCATCCAAGAAACAGCGGGATGAGATGATTCGTCGCTTCCAAGAAGACGAAGAGGCGCCGTTACTGTTTATTCTGTCGTTGAAAACCGGTGGCTTCGGAATCAACCTTACACGAGCCAACCATGTGTTTCACTACGACCGGTGGTGGAATCCAGCTGTGGAAAACCAAGCGACTGACCGCGCGTATCGAATCGGACAACAGCGTAACGTACAAGTGCATAAATTCATCACATCGGGAACACTGGAAGAGAAAATCGATACCCTGATTGAGAATAAACAACAATTAGCGGAGCATGTTGTCGGGAAAGGTGAACAATGGCTGACGGAATTGTCAACAGAGCAACTTCGTGAAATGTTTACCTTAGGTAAAGAATTGCTGGTGGAGGAGGATGAAACATGGATGAAACGATCTCGTGGATAAGTGAATGGGAATCATGGATTCTTCAGTCTCTGGAAGACACAAAACTCGCTCAACAAGGTCGCCGCCTCGCCGCCGAGCAGAGGGTTCAACAACTTTCCCTTAAACCAGGGTTTGTTACCGCCAAGGTGCGCGGAGATAAGCCACGTCCTTTTCAGCCGCAGATAACCGGGTGGAATTACTCCTCAGCTGCTCAAGAACAATGGATAAGTATGCTGTGGAACGATACGGAGATGCAGGCTCAACTACTAATGAACGAAATACCTTCAGGTTTACAAGTTGCATTGGCTGAAAAGTCGATTCGCTTACTCCCGGAGGCTTCCAATCTTGATTTTGTTTGTACTTGTAAGCCGGGTGGCATGCCATGTGAGCATAGCGCCGCATTGCTTTATGAGACGGCAAATATACTGGAAGGGGATCCGTTGAAACTGTTAAATCTTCGTGGAATGGACATGAATGAGGTGTGGCGTTCATTCCGCATCAAACGCGGAGCCAGCTTATTGATAGAGTCAGGAATGGATCAGAATCCCCAGAAACATAGCAATGACGCACATGTTGACGTTGAATCAGACTCACGAACTCAGAGATCGCCAATGGCATTTGCCGAAGATTACCCTGTTTTTTGGAACAAGGATGCAGGACTTCGTAACGTACTGGATCCCTTATATGCCAAAGTACGCGAGCGGGCGGATCAATTGAATCTGGAAATGCAAGAGGAGACCCAATGAAAACCTATCTCACCACAGATTGGCTTCGTAAATTTGCCGGAACCTACCGAAGCTCATCTTTTCAGGATAAAATAGCCTATATTGCAGCTGAGCCCAACCCCATGATGCTTGTGGAATGGCTTCTGTTTCCGCCTGAAGAAACGTTGCGGTCCGATGTGGGCTTCCAGCGTTCACCCGGGATGTTCAAAAACAGTTACGTGCCCTTTGACGAAGTGTTCTTTCATCAACTGTTATTTGAGACGCTGTTTAATATGCAACCGAAGCGTGGTACCAAGGATGACTTGCTGTTAACGGCGGTTTATGATTTACAATCCTTTCTTAAAAAACCAGATCGTTTCGAACAGGCTATCAATGATCTTCAACAGCGGGTAGAACAAAGTCTTGCAGCTTTCGGCCGGTTCACTGAACTGTTGGATAGAGAAAAGGAAAAGTTAAATGTTGAATATCGCTCACAGCTGTATGCCTTAAATGCTGATACGGATTTGCCTGAAGATGAGAAGGATTTCCGCAAACAAAATGCTGCGGAGCAGTGGAGGCGCAAAACGGATGAATTGCCGCGCAAATTGCTGCAGAAGCACTTTGACAAGGAACATCCGATGGTAGCTTATCTTCATTACAAAGGCTGGGCTGACCCCCGGTCGCATGTCATGCCGGCAATGGAAACCATGAATTCCATCCATCCTACGAAGCACAATCCCAATTCTAATTCTATAGAACAACAGACTCCACCCGGTTTACTTCGGTATATTAATGAACATTCCTCATCTTATCACGAAGTGATTGACAAATTTTTGACTCAAGAAGTTGAGGCTGAACGCTTTATCTCTTGGTTTATCGCCGTTGCCTCAAAGGGCGGCATGAACCGTGGTGAAGATGAGGTGTCCGAAGGAAGACGGAGATGGTGGGCCGGGCTGCTTACCTTATTATCGTTATCGGATACGGATGCCGCCCGGTCTGTTCCTATGAATATACAAACGGCCTGTCTTGAAGCGGTATTTCACACCTCAGGCTTTGAAGATACACTTATGGCTACTCATGAAATCCCTGTATTCTTTGCGGATCTTGTGCTTGCCGGGTTACCTGTACCCGAACATCGCGAATGGTTGAGAAACAAAGTCATTCTGCGTCATTGGCAACGCTTTGTTAAAGAATTTACCGATAAGGAGTATCAGTTCCTTCATCTTGCCTGGGTGTTATGCCTTGATCCGGTTAATTTACAACAACGCTTGTTGCGCTCCGACCAGTCTCAATCGACGGAATTTATTATTGACCGGTGCTGTTTAATTTTTGGAGACGCTGTCCGCAGAGGTTTAAGCGATGAATTAACGGTCCCGCTCTTTCAATATTTCGCCGTGCATGACAAGGACTTATTGTATTCGCTTATTTATCGGATGAAGCATCTGGAAGAGGTCAAACCGCTCTTATCCGTGGAAGCCCGATACCTTGGGACGCTGTTTCATGGCGAGAATATCCGTGCCGCGGGGTCAAGAAAACATTTGGCATCGCTTCTGCTGCAATCTTTGTTCTCCAAATCAAACCTTTCCATGGAGGATTCCATAACTTCCGTTCAACGATGGACAGCTGAAAGGGTGAAGGAAGATCAAGCTATGCTAGCCTTAACGTTTCTTGAGAAATATGCGGAAACACATTGGCCCGTTGAAGCAGCCGCATCACTCGCGTCGATGGCGAATATACGCTGGTTAGGCGAGTCTAAGAATGCTTCAGAGGGTCACCATTGGGTATTGGAGCAGCTTAAAGACAGATCAGAACGGATTGCCTTTGAGGCGGCGCCGCAGGGGAATACGGATGAATTAAATTACCGGATTATTCGTCCCGGGGCGGAGGACCAGGCATCAGGCGAGATACTGGCAAGAGCTGTCATCCGTGCTGAATGGACAGATGCATCAGCGATCTCCAATATGTTGGATGATCTTATGAATTTGTAGGGGGCATGACCGTTATGTTTAACCGGTTGAAGCAAGCCTGGCGCGCAGCACGATCCGCTTACAGGCTTGAGCCGTCCGAGGGTTTCCTTTTGCAAGAGAAACAGACTGAAGCCCTGATTGAATTACATGCGTTATTCCGGTTGCGCGAACCCGAAATGAAGTCTGCGTTTCCGGATCTGGCTTATACATTACATGAGCTCTTGCAATCAAACCGTTTATGGGAATGGTTTCCTATAGCGGGTACTGCGCAGGGAACTTCAGAATTAATCGTTAATGATATGACCAGACGTCCAGAAAACTACACCATTATTACGAATGACACAACAACCAGCAATGAGTTAAAAAACTATCGGCTGTTATCTCCCGGAATCAGGGATTTGAAATCGGGAAAAGCCTTATATAAAGCCAAAATTGCAATTTATCAACAGCGAAGCGCGGAATCGGCAGAGGACTTACTGAATGATTTAAACGATTTATAATAATTTTGCAGCAAAGGAGGCTTTCACGTTATATGGCTAAATATTATGTTGGCATTGATTTGGGAACCACGAATTCATCAGTCGCGATCTTAGATCCTTATACGGGCGAAGTGGAAATGAAGAAAGTGGATGTAGGCGAAACACCGTTTATGGTAAGATCCATCTTATCCAAGGATGAGGCGGGGGAGTGGTTACTGGGTAATCAGGCCGCAGCTGTGGACCGTCTTCGCAGCCGATCTGTATTCTCAATCAAAACAGAACTGCGCCGGGATATGAATTTCAAGCTGAAAGTGGATGAAGACAGCTACGATTTACCGGAGCTATACGCCATATTTATTCGTACTTTGCTGCGTAAGGCCGGCATTGATCATCCTCGTAAAGTGGAACGTCTGGCTCTTAGCATCCCCGTCAATTTCGACGAAAACCGCAAGAGTGTTATGGAAAAAGGGGCAGAGAAACTCGGAATCCCACGCGAAAACATCTGGTTTCTCGATGAACCCGTTTCCGTACTTTGGGATTGTAGAAATATTCCGGGACAGTACGTGCTTGTGTTCGATTTTGGCGGAGGTACGCTGGATTTGGCTGTTATGGATAAGTATGAGACCGAGGAAGAGAAGGAAGGCGCCGCTCAAGTGCTTCGCGAACTCACGGGTGAGGGCGCTAACCGTTATACCGGCAAAGTGGTGGCCAAAACAGGGCTTGATATCGGCGGGGATGATCTGGATGATACCATTATCCGATATTTCATTGAGCAAGGGAAAGAACAGGGTAATCCGATCTGCCAAAGCCTGAGTCTCGATGTCTTCGATGACCCTGAACGTCTGCACAAACTGAAGAATCATCCGAAGTTCACCTTCTATTATCAATTAAAAGCGGTTGCCGAGAAAACGAAAAAGGCTCTTTCCGACAACGATGAAATTTCTTTATCGATCCCGCCTCTGGTTCCGGGTGTTGATGAAGGCATCAAGGGCATCACTTTAACACTGGAACAATTCTTGATCGGATCGGAACGTATTCGGAATGCCATGTTGGGCGGACTTAAGACATTGAATGATGAATTTGCCCGAATTACAGGTCTTAACCGTCAAAATATAGATGCTGTTCTCCTTTCCGGAGGATCTTCCTTAATTTCATTTGTTCCAGATCTGCTGGAGGAGCTTTACCCTAACGCCCGGATTGTGTGGGATGAAGAGCATCTGCAAACCCGGATTGCCCGCGGAAATGCCAGATACACAAAGAGCGAGGGCGAAATTCTCGTCGGGGATGCCATTAACGCGGCTTACGGCATTTATAATCATGCGGGGAAAGAAACCATTCCGATGATTGAAGCTTCAGAACAATATCCGGTACGCAAAGTCAAGCGTGTGGCAACTACGAAACCGAATCAGACGAAGATTGAAATTGTCCCTATGGTACGCAAAGGCGCTGAGTTCGAACCGCTTCGGAAAAACGGAAGTCCGATTTTTTGGCGGATGAACATCCAGCCTCATCAGCAAACGTTGGATTTAAGCCGCATATCTGTAACCTACGCTATAGATAAATCACAAAGATTACGAATCACGGCCTATGATCATCTGTTCAAATCCGAAATAGGCGTGGAAGAAATTTCACTCTCTGACACAAGCGGCTAAAAATGTGCTAAAATAATCTATTGTGATGTTATATTATTTCGGAATAAGGAGCAGGACATAATCATGAGTTTGTTAACTGTTGAAGAGCTTTCCCATACATTCGGGGATCGCGTGTTGTTTAAGAACGTTTCCTTCCGCCTGCTGGCCGGGGAACACGTAGGATTAGTAGGAGCGAACGGGGTGGGGAAATCTACCTTGATGAATATATTGACAGGCAAGCAACTGAAGGACAGCGGCAGGGTGGAGTGGACTCCGCGTGTGGAATACGGCTATCTGGATCAGCATACGAAGCTGGAAGCCGGGAAAACCGTCCGCGACGCGCTGAAGGAAGCATTCTTGCCGCTCTTGGAGCAAGAGAAAGAATTGATGGTAATTACGGAAAAGATGGGTGACGCCACACCTGAAGAGCTTGAAGTATTGTTGGAGCAAATGGGCGATATTCAAGAGCGTTTGGATGCCAGCGGATTCTATATGCTTGACGTGAAAGTGGAAGAGATGGCGAACGGACTCGGGTTGAATGCCATCGGTCTGGACCGCGACGTCACTGCACTGAGCGGAGGACAGCGTACCAAGGTATTGCTCGCCAAACTGCTGTTGCAGAAGCCGCAGGTATTGTTGCTGGATGAGCCGACCAACTATCTGGATGTGGAACATATTCAATGGTTGACTCACTATCTTAAAGACTATCCGTTTGCCTTTATTCTGATCTCTCATGATACTGAATTTATGAATGGCGTAGTCGACATTGTCTATCATTTGGAATTTGCTAAGATGACCCGTTACGCAGGAAATTATGAGAAGTTCTTGAAGATGGCGGACATTAATAAGAATCAACATATCGACGCGTATGAGAAGCAGCAGGAATTCATCAAGAAGCAAGAGGACTTCATCCAGCGTAATAAAGCGCGTTATTCCACGTCGGGACGAGCGAAGAGCCGTGAGAAGCAGCTGGACCGTATTGAACGGATTGATCGTCCTGAAGAAGCGATGAAACCAACCTTTAACTTCAAGGAAGCCCGTGCGAGCGGACGCGCCGTGTTTGAATGCGAAGATATGGAAATCGGCTACACTTCGGCGTTGTTGCCTAAGATGACCCTGCAAGTGGAGCGCGGCGATAAGATTGCTATAGTCGGCTGTAACGGCGTAGGTAAATCTACATTGCTGAAAACCATTCTTGGGAAAATTCAGCCGTTCAGCGGCAAAACCTACATGGGTGATTATCTGTTTCCGGCTTACTTTGAACAAGAAGTGAAAGCAGGCCATTTGACGCCGATTGATGATGTTTGGAACGAGTTTTCGTTCATGAATCAACATGAAGTTCGGGGTGCGCTGGCGCGTTGCGGGCTGAAGAATGAGCACATTACCAGACCGCTTAATGCACTGAGCGGCGGCGAACAAGCGAAAGTTCGTCTGTGCAAGCTGTTAATGAGAGAAAGCAATTGGATCGCGTTCGATGAACCTACGAACCATCTGGACGTTGTCGCCAAAGAAGAACTGAAACGCGCATTGAAGGAATACAAAGGCACGATTCTTCTGGTATCTCACGAACCCGACTTTTACGAGGATTGGGTTACCAAAACATGGAATGTGGAAGATTGGTCTGAAACCAAGAAGAGCGGCAAGGGTATCACAATTAAATAATTTTAAATTTCTAATATTATATGTAGCGGCCTGCGGGCCGCTTTTTTTGTCTTTTGACAAAAAAATAATATAGAGAAAACAAATCTATAAGTAAATTGTGATAATATTTATTTTTGAATATAAATTTATATGTGTTCACGAGGTAATTATGAAAACTAATCGTACGAAGACAAGCGGAGATGTATTCTGGACGGCGCTCAAGCTGGGCTGTACATCCTTCGGGGGACCAACGGCGCACTTGGGTTATTTCCGTGAGGAATATGTAATCCGCAAGCAATGGTTGAAGGAGAAAGAATATGCGGATTTAGTGGCGTTATGCCAGTTTCTTCCCGGCCCCGCTTCCTCGCAAGTCGGGATGGCCATTGGTATGAAAAGAGCGGGATTATGGGGAGGCTTTCTCGCTTGGCTTGGTTTTACATTGCCTTCAGCCCTTCTGCTGTTCGTGTTTGCGACCTTGCTTAGTACCTATTCATGGTCATCTGCCGGCTGGCTGCAGGGACTCAAAATCGTGGCGGTGGCCGTAGTTGCTCAAGCCGTCTGGGGGATGGCGAAGTCACTTACCCCGGATCGATCAAGACAAAGCATTGCCTTAATGGCTGCAGTCATGATACTAATCATCCCTCAAGCATGGATGCAACTGGCAGTCTTATCTTGCTCCGGCTTGGCAGGTTGGTTTTTATACAAACAAGTTCCAACAAACGAACGTGTTGACGTTCACTTGGAGAATGATTCAACAATTTACTCAGTCGGCCAAAAGGTAACTTGGAGCTGCGGAATCATTTTTATCGGTCTTCTGATTGTTTTGCCCATAGCGGCAGTCATTTATCCTTCTTTGTGGCTCCAGACTGCAGCCGCTTTTTATCGTATAGGCGCGCTGGTCTTCGGTGGAGGCCATGTTGTACTGCCCCTGCTGCAAGAAGTTACTGTGGACCAGGGGTGGATTCTTGATGAAACCTTTCTTGCAGGCTATGCCGCAGCACAGGCGGTACCAGGTCCTTTATTCACTTTTGCGGGGTTCATTGGAGCTTCCATGAGCGATTTCAGCATCCTGTCCGCTGCAGGTTTCAGCGCAACGGCTCTTATGTTTATATTTGCACCATCCTTTCTGTTAGTAGCCGCATGCTTGCCGTACTGGGACAGGTTGCGTACTCAACCGCATGTACAAAAGGTTCTAGCCGGTGTAAATGCTGGGGTCGTCGGGTTATTGCTGGCAGCTTTGTACGATCCCATTTGGACAGGCACGATGCATACACCTGTTCATATAAGTATAGGGATGGTGTTGTTTGGTCTTCTCACCTTTTGGAAGGCGCCTCCCTGGCTGGTTGTGCTGTTAGGGGCCTCAGGAGGCGCTCTGTTGTTTGGGTAATATGTCACTTGAAAGGAGACATCGGCTTAGCCGGTGTTTTTTTTGATTCCACAAAAGAAACTGGATAAATCTGATTATCGACGGGGGCATAATCTTTCGTGCTCAGGTGACAATATAAGACGTAACAACCTATTCGACACAACAGAAAGGAGCCTCTCACTCATGAAAAAACGCGCATTGGCAACAGTAGCTCTTGGCCTTACGCTGCTTACAGCCGTACCTGCTATGGCTGAAGAATCCGCAGCAGGCATGGGCACTACAGGTACGAACAGCACAATGAATGGCGGCACATCCACGTACGGTACGAACAGCAACAACTACGGTACTAACGGTTCTGGTATGGGCATGGGCACGTACGGTACGAACAATAACAACTACAGAACAAACGCAACAACCGCAGACGACAACGATACGGACTGGGGTTGGTTGGGTCTGTTAGGTTTGTTGGGCTTGGCCGGTTTGAGAAACCGTAAAGACAATAAAGACCGTATGTAGTCTTACCGCCGTCCGTTTTCTCTTCGGAGAAGACGGGCTTTTTTTAGTTTATTGGGAATAGTGAAAAAATAATTGACGAGCTCTTCGATTAGGTGCTACTATAATTTTAATTCCAACTATACATATAGGGATTATAAGATAGAGAGGGGAAAGGGTTCATATGAAGTTTTCATTATTGAAAAGTTTTAAATTTGCATCTCCCGTGATTTTAGCGGCAGCACTTCTTGTAGGTTGCGGTAACAACAAAACAGGCGACGCCGGATCCAGTAACGGAAATGCGACGAAAGAAGCAACGATTACCGTTGAAAAGACTGCCGAGGAAAACGAATTAGCCGGTAAACGAATCGCGCTCGTCATGCAGTTTAACACAGGAACTTTCTCGGCGCAGTATGTGCAAGGCGTTAAATCCCAGGTGGAAAAGCTAGGCGGGGAAGTTCAGGTATTTGCTTCTGACAACGACTTAGCAAAGATGTCTTCCAATCTTGATGCGGCCGTTAACCAGCATTTTGACGGAATCCTTCTGGATCATGGTACAGCTCAGGCATTGCAGGCCGGTGTGCAGAAAGCTATCGATGCTAAAATTCCGGTCGTTTCCTTTGATTCCGATTTAAAGGTGCCTGACGTTACGGTGCTTGAACAAGGGGATCAGCAGATGGCGGAAATGTCCTTGAATAAACTTGCGGAAGATATCGGCAACAAAGGAAATATTGTAAAAATATGGGTTGCCGGCTTTGCCCCGATGGAAAGACGTCAATTGGCTTATAAAGCATTCATGGAAGCGCACCCCGACATAAAGGAAGTTGCTGCATTCGGAACCGTTAGCAACAACACCGCGCTGGATATCCAGGCTCAAATGGATGCGGTGCTGAAGCAGTACCCCAATAAGGGGGATATCGCCGCGGTATGGGCATCGTATGATGAATTCGCTAAAGGCGCGGCGAGAGCCATTCAGGCGGCCGGCCGGGATGAGATTAAGATATACGGTATCGATTTAAGCGACGAAGATTTAACCATGTTACAGGATCCCAAGAATCCTTGGGTAGCTTCCGCAGCTGTCGATCCGACCGACATTGGCCGGATTCAGGTAAGATATCTGTATCAGAAGCTTCATGGCGATACAACGGAAGATAAGATTGTACTGGAACCCGTGTTTGTGTCTCGTGATCAATTGCCGTCGGAACCGGTGACAACGGAAACGCTAAGCGAACATGTTCCAGGTTGGGGCGGGAGCGAGCAAGGATATACGGATTGGTTGAAAGAACTGGAACAATAAATGAATTTTGCTATCTCACCGGAGATACCTTCGGTGAGATTTTTCATGAAGGAGAGAGAACATCATGTTATTAATGCGAGGAATCATGAAGTCCTTTTCCGGTGTCACTGCCTTGGATAATATACATTTTGAAGTGAAGCCGGGCGAAATTCATGCTTTGTTAGGTGCGAACGGAGCCGGTAAAAGCACGTTAATGAAAATCTTGACCGGTGCCTATGCATTTGATCAAGGGGAACTCTTGTTAGACGGAAAGACTTTGACTGTTCGCAATCCTCAGGATGCCATTCAAAGCGGTATTCAATGTGTCTACCAGGAAGTGGATACGGTTCTCTTTCCAGAGTTAACCGTGACGGAGAACATCATGCTGGATCGGTTTACGAATGGAGGAGTGACATGGGTAAATTGGAGGGCTCTTGAGAAAGAGGCAAGCCGTATTCTTGCTTCGGTTGGTTTATTTACACCGGTTGGCAGAAAAGTAAGCGAGCTTTCCTTGTCGGAGAAACAACTGATTCTCATCGCACGAGCGGTTGCGCAGCAAGCGAAGATTGTTGTCTTTGACGAGCCTACGGCACCGCTCAGCTTAAGTGAAGCGGAACGGTTGTTCCACTTGATGCGGAAGCTCAAAGACGAGGGTGTTGCGTGTATTTTCATCACGCATCGGCTGCCCGAGGTGTTCGCGGTATGCGACCGCATCACGGTTATGCGCGACGGGCGGGTCATCTCAACCCGCAACGCCGCCGACACGAGCATTCCAGCAGTGATTGCCGATATGCTGGGCAGGACCTTCGGGGAGGAATTCCCGAAGAGGTCCGTGCCCATCGGCGGCGTACTGCTCGAGGCGCAAGGGCTTCGCCGCGGAACCCGGGTCCGCGGCGTGAGCCTGGCGGTGCGAGCCGGCGAAATCGTCGGCATCGCGGGCCTGGTCGGCGCCGGGAAGTCGGAGCTTTCCCGGCTGCTCTTCGGCGCGGACTCGCCGGACGGCGGCACGATCCGCTTGCGCGGCAAGACCCTCCGGCTGAAGCAGCCGCATGATGCTGTGAAACACGGCATTGTGCTGGTGCCGGAGGAACGCCGCAAGGAAGGGATCCTGGCCTACGAGTCCGTAGGCGCGAACCTGACGCTGCCGACGCTGAGCCGGCATAGCGTGCTGGGCTTCGTTCGCCGCAGCCGGGAGAGGCTGACGGCGAACGCGCTGGTTGCGCGCCTCGGCGTGAAGACGCCGGGCTTGAACCAGTTGGTTGCCCGTCTGAGCGGGGGCAACCAGCAGAAGGTCGCGGTCGGGAAGTGGCTTCCGACCGAAGCCAACGTGTTCCTGTTCGACGAACCGACGAAAGGCGTCGATATCGGCGCCAAGCAGGACATGTTTCGTTTGATCGGAGATCTGGCCGCGGAAGGAAAGGGCGTAATCTACTTCTCCTCTGAAATTCAGGAGATTACGGGCATCGCGGATCGTATTCTAGTCATGTGTGACGGCCGAATCGTGAAAGAGCTCAGCAGGGAAGAAGCTACGCAAAATACCATTCTTTATTACGCAAGCGGCGGAGGAGAAGAAAAGTGAAAGAGAAACTGTTAGACTTTACATTTCGATACGGAGCGCTGATCGTCATTGCCGGTGTACTCCTGTTCTTTACCACACAATCCCCTTATTTTATGACTTATAATAACATTACCGATATTTTGCGCTCCATTTCCATAGTAACCTTTGTGGCTATCGGCGTTACGTTCTCTCTGATCGTGGATGGCTTCGACCTTTCAGTCGGTTCTACAGTTTCCATATCAACCGTAGTTGCGGCTTCCTTAATGGTGTGGTATGAACAACCCCTGTGGATCGTGCTCATTGTGCCTGTCTTGGTGGGGTTACTGATTGGGTTCATTAACGCATTGCTGATTGTAAAAATTAAGATACCGGACTTATTGGCAACGTTGGCTGTTATGTATATCATTAACGGGATTCATAAAACCTTTACGGAGGGCTATTCCATCTATGATCATATGAATCGAGCAGACGGAACGGTATCTCCGGGTGCATTCACCGAGAGCTTCAAGTGGATCGGTCAGGGGAAATGGCTCGGCATACCGGTGCCCGTTCTGCTGATGATAGTCGCTGTCGCAGTTGTGCATATTTTTCTGAAATACACGACGCTTGGCCGTCAAATGTACATCACCGGCGGAAATCGGGAAGCCGCTCGTTTATCCGGCATTCGGGTGGACCGCATTCGATTATTGGCGTACTTATTATCGGGAGGCTTCGCGGGGATTGCAGGAATTCTGTTTGCGGCGCGTGTAGGAACAGGGCAGATCGACGCCGGCGCCCCATTGCTTATGGAAGCTGTGGCGGCTGTATTTGTTGGGTTTTCGGTGTTAGGGGCTGGCAAGCCTAATGTAATCGGCACTTTTTTTGGCGCCGTGCTGATTGGGGTTTTGTTGAACGGACTGACGATGTTAAATCTGCAGTATTTTACGTTTGATATATTTAAAGGAGCCGTATTGGTATTTGCATTGGCGATTACCTTTGTTCACTTGAATCGCAAAAGGGTGTAATCAGATACTCTAAAGCTTTAAAAAAAGAGCTGTGGTCCTATGCGACAGCTCTTTAACATCCCGTCCAATGGGGTGGATGAATCAATCTCAGGGGCAGTTTCGTGCTTGAATCTCCCTTAGCCGAGTTGACTTGAGCTTGTGTAAGAAACATACTACGGGTCAAGTCCGCTCCGCTAAGATCGGAGTCTCGGAAATCAGCTCCGATGAGATCCGCGGATCTCAAATCGGCTTCTCTTAAATCGGAGGCAATGAGGTAAGCTCCTCGAAAATTTACGCCTCTGAGATCGGCCCCCTTTAGCTTGGCACCAATTAAATCAGCTCCCCGGTTATACGACTTTCGGCGACCACCGTTGGTTCCTTTCAATGATTGTAAGGCTTCAGTTCGTACGATCTCGCTTGTCCCAAGCAAGAGTTGATTAACCTTGATGCGGTGCGTATTAAGATCCAAGAGAATAATCAACTCCGGTTCAAGCTCTGTCAGCCGTAGCGTTTCAATGAGCGCTTCATTGAGCTCTTGCTGAATCGGACGGGCCAAAGAAAACGTTAAGGCATCGGTTAAATACCAGAGCAGCTCATGTAACTCTTTCATTACAGGAAAGACTTCAAACATTTGTTTCGCGATTTTCGTATCTTGGTGCCAATCTTGTCCGGCATAAGTCTTCTGTGAAACTTGTTGTCCCGCGCCGAGGCAGTCAAATACCGTACATCCCCGAAGTCCTTGTTGTCTGAGGTTATTGTGTACACCGCAACGAAAGTCTGATTGTAAATTCGTACAGGGCTGCCCCGCAGCTTTATCCATCGCGAAATCCGTGGATGCGGCGAAAGCAAGCGCTACACAACATAATCCGAAACAGTTCTCACAATCAGCTTGTAAATGGCGTCCGTTATTAACGGTAAGGTAGTTTACGACTGGGCTCTGCTCGGACATGGTACACCTCCAAATTGATTTTACGAATCCTTTTATGGTAGTACCGATTGATATTTCCGTCAATAGTCCGTCAATAATCCGTTAATATTCGAAACCATCTGGTCGTTACCAAGCAAAAAAAGCGTCCCGCCAAGTAGCGAGAACGCTTTACATCAGTGATTTACTCTTTCACCATCATTTGCTGTTCGTGCTTCCATTCCACGATCGACTTAATAATCAATGTGACCAATGCCAATGCAACAAGCAGGGACGCTACCGCAAACGAAGCCGTGAATTGATATTCGTTGTATAGAATCTCAATGTGCAACGGCAACGTATTGGTCATGCCGCGGATATGGCCGGAAACGACGGAGACGGCGCCGAATTCGCCCATGGCACGAGCGTTGCACAGAATCATACCGTATAACAATCCCCACTTGATATTAGGGAAGGTGACACGCCAGAAGATTTGCCAACCTTTAGCGCCCAAACTTGCGGCCGCTTCTTCTTCTTGGGCGCCTTGCGCTTGCATCAAGGGAATTAACTCCCTTGCGATGAAGGGGAAGGTGACGAAGATTGTCGCTAACACAATACCCGGAAGAGCAAATACGATTTGAATATCATTGTTCTCAAGCCATGGTCCGAAGAAACCGTTGGAGCCGAACAAGAGAATGAAGATCAAACCCGATATCACGGGGGATACGGCAAACGGAAGATCAATTAATGTAATTAATAAGTTTTTGCCTTTAAAGCTGAACTTGGTAATCGCCCAAGCTGCGGCAACACCGAATACCGTATTAAGCGGTACAGCAATCAAAGCAACAATTAATGTCAACTTTAAGGCGGACAATGCGTCGGCTTCCGTTATGGAGGCGATATAAACCTCGTAGCCTTTTTCGAAAGCCTCAAATAATACCGCCAACAAAGGAATTACAATCACCAGGGTCATAAACAACAAAGCAACCGTAATCAGGATTGCCCTTGTAATACGTGATTCGGAAATATGGGGAGGCCGCTCGACTTTGCTGCCTCCGCCTAAACCGGAAGATACTGCTCCCGCCATAATCGAACGCCTCCTATTCCTTAATCATACGACGACTGCTGCGCCATTGTAAGTAGTTTGTGAACAGCAATAAAACAAAGGAGATTACCAGCATAACCAGAGCTATCGTTGTCGCGCCCACATAATCAAACTGTTCAAGTTTTGACATGATGAGAAGGGGGGCAATCTCCGTTTTCATGGGCATGTTACCGGAAATAAAAACTACAGAACCATATTCCCCAATACCGCGGGCAAATGCCAGGGCAAACCCGGTAATCAAGGGAGGAAGCAACTCGGGAAAGATAACCCGCGTAAACGTTCTGAACCGGTTTGCGCCCAGGATAACGGACGCTTCTTCAATTTCTTTATCGAGTTCCTGCATGACGGGCTGTACTGTCCTTACGACGAAGGGCAATCCGATGAACATCAGTGCAATCGTGATGCCGATAGGAGTGAACGCCACTTTAACGCCCAGCGGTTCCAGCAGGGATCCGATCCATCCATTCTGGGAATAAATCGTAGTGAGTGCTATACCGGCAACGGCTGTTGGTAAGGCGAAGGGAAGATCGACCAATCCGTCGATAATTCGCTTACCCGGGAAGTTATACCGGACAAGCACCCAAGCCACCAGTAAACCGAATACGGCATTGACGGACGCTGCCGCAAAGGAAGTCAAGAAACTGACTTTGTATGCGGCAACGACTCGTGCATTGGTAGCGGTCTCCCAGAATTCAGCCCAACTGATTCCGGCTGTCTTAATAAAGATCCCTGCAAGGGGGATGATGACAATTAAGCTTAAGTATACCACTGTAAAACCCATGGAAATGCCGAATCCGGGTAATACACTGCGCCCCTTAGCTGGCTTTACTGCTGCTTTCATAGCGGTTCACTCCTGCCGTTTACTGTTTCGTATAGATTTCGTCGAACGTCCCGCCGTCATCGAAGTGGGTCTTCTGTGCTTCAGCCCATCCGCCGAAATCCGTGTCCACATTCACCATAGGAATGTCCGGGAACTGTTCCTTATATTTCTCCAATACCGAGGCAAGCCGCGGGCGGTAGAAATTCTGTGCTTCAAGCTCCTGCGCCTCTTCTGTATAAAGGAATTCCAGGTACGCCTCGGCAACTTCTCGAGTCCCATTCTTATCTACATTCTTATCTACTACGGCGACCGGCGGCTCCGCGAGAATACTGATGGAAGGGTAGATAATTTCAAATTTATCTTCACCGAATTCCTTCAGGGATAGGTACGCTTCATTCTCCCAGGTAATCAGCACATCGCCAAGTCCGCGTTCAACGAAAGTAGTAGTAGAAGCGCGTGCTCCGGAATCTAGTGTTTCAACATTGTTAAACAAGCTCTTCATGTATGCTTTGATCTGCGCTTCGTCGCCGTTAAATTGCTTGGATGCATAGCCCCAGGCCGCTAAGTAGTTCCAACGGGCTCCGCCTGAAGTTTTCGGGTTCGGCGTCACAACCTTTACATCGTCCTTGATCAGGTCAGCCCAGTCTTTAATTCCTTTAGGGTTTCCTTTGCGGACAAGAAAAGCGATGGTGGAAGTATAAGGAGAAGAATTATCCTGGTACTTCTGCTGCCAGCCTTCTTCAATAAGTCCTTTACTTTGAATGGCGTCGATATCATAACCTAAAGCTAACGTGACCACATCTGCTTTCAAACCGTCAATGACTGAACGACTTTGTTTACCGGAACCACCATGGGATTGGTTAATCTTCACATTCTGTCCGGATTGTTCTTTCCAATAAGCAGCAAACTTGGTATTCACCGCTTCATATAATTCCCTGGTCGGGTCATATGACACGTTCAACAACTCAATATCCCCTTTGGCAGCGGTATTGGAGCCGTTGTTTGTCGCTGGGGAGTTCGCGTTGTTGGTCCCCCCGCAACCCGTTAACACCGTTATAAGGGATAGGGCCAGAGTGCCCGTTACAAACCATTTCGCTCTCGAATTCTTCATTATTCATTCATCTCCATTCATATAGAAGTTCTCGTTAGTAATCCTATAGAAGTCCTTTAAAACAAAAAAACATTTTCCTCCGGTGTGTCCGGTTGGAAAATCAACTAAATCCGATTAGATTAATGGGATTTATGCCTGAAGTGATTGTAACAAGGGCATTCACACAGTGTCAACACTTTTTTATATCACACAACGATACTTATTTAGGAGAGATTTTACGCCCACAACTATATTACTGTATATGCACCCATGCCCGAGTTGTTAAAGGAAAGTTATAAACAGCATAAGAAAAATTTATTTTTAAAACCTAGTTGACACATCGGAATTAATGGAATAATATGGTCACATATCCACCCGACAACAATGAATTTTGCCGACCGGAACGCCGGAGGCCTCTGAGGACCCATTTGAACCAGACTATATACATAGTTTGTTTGTGCGGTAACAGGGGCTATTTGTTTTGCCACAAAAAAAATTAGTTAAGAAAAGGGAGCGTTAAGAACATGAAGAAATGGACAGTATTCACACTTGTAATGGCGTTATTGATTGGCCTGGCGGGGAACGCGTTTGCCGCCCCGGCGAAGAGACCGGCGAAAGTTGAAATTTTGAATGTATCCTATGATCCAACCCGTGAGTTATATGTAGAGTTCAACAAATCATTCGCTTCGTACTGGAAGAAGAAAACCGGTCAAACCGTAACGATTAAACAGTCGCATGGCGGCTCAGGCAAACAGGCGCGTTCTGTCATTGACGGTTTAAAAGCGGATGTGGTGACACTAGCCCTTGCTTACGATATCAGCGCGATTGAGAAGGCGGGCTTCATCAAGCCGGGCTGGCAGAAGAAATTGGCCAAGAACAGCGCTCCATACACATCAACCATTGTGTATCTGGTTCGCAAAGGCAATCCGAAGAAAATCAAAGATTGGAATGACTTGACGAAGGACGGCATTTCCGTCATTACGCCGAATCCGAAGACTTCAGGCGGAGCGCGTTGGAATTACCTCGCCGCATGGGGTTATGCGCAGAAGTTATACGGGAAAGACCAGAAGAAGGTGCAAGGCTTCGTGAAGAAACTGTTTGAGAATGTGCCTGTACTGGACTCCGGCGCACGCGGTTCCACAACAACGTTCGTTGAGCGCGGTTTAGGCGATGTGTTGATTACTTGGGAGAATGAAGCTTACTTGGCGAAGAAAGAATACGGTGACCAATTTGAAATTGTAACGCCGTCTTTAAGTATCTTAGCTGAACCGCCGGTGGCTGTTGTTTCTAAGAATGTGGAAAAGCGCAATACACGTGAAGTATCGACAGCCTACCTGGATTATCTTTATACGGAAGCAGGCCAAACGATTGCCGCGAAAAACTTCTATCGTCCGACCAATGAGAAAGTGGCCGCTAAATACGCTAAACAATTCCCTAAGTTGAACCTGATTACAATTCAAGAGTTCGGCGGATGGGATGTAGCTCAGAAATACCACTTTAATGACGGCGGAACATTTGACCAAATTTATCAACCGAAATAATACATCTATTTAAATAATAGGACCTTTTCTTCATTGACTGAATTCAAATACGGATGTTACTATGTGAATATCTTACTAAAACTATCGGAATTATATTAATTAAAGGAGGGGCTACTATGGAAAGATCTTTATCAATCCAAAGCGAAGGCATTCATCTGGCAGCAACATTACATTATCCCAAGACAAAGGTGGATCGCCGCGAATGTCGCTGGCCCCTCATCATTATATGTCACGGTTTTATCGGCAACCGCATAGGCGTTGACCGCTTGTTCGTGAAAGCAGCCCGTTCCTTGGCGGACAACGGATCTATGGTACTCCGCTTTGACTATGGCGGTTGCGGAGAGAGCGAAGGTGATTACGGTTCCGGCGGAATCGAAACTTTAATCGCTCAGACCAGGGATGTAATTAATTATGGTTTAACGATGGACTGTGTAGATCCCAATCAAGTAACTCTGCTTGGCCATAGTCTTGGAGGAGCCGTTGCGGCAATGACCGCAGCGCAGGACACCAGAGTGAAGACATTGGTTATGTGGTCTTCAGCGGGTTACCTCTATAAGGACATTACTTCAATTATAGGCGAGAAATCATACGACTACGCAAAGCGGCACGGCAGCATTGATTACTGCGGTTACTCCTTTACTCCTGCATTCTTTGAGTCGTTACAACGGTCCAAACCGCTGGAGTCGATAAAGGACTTTAAGGGTGATGTCTATGTTCTGCACGGCAGCAATGATACCATCATTCCTTCTGAATATTGCTTTCTGTACCAACGATTGTTCTGGATGAGGTCATCAGGTCAATGCGACAAAGATATCATCATGGGCGGTGATCACACCTTTTCGGTACTGAAGAGCAGTGATGCCGTTATTGAGAAGACGAACGAATGGCTTTCTTACACGGCGCAGCGCCGTAAGGATTGGAACGACTGGGTCATATAGGAGGAGATACGATGAGTAAACCGCTGGAAATTGATGAGGTTTGGCTGAAGCGAATTATCGCTAATCTGGAAGGGTTGGAGTACGGGTCATTAAATATCACTGTTCATGAAGGAAAGATTATGCAAATTGAACGAACCGAGCGCCGCCGATTTGAACCGGACTCCGCGAATAACGCTTCCGGTAACACACGCTCCTACCGCAGAAATTAACACAACCTCAAAGCCCTGGAATGGCCCGCCGGCCGTTCCGGGGCTTTCCCTTTTAAAAAAGCGGAATGTGGGTAATATATTCAATGATACTTTTCGTAATCGGCGGTGATCGGAATGGCTAACATATTAATTATAGAAGATGAAGACAAGATCGCGAGAATTCTACAATTGGAGTTAGAGCATGAAGGATATCAAGTCCAGGTGGGACAAGACGGAAGAATCGGGCTGGAGCTCGCGGTCAATAACGACTGGGATCTCATTATACTCGACGTTATGCTCCCCGAATTAAACGGAATTGAAGTGCTTCGCAGATTCAGACAGAACAATACAGCTACACCGGTGATGATGGTCACCGCGAGAGACACGATTCCGGAGAAAGTCAGCGGATTCGAACATGGAGCGAACGACTACGTCACCAAACCGTTTGCAATTGAAGAATTGCTTGCCCGAATTCGCAATTTATTGCGATTAGTTCAGCAACAAGGAGTTACTTCACATCTGATTGAAGTGGATGACTTATCCATCGACACCCGAACCAGAAGTGTAATTCGCAGCGGGCGCAACGTAGAGCTCACGCCGAAGGAATTTGATCTGTTGGCTTACCTAGCGGAACGCAGCAATCAAGTCATCTCCAGGGAAGAGATTATATCGGACGTATGGGGTTATGATTTTGTCGGTGATACCAATGTCATTGATGTTTATATTCGTTACTTGAGGCAAAAAATTGATAAAGGCTTTCCGACAAAGCTTATACATACAAGCCGTGGCATCGGTTACTTAATCAAAGGGTCGACACCATGAATTTCCGCAGCCGGTTCGCACTTTTCTCAACACTTTGGTTAATTTTCATCTTGTTGTTGTTCAATATTTTTATTTACTATTTCTTTGTGAATATTTCCACACGCAGTGAATTGCAATTGATGAGGGATAAAGCTTCAACCATATTGAATGTAAAGAATATCGATGTGAAAGAACAATGGAATAAACCTAATTTATTGACGGAATTTCTCGTCTCCAGTGAGATTATTCGAATTATAGGCAGGGACGGGTTGACGAAGAATGAAGTTTTCTCCGATCCGGAATTGGCTGAACATGACGCTGTTTACTCGGCCGTCCGGAACTCGCAGAGCTTTACGAAAGAGAATGTGAAGTACATCTTTGTACAAGCTCCTATTTACAATAGCGCAAGTATACAAGTGGGGACGCTTGAAATCGGTCATAAGTTGTTAAGATTGAATTTTTTCTTGGATTTGTTATTGAAAGCGCTCGTGGTATCCTCCTTATGTGCCGTGATTCTGTCTTTAATCGGGAGTTATTTCTATACGGCTTTATTGCTTAAACCGATCGATTCTTTCGTAAAAACGATGAGAGAGATTCAGAAGTACGGCGAGTTCAGGAAAATCGAAATGACCAACTCTCGCAGGGATGAACTAAACTTACTGGCTCGCGCTTTTAACAGCATGATGGATCGGATTAAAGAGAACTTCTCGCGTCAGAAGCAATTTGTCGCGGATGCGTCTCATGAATTGAAAACCCCGTTAACAATTATAGAAAGTTACACTTCTTTGTTGAAGCGGTGGGGAGGGGATGATCCTCAAATACGGGAAGAAGCTGTCGATGCGATTCAGTCTGAAGCTGCGCGTTTGCGGGAACTAACCAAATCTCTCCTGCAGCTCGCGGATCTGGAGCATGAGGAATGGGTGATCCGGGAATGGATCGACATTGTGAGTGTGGCTGACGAAACATCGGTGATGATGGAGCAAGCCTTCAGACGTTCCATACAGGTGAAATGCGAAGCCAAGAACATCTACATCAGCGGGGATATGGCCAAAATAAAGCAAGTATTCATCATTCTTCTCGATAACGCCATCAAGTACAGTTCAGATCCCATTCTAATTGAAGTTCAGGAGCATCAGCGTTCTTGCAAAATCAAATTTATAGACCGGGGCATCGGCATTGAAACCGAAGAAATACCGAATCTGTTTGAACGGTTTTACCGGATTGATAAAGCCAGGGCTCGAAAGACGGGGGGCGTTGGATTAGGCCTTTCCATTGCAAAACGAATTGTGGAGCTGCATGGAGGATATATCGAAGTGTACAGCACCAAAAATATAGGAACAACGATGGTTGTGAATCTTCCGAAATAGGGAAACCCCCGCCGGTGATCGGTCGGGGGTTATGTCATATAAATGGTGCTTAGATTTTTAATGAATCCAACAATGGAAGCGCTTGCTAGACTACACGTCTCGCTGTTACATAATGCTTCTTCCAATAAGAACTGTTCAGAGACGAATACGTTACGCCAATACCTCTCTTGTACGTGTGAAGAATCTTGTTGTTCCCCGCATAAATCGCTACGTGTGCGACTCTGCCTTTACCGTTGCGTCCCCAGAAGAATACTAGATCACCTTTTTTAAGGTTGGATTTTGCGACTTTGTAACCTTTTTTAGCTTGATCTTTCGAAATTCTCGGAAGAGATACGCCAACCTTTTTGTAAACATGCTTCGTGAAAGAAGAGCAATCAAATGTACGGGTGGATCCTGTAGGAGCGCCGAACTGGTAGTTCACACCTAAGTATTTTTTCCCTATAGAAATGACTTTTTCCCCTCTGGACGTAGCGGCTTCGGCTTGTTGTGGAGCGGCTAAACCTAAGCTTGTCCATCCAATCGCGGCGCAAAGTCCGATACTTGAAATCATACGTACAAATTTGTTCTTGGTAATCATCTAGTTACCTCCTGAGCCTGAATTTCTTATGCAAGATGATGGCCTGATCCCAATATAACAGAATTGAAACATCCTAATTATTTCCTTAGATTGCGCTAACCCAGGCCTGGCAAGGGATTAGGGGGCTCTATTAGAAACAGATGAAAAAATTCTAATCTTTGGTGTGAAAACGTTAATTTTCCCGCTGTAATGCTTTATAATGAAATGAAAAATAAAATGGATGAGAGGATGATCATCTTTGAAACTCAGAGTATCCGCGGTACAATACGCTTTGAGGGATATTGAAAGCTTTGCGGAATTTGCGGAACAAGTGACACATTACATAAAGACGGCCATGGAATTTAATACCGATTTCATATTGTTTCCTGAATTTATTACAACGCAATTGCTGTCCATCCCGAACATTGATGGTTCATCTGTTTCGATTGACGATCTGCCTGGATATACGGATTCCTATCTGGAATTGTTCGGGCGTCTCGCACAGGAATACGACGTTCATCTCATTGGCGGTACGCATGTTATCCGTAAAGAGGATGGAAAGCTTTACAATACAGCGCATTATTTCGGACCAGACGGAAGCGTAGTTGAACAAGCCAAATTACATGTAACCCCTACCGAGAAAGAAGAATGGGATATGTCACAGGGGCACGGACTGCAAGTGTTTGATACGCCTAAAGGCAGAATCGCCATGCTTACCTGTTACGACATCGAGTTCCCTGAAATTGTGCGTATGGCGAAGGCGCAAGGTGCGGATGTCATATTCTGTCCTTCATGCACGGATGATCGCCATGGCTTCTACAGGGTACGCTATTGCTGTCATGCCCGCGCTGTGGAAAATCAAATCTATATTGTCACTACAGGTACCGTAGGAACGTTGCGCAGAGTGGATTTCATGCGTGGTAATTTTGGACAGGCCGCGGTCATTACGCCGAATGATGTGCCGTTTCCGCCCGCCGGTATTCAAGTGGAAGGCATCATTAACGACGATATGATCGTGACGGCTGATTTGGATTTAAGCTTACTTTATGAAGTGAGAGAACGCGGTTCCGTAACGACATGGAGAGACCGGAGAATTGATTTGTATCCGGATTGGAAGTAATTCATGTATAAAGAATTATATGTATTCAGGAATGGCATCCCCATAAAGGCAGTCATTCGAAATTATTCTCCCGATGATTTTGAGGCGTTAATTCAAGTGCAACAAGATAGCTTTCCGCCACCGTTCCCTCAAGATCTGTTATGGAATCCGGAGCAGCTGGGGAATCACACGGAACGATTTCCGGAAGGTGCCATATGTGCCGAGGCGGATGGACGTATTGTGGGTTCGATGACCGCTTTACGGCTCCCCCAGGCCATGTTCCGTCAGAAGCATTCTTGGGATGAAGCAACGGACAGCGGATATATCCGGAATCATGACCCAACCGGAGATACTTTGTATGTTGTGGATGTTTGTGTTACGCCGGCTTATCGCCAAACAGGATTGGGTAAATGGCTGATGCAGACGATGTACGAGGTAACCGTAAACCTGGGTTTGCGAAGGTTGCTTGGCGGTGGACGCATGCCTGGTTATCGCGCTGCGTTTTTAGAAAACGGTATGACCGCTCAGAAATATCTGGAAGCTATCATTCAAGGAGAGCGGAAAGATCCGGTCCTGTCCTATTTGCTGCGATGCGGTCGCATGCCGGTTGAAGTTGTTGAGAACTACCTTGAAGATGAAGACTCATTAAACTATGCTGTATTAATGGAATGGAATAATCCCTTTTGGAAGGAGAATGATTAGACGATGGTAACTCAATCCCAATTAAAGTTTCATAGAATAACAACCATAAACGATCCTTATTTTCGCAAAATGCACAATTTAATGCGCGAGGTGTTCCCGCCGGAAGAGGTGCTGGAGTATTCCTTGTGGGCGGAGCCGTTGGAAGATCCAGGAATCCAGGTGTATGTAGCGATTCTATCCGAAACAGACGAAGTTGTGGGGGCTACGGAATATAGATATTATTCGGGATTTAATGTAGCAATGACCGATTTCACGATTATCGGAAGACCCCAGCTTGGAATCGGCAGATTTCTGTATAAAGAACGTGAACAGGATTTGAAGAGGATGGCCGAAGTTTCGGGACAAGAGCTTCTCGGCATGTTCGCTGAAATCTATGACCCTTATCGCAAGAAAGACCATGAATTCGGAGGCGTAAAACCGATGGATCCTTACGTGCGCAGAGAGGTGCTTTCCCATTTGGGATACCAGCGTCTGGACTTCAGTTATGTCCATCCTTCTTGGGAGAATAACGGTGAAGCCGTAACGGGGCTCGATCTGGGGTTTATGCCTATGCGCGAGGGTATGACATCCCTGCCAGCCTCCCTGGTGGCAGATTTCGTGGACAATTACTATGCGGTATTATCCGCCAAGCCTGAAGCATGGCTGCAAATGATGGAAGGATTAAGGGAAAAGGATGAAGTCGCGCTTCTGCCGCTGTAAGATTAATACATTCAGATTCACCAAGATGAAGGAGTTCAGATGAGTCAATCGAAAGTAACTAAGGATACCTTCGTACGCCCGCTTACGGAAGATCGTTTTGTGCAAGGAGTCCGGGATTGTGTTCCAACGTTACTCGGTTATTTCAGTATTGGAATGGCCGCAGGAGTGGTACAAAAAACAGCGGGTCTAAGTTTAATGGATATTACTATGTTATGCCTGATTTTATATGCGGGATCTGCCCAGTTTATTGCGGTGGGCATGATTACGGCGAGCAGCTCAATCACTGCCATTATGATTACCGTTTTCTTTGTGAATCTGCGTTATCTGTTACTCAGCGCGGCCTTGTCACCTTATTTTAAACATCTGACACCCTTTCGAAATTTGCTGGTTGGATCCCTTGTTACGGATGAAACCTTCGGAGTTGCCATCAACAAGGCCATACATACGCACCGTCTCAGTGAAAAGTGGATGCACGGACTTAACCTCACGGCATATATCAGCTGGTGGGTCGCCAACATGACAGGAGCTTATGTGGGGCAATGGATTGAGGATCCCGAGACATTCGGTCTGGATTTCGCTCTGGCGGGCATGTTTATCGGTATTCTTGCCGTATCCGTCATTAGCAGGAAACGAATCCGAACAGACGTTGCTGTGGGGCTCATCGCTCTTTTTGTAGGAGTAAGCGGCACTTTTCTCCTATCCACTTCGCTCAGTGTAATCGCGGCAACTTTGGTGGCTTCCACGTTAGGGGTGGTAATGGAACGATGGAAATAAATCTTTATGTGTTGTTGGTTAGTCTGGGCACGGCTTTCGTAACCTTGATTCCGAGAGTGGTTCCGCTTGTCGTATTAAGTCGATTGGATTTACCCGAATGGTTTACCCGATGGTTAAACTATGTTCCGATATCCGTCATGGCGGCGCTCATCGGCCAGGAGATTTTTTTGAACGAAGGCGAGCTTGTCCCTTTTCAGCATAATCTAAAACTTTGGGCAGCTTTGCCGACCGTGATTGTAGCCGTTTGGACCCGGAGTTTGGTAGCCACGGTGGTTACAGGGGCCATGGCTTTAATGATCTTGCGATTCTTCATAAGTTGATGGTGAAACGAATTTTCTTTTTGCCCGTAAGTAGAGCATAATCATTAACAGGTAATTTATAGGGAGCTGATTAGAAGATGAATAGTCATGAAATCGATTATGAAATTCACGGGCATGAAATGCAGTTTGTCGAGGTGGAGCTGGACCCGCGGGAGAGTGTTATTGCCGAGGCAGGCAGTTTGATGATGATGGACAGCTCGATTGAGATGAACACGATTTTTGGGGACGGCACCGACAATGGGAAAGGCCTTGTAGGTAAATTGTTTGGCGGTGCCAAGCGTCTGTTAACGGGTGAAAGCTTGTTTATGACGGTATTCACGAATGAAGGTCGGGGGAAAGAGCGGGTTTCCTTCGCGTCTCCTTACCCTGGGAAGATTATCCCTATGGATCTAAGCGAGTTAGGCGGCAAAATTGTATGTCAAAAGGACGCCTTCCTGTGCGCAGCCAAAGGTGTTTCGGTAGGCATTGATTTTCAGCGTAAACTGGGCGTTGGTTTCTTCGGCGGAGAAGGCTTTATTATGCAAAAAGTGGAAGGCGACGGTTTAGCGTTCTTGCACGCCGGCGGAACGATTTATGAACGTACGCTGCTTCCGGGGCAAATGATACGTGTGGATACAGGTTGTTTGGTTGCGATGACTCGTGATGTCCAATATGATATTGAATTTGTCAAAGGGGTCAAAACCGCGATCTTCGGCGGTGAAGGGCTGTTCTTTGCCACCTTGCGTGGTCCGGGTAAAGTATGGATCCAATCGCTGCCGTTCAGCCGACTGGCGGATCGCGTGATGAGCGCGGCCAAGAGTACGGGACGTAAAGAAGAGGGAAGCTTGTTAGGCGGATTAGGCAACCTGCTTGACGGAGATTGATTCAGAAGCGGAATGAAACAGGGGTGAACATCGATGGCAACCGTAACGTTTCTTGGCACCGGAGATTCCATGGGTGTTCCCAGAAGCTATTGTTCTTGTTCCGTATGTGAAGAAGCGAGGACATCGGACGTGAATCGGCGTCTTCGATCTTCGGTACTGATTGAGTTTAATGAAGAAGAGTCTGGGGTTCGGCACGTGGAGTCATCCGCGGATGAACCCATTGACTTCAAAGAAGATAAGATGCTGTTGGACTGCGGACCGGATTTCGGGGCGCAGATGGAAGCGCGAGGGCTGCGCTGGGTGGAACATGTGCTGCTGACGCATCCGCACAATGACCATGTCGCGGGCTTGCCCGAGTATGCGGACGCTTGCCGATGGCTCGGGCACATCGGCCGCGTCTATGCCCCGGCGGACGTGAATGCCGCCTGCAAGGCGCGGTATCCCTGGGTCGATAAATTCATCGAATTTACCGATCTGGATCCCGCGGCAGGCTTCACGTTCGCCGGCTGGGCCATCCGCCCCTGGCGCGTATGCCACGGCAAGAACGGATACGCTTACGCGTACCGTTTCGAGCGCGGCCGCCGGGTGTGGGTGTATTGTTCCGACGCGATCAACCTGTCGGAACAAGAGAAGGCGCCGATGCTCGGCGCGGATTTGCTCGTGCTGGGCACGAGCTTCTACCGGGAGCCGTACGACTTCGCTACACGCTCCGTGTACGATATGATCGAAGGCGAAGCCGTTGTTGCCGAGGTCGGCGCCGCGGCCGCCGTGTTCACGCATATGTCGCACGATGTGGACATGAGGCGTGAGTACCCGCTCCCAGGCCATATTCGCTTGGCTCAGGCCGGGTTGCAGGTGGAAGTATAACGAATTAATCTGACAACTGTGGAAACGCAGTTGTCTTTTTTTGAAAATAGGGATTAATAGGGTGAGTAAGGCTCGCGGGGCCAAACCTACGGTCTTATCGAGAATGTGGTGACACACAGTAAGTATTGAAAGCGAGGATACGGCCGTTTGATTTTGGACGAAGCCTCAGTCATTGCTCAAAAGTTTCATTGCTATAAAATCATGCTGATGACACGATCTAATCGTGAAGAAGTACATCGTTTTTATCAACAAAATCACTATGAGACAGGTCGTAAAACGGCATTTTTAAAGAAATTTTAAAATTACTACAGCAAGGAGATCCTCTCATGCAAATCCAAGGAATAAATCATCTATGTTTCTCAGTCTCCAATTTGTCCGAATCCATTCAGTTTTATGAGCAAGTATTTAACGCCAAGTTGTTAGTGACCGGCCGAAAACTTGCTTATTTTGATCTGAACGGCATCTGGTTAGCTTTAAATGAAGAATCAAATATACCCAGGTCTGAAATTCATTATTCTTACACCCATATCGCTTTTACAGTGACAGAACACGAAATAGCTGCCTGGGTTAATAAACTGGAACAATTGAAAGTACATATCCTTCCAGGCCGGGAAAGGGATAGCCGCGATATGAAATCCATTTATTTCACCGATCCGGATGGACATAAATTCGAACTACATACAGGACAGTTGGAAGATCGAATGGAATATTATAGAAAAGAGAAATTACATATGAAGTTTACGGATTAATGTCATTGAAAACGAAAGATTTGGGAGGTAGACATGTTCCAGTTCAAAAGGTTCACTAAACCATTTTTATATGTTCTGCTTGTTATTATATTGACTTCATGCAGTGAAGCTACTCATCCTGAATATATTCCAGAGTCAAACTTTACGGGTGATCAGCTGGAAATCGTTAAACTTATTAATCTTAGGATGAAATATATTTTTGAAGAGAACAAAGACGAATACGTCAAATTAACTGCCCCCAACAGCCCGGTAAGTAACCCCCCATCATATAAAGTAAAAAAGGTGAAAGTCATGGAAGAGATCCATATTCGTGAACAAAAAAATATTTATGAGGCATCTGTCAGAACAAATGAAGTAACTTTCAACAAAGAAGAAATGACTTATGTTTATGTGTTCTGGAAGGGGAAACAGCCCAATGATACCTGGTTGATCATGGACATAGATTAATTATAAGCAGTAGTTACGCTCATTCATAAATATGGTAAAGTTGTAAAAATGGATAAAAACATCTAATAACCGCTCAGATCGCAATTTCAGCAACGCCTATCCTTGGAAAGAAGGTGTATTTGAATGATTCGTCTGGATGAGTATGAGGAAGTGCTAGTTAGGCAACAAGCAACGTACATTAACAATAAGCACGAACGTGTAGTAGGGGATCTTTATGTGACTTCAAAAAGGGTTGTTTTTGACCCCAAAAACCAGGATCCTGATGGGATGATTCAGATTACTTTGAGCCAAATACGATTCATTGACGAAATAGATTTTTCAAAGTTAATTCATGAGGGAATCGAGATTGTGGTTGATACAGGAGAGAAATACAAGTTTAGTTTTTTAAAACGGGTAGACATCTAAGAACATACAACATGATGAAAGTAGGATGATTAAAGTGATAGAATGTCCATGGTGTAACGAACAAGTGGTGCTGGTAAATCAAATTTGCCCTGAATGTAAACATGAGGTGCTCCCTGAACATATGCAGCCTCAACATGAGAGTGCTTTAGAATATGAGCATGAGTTATCTCTGAAAGATCAAATAATGAACAAGTACAAGTGCGCTAAATGTAAGAACAATGAATGTCTAGTGCAAGAGGTAGCGATGAACGGCACGGGTTTAAGCAAAATATTCGACATTGAACATCACCATTATTTATTCGTCTCTTGTACAAACTGCGGTTCTGTCGAAATTTACAATCCTGATATTCTGCGCGGCCACAAATCGGGCCAAAAGGGAACCGTCTTAGATATATTGTTCGGAGGGTAAGTGACAGGAGGCCGTGTAAATGCATCAAATTAAACCTATGAAAATTGAAGATTATGAACAATCTTTAAATCTCTGGAAACGAACGGAAGGTATGGGATTAAGCGAGGCTGATTCGAGAGAGTCCATTCAGTCTTATTTGGCCCGCAATCCAGGAATGAGCTTTGTGTCTATTGCTCATGAACAAGTAATTGGTTCAATTTTATGCGGACATGATGGCCGAAGAGGATATATTTATCATGTGGCTGTGGATCCCGAATATCGCGGTCTTTCAATCGGCAAGGCGCTAGTGGATTCCAGTCTAGAGCAGCTACGCAATGCAGGAATTATGAAATGTCACTTGATGGTTGTTGAGGCCAATGAAATCGGTAAAAGTTTCTGGGGGGCATAAAGGCTGGCAGAGACGAGACGATATTCTGCTGTTTTCAAAAAACACTTAGTACCATGAATGGAGTGTAACCAAAGTTGGATGTGAAAGCGATCATTTTTGACTTGGATAACACGCTGTTAGATCGAACAACCACCTTCCGAAATTTCGTACATCGGTTCAATCAGCAATTTTTTTCTGCAAGTTCAGAAAATGTGCATCAATTAAATACCGATTTAATTGTAAAGCTGGATGACGACGGGTATAAGCAAAAACCGCAATTATTCGCTGAGTTGATTGAAACATTGCCTTGGCCTCAAGGGGACCTTCTGCCTAACGTTGATATGTTAATGGACTTTTACGCCAATGAATATGTGAATGAAGCTACCTTAATGAGTCATGCAGAGGAAGTTCTGTCATTTTGTAAAAACAGATATAAACTTGGTTTAATTACGAACGGTATGGACTCAATTCAGTACGGGAAAATTCAAAGATTGAACATTAAGCACTATTTCGACTCAATCGTTGTGTCCGAAGGAGCAGGTGTAAAGAAACCTGATCGGCGAATTTTTGATATTGCGCTTAGAGAGCTTGAGCTATCAGCGGAAGAATGTATCTATGTCGGGGATCATCCCAAGAACGATATGGAAGGTGCTGCTTTGGCAGGCTTACAAACCATTTGGCTAGAAGTAAACCAACCATGGAGAGACGACCTCAATGTGGTGCCGTTGAAGAAATTGAGACAATTGAGAGAATTAATTTATTTTTTGGCATAAAGGACGTGTGGAGCATTTGGATGTATTTTTTATAGGAATTTGTTGATTTTATTGATCATTATGTTTGTTGGCATTAGCATAAATAACTATTTAGGCAAGCAGGTTCAAATAAGTGAAGATATGAAAATCGCTATTTATAAATTGCTCGAACTCGAAAAGAAGAGGAACAGCGAAGCTCGGAAAGGTAAGTTTTTGGATGAACAAGGCTGAAGAAGAGGAATCACAGGAGAAAAATATGCAGATTAAAGATCCAAAAGTATATTACCCTAATAAAGGCAAAGAGATTTTTAATTTTTTAGTACCTGCCGTTCTTATCGTACTAGGCTTCTGGATGATAGCTAAGTCAGATTTTTCAAATTTTGATATTTACACAGGGGTTATTCCTGGAATTGGTGTTTATGCGATAATGCTGTATCAACATTTAAAACATCGTAAGAATAAAATGTATCAGCAATATAATTCTTTCTTTAGAAACACAGTTGTTCCATGCAGCACGTTTCTAATTATAATATTTGGTCTGGAGACATCTAATCGTACGCTGGTTTTTATCTTATTGTCATTTCCCTTAATTATCTTCGTGGCTTCAGCGGGATATCGTCTATATCGTATGACACGGGGATATCCTTCAATTATTGTAAGTGAACGAGGATTATTAGATCGCACGAGCATCTTAAACGCAGCGTTTGTCAATTGGAATGACGTACAGGAGATTTTTACATATGTTTTTATGAATCGAAGAACCATCGGTCTCGTACTAAGTGAACCTCGTTTTCAAACAATACCATGGATAAACAGGTTTAATCACAGAATATTGTATAAGCAAAGAGTGTTTATACTTACTGATTTAGACGTAGGATCACCTATGGACAAGCTTTATGAAGAGATGAACCAAGCATGGGAACACAGAAAAGAGGCTTAACTATGATAACCTACATCGCATTGTTACGCGGGATCAACGTCAGTGGGCAAAAGATGATTAAAATGGATCGTCTCAAAGAACTTTTCAATCAGTTGGGTTATTTAGAAGCCAGAACCTATATCCAAAGCGGCAACGTCATTTTTCGTTCGGAAAGTAAAGATACTATTAAAATAAGTCAGCAAATTGTATTAGGAATCAAAAATACATTTGATTTTGACGTACCCGTAGTTGTTAGGACAGTGGAAGATTTCCAACGCGTGCTGGAAGGCAATCCTTTTGCAGAGAACATACTTGAAGAAGAGGGGAAGATATACGTCTCATTTCTTTCGGATCCTCCTGTTCCAGAACATATAGAAATCCTTCAATCCTTTCGAAGTCCAGTGGATGAGTATATCGTTAAAGAGAAAGAAGTCTATATATTTTGCAGAGAAAGTTATGGGAAGTCGTTATTTTCAAACAATTTTTTGGAGAAAAAGTTAAAGGTATTCGCGACAACGCGTAATTGGAAAACAGTCAATTCCCTATACGAAATAGCAAATGAAGAATAAGCTAATATGTTTGTTATTACTTCGGGATGGGAGTCTACCGTGTTATTAGAAATAAGAAAACTCCATGAAGAAATTAAACATCCAAATGAATATCCATTTCATATACCATCCATACAAAACTTGACCACGCTACGTTTGGAGAAAAAGGTCACTTTTTTTGTCGGAGAGAACGGGTCGGGGAAATCCACATTGCTAGAAGCGATCGCTTATCAATGCGGTTTCAATACAGCGGGTGGAGGGCGCAATAACACCTATGAGCTAAACGCTTCCCATTCCATGCTCGGCGATTACATTCGGTTATCCTGGCTGCCCAAAATAACGCAAGGCTTCTTCCTCAGAGCGGAATCCTTTTATCATTTTGCAAGTCACGTTGATGAGATCGCCAAGGATCACCCGTCTATCTATGATTCATATGGAGGAAGAACCCTGCATGAACAATCCCATGGAGAATCCTTCTTTTCGTTGTTTCAGAATCGTTTTGGACGCAAAGGGATCTATCTCCTAGACGAACCTGAGGCAGCCCTTTCGCCGGCAAAACAGTTGGCTTTCCTCAGTATTATTCACGAGCTGCAGAAAAGCGCTCAGCTAATCATTGCTACACATTCACCGATACTGCTGGGATATCCAGAGGCGGATATCTTTAGCTTCGACCATCAACCTTTAGGTACGATTGCATACGAACAGACAGATCATTATCAGGTAACCCGACGTTTTCTGGAGAATCGCAAGAAATATCTTAATGAGTTAATGTAATTCTAAACAAAACAAGAGCTCGCGAGAGCTCTTTATGTTTGTGTATTTACATCCAACGTTGAATGATTTTATCGTAGTCCACGATCTCATCCGGGGCGAAGAAGTTAGCTATTTCACGTTCCGCCGAAGCGGGGCTGTCCGAACCGTGTATGATGTTAGTCCCCGTATGTAAAGCATAATCGCCGCGAATCGTGCCCGGCTGGGATTCAAGCACTTTGGTTTTACCCATCATACTGCGCGAAAGAGAAACGACTTCATCTCCAGCCCATACCATGGCAAAGACGGGGCCGGCTGTTATAAATTGGACCAATTCTCCGAAAAAAGGCTTATCTTTAAGTTCTTCATAATGCTTCTCGGCTTGCTCTTTCTTAACGCGAACCAACTTGCAAGCATGGAGTTGAAACCCCTTTAACTCAAATCGCTTTACAATCTCGCCAATTAATCCACGCTGTACACCATCCGGTTTGATCATCAAAAATGTACGTTCCATACCCACTCATCCTTCCGAAAGTTATAATTCTTCCATAAGATGGCTGAATCTGGAGGAAGTCATACATGTCATTCCAGAAAAAACACAAAACCTGTATAGTGTATGCCTTTGGAACTATAGGAAACACAACTTAAGAACGCTTGTTCGCATAATAGAAAACTGCTACAATATAAATACAATCGAACCTTGGGTGGGTGCCTCTTTTCTTCCGGAAGGAGGTGAGGCGAAGATGGACGCGCAAGACGCCATTTCATTGATGATTCTGTTCGGCAGCTTCTTAATTGCATTGTTGACTTATATCCGTAACGATCGTCGCAATAAGTAAAAACCCACCCGCAGGTTGCCGCCTAAGGTGGGTTTCATCTACTTCTGAATCAAGACATCAGAAGGGAGAATCCCGTCCGAGCCGATTGCATGGCCAAGTGTTACGACACTTGGCTTTCTTTTGCTTAAAGTTTATCATAATCCGATGAAGGAGACAATATCCGTATACACACTCCAACTAATCCTTACTTTTAATGATGAGAACTTGTCCTTTATTAATTTCAACTGTACCTTTATCCGATAACAATCGATTGCTGATTCCTAGCGATTGCCCCATCGTTAATACGGCATTATGCAGCGGATATAGAAAACCTTCTAATGTAATCCCTTGAACCTCAGGCGTTAACGGGAGTAAGGATACGTTTGAATATTTCCCTTTATAGATCGTGATTGGTTTATCCGCTACGATGATTTCATTCTTCTCATCCACAATTTTACTCGGTATCCCGCTGCGTAAGCCCTTTAACAACAGATGGACATTGGCAAGCGAGTGGTCGAATCGGGTGCCGAGCGCTCCAATTAATATAATCTCTTGAGGGGTTTTTGCGATCGCCATGTCATAGGCAAGTTCTGTATCCGTCCAATCTTTGTCAACGGGATCGAATGCTCGCGTTTCCAGACTATGTTGTTCTATGTAGTTCATCTCTTCCGAATTAACGGAATCGAAATCACCTACCGCCAGGTTAGGGGTGCGACCGTGTTCAACGAGAAAATGAGCGCCTCGATCCGCGCCGATCAGATAATCTCCCTCCTGAATCTCATCAAGCGCCCAATCGCTCAAATTGCCGCCCGTAAATATCAATATACGTTGATCCATCCATACTTCTCTCCGTTTCTTATACTCAAGTTATATTCTACTTAGCATAATCACTTCTGCATTTGATTTCCACTTCTTGAAGAGAATTTCGTACATATTTATAGATTCTTCATAAAAATATGATTGATATAATCGTTTATTTCATTACATATGATTGAAACAATCAAAAATATGAACTATACTATCATTATAATGTAACAATGTATAAAGAGGAGGCATCCATGTCCGAATCTATTTTAAATAAAGGCGATCAACGCCGGGAAAGTATACTTCAACATTTGAAGTCACAAGGGCGTATCACCGTACAATACATCATCGAGGAATTTGGGTGTTCCGAGGCGACGGCCCGCCGTGATCTTGAGGTGCTCGCAAATCGGGAACCGGTTGTCCGAACATTAGGCGGGGCGCAATATGAAGGCTTCTCCACCGCGAAGGAAACCTCTTTCTTTGAGAAGAAGGCACAGTACTGGACTGAAAAAGAAGCGATCGCCGAACGTGCCGCTTCCTTAATTGAGAAGGGTGATATCATCGGCTTAACCGGCGGTTCGACAACCTATCTCATCTCCAGAGCCATTAAGCATATGCAGGGAATCACGGTGGTTACGAACGCGGTCAACGTGGCTATGGAACTGGCTGAGTCCGAAGGCATTCAAGTTGTGGTGACGGGCGGCGTCTTGCGCAACAATAGCTTCGAACTTTGTGGTCCTCTGGCAGAGCGAATGGTTGAGCATATTCATATTGGCAAAATGTTCATCGGTATCGACGGCTTTTCCGTGAATCAAGGGTTAACAACGTATTCCGAACAAGAGGCGCACATTGCTCAGCTGTTGATTCGCCGTTCGGCTTTTACAGCAGCGGTGTTTGATCACACAAAGGTAGGCAGATCCTCCTTATTCTCAATCGCTCCGATCCGCGATATTCACGCCTGTATTACGAATCAGCCTTTACCGGAGCCGTTTGAACGGATTTTGACCGAGAGGAATGTGAATATCTATTTACCGCACACGACTACGGAGGTTATTACATGACACGATTAACGGACACCTTGTTTATCAATGCGAATGTGTATACAGAAAACGAAGTTTTAAGAGGCGCCGGCGTGTTTGTGCAAGGAGGTAAAATTGCCTCGATTCTGACGCAGCAAGAGCTAGAGCACCATACATGGGATACGGCACTGAACGTCGTTGACCTAGCCGGCAAGCTGCTGCTCCCGGGCTTCGTGGATGTGCATGTTCACGGAGGCGGAGGTTTCGACACCATGAAGCTGGTATCCGAGCCCGGTCAGATGGAAGGGTTAAGCCGGTTCGCCGCCAGTAAAGGAACAACCTCATTCCTGCCTACCACACTGACTGACGAGGCTGATCGGTTAGTGAAAGTCGTAGGTGAGGTTCGCAGGGCCATGGATCATGGAACATCAGGTGCTGAAATTCTGGGCATTCATCTGGAGGGCCCTTATTTAAACCCCAAACGAAGCGGCGCTCAGAAACCGGAGGATATGCGCACGGCGACCCGTGAGGAACTGGATCGGATCATTGAAAGTTCGGGTAAATCCGTTCGATTGATTACACTTGCTCCGGAACTTGATGGCGGGATGGATATCATTCGCTATTTAACCGAGCAAGGCATCACGGTTTCAATCGGCCACTCCGATGCGACATATGAAGAAGTGAAGCAAGCCGTCCAGTACGGCGCGACACATGTGACCCACTTATTTAACGGAATGAGTCCCTTGCATCATCGGGAACCCGGTGTTGCCGGTGCGGCCTTAATGATGGATGAGCTTGCGGTGGAAATGATTTGCGACGGTCTGCATTTGCGCGAAGAACTCGTTAGTTATGTATTCAGATCCAAACCAAGGGATAAAGTAGTTCTGATCACGGATGCCATGGAAGCGGCAGGTTTACCGGAAGGGGAATACATGCTGGGGAAGTTACCCGTAATTATGCGCTGCAACAAAGTTACCCTGAAGGAAGGCGGAAATTTGGCCGGCAGCGCATTAACGATGGATCAGGCTTTACGAAACGCTATGACGTTCACGAATCGTTCGCTGGAAGATATCTTGCCCGCATTAACGCTAAATCCGGCAAAGCAGATCGGTATGGAACACCGCAAAGGCTCTATAGCGAAAGGTAAAGACGCCGACTTCGTTGTGATGCATGAAGATTTAACGGTTCATAGCACCTATGTGAGAGGATCTGTGGTTTATAGAGATCCCAATGAAGTGGAGGCATGACCGATGGGGAGATCGGATGAGGGGAACAACACTAACGTCAAACCAAGCTATATTGCGGGAATCGACTTAGGCGGCACGAATATAGTAGCGGGATTGGTTAAGCCTGACGGAACCGTGCTACGTACGCTAAAGAAGCCTACTCAATCTGAACTTGGAAGCGGCCATGTATTGAAGACTATGGGGGAAATGGTCAAGGAGTTATTGGATATCGAAGGAGCTTCGCTGGACGATCTGCTAGCCGCGGGCGTAGGCTTGCCGGGATTCATTGACCCGACGGCGGGCGTCGTGCGTCTTGCCGGCAATCTGGGCTGGAGCGACGTGGCGGTGGCGGCGCCGCTGTCCGCTATTCTCCGCACCCCGGTCTATATCGACAACGACGTAAGGAGTTTCACTTACGGTGAGGCTACGACCGGGGCCGCGGCAGGCTTCGAGCATGTGCTCGGCATCATGCTCGGCACGGGACTCGCGTCCGGCATGGTGAACGTCGGACGCTTGTATTACGGCAGCGGCTTCACGGCCGGCGAATTCGGCCACATCCGCATGGACGGCGTGCCGTTCGCCTGCGGGTGCGGCATGACCGGCTGCCTCGAAACCGTCGCCTCCGCGACAGGGCTGGTGCGCCAGGTGCGCGCCCAGTTGGCCGCCGGCCGCGAGTCTATACTCGCCGGCCTGGCGGGGGGCGAAACGTCCGCTATCCGCGCGGCGGACGTTTCGCGGGCTTACGACCTCGGCGACGCGCTCGCGGTCGAAATCATGGACTTTACCGGGCGCACGCTGGGTAAAGCTCTGTCTTACGCGGTCACGCTGTACGGGCCTGACGCGATCGTGATCGGCGGCGGCGCCTCCCTGGCGGGAGAGCGGCTCTTGGCCCCGATGCGCGAGGAGCTCAAGCGGATGGTGCATCCCCTATACTGGGAACGGCTGACGATCGTTCCGGCTATGCGGCTGGATGAAGCCGGGATCGTTGGCTCGGCCATGTTCGCATTACATCGATTACAAGATTAAACGCTATGGAAGCGGAGAGGACAGATATAGATGAACATCCTGACATTTCAATCCACGGAAGAACTGAACGAGGCAGGAGCAGGAATTATTGTTTCGTTATTGCAGACGAAGCCTGATGCGGTGCTGGGACTGGCGACCGGAGGAACACCGGTAGGCGTCTATGAACAGCTCGTGAAATCCTACAAAAAAGGATTGGTTTCTTTCAAGAAAGCGACTTCCTTTAATCTAGATGAATATGTAGGCTTGCCACGCGAGCATGAACAAAGCTATTACACCTATATGAAAGAGAACCTGTTTAATCATGTGGATTTGCCTGCGGAACAGATTCACATTCCCGATGGCAACGCACCGGATCCGGAAGCGGAATGCCGTCAATACGAAGAAAAACTAGCGAAAGCGAAGCAGATTGATCTTCAGATTCTCGGACTGGGTCACAACGGACACATCGGATTTAATGAGCCGGATCATGCACTCGTAAGCGGGACACATGTGGTTAAACTTCAAGAAGAAACGTTACGGGCCAATGCCCGGTATTTTGATTCAATTGAGGAAGTTCCCAAACTGGCCATTACGATGGGTGTGGGGATGATCCTTAAAGCCAAGACGATTCTGTTAATCGTACGGGGAGAAGATAAAGCGAAGATTGTACATGAGGCGCTTACCGGGCCCATTCGCACCGAGCTTCCCGCTTCATTGCTGCAAACTCACCCAAACCTGGTCGTCATGTTGGACAACGCGGCTTCCCGTTATTTTCAAGACCAGGAACATATCTAAATGCCAACCAAAAGCACTTATCCGAAGTGCTTTTCTTTGTGCGCGCCTTATTTAAGTATATGAGAATGATCTTGAACCGTATATAATATATGGGATGGTTGCACAACAGTCAGAGGAGAGGTTCGGTCAGTGAGTTGGGAAGTGTTCAGTTTAATCGGTACAATCGCTTTTACCGTAAGTGGCGCCTATGTTGCGATGGAGGAAGAATATGATATACTCGGCGTCTTTGTCCTCGGCTTAGTTACGGCGTTCGGCGGAGGCGTCATACGTAATTTACTAATTGGCGTGGATGTTACGATGTTATGGCAGCAAGGACTCTACTTAAAAACAGCCGTACTGGCGACAATCATTATCTTTATTCTGCCGATTGGCTGGATTCGGCGATGGAAGAATTTTGAGGTGATCCTGGATGCGGTAGGGTTGTCGGCGTTCGCCATTCAGGGAGCGTTATACGCGACTGAGCGGCAGTTGCCTTTAAGCGCAGTCATTGTTGCGGCCATGCTTACAGGCATAGGCGGCGGCATCATACGCGATGTCCTGGCAGGTCGTAAACCGCTTGTGTTGCGTGAGGAAATTTACGCGGTCTGGGCGATTATGGCGGGCGCGGTCATTCATTTTGGCTGGATGACGACCCCGGTTCAATTGTATGCTTTATTCGTATTGGTCATTATTCTTCGCATGATGTCGGTATACTATGGATGGAAGCTGCCCCGCAGGTCATTGCATGAACCGCAACGGCACATAGAAACAAAGTAGGCTAAAGAGTGAGCAGGAGGAAATGAGAATAGATGATTAACATATTATTCGTTTGCCTGGGCAACATTTGCCGTTCTCCGATGGCGGAAGCTGTAGCCAAACAACAGATTCAACAAATGGGCTTATCCGACAAAATCAACGTAGATTCCGCTGGGACGGGCGATTGGCATATAGGACATCCTCCTCATGTAGGAACCCAACGTATTCTCGATACGTACGGAATTGACTATAAAGGCATGAAGGCGCGACAATTCGACTTGCCGGATTTCACCGGTTTTCACTATATTGTCTGTATGGATCGGAAGAACCTGCAAGACGTATTAAATCTACAACCTGACTCTGATGCGCGGACTAGCCAAATTGTGCCGTTCATGCAATTCGTACCCGGCAGTGAACTTGAAGATGTGCCTGATCCATACTTTACTGGTAACTTTGAAGAGGTATATGAGCTTGTTCAAGAAGGTTGCGATCAACTGATTCGCTGGGTTATAGAACGAGAGGATATGGCTCATGTCTAATTCACTAAAATCATTAACGGCATTAAACAAAGTGAAGGGTGACGAGATCACAGCTCGGGTCATCTCCGTACAGACTTTGGCTGAATCCGAGTATGAATTTTACGAAATAGACAAGGATACGGAAACCGGTGAGCATTATTTGCACTTCGCGTATTTGCACAAAGAAGCAAGCAGCGCATTCACGGAGGAATTTTACCATCAACTGATGCCTCTCGGGCATGATGACGTAATCGCCGTCGTGATGGGTGAACAGCTCTATACTTACCCAGTTTACTGGAATCGTACATTCCTGCGTAACGGACCTGAAGGTCATTATGTCTGGTTTAATCCCGCGGGAACAGAAGATCGATCGGGTTTGGAGCGTTCCGGACTAGAAGCTCAGCAACGACTTCACGCATTTAAGCTACGAGGAGACACAGATCCTGAATCGGTCGAGAAGCTGATGAGGGAACTGGATAAACTGTGGGAAGCGGGAGATCAGTAAGATTCAACCGCTACGTTAGGAAAGGAGACACATTAGACTATGTCCGAACAGGATACGCTCAAAAAATTAAATTTCAAAGATCACGGTCAGCCGGTATTAGTTCTGAACGCTCCGCAAGCTTATGCGGAAACAGAATCTGCATTCAAAGGGCATATTCACAGACACCCGGAAACCGGAATACAGTATGATTTTGTTCAGGTATTCGGAAGCAGCAATGACGAAATTCAGGTTCTCGCCCACACAGCTTCACATCACTTGCTGGAAGACGGACTATTCTGGTTGTGTTATCCCAAAAAAACATCAAAACTGTATAAAGGCTCCGATTGTTCGAGGGAAACGGTTGCCGGGTTGCTAAGCGAGGAAGGTTTCGAGCCGGTTCGCCAGGTGGCCATAGATGAAGACTGGTCAGCCCTGCGGTTTCGCAAGGTGGATCATATCAAAAAAATGACACGCAGCTTCGCGGTAACTGAGAAAGGCAAGGCACGCATTGGCGAATTGAACGACTAGTTTCTGAACCAACACCCTTACTAGCGCTTCCAGGCAACCTTGCTGCGGGAGGCGCTTTTATGCATTGTATACATGAAACTAAGTACGTTAAATGGATTAGAAAGGAGGTGCCTTAGGTGAATGATCTGGTAGTACAACTTGTGGAACAGTATGGATATTTATTTTTCTTTCTTGCCTTTTCCCTAGGGCCCTTTGGCGTTCCGATTCCGAATGAGATTACCATTATTACAGGGGGTACCATGGCCGATACGGGGATCCTGAGTCCTTGGGCTGTATATGCTTGTATCATTCTCGGCATGTTGACCGCGGTTACGGTTGGCTATTGGCTTGGTAAATGGCTGGGCGCTCCGTTAATGAAGCGGTTTGAAAGGAAAGAGAAGCATAGACGTTGGATTCAACTCGCGGAACAATTAGTTCAAAGATACGGAAATATCGCCATGTTCATTGGTTATTTCATTCCTGTGGTGCGTTACGTCGTTCCCGTGCTGATGGGAGCGGGAGGGATTAAGTTCCAAACTTTCGCCGCCTACTCCTATCCGGGTGCTGTCACTTGGACCGTTATTTTTTTCGGAATCGGTCACTTGTGGGGTAACGATATCGCAACGATGTTAGCGGTTATAAAAATATTGTAAAGCTTCCGGCAATACACCTTGCCAAAACCCCCACACGTGCTTGCCTTCTTGTTCACTATATAAAGGCTTGGCCCCCCGCTCGACCAGGATCTCATGCGCACGTCGGTTGAAGCTCAGAAAATCGAGCGTGCCATGATCCGTAACCACCGATTCCTCTTGTAAACCTATGACCATGTACATGTCCAAACGGGACAGATCCGTTTCCTGAGTTAACCTAGCCAAAGTGGATTCATAGAATGCGCCTGAAAGAGACAACACCTTATCGAATAACTCCGGGTAGTTTAACGCAATATGAAGAGAGACCGTACCGCCTAAAGAATCACCGGCCAGCACACGCTCGGAGCGTTCTTGACGCGCCGCATACTTTTGTTCAATATAGGGTATCAATTCCTCAGCAAAAAAACGGGTATACGGTTCAAATCGCGTTCCATCCGGTGAATATTCAGAGGTACGGACCGATTTATCCACATCCACACCGACAATGATGACAGGTTCATAATCCTCATCCAGAATCAGCCGGGTCATGTGTGTGGCCACTCGGCCGAAGTTGAAGAAATCCTCACCGTCCTGACAATACATAACAGGGTAACTGAGTACTTCATTATAACCCGGAGGCAGGAAAATTCTTAGATTTCGGTCCTCTTGCAAGTGAGTTGAAGAGATTGTTTCTTTGACAATCGTGCGTTTATAGTATTTGGAATCCGTCATGTGTACAACCTTCTTTTTTCTAGAATGAAATTATTATAGCCGATCTTGGGTAAAAATAGGACAAGGAACTGGTAAAAAGTACGTTCTTGTATTATTCTGTACTAGTAATTTTTTTGCCCTGTTATATACAAGATATCAGAGGAATTCAAGGATTTCAAACAATTCTTTTGACCAAACGGGTACAACAGAGGTATAATATTTCTATAACAGAATATTAATTAGATTTTTAAATTCTATATTGAGGTGAAATTGATGAGCAAGCTGCCGTACGAAGTCTATAGCGACAACGTAGAACCCTTATTCGTGCTTACTCCGGAAGGTGAAGTGGCTAACGAAGCATACCTGCCCCAACTAACGGACGAACAATTGAAAGAAATTATGTACCGTATGCTGTTCACGCGTACTTGGGACGAGCGTGCCGTGAATTTGGGACGTCAAGGAAGACTTGGATTCTACGCTCCGGTATCCGGACAGGAAGCATCTATGATCGGAAGCGAATATGCGTTGGATCGTGAAGACTGGATCTGCCCTGGATACCGGGATATGCCGCAAATTGTATGGCACGGACTTCCGTTGTATCAAGCGTTCCTATATTCCCGCGGTCACCAACACGGCGGACAAGTGCCTGATGATGTGAACGTGCTTATGCCGCAGATTATTATCGGCGCTCAAATTCTTCACGCTACCGGAATTGCGATGGGCTTGAAGAAGAGAGACAAGAAGAATGTAGCGATTACTTACACAGGTGACGGCGGTTCTTCCGAAGGCGATTTCTACGAGGGACTAAACTTTGCAGGAGCGTTTAAGCTTCCTGTTATTTATGTCGTTCAGAATAACGGTTATGCGATTACGACTCCGTTCTCCAAGCAAACCGCTGCACAGTCTGTCGCTCACAAAGCGCTGGCTGCCGGTATTCGCGGTGTGCAAGTTGACGGTATGGATGTTTTGGCTGTTGTTAAAGCGGTTCAGGAAGCAAGAGAGCACGCTGTTAACGGCGGAGGCGCAACACTGATTGAGATGTTGACTTACCGTTTCAGACCTCACTCCCTGGCTGATGATACGACGAAATACCGCACGAAGGACGAAGAAGAATTATGGGGAGCGAAGGATCCGATTGTACGTTTCCGGAACTACCTTGTGAAGAAAGGTCTTTGGACCGATGCGGATGATGACCGTGTGAAAGAAGAAGCCAAAGCTTCTGTACTGGAGAACATCAAGAAAGCTGAGGCTGCTGAGAAGATGACTGTAGCCGGCTTGATCGACAGCATGTTCGAAGAAACACCTAAACACCTTAAAGAGCAAATGGAAGAGTTCAAATAAATCGGATTATAGAATGCGGCTTACAGTCGGATTCAGCTGAACGATCGAGGGAGGATAAGATAAGTCATGGCACAAATGACAATGATTCAAGCGATTAAAGATGCAATGCGCGTTGAATTGGAACGCGACCCTAACGTTCTGATCTTCGGTGAAGACGTAGGTAAGGTCGGCGGGGTATTCCGCGCGACAGAGGGTTTGCAAGGAGAATTCGGCGAGGATCGCGTATTCGATACACCTCTTGCGGAATCGGCGATCGCCGGTTTGGCGGTTGGTCTCGGAACACAAGGCTTCCGTCCGATTGCTGAAATCCAGTTTGTAGGTTTCATCTACGAAGCTTTGGACCAGATGCTGGTTCAAGCGGCTCGTATGCGCTACCGCTCCGGCGGAAAGTATAACAGCCCGATCGTTTTCCGCACGCCTTTCGGCGGCGGTGTAAAAGCTGCGGAATTACACACGGATTCACTGGAAGGTTTAATTCTTCAATCCCCGGGTATTAAACTGGTCATTCCGTCCAATCCTTATGATGCGAAAGGTTTGCTCATTTCCGCGATTCGCGACAATGACCCTGTCTTCTTTATGGAGCATCTGAACTTGTACCGTTCTTTCCGCGCGGAAGTGCCGGAAGGCGAATACACGGTCGAAATCGGTAAAGCGAATGTCGTTCGCGAGGGGAAACATGTAACCATCTTGACATACGGCGCCATGGTTCATACGTCCGTGAAGGCGGCGGAAGAACTGGAGAAGAAAGGTATCGAAGTTGAAGTTATCGATCTTCGTACCCTATTGCCGTTGGATATCGACACCATCGTTGAATCCATTAAGAAAACGAACCGTGCTATCGTTGTACAGGAAGCTCAGAAGACTTCCGGCGCCGCAGCGGAAATTATTGCCCAAATTAATGAAAAAGCTATCCTTCACCTGGAAGCTCCCGTGCTTCGTGTAGCGGGTCCGGATACGGTATATCCTTTCGCATTGGTTGAAGACCAGTGGCTGCCGAACCCGGCTCGTGTTATAGAGGCGGTTAACAAAGTTCTTGAATTTTAATTGCAGTTAGAACTCAACATAGATTCCGATAAATCGTTTCACTGAGGAGGTCCACTATTGGCTATTTACAAATATCCATTCCCGGAGCTTGGTGAAGGCATTCACGAAGGTGAAATCGTCAAAATGCTTATCAAACCAGGCCAAACGGTAACTGACGAAGATATTATTATGGAAGTACAGAATGACAAGGCGATTGTTGAAGTGCCATGTCCGGTGAACGGCAAGATCGTTGAAGTGCTTGTGAAGGACGGACAAATCTGTCACGTCGGCGACACGGTAGCAACCATTGAAGTGGAAGGCGAACTTCCTGCCGGCGCCGAAACCGCAGAAGCAGAAGAAACAGCGCCGAATGAATCCGTTGCAACAGGCGGAGCAGACGTGAAACAAGATACACCTGTACCGGCTGAGAGCAAGGATGCTGCTTCCGGTGCGATCGCACAAACGCCTGCGGCTGCTACGGCGGCTCCTGAAAAAACTTCCGGCGAAGTTTTGGCTACGCCAAGCGTTCGTAAATTCGCTCGCGAGAAAGGTGTAAATCTTTCTCAGCTTAGCGGAACAGGCAAGAACGGCCGTATTACCCGTGAAGATGTTGAAGGCTTTAACGGCGCGGCTCCAGCACCTGCTGCTGAAACTACCCCTGTTGCCGACGCGGAAGCAGCTCCAACGGAAACAGCTAAAGCAACACCGGCAGCGGCTGTTGTTACAGGCGGCGCGGAAGAGCGCATACCGTTTAAAGGGATACGCAAAGCAATCGCTAACGCTATGGTTAAATCTGTATACACGGCACCTCACGTTACCATTATGGACGAAGTGGATGTTACGAAGCTTGTTGACTTCCGTACGAAGCTGAAGCCGGCGATGGAGAAGAAGGGTATTAAAGTTACTTACTTGCCTTTCATCGTGAAAGCATTGGTGGCGGCTTGCCGTGAGTTCCCGATTATGAACTCAACGATTGACGAAGCTGCGAATGAGATCGTCTACAAGAAATATTACAATATCGGTATCGCGGCAGATACAGACAACGGTTTGGTCGTTCCTGTAGTTCATGAAGCGGATCGTAAGAATGTATGGAATGTTGCGAACGAAATTAAAGAATTGGCTGGCAAAGCTCGCGACGGAAAACTCGCTCCTGCTGAAATGAAGGGCGGAACGATCACAATTTCCAATATCGGTTCGGCCGGCGGCATGTTCTTCACACCTGTAATCAACTTCCCTGAAGTTGCCATTCTGGGTACAGGCCGCATTACAGAGAAAGCGATCGTGAAGAACGGTGAGATTGTAGCCGCTCCGGTTATGGCGCTTTCATTGAGTTTCGACCATCGTGTAATTGACGGTGCGACAGCACAAAACTTCATGAACTACATTAAGAACTTGCTCGCAGATCCTGAATTATTCATGATGGAGGTGTAAGATAATGGTTGTAGGAGACGCTTCTTTAGATATTGACGTGGTTGTCATTGGCGCAGGTCCCGGGGGATACACAGCCGCGGCGAAAGCCGCTCAGCTGGGTCACAGCGTAATTATCGTGGAGAAAGAGGAATTGGGCGGCGTGTGTCTGAACGTCGGCTGTATTCCATCCAAAGCTTTAATTTCCGTAGCTCATACGTACGAAACGATGTCACATGCGGCGGACATGGGGATTTCCGCTAACGATGTGAAAGTGGAGTTCGCTAAAGTTCAAGAGTATAAGAACAGTGTCATCAGCAAGCTTGTCAGCGGTGTTGGTTCTCTGTTGAAAGGTAATAAGGTACAGGTGTTCCGCGGCGAAGCGATGTTTATTTCGGAGAACGAGGTTCGCCTGTTCAATGAGCAGGAGTCCCCGCGTTACCGTTTCAAACACTGTATTATCGCTACGGGTTCCCGTCCGATTGAACTGAAAACCTTTCCGTTCAGCGGACGTATCATGTCCTCCACAGGCGCTTTGAGCTTGTCTGAAGTACCGAAAAGCCTTGTTGTCATCGGCGGCGGCTACATCGGTATGGAGTTGGGTCAAGTATATGCTAAGTTTGGTTCCAAAGTGACGATTATTGAAGGCTCCGATACGATTCTTCCGGGCTTTGAGAAAGATCTAACGCAATTGGTTTCCAAAAACCTGCAGAAATACGAAGTTGACGTATTTACAGGCGCTAAAGCAGAAGGTGCGGAACAGACAGACAAGGATGTTACCGTAACCTTCTCCGTAGGCGGAGAGCAGAAGAAAGTAACGGCTGATTATGTGCTTGTCACCGTTGGCCGCCGTCCGAATACGGATGGCGATCTGGGTCTGGATCTGCTGAACATGAAGCTTACCGACCGCGGTTATATCGAAGTCGACAATCAAGGACGCACCAGCGTGCCGAATATCTACGCGATTGGCGATATCGTTGCAGGTCCAGCGCTTGCGCACAAAGCTTACTACGAAGCGCGGACAGCGGCTGAAGCTCTTTCGGGTATGCCAAGCATCGTCGATTACAAGTGCATTCCGCTTGTCGTCTTCACGGATCCTGAAATTTCCAGTGTTGGTTTAAGCGAAACCGAAGCGAAAGCGAAAGGCATGAACGTGGTCGTAGGTAAATATCCGTTCTCCGCTAACGGCCGCGCGATTTCCATGAACGCCACTGAAGGCTTTGTTAAGCTTGTGGGCGACAAAGACACTGGACTTGTTCTGGGTTGCCAAATTGCCGGGATCGAGGCTTCCAACCTGATTGCCGAAATCGGTCTTGCGATCGAAATGGGCGCAACGTTGGAGGACGTGTATCTTACGATTCATGCTCACCCGACACTTGGTGAATTAACATATGATGCCGCTGAAATGGCATTGCACAAAATGAAAAAGAAGTAATATTCATGGAGAGGAGGCCATTACGCAGGTAATGGTCTTCTTTTTATGTTCAGGCGTGCTCAGAGGCACGTATAATCTGCTTAACAGGGAGGGTTCCGGTTGGACCAACAAAACTTAGAACGATTGCTTCAGCTTGCCCGGGAGGGACGATTCCCGGAGTCCCTGCAAGCAAAGTCCGGCGGAAACGGTTATATTCCGCCGGATGAGGCTCTTGCGTTCGATGCCGCGCTCGCGATGGCGATGGGCAAGAACGTCCTGCTGCAAGGGCCCACAGGTTCAGGCAAGACAAAGCTTGCGGAGACGTTGGGACAGTGGTTCGGCAAGCGGATGCACGCCGTGAACTGTTCCGTAGATCTGGACGCGGAGGCGCTGCTGGGCTTCAAGACACTGGGACAGACGGCTCAAGGCGCGACGACAGTGGAATATGTCCCCGGGCCTGTCGTGAAGGCCATGACGGCAGGAGAGCTGCTTTATATTGACGAAGTCAACATGGCCAAACCGGAAACCTTGCCGATTATTAATGGCGTGTTGGACTACCGGCGCCGGCTGACGAACCCGTTTACGGGTGACGTAGTAGAGGCTAAGCCGGGGTTTGGCGTGATCGCCGCGGTCAACATCGGTTATGTGGGCACGGTGCCGCTGAACGAGGCGTTGAAAAATCGCTTTGTGGTTATGGAAGTGCCTTACCTGCAGGGTGCAGCGCTGCAGAAGCTCATTCGTGAGCAATCGAAGCTTCAAGATGAGTCTCTAATCTCTAGGTTTGTTCAATTGTCCGCGGATTTACTTGAACAGATTCGGATGGGGCAATTGCCGGATGAGGCCGGTTCCATCCGCGCTTTAGTGGATGCTTGTGATCTGGCGGCCTATTTACCGCCGAACAGGGCTGTCCGCCGAGCCATTGCGGATAAACTCGAAGATGAGCGGGAACGGGCAGCCGTTGTCAATATAGCGGAAACTCTATTTTAAGTGCAACACATAAACCTTTAGCGGAAAGGAGGGGGACGAATGACTTTTGTTAAGCTTGCGCCAAGCGAAGTGGATTCATTTCTCCAAATGGAACTGACGGACTTATCCAGAACGCTTTCCCGAGAAAAGGAACTAGATCTTGACTGGGACTTATTTGCGTCCTGGCAGCCTTATGGCGGGGAGAATGGGTGCCCCCGGTTATTGTTGAGCCGCTTTTGGAAGGGATATGAAAACAGCAAAGAGCGAATCGGACTGAAAAGCGATGTGTATCTTTACGCTCTTGGTGCGTCAAAATACTCGAATCTGGCTATGCTTCAGCAATACATTTCATCCACTCAGGGTGATCGAAAACGAGAACCGGAGCGGTTCCCCTCCATTCGTAATCAGCTTCTGCTCTTTTTTGAGGAGCGCCGCTTAGCTCAGGTTATTATGACAGAACGGCAGGGCACGGCGATTGTATTCCGGGAACGGTATCGTATGTTGGAAAGCTACTATGAAAATAAAGCGAAGCAACATCTTCGGCAGCGGCAACACACAGACGCTCTGTTTGCTTGCATTGTTGTTCAGGCTGTGAAAGAGGGTGAGTTCGCAACTATTGCAACCGCCACAGATGCTGAGCTACCCGAAACCATAAGGGCATTATTATGGGGGTTACGGCATGAGTGGGCCCGTCTATCTGAAGCAACATCCACAGCAGCATTGATCCAGTTGAGCGATGACTTATTTAATGTCATTAAAGAACTGCTGACCGAGGATATGAGGACGGTATATTACGCCTTCAACCCTGGACCATTACATGATAATCGGCTAAAAACAGCCGAGGATTCGCCTGAGCATCCGGATCCCGAGCTAACGCGCCTTCTGGACTCGAACCTCCCCGAGGAGCGCTCGAAGCCGCTCCAAACCCCAGACACTTCCGCCGATCCCAATTCGGCGGAAGGCGCACCGGAGCGTCTCCCGACTTGGCACCGGGAGACCGCCCCCGCCTCCAGCTTGCTTCGCTTCGAGCTGGAACGCGGAACCCGGTCGCACACCGACGGCACCGCTGCGCGCAGCCTGGAGGAGGGCGACCAAGCCCTGGCCGTTGTCCGCGCGCGCGAACTGCCGGCGCGGACCCGCCGGGGGGCCGGCGACCCTGCGGTCGCCGCGCCTCCGGCGCAAAGCCCGGAACCCCCGCAGCAAGGCCGAGCCGCGGGGGTTCCGGGCATCAACCGCTTCGCGCGAGCGGTACGCATCGGCCCGGGGCCGACGACACCCGCGCAAGCGGAAGCTTACCGCCGCATGGCGCAGGCCGTGGCGCCCTTGCGGCGAAAGCTGCACCGCACCATCCTGCTCACGATGGAGCGGCAGCGCACTGCGCCCCGGACCGATCTGGCGTTCGGACGCATGGGGCGGAACCTGACTCGCGCGGCGACGGAGCCTTTGCCGCGCCTCTTTTACAAAAAAGCCCGGCCGGCGTCGCGTCTGGATACAGCATTCATGCTGCTGGTGGACGGCTCCGCCTCCATGGCGGATAAGATGGAAGAAACGAAGCTGGGGATTACGTTATTTCATGAAACCTTGAAATCACTTTCCATTCCTCATGCCGTAATCGCGCATTGGGAGGATGCCGAGAAGCTTCGGGATGAAGATTACCCTAACATCTTTCAGGAAGTTCTGTCGTTCGACAACGCCATGCTTTCGTCCAAGGGTCCCGAAATCATGCAGTTGGAACCGGAACAGGATAACCGTGACGGGTTTGCGATCCGGACGGTTATCAAGGACCTTCTGCGCAGAACGGAGCAGCAGCGTATTCTGATGGTGTTCAGTGACGGAGAGCCTTCCGCGGAGCAGTATCATGAGGAAGGTATTTTGGACACGTATTCGGCTGTTCATGAAGCCCGTCGTCAAGGGATCGAAGTAATCGGTGTATTCTTGGCTAGCCGAGAGATTAAAGAGCAGGAACGCAGAACGATGGAGAATATTTATGGAAAAGGCTCGGTTCTGATTCCGCGCGTGGAAGAGTTACCGTCACGTTTAATTCCGATCCTGCGTAAACTTCTCCTTCGGCATTTATAATTCTTGTTTTCAACCGGAGGTAAAGCTACAATATATTTAAATTGTTGATAATGAGGTGCTCAGTGTGAAATCTTATCTGGAATTAATGCAAGATATATTGGACCATGGCGTGAAGAAAGAGGACCGGACAGGTACCGGAACCGTTAGTGTGTTCGGCAGGCAGCTACGATTTGACCTTAGTCAAGGCTTTCCTCTGATCACAACGAAGAAAATGCATCTGCGATCTATTATCCACGAATTACTGTGGTTTCTGAGCGGTGATACGAACATTCAATACCTGAAGGACAACAAAGTAACGATCTGGGATGAATGGGCGGATGAGAACGGGGATCTGGGACCCGTATACGGTTCGCAATGGCGTTCATGGCCCGCTCCGGACGGTCGCAGCATTGACCAAATCAGCGCGGTTATTGAATCCATCAAGAAGAATCCGGACTCCCGGAGACATCTGGTTAGTGCATGGAATGTGGCCGAGATTGATCACATGAAGCTGCCGCCTTGTCATTTCGCCTTCCAATTCTATGTCGTTAACGGGAAATTATCTTGCATGCTGACCATGCGGTCTGTCGATGTGTTTCTGGGTCTTCCGTTCAACATTGCAAGCTACGCGCTGTTAACGCATATGGTGGCTCAACAATGCGGACTGGAAGTTGGCGAATTCATCTGGTCCGGCGGAGATGTGCATCTGTATGCCAATCACCTCGAGCAGGTTCAGCTGCAACTGACCCGCGATCCTTTGCCGTCGCCGCAGCTAGTCATTCAGAGGAAGCCGGAGTCCATCTTTGAATATAAATATGAGGATTTCATTATAGAAGGTTACGAAAGTCATCCGGCCATTAAAGCGCCCATCGCAGTTTAAGAAAGTATGGTGAACGGTTTATGAAATACAATATTACTCTGATTGCAGCGATAGGTAAGAACCGGGAAATCGGGAAAGACAATCAATTGTTGTGGAAGTTACCGGCGGACATGGCGTATTTCCGGCGGACAACGATGGGAAATCCGATATTGATGGGCCGCAAGACGTTCGAGTCCTTCGGTGCCAAAGCCCTTCCCGGGCGTGAGAATGTGGTGTTGACTACCAACCGGACTTACCAGGCTGCGGACTCCGTCGTTGTACATTCCGTTGAAGAAGCGATGGACCGGTTCGGGGACAAGCATCTGTATGTTATTGGCGGAGCGGAAATCTATAGGCAGCTCCTACCCTATGCGGGTACCGTGTTGCTTACCGAAATCGATGCTGTATTTCATGAAGCGGACACCTTTTTCCCACCTTTAACTCCTGAAGAATGGACTTTAAACGAGTCGGTGAAAGGTGAACATAACGAAAAGAATCCTTACGATTATAATTTTAATACATACTTACGTATTTCTTAATGCCTTACACGGACACGCCAAAGAAGACCGAAGGGAAGTCCCTTTGGTCCTTTTCGAATAACAGAAGTATAAATTTATATCTTATACTTGATGTTATTTCTCCGGAATGAAACGAACTGTTCTGCCTTAAGGACGTCGACAGACGTTTCACCTTGTAACGTAAACTTTCTAGAATCGGGTGCAAAACAGCTTAAGATCTTCCATCAGCTGTTGTGTGGCTTCTTGCTCCAGTTCTTCATTGTCTTCACCCTTCTGATGCTCAAACTCGTCCATCATCGCATGGGCTACGAATTCCGCGCTGACTCCGTAATGTTTAACAATGGCGAATAAATCGCTCAAATGGTGATGGTTTTGAATAATTTCAGTCAAGCGGCTCAAGATTCATCTCTCCTTTAATCAACATCATTCCAAATTAGTTTGCTACAATTCATATTTTTTTATGAGATTCAATGACAACAACGGATGGAGGAAAGACGGTGAAAATCGGAATTGTATCGGACACGCACATGCCCGCAAGGGCGAAAGCTCTTCCGCAAGCTCTCATCAGCGGATTGAAAGGTGTAGACTTTATTTTACATGCCGGCGACTGGGTTTCTCCCGATGTGGCTGCCATGCTTGAAAGAATCGCTCCATTGGACGGCGTAGCGGGCAATAATGACGGAGAGGACATCCGTAGAAAGTTTGGTCGCAAGAAAATATTGAGCTTTGGACGCTACCGGATCGGGCTGGTGCATGGAGACGGTAGCCGCAAATCGACGGAACAACGCGCTCTGGAAGCGTTCCAGCATGAGAAAGTCGATGTTGTGATTTTTGGACATTCCCATGTTCCTTACAAACGTTCGCACAATGGCATATTGCTTTATAATCCTGGCTCCGCAACGGACAAACGCAGACAGGAGCAATACTCCTACGGCATTATGGAACTCGCAGACGAGGTTCGGGTGCAGACCTTTTATTACGATAGTAAGCTGTAGAATAGTACAAACATTTAATGAGTTAATCCATTTTCTATGAGCAGGCTTGCGTGTTAAGATTTATGAAATTTTATGGGTGAAAAGTTTGCTTATGAGGTCGTTAAGAAAGTTTTATTGTGCAAAGGGAAGCGAATACCTAGACAACGCCTTTGCACCCTGTGGTAAGATATCACTAATATACATTTGTCGTATACTGACGGAAATTACGGATGGGGGAAAATAGATATCATGTCGACACCTACTGGATTTATGGAATATAAGCGCGAGCTGCCGGCTGATCGGGAACCTCTCACACGCATTTTGGATTGGGAAGAGTTTCACCAGCACTTTTCCGAAGACAAAATCAGAACGCAAGGCTCCCGTTGCATGGATTGCGGAACGCCTTACTGTCATACCGGCATTGAATTGAACGGACATACCTCTGGCTGTCCTGTGAATAACCTGATTCCGGAATGGAATAACTTAGTTTACCGCGGACTATGGAAGGAAGCGCTAGATCGGCTCCACAAGACGAATAACTTTCCCGAGTTTACGGGCCGTGTTTGTCCCGCTCCTTGTGAAGGAGCTTGTACCGTAGGCTTAATCGGAGAGCCCGTAGCCATTAAGTCCATAGAACAGGCGATTATCGATAAAGGGTTCGACGAAGGTTGGGTTGTCGCGAAAGCGCCTGCCACCCGAACAGGCAAGAAGGTTGCCGTAGTCGGATCGGGTCCCGCGGGCATGGCGGCCGCGGCGCAACTGAACAAGGTCGGTCATGAAGTGACGGTATATGAACGTGCGGACCGCATTGGCGGATTGCTGACATACGGCATCCCGTCCATGAAGCTCGACAAGGGTGTTGTCCAACGTCGTGTGGACTTAATGGAAGCAGAAGGCGTAAAGTTTGTAACGAATACGGAAATCGGTAAAGATATTTCCACCCATCAGTTGCAGCAAGACTTTGATGCTGTGATTCTTGCAGGCGGCGCAACGAAACCGCGGGATATTCCGATGGAAGGCCGTGAATTAGGCGGCATTATGTATGCAATGGATTATTTAACCCAGAATACAAAGAGCTATCTGGACTCTGCATTGGCTGATGGTCAATACGTCAACGCTGAGGGAATGGATGTTATCGTAATCGGCGGCGGCGATACAGGAACCGATTGTGTGGCTACGGCGCTGCGTCATAAATGTAACAGCGTAACGCAATTCGGTACGCATGCCAAGGGGCCTGAGGAGCGTAATGAAAGCAGTAATCCATGGCCGCAATTCCCTACTGTTTATACGCTGGATTACGGTCACGAGGAAGCTAAAGCTTTGTACGGGCATGATCCGCGTGAGTTTTCCGTATTGACGAAGAAATTTGTCGGAGACGAGAACGGACATGTAAAGGAATTGCACACGGTGCAAATTCAACGGAAGATTGTTGACGGTGTGAAGGTTTATGAGGAAATTCCGGGAACTGAGAAAGTCTATCCGGCGCAGTTGGTATTAATCGCTGTCGGGTTTGAAGGACCGGAGTTGGGGCTAATCGCCGAGTTCGGTTTAGAACAAGACCGGTACACGAATGTGAAAGCACAGTATGGTAAATACCAGACCAGCGTTGAAGGGGTATTCGCCGCAGGAGATATTCGCCGCGGTCAATCGTTAATCGTCTGGGCAATCAATGAAGGCCGTGAAGCCGCCAGAGAAGTGGATAAGTACTTGATGGGCGCATCCATATTGCCATAATTCAATTTATAAAGAAACCGCCGATCATCCTTAGGATGGTCGGCGGTTTCACTTCATGATGAAATTAAACAATGAAGCTCATGGTGAAGAGCAAAGCGTGTAGCACCAATCTCTTTGGAAAGTAACCTTCCCTGCTATGAAATGTAGCCAATTCCTGATTTTTGTATTGCACTCTTTTGTAAGCAACATATTCATCAACGACCAACATGCTCATCACCCTTTTTCTTCCGTAATTTGTAATTTAATTATAACTGGAATAAAAGGGCACAAAAATCGTATACATAAAATTTGGCATTTCCTCTTTTTATCCGTTCCTATCTCTTGCGGGATGGTGTATCTTAATAAAAGAGGACTAAAAGGGTACGGGTCTTAAAATTCATTTCATCTTTTAACGTGAGGGGAGATCATAATATGCATCTTTCTATACAATATCTGGACCTAAGGAAACATTACAGAGAGATTGACCTTGGTGTGCGCGTTCCTGTTACTGTGGATCAATTGGCAGGCATTTTTTTCTGTACGAAACGAAATGTGAAAATTATTATCAAGAAGTTGACGGATGCAGGATGGATTCATTGGTGCTCCGGCAGGGGCCGGGGGAATATGTCCGTCCTTACGTTCCTGCATCCGACCGAGGCGCTGTTATTGGAGGCTGCTCAGGAAGAGATGCAACGGGGTGAGCTGCAAGCGGCTTTGGCTCTTATAGAAGATTATGGTGAAGGCAGCCAGATCAAGGATCAGTTTATGGAATGGCTCAATGGATATTTTGGGTACAATACGTTGCAAAAGCAGACTCAGGATTACGAACTGTTCCGGTTTCCGGTATATCAGCAAATCTACACCCTGGACCCCGCGAAGTTGAGTCATGCCTTCGACGGACATATGGCCCGGCAAATTTACGATACCCTTGTGATGTTTAATCGTCAGACACAGAGCATTGAACCTCACCTCGCTCATCATTGGGAAGTCTCTGCGGATGCAACAACCTGGCACTTTTTCCTGCGGCGAGGTATCATGTTCCATCACGGAAGAGAATTGAACAGTGCGGATGTGGTGTATTCCCTGCAACGCATGAGAGAGCAATGCAGCGGCAGCGCCGCACTTTGGTTCTCCAAGATGAAGGTAGTGGAAGCTCTCGATTCTACAACGATTCGAATTCAACTAACGCAGCCGAACCATCTGCTCTTGCGATATTTATGTAATGGGACGGCTTCCATTTTACCGATGGACTTGTTGAAATTAGGAGAAGAAGAATTCTTCCGCAAACCGACAGGTACTGGGCCCTTTAAGTTAACAAGATGGACGGAACACCGGTGTGTGCTTGAGTCTCATCCCCAGTATTTTTTGGGCAGAGCTCATTTGGACGGCGTGGAAATTGTTTTTCTACCCGAAGATGAGAAGGTGCATGTAGATTCACCGGACTGGAATTCGATCTTGTGTTATGGTAAAACTTGCCGAAAGCATGAACCTCATTGGAATCAGATCGAAGAGATATGTACGGGCAGTTCCATGCTGCAATTTAATCAGAAACGCAAGGGCTCCCCTGTCCAGGATCTGAGGTTTCGTAAAGCAATACATCATCTGATCGATCGAAAGAAGATGGTACAGGAACTTAGCGGATTTCGAGTGATGCCCGCGCACAGTTTGTATCCGAGAAACCAAACCGCTGCTGTCAATTTGGATGATCCTTTTCATGATTCGCTGATTGCGCGTGCTTTACTTAAAGACATGGAATATGACGGTACACCGGTAAAACTAGCTTGCAACTCAAAAAATCGGAAAGACACGTCCTTTATTCGTGACCAATGTGCTGCGTATGGAATTCCGGTAGAGATCGTGTATACAGATGACTGCCATAGCTCCTTCTCGAGTACGATTAGTTCGGCGGATCTGTTGTACAGCAGTCTGGTTCTTGAAGAAGACCAAGTGACGATCATTGAAACTTATTATGATAAGAAATACTGGGTAGGTTGCAATGATGTATTAGCCCGTGAGATCAATCAGATCATCCAAATGGTGCTGATGGAAGCGAAAGACGGAAAAAGACAAGTTTTACTTGACAGCATAGAAACGAAACTGATGGAATTCTGCGCTCTCACCTTTATTACTCATAGCAAAATCAATACCGCGTTTCACCCGTCCGTAAAAGGCTTGGGATTTAATTCGCTCGGCTGGATGGATTTCAGACATATTTGGATTCAACCGGATTTAGTTCGAGCCAAAAGGGCGGAACGTTTAGGATAAAAAGGGGTTAGTATACGATGATGAAATATGATTCCGATTATTATTCGGAGATTCAGTTTATAAATATGAAGGCTGAAGTTGAATTTCGGGAAGACGGTCAATGGATCGATATCTTTATTGGATTCGAAGTTGCTCCGAACACACCGTTGTCTGATGAAATGAAAGAACTTTCGGCTCTGTTAATTTGCAATGCTGCCGGCCATATCGTACAGTGGGTTGTGTTGGATGCCGGATGCGATAGTGAGTACCAGTTTACACCGGATGAGAAAGCACAATTAACCGCCTTTGCGGAGGGTCTTGACCTGCAGCGACAATTTACGTAAAATTTACGAAGCACCCGTAAGTACGCGCAGTTAAGCGTATTCACTTAAGGCATATGAATTGAGAGGAAGGCAAGCATGGCGATTACAATTATTTCTGACGGAAGTATGGATTTCCCAACCGAAATACTGAATAAAGCTGGCATTATGATTGTTCCTTTATCCGTCCATTTTGACCATGAACAATTCAAGAGCTCTGAACTTTCTTATGAGGATTTTTATGCCAAGATGAAGAACAGTTCGGTGTTACCGAAAACGTCCAGCCCTTCCCCGATGGAGTTTTTAAATCTTTATAAAGAAGAAACCGACAAAGGGAATGATGTGCTTGTTCTGGCACTGTCTTCCGCTCTTAGCAGCACTTATAATCACGCCGCATTGGCTAAAGATATGCTGTTGGAAGAAGAGTTCTCCGGAAACATTGAAGTCATTGACAGCCGTTCCGCGTCGAATGGGTTAGGCTTGATGGTATATGAAGCATATCGGGCTGTACAGCTAGGTAATTCATTTGCTGATGTCGTGGCGTTGGCCAATTCGAATGTGCAGAAAATCCGCACTTTGTTCTTTCTGGAGACGCTAGAGAACGTTGTGAAAGGCGGTCGTCTTGACCGTGTGAAAGGCGCGCTCGCTTCATTCCTGAACATTAAATTACTAATGCACCGTACAGATGAAGGAAGTATTGATGTATTAGAGAAAGTCCGCGGGTCACAAAAAGCATTACAACGTCTTGTGGACATGATCGGAGAGCTTAAAGAAGGTTTCGGCAAAGACGTCCTTGCCATTGCACATAGCAACTGCGAAGAGAAAGCCAAAGCCCTCAAAGAGCAAATTATGCGAAAATACCCGTTTAAGGAAGTTTTTATTTCTGAAATGGGGCCTGTAATCGGCACTTATGCCGGTGAAGGCGGCATCGTTGTCTCTCTTTAATACAGGAAGGACTTGGTCAACTTGACCAAGTCCTTTTCTTTAAGTTTGAGTGGATTATATGGCGGGATTCGCTGAATTCGCTTCGGGGGCGAAGGTACGAATCGCATGAGGCACTTCGGTTAAATCTTTGAGTGTGAGGAACGCACCCTGCGGCGTAACCTTAATTTCAATGTTGTTATATTGCCATTCCACTTGAGCGGGAATAAAGATGGCGTGAATACCCGTTTGCAAAGCCGGGACAATATCCGTCCGGATGGAGTTACCGATCATCCAGGTATGTTTACGATCGTATTGATGCTCCACCAATATACGCTCCAAAACATCTACCGTCTTGTGTTGCGCGATATAGATTCGATCCTCAAAGAACGTTGACAGCTGCAGCTTGTCCACCTTCTTCTGTTGAATAGCCTCAACGCCTCCGGTATACAAACAAAGTAAGTGTCCCTCATCTTTCAACTTCTGCAGAACTTCCAGCATATTCGGGAAAGCTTCAAACTCCTGGTCATAGACAGAAGCGCCTAGTGTATTCAACCAGTCTCTCTCCACCGGGTTTTGTGGATAACCTGTCAAGTTGCTGTAATGTTCATAAGTTTCAATAAAGGACTGGGGGAAATGCTCAAGGGTGAATCCGTGCTGCTCCACCATAGCCACATCCAGTTCTTGCTGGACGTCCCGAATCTGCTTCTCGGTAATCCCAAAGCCTCGAAACCACATTTCCATCTGATCTGCAAACTGTGAAATTATCATTTCGAAATATTTATTACAATGTATTAAGGTGTCGTCCATATCAAATATAATGGTTTGTTTATCCATATTCACTTTCTCCATATCTCATAATGTAGATTTTATGTCTGTTCCATACTTTTCCCTTATCGTACCATATTCAGCCATAACCGGACAAACCTCACTGGAAGTATCGGATGGTTTCATGTAAAATAGTCAGTATGTGAAGTTTTGGGAACCAACAAGGAGGCCAATCGAAACGTGGAAACAGATAACCGGATTCAACTAGGCATTATTGGCGCGGGAAATATCGGCAACGTACATATGATGGGATTTAAACAACTTTCAGACTCCGTGAATCTCGCAGCGGTAACGGATACATATTTGCCCTTGGCGCAGCTCAGGGCGCAAGAACATGAAATTAATCGTGTACATCATACACCGGATGAACTGATTGACGATGAGAAGCTGGATGCCGTGATTATAGCCGTACCTAATCAATGGCATGCGCCTTTAGCCATACGTGCCCTTCAGGCGGGGAAACATGTTTTGTTAGAGAAACCTATGGGCATCAATTCGGCCACAGCTAAGCAGATTGTTGAAGCCCAACGCGAGTCGGGCAAGACGTTAATGGTGGCTCACCAGATGCGGTGGGAGTGGCTTCCTCTTCAATTGAAAGAACAGATTGATAAAGGATCGCTCGGTCGGATTTACAACGCCAAGGCCGGTTGGATGCGCCGTAAGGGAATCCCTGGCTGGGGTACCTGGTTTACGCGTAAGGAAGAAGCTGGTGGCGGACCGTTAATCGATATTGGGGTTCACTTGCTTGATCTCTCCTTGCATCTCATGGGCAGTCCGCGTCCGGTATCCGTGTACGGAACAACCTACGCGGAATTCGGACCGAAGAAGAAGGGCATAGGCTCCTGGGGCAAACCGAACTGGGGCGGCTATTATGACGTTGAGGATCTGGCGACAGCCATGATTAAGCTGGATAACGGCGCAACCCTTACACTGGATGTTTCCTGGGCTGTGCATATGAATACTGACAGTAACTCATTTATTCACTTGATGGGTGACGGCGGCGGGGTGTCCTTGACAGGGGAAACCGGAAAGCTCCTTACAGAGGTGTTTGATCAGACGGTTGAAGTGGATTTGGCCAAGCCGGAAAGCGATGAGGGACAACGAATTCGGATGAATCGACATTTTCTGGAGTGTATTCAAACGGGAGAAACCCCATGGACTTCCGCTATTACAGGGTATCGCAATAATTTGATTATTGATGCAATTTACGAATCTTCCCGGACAGGCAACGAAGTCAAGATTAATTGGGAAGTATAATAGAGAAACTAATGTGATACCGAATGAACGGGTCCGATCGGTGAGGATAGTTGCCGGTGGGGCCTGTTCTTACTTAATTGCGGATACGGAGGATGGTACATATGCTGTTTATCGACCACGAGGGACATCACGACCCGGGCATTAATCTGGCCATTGAAGAATTTGCTTTAAGACACCTGAACATGGATCAGGATTATTTGTTATTTTATATTAACGAACCCTCCATCATTATCGGCAAAAATCAAAATACGCTGGAAGAAATCAACCTCCCCTATGTAAAGGAGAATCAGATTCATGTCGTAAGGAGACTTTCCGGCGGAGGCGCGGTTTATCATGATTTGGGTAACTTGAATTTCAGTTTTATCACCAAAGACGACGGGAAATCCTTTAACAATTACAAGAAATTCACAGAACCGGTTGTACAAGCGCTCCGATCGATGGGGGTTGAAGCCGAATTAACCGGTCGGAACGATATTCAGGTAGGCGAACGTAAAATTTCTGGGAACGCGCAGTTTTCAACCCGGGGCCGTATGTTTACGCACGGTACCCTGCTGTTCAATACGGAAATGGACCATGTCGTACAAGCTCTGAATGTAAATCCCGAGAAAATCCAATCCAAAGGCGTGAAGTCGGTGCGCAGCCGTGTAGCTAACATTACAGAGTTTCTTGCCGACGACATGACCATCGAACAGTTCAAGCAGCATATACTGAGGGCTATTTATGGTGAAGGCCAGATAGAGCAGTACAAGCTGACAGATACGGATTGGGTCAAAATAAGGGAGATATCGGAGGACCGTTACCGAAACTGGGACTGGAACTTCGGACAATCCCCGCAGTATAACTTCCGCAACTCCAAGCGGTTTGAGGGCATCGGAACGATTGATGTGCGACTTGAAATTGAGCAAGGCATCATTCGGGAAGCGCATATTTACGGAGATTTCTTCGGAACAGGCGATGTGGCTGAGATTGCGGAACGTCTTATGAATGTTCGCCACACTGAGGAAGATCTTACGAATGTACTGAAGGACGTGAACGTGAAAACGTACTTTGGCCCTATAGAGCAGAGCGACTTCATTGCTCTGTGCTTCTAAATCAGACCCGCCACGGGAGAGGAAGGGTTACGGTTGAAAACTTTAATAATAGCCGAGAAACCGGATATGGGCAGGAATATAGCCGCCGCCATCGAACCGAAATCGGTTAACAAACGAACGCATATTGAGGGAGAACGTTACATTATCACTTGGGCGATCGGGCACTTGCTTGGTTTGGCGGAGCCGGACTTGTATGACGACAAATATAAGAAGTGGAACTTCAACGATCTGCCGATCATTCCCGATCATTTCAAGCTGATTCCCAACGCAAGGACGAAGGATCAGTTGAAGGTGATCGGCGACTTGGCCAAAAGCTGTGACCGGCTGGTCAATGCTTGCGATGCCGGTAGGGAAGGACAGCACATATTCTCCCTGATTCAACGCCATCTCAAGCTGAGTCAACCGGTAAAGCGGCTATGGATATCCGATTTGACACCGGAGACGATTCGCAAAGGTTTCGAGAATTTGCGCGACGGTGTAGATTTCGAGAACTTAACCCGGGCTGCAAGAGCCCGCAGTGAAGCGGATTGGTTGATCGGGATGAACGGATCCCGGGCTTTTACGACCAAGCATAACGTGTTATTGTCCGTCGGCCGGGTACAAACGCCGGTTTTGGCTCTGATCTATGACCGTAACCGTGAGATCGAAATGTTTGATTCGTTGAAATATTTTGAACTGGAAGGGCATTTTGAGCAAGGTGATCTCGTCTATAAAGGCATGTGGCAGGGGGATCGCTTTACAGACCCTAAGAAGGCCGAAGCCTTGGCATCGCGAGTGAAAGGGAAACCTGGTGTTATCGACAGCTATGAAGTAAAGGAAACAAAAGAGTATCCTTACAAGTTGTATGATCTAACGCTCTTGCAACGGGATGCGAACGCGAAATTCAGTTTTTCGGCCAAGAAGACGCTGGATGTCGCTCAAACGCTATATGAAAAACATAAAGTCATCTCTTACCCAAGAACCAACTCCAACTTCGTAACGGAGCAGAACATCCCGGAGATGCATAAATCACTTGATATGTTAAAAGGCTCGGCCTATGACGAGTTTGTGCAGAACGCGAACCGCAGCCTCGTTCATAAGAACAACAAGAATCTGTGCAATCCGGTTAAAGTGGAAGATCACCATGCGATTCTCCCCACACGTAAACGCGCGCAGGGTTTGTCCGCCGACGAACAGAAGCTGTATGATCTCATCGTGCGCAGATTTCTGGCGCAGTTCTATCCGGCCGCGGAATACAAATTGCACACCGTTATGACAAAGGTTGAAGGGGAACTCTTTAAGACCACGGTCAAGGAGTTGCTGTCATTAGGCTGGAAAGTCATTTACGCGGATCAGAAGAAGGATAAGGCGAAGAGCAAGTCATCCAGGGACGAGGACTCGGAGGAAGAGGAAGAAACGAACACGCCCTTTACCGTAAACAGGGACTTGCCTGTACAATGTAAGGATGCAATTGTTAAGGAGAAGGATACGCAGCCTCCGAAGCATTTCACCGAGGGTACACTGCTGAAGGCGATGGAGAGCGCCGGCAAGCAGATCGAGAACGATGAGCTCCGCGAGGCGATGAAGGATGCGGGGCTGGGCACACCGGCCACCCGCGCCGCCACCATCGAGCGGCTCAAGAACGTGGGCTACATCGGGATGCAGGGTAAGCAAATCCGGATTACGCCCAAAGGCCGCACCGCGATTGAACTCATTCGCGGCGCCGGGGTTGATCTGCTGACCTCACCGGAGATGACCGGGGCGTGGGAACGCCGATTGAATGAGATTGCGGGAGGGATCGCCGAGGGCGATACCTTCATGAACAATGTCATCAAGTTCACTCGGGTCATCGTCGACAAGGTGAGGGTGCAGGCCCGCGCCTCCCGGCAAGCGTTCGAGCCGGGCGAAGCGGCACCTGCGGGCAAGGGCAGCGCCCGCAAAGGCGCCGCAGGCAAGGGCGGAGGGGCCGCTAGGCAGGCCCCTCCGGAGGGAGCGCGGCCCGCGGCGGGTGAAACCGCCGGGGGTGGCGCTCCTGCCCGCGCCCGCGCTGCGCGAACGGGCGCGGGTGAGGCTGCAGCGAGTTTGCCCGCTTGTCCGCGCACAGGGTGCGGCGGACAGTTGCTGGAGGGCAAACGAGGCTTCGGCTGCAGCCGTCACCGGGAGGGCTGCTCGTTCGTGATATGGAAGAACTCGCTGGGCAAAACCATAACCCCCGTAATGCTCCAAGCGCTCGTGACCAAAGGTCGGACGAACAAGTTGAAGTTCACGGGGGAAGAAGGCGCTTATTCGGGCAGAATTGTAATGCCCGATGCCGATACCGGGGCGTTACAGTTGGAACGCGAAGCCTGAGTTCATTCCAGGTAATACTCCAGGAAGCCTTTCAATTCGGCAATGCCTTCGGTCCGGAAGGAGAACCGTTCCTGAAGTCCGTGAATGTGGATTCGCACAAGACCTGCGGCGCGAAGCATCATCATATGATGGTGTACTGTTCCTTTGGACAACTTGGATTCTTGAACGACCTCAGTGAAACTTTTCGGCTCGTTGACGATATATCGCAGAAGCTGAAGCCTGCTGGGGTCAGACAAGGCACGGGTTATTCTCGTAAGATGGACCGGGGGCATATCTCCCTCTTCGGGATCGGGTCCGTCCAAGGAGTAATGCATGATCATCAAGCCTCGGTAGCAATTATAGTGGTTCAAGGGTCTGAAATGAATGGTTGGGACCAGGATGACATGATGCAATCCTTCCACCGGCTCCAGAATTACACCTGAAGTACATAACTCTACGAGCTTTTGGGGCTCCATTTTGGCTGTAAGCACACTCTTTAATTGATAATCATGGTGCAGCGTCATCAGCATTTCTTTGTCTAGACGGGTAAAGTACAAGCGGTTCCATTCCGCAAGCAATCCGGAGAAATGGGCCGTTTGTTCCATTAAGTCCTCCGGCAACAGTTCCGTATAGGGTTGCAGGTAATCTTTCAATTCGGGTTCAGTAAGGGAATCCAGCCAACGCAAAAACTTGCCGGTATCGGACTTCTCCGGGGATTGCCATACCCATAGATAGAAAAGATCCAACATTTGTATCGATTGAATTCGGTCCACCGCTTCCAGAAAAGAAGGCTCGAACCGCAACTCCGTTTTTTTGGTCCAGTCACTTCCGATGTCGAGGTGCTTGGTCCATTTTTTTTTGCAAAATATAATAAAGCTTCCTACCATCTCATAAGCGGGTGAAAAATCAATTTGAACGGTATAACTCAACACGCATTCCTCCGAAAGGATCGTTATAAAAATTTCTTCACTTGCCAGAACGCCTCTAGCACTACTATAATTAAAAAAGTTTGATATGTATAGAACTATTCTCCAGTTCAGCATGACAAACACAATACAAAGATAGACAAATCGGGAGGATGAAAGAAAATGATGAAAAAGCTTTTTACAGGGGTTATGTTGCTTGCAATCGTGCTCGCGGTAGCCGCATGTTCCAACAACAAACCGACAGAAGAAGAGGTAGCTAAGACAAACCAAGTTGCTTATAACGCCGTGAAAGTGGCTGTAGTTAAAGTAAACGCACTGTTCCATCATGATGTTGCAGCAGACGAAACGACACCTGTGATGACTTCCAAAACTAAAGAAGATGCGAAAGAAATTCTGGACGGTTATTTCGACGGCGCATTGTCCGATGCCATTATCACTCACTATGTAACTGACAAGAAAGCGGAAGACCGCGTAGTAGTAAACGCTGAGCCATTCTTTAAACAAGAGTTGCTTGCTTCTAAATTCGAAGATGTTACGGTTGAAGCCGGTGAAGAAGATGAGCATGTTGTAACAACGAAAGATGCAGGCAAATTCACTGTGAAACACGTAGAAGACGGCGATAAATTTATCGTAACGAAATACGAGTAAGTGAAATAGACTGAACACCATACAGACCGCCTTGAGGGGCGGTTTTTGTTTTGGGCGGATTTTTATTATAATAAGTAAGGTAAGGTAGAAATCATAGATGTGAAGGAGACGATTCGGATGGCTAAATGGACTGAAATTACACAATTGAATGAATGGGAAGAGGCTTTGGAACGTTCCGGCGAACAGCCATTGGTGATCTTGAAGCACAGTACGACTTGCCCGGTAAGTTCTAGCGCTTTGGAGGAGTTCGACACCTATCTGGACGGAACGCCTAATGAAAATTATAAATATTTGATGGTGAAGGTGATTGAATCCCGTCCGGTGTCCAATAAAATCGCGGAAGACTTGCAAGTGAAGCACGCATCACCTCAGATCATATTGGTTAAGAATAAAGAACAGGGATGGAATACCTCGCATTGGTCCATCACCGATAAACATATTAAAGCCGTACTCGACTAGGAGGAGATTGCCGTTACTTCACAGAATGAGATGGTTCCTTACGGTTACGTTCCGGATCCGGGAAGCAGGCGCGGCACATTCATTGTGTACGATACATTCGATCACCAAGCTGAGAAATTCACCTTGCGCTTGTTATCCTTTGCGCTCGACAGACGGTTTCGGAAATGGGTCGGGTATGTGCTCTCAGAGGCAACTCTTAAACGAATGAAGCTTAGCGCGGATAAGCCTTACTACAAGCGAATCGACGAATTAGGAGAAATTCTGGAAGACTATCGGAATCGAGATGAGTCCGGTTTGCAGGTTTCCATCGACAATTTCGAGGATAAACGGGGGAAGTATACTCCCTTTGAGATGACGATGCGTTTTCTCCAAGATAAGTATGATGGACCCATCTTCATCGCCATGAGAAAGGATACCGCTAATCGATTAGCTCAATTCGGCGCGTTGGACCCTTGGATTCGGGAAGTTCGTTTCGTTCTGATCGGCACAACGCAAGATGAAGCTCATCCCATGCTGCAAGCGAAAGCAAACCGTTGGGAATGGTATATGTAGCATCCTAAGCTCTGTCGTCAATGGCAGAGCTTTTTGTTTAAATTCACTACTTGTTTACATAATAAATATTATGTAAACAAACAGTGTTCTAAACCTCCATATTCATTCATATAGTTAACTTACAATATTCGTATGAACTGAGGGGTATGCGGATGCTAAAAGCTAAGGGACTATTCACGATTTGCAGGTTTGGTGCGAGCGTATCGATGTTAGTACGGAGCGAAACAAAGAGGCAAGCTTTGGAAGTAGCAAGACTTAAGATTCATACAAGCAACATCGAACTGGAGCATTTGGTCTTTAAAGACAAGAACGGGAGGCGTCACTCCTTTCATTCCATGCTGGCGGAGCAAATGGATTGGAACAAATCCGAGTTAACGGAAGAATCCGGCTTATTTCGGGTATTTGGCACGCTGAGTGCTGAACTGAAAGCACCGATAACCAATGAATTTCATGAAGAATATTTACTTCAATCCTCATTGCACCTTCCGAACGCCTTCCTGATGAATCATCCTGTGCTAGTCATACAAGGTATTCCGGAGCCCATCTTCCTGCGGATCGAGACACAGCGGTTGGAGTGGAAAGAGAAACGAAACGTTCTTTATATATTAAAATAGTAAAAGGTGATGCAAAGCCTCCCGATCCCGGGAGGCTTTGTTGTTGGAAGATTACATTTTGCGTTTCAGCGTGAGAATCGTGATTTCCGGTCTGCAGAATAACCGCAAAGGCAACTGGGACGTACCTATACCTCGATTTGTGTACACTTGTAATCCTCCTGGCAGGCGGTAGAGACCGTCCACATATTTACTACCCCGCGGAGGTGTAATCAATGCTCCAATGCCCGGCAACCGGATTTGTCCTCCATGGCTGTGTCCGGATAACTGTAAAGATACAGATGATTTATCATCGATCCGGTCCGCAAAGTCAGGCTCATGTACGAGCAAGAGGGTACAAGCTTCCTTCGGAATACCTTTAATCGCATCCATAAGGTCAGGTTGATCCCAAGTCACATTTTTCAATCCGGCAATGTATAGTTCGCTGTTATTCTTGGTTATCATGGCGTGTTTGTTATTTAGTACTGTAAACCCCGCTTCTTGCAACCGTGCCGTAACTTTCTTTGGTGAGTCCCAATAGTCATGATTTCCTAGCACTGCAAATTTACCATTGGATGCCTTTAATTGTGCCAACAACTCGGTTAAACCGTCGTTTTCTGCTATCGGTCCATCATATAGATCTCCTGTAAAACAAAGCACATCGGGTTGCAACAGGTTAATTCGTCGAACTAATTCGGCAAGCTGCTCTTCACCATAGAAATGTCCGGCATGTAAATCGCTGAAGTGCACAACACGCAACCCATTCATAGCGTTAGGCAGAAAGGGGATGGATATTGTAACATGTTTCTCTTCGTACCAAAGACGTTCTTTAAAGAAAGAATAGGTTGGAGTAAGGAGTAATGCACCGCCAGCCATGAAAGCTTTAGTGAGAAATGATCTACGGTTCACAGCCATTGCCTCCTTTACATTTAAGTATATTTCGATCAACTCGCCTTTTTCATTTAAGTCGGCTACAATGGGTAGGTTAATTGTACAGTGTTCAGTTTACAAATAGGAGGATTATATTGTCACCCCAGAGAATCATTTCACCAAGATATCAGCTTGTTAGTTTGTTGCTTGTTATTATTGTAGCCGGCTTGAGCCAAGGCTTGTTGTTGCCCTTACTGTCTATCTTACTTGAACATTACGGCGTCTCCGCTGAAACGAACGGTTTGAATTCCACCGCGCTCTATATCGGGATTTTCTTTACGATGTTTATTATAGAGAAGCCTGTCATGCGTTATGGATATCGTACGGTAATCATAGCAGGAATTACTTTAGTCACGGCAGCTACCGTTCTGTTTCCGCTTTCCCACGCGCTCTCGTTCTGGTTTGTCTTGAGACTGCTTGTCGGAATCGGTGACAGCGCGTTGCATTATGCCACGCAATTATGGATCGTCAGCTCAAGTCCGGCTGACCGGAGAGGACGTTATATCTCTTTATACGGGATGGCCTATGGCATTGGTTTCAGTATCGGCCCGCTTGGCATTAATCTGCTGCCATATGGTGAAGCGGTGCCTTTCATCGTCAGCGGGGTTTTCTTTGCGGTTGTACTAATTCTGGTACTGCGGCTGCCTAACTCTTACCCGGAATGGGCAGGCAAAGAAATAAACCAAGAGGGGAACCGATTTATTCGTACTTATCGAATTGCCTGGTTTGCATTAATCCCTACTTTTCTATACGGGTTCATGGAAGCTTCGATGAACAGTAACTTTCCGTTGTATGGGCTAAGGATTGATCTGAATCAACAATGGATTTCCTTATTGTTGCTTGCGTTTGGTGTTGGAACGTTAGTTTTACAATTACCTCTAGGTATATGGAGTGACAAGGTTGGGCGTAAGCCGGTACTGATGGTAACGGGGTTTATCGGATCCTTGCTGTTCTTCGCGATTCCAGCAGCTGGTGACCACTTAGTTCTGTTATTCGTGTTCTTCATCTGCGCCGGCGGGGTTGTAGGTTCATTCTACTCCCTTGGTTTAGCTTATTGCGCGGATGTGCTTCCCCGAAATATACTACCCGCTGCCAATGTTATCGCCTCTATACAGTTCAGTATCGGAAGCATTACCGGACCGTTATTAGGGGGGTATGGAATAAGATATGTCTCGATCAGCAGCATATTTCTTTTTTTGGGAATGGCTTATCTCTTGTTTACATTATCCGGATTGGCTTTCCGGCCGCGAAAATTAAACAACACGTAACAAGATCAATCTGTTGAAACCGAAGATACTATTCATTCCTTCTCTCACATAATATGATAAGTAATTGAGTGCTTGTAGAGAGGAAGGATACACATGATGGAATCGGATCTTCCTAATGGATCGGCAAATCCGGATTCTGTTCTGGAGCGCCACTTACAGTATACAGCCATTGGAGATTCCTTGACTGTAGGCTATGGCGGTACCCAAGCTGGAGGCTTTACGGAAATTTTTCGGCAAAAATTGGAGCAACAGTTGCAACAGCCGATTCTGTTGTATAACTATGGGGTAAACGGAGCGACTTCAGAACAGATCTACCGATATATACTGGAAAACGATGAAATACAGCATCGTTTACGGGATTCTAATTGGATCACACTAACGGCAGGCGGGAACGACTTGCTGCAAGCGGCCAAGCCATATTTCATGGAGGGAGTGACCGAACCGTTAAAACTGGCTGTACGTGCATATCGTCATTTCCTGCAAGATATTATTGGATTAATTGCCCGAATAAAGGACTATAAATCTGACTTTCAGCTATTTTTGCTAGACCTTTATAATCCCGTTCCATCCATGGATGAAGCCCGAATATGGGTTCGGCGCTTCAATCGTCCCATGAAAGTATTTAACTCGGAGACGATTCATTATGTGCCCGTACTTGAAGCCTTTGCGTCGGAGTATGATCGACTGATATCCGATGACTTTGTTCACCCCAATGACAGAGGGTATCAGGTGATGGCAGATGTGTTATTTCAAACGTATAATAACGTAAGATAAGCAAAAAAGTCCCTGTGAAGGGACTTTTATTGTTTCAGTATGGGGTTATTTCAGTTTCTCTAGTACCTGAACTGAAATAGGTTCCATATAACGAGTCATGCAATTACATAAGTAATCTTTACGGCAAATCGGGCAAGGTTCTTTCAACAATCGGCTAATGTGAGTTGCTTTGGCATCTCCTGTGGAAGCATCTCCGCTGAAAGTTAATCGACATTCAAGACGATCTTCTAATTGAGCTACTACTTGAAAGAGGTCATTGGATTGATTCTTACTTACGATTTGAGCACTGACTACTTGCGGACGGTAAGCCATGGAAAAGGTCCTCCTTAAATGTTAACACTGGTTCAATTCTTCTAGTATAGTGGAATGGAGGTATGCCTGCAAGTTTCAACAAATCTTATCTTGTGCTAAAATATTTGAAATTTCCCTAAATTTCCTGTTTCATATGCTAAAATGATGTTATCCATACTTAGGGAGGGACATTGAAATTTTGAGAACAAGGACGCTAATAACGGCATTGCTTGCCGGATGCATAGCCATTCCTCAGGTAATATCCGCAGCAGAGCCACGGATCATAAAGGTGGATGGCAAGTCGATTCAACTTGATCAACCCGTAATTACACATAATGGCAGCACAATGGTACCATTCAGGTCCATCTTTGAAGAGCTGGGATTTAAGGTGGGTTGGAACTCCCCGACACAGACGATTACTGGCAGCAAAAGTGGAAAACGCATTGAATTAAAGCTTCAATCGAAGCTGGCGCTAGTGGATAATAAATCTATTGCCATGCCGGTGGCACCGCAAATCGTGCGCGGACAGACTTTAGTTCCTTTAAGATTTGTCAGTGAAACAGCAGGCTCTACCGTGAAATGGGATTCGATTACTGGAATCATATGGATTAATCGCGGACAAGCTACCTTAGAAAGCACAGTTCAAGCTCCGAAACCTGTAGCGACTGGTTCTAAACCATCTGTTTCATTAATGGGAATAGAGGTTGGAGACAGCATTGAGACAGTAACCACCCGATTGGGAGCGCCGGTACGAAAGGATCCAAGCGAATACGGTTTCACATGGTATATTTATCATAATAAGTACAAAAATTACATTCAGGTGGGCATATCCAACGGAATTGCAGTGGCTTTATATACCAATGCCAACGGTTGGACCTTAAAGAATAACATTACAGTCGGTACTTCGAAGAGAGACGCGGAACAACAAATGGGTGCTCCCGTCACATCCATCATGAAGAACAACGTAAAATATATACTTAATGATAATGAACATATCGGTCGTTATCGCTTGGGAGCGAATTATGTAACGCTGTTTTATGACAAGTATACGCAAAACAGAGTAACATCCGTTCTTGTGGTTCAAGCTAAAGCTGAAGAAAGTTTAGTTCAACATCATGGGTCAGAGCTGATCTCGGCATATGAGCAACAAAGTTTTGACATCGCAAATGCCCTTCGGGTAAGATTGGGTAAAACTCCGTTTATTTGGGACAAGTCTGTGTCATCTACAGCGCGCAAACACAGCGCGGATATGATTGTTAATCGTTACTTCGATCATTCCAGCCCTTCAGGAACAAGTCCATTAGATCGAATGAAGACAGACGGCATCATCTTTCAATCGGCTGCGGAGAATATTGCCGCAGGTCAGCAAAATGCGATCTATGCTCACGAAGCGTGGATGAATTCCGAAGGACATCGAACTAACCTCATGTCAGATAACACTAGGCTGGGTGTGGGGGTATCGTTCGGTGGCAAGATGAACGTATATTATACCCAGAATTTCTTTACTCCTTATAAATAATTAGATTGATTGATAGAAGGAAAGCCTCAGAACATTGAGGCTTTTCTTGACTAATGAGAACGAAAGGAAAGAATATATGAAAAACTCAGAACAGGAATATCGGTTGAAGCTGAAGAGTATGACTGACGAACAAGTGATAAAAGAAGCCCAAACTCAATTAGGTAATGGCGCAGATCAGAAGTTAGATTGGATTATAGATGAATGTGAACGGAGAGAAAAGCCTGAGATCATGGAAGAAGTTTATGTGTGGTACTCACTAAGTACGTAGCTTTGGTATGTTAAGCGTATTTCAGTTGTTGTTCGCTTAGCATGACCTTTATGAATCGTATGCGTTTCCTAATATAAAAATCTAAGCTTGCACCGGTCAAGTCTCCAGGTTTCAAATAAGTTTGACTTTCATTATCCATAATGGTTACAGAACCATCCGGATAAAACTTAAACGTCAAATCCTTCCACTCCAATGCCATGCGGTCCAACATCGTGTCAATTTGCTCGACTGAAAGATGTTCACTTGATTGGACTGCCTTATGAAACCAGTAATCCCTCTCAATAAAACGATAGTGTTCACAAAATCTCATAACCTGCACCCCTTCTCAGGAACATTTGTTCTTGTTATAATCATAACAAACATTTGTTCTTATTGGAAGTGTTTTCTATATCTTTTTTTGAATTTTTTTATATTTTTTATCATATATTTACATCTTAGAATTTTTAGTGAAATGAGTGTGATAGAAATTGTTTGATCCGACGGTGTATGACAACTTGAAAGTAGTACTGGAAGGAGGGATTTATGATTTGGATCTGGCGGGGAGAATCCTGGTGACAGACCGATCGGACCTGGTTGATTTGTCCGTCATGTCGAGAGATTTTCGATTGCGCTTCATATTGCGTGACAGTATTGCTGAACCTGCGCAAGCTCATGTACGTTTATCGGCGAATCTCGCCAATTTGGCCGCTGAAATACTTGAACAGAAGGGTTCGGATCCCGGCTGTAATTTGTCTATTCGATTCCGTACACGTATAGTTAATCCCGATCAGGAATGTCATGTTCTAGGCGAAGGGATACGGCAAATTTGGGGAAAGGGTATAACCATGACTCAACAAATCAGTTATCTGTTCGGTGATGAATCACCCCAATATCTGAATAACATTCAAATATCCTTTGACCATGTAATCACGGAGACCCATATAGATGATATACCAAGCTTGTTGAATCATATCGTAAAAACACTGAGATTTCTGGATCATACAGCGCTTTCTTAACAATCATTTCCCGGGCACTCGCAATCCTCGCTATAATGCGACTCTAAGCGACGGTCTATAACTGTATCATTCTTCATAAGCTTGATCGGATTGGGTTATTCTAAGATCTGAAACAACTTATCCGAACAGGAGGATTGACTATGCCCGGACATCATAGCGAAGACGGCCATACCCGCAGACACGAAGATATCAATGTTGAGAATCAATTAACTGTTAATGGCGGGGAGCATCGCAACGGAAGAAAGAGTCAGATCAAGAACAGTAATATAGGTGGAGAAGATAAATATCCTAACGCCTACGTCAGTTCTTCCGAGCATCAAGAGTAGCTTAACGTTATTCATTATATTAGCTGCGCTAATCGTAATAAAGCGCAGCTTTTTTTGACGACTTTAATATATTTTTATTTTCTTTTAAGAAATTAGTGTTAAACTTGTTTCAGTCACTCTCAGAATGGGTAAATACAGTTATATCATTTAATTATTGCTGTTGGGAGTGTGGAAGATGGAAAAAGAGACATACTACATTTCAGTGGCCGAGGCATTTGTGCGTAAAGAAACCTACGGCGAGAACTATGAATTTGTCATCCGCGCGACTGAAGAGGAAGCCGAAAGTTTAATGGAGCATATGAACACATTACAAACGGATGACGAGAAGAGTCATTTCAAGGCGATGATTCCTTACAAGTCGAACGAAACCGATTCCACTAACCTTGAATTCAAGGACGATATGAAAACGTTATATCGCAAAATTCATGAGTTGGGAACGGAAGAAACGAAACAGCATATCGAAAGTATGAATATCGTACAAGTTTAATGTGAGGCACTGACATCGCTTCGAAAGAGCATCTTGTCCCGATATCGGAGAGATGCTCTTTATATTGCGGTGATGATTATACAGCAACACAAACCATATATGAATGGGGAAGGATATTCTCATGCCGGACAAAGACCAGAATATTATCGGCGGTAACGACCAAATCAGCGCCAACGAACTGTTAGGCGCGCTTCTTGCGTTTAAAAAAGGGGATTTCAGTGTCAGATTGCCATATGATCGTGAAGGAGTAGGCGGTAAGATCGCGGATGCTTTCAATGATATTATGGATATGCAGGAAAATTTAATTAACGAAACAAAGGTAGTTGCTCAAGTTGTAGGTAAAGAGGGAAAGCTTACCCGGCGGTTCGGGCATAAGAATTCCGGCGGCTCCTGGGCAACATTAACCGATTCATTGAACGAACTTGTCGTAGACCTAACTCAACCGACTATTGAGATGGTCAGCGTAATTAATGCCGTAGCGCAAGGCGATCTTTCGCAGAAGATCGAATTGGAATACGAAGGACGCGCATTAACCGGCGAATTTTTAAGGACTGCAAATAATATTAACCGCATGGTGAACCAGTTAAGCACATTTGCTTCAGAAGTTATCCGGGTATCCCGCGAAGTTGGTACGGACGGGAAGCTTGGCGGCCAGGCGGAAGTGAATGAAGTTTCAGGAACATGGCGGATTCTAACGGATTCGGTTAACAATATGGCCAGCAATCTAACGGGCCAGGTTCGTAACATTGCTGAGGTGACCACGGCGGTTGCCCAAGGTGATTTGTCCAAACAGATTACGGTTGATGCCAAAGGCGAAATTCTTCAACTGAAAAGTACGATTAATACGATGGTAGACCAACTGTCCACGTTCGCATCCGAGGTTACAAGGGTTGCGCGCGAGGTAGGTACGGAAGGAAAACTCGGCGGCCAAGCTGATGTTAAGGGCGTATCGGGAACATGGCGCGATCTGACGGAAAGCGTAAACCATATGGCGAGCAATCTGACGAATCAGGTGCGTAATATAGCCGTCGTGACAACTTCCGTTGCAAACGGCGACTTGTCCAAGAAAATCACCGCGGACGCACAAGGCGAAGTTCTTGAAATGAAGAACACGATCAATACGATGGTGGATCAGCTTTCCACATTTGCGTCTGAGGTTACGCGGGTAGCGCGCGAGGTAGGTTCCGAAGGCGAATTGGGCGGACAGGCCGAAGTACGAGGCGTTGCAGGAACATGGCGTGATTTAACGGAGAGCGTTAACTCCATGGCGAGCAATCTGACCAATCAGGTGCGTAATATCGCTGAAGTGACGACAGCCGTTGCGAAAGGTGATTTGTCCAAACATATCACCGTTGACGCCAAAGGCGAGATTCTGCAGTTGAAAAGCACCATTAATACGATGGTGGATCAGCTTTCCACGTTCGCATCCGAGGTAACGAGGGTCGCTCGAGAAGTATCCAATGAGGGTAAACTGGGCGGCGAGGCTGATGTTAAAGACGTATCAGGTACTTGGAAAGACTTAACCGACAGCGTTAACTTCATGGCCAGTACTTTAACGGACCAAGTTCGTAACATTGCGGAGGTGACCACGGCAGTAGCTAAGGGTGATCTGTCCAAACAGATTACCGTAGACGCCAAGGGTGAAATTCTGCAATTGAAGAGTACGATTAATACGATGGTGGATCAGTTGTCCACGTTCGCATCCGAGGTTACACGTGTTGCTCGCGAGGTAGGCACTGAAGGCATTTTGGGCGGACAAGCTGATGTTAAGGGTGTGTCCGGAACGTGGCGTGATTTGACTGAGAGCGTTAACTCCATGGCGAGTAACTTGACGGATCAGGTACGTAACATTGCGGTTGTAACAACAGCGGTTGCGAACGGTGATTTGTCCAAGAAGATAACAGCAGATGTTCAGGGCGAGGTTCTTGAACTTAAGAATACAATTAATACGATGGTGGATCAGCTTTCCACGTTCGCATCCGAGGTAACGCGTGTGGCGCGTGAGGTTGGTACCGAAGGGAAGTTGGGCGGTCAGGCACAGGTTAAAGGTGTAGGCGGCACATGGAAAGATCTTACCGAAAGTGTAAATTACATGGCCAGCAATCTGACTGACCAAGTACGTAACATCGCGGATGTAACGACAGCCGTCGCGAAAGGTGATTTGTCCAAGAAAATTACGGTTGATGTTAAAGGCGAGATGCTACAACTGAAAAGCACTGTAAATACGATGGTGGATCAACTTTCCAACTTCGCATCCGAGGTTACAAGGGTTGCCCGTGAATTCGGTACGGAAGGGAAGCTGGGCGGTCAGGCCGACGTTAAAGATGTGTCCGGTACCTGGAAAGACTTGACGGATTCCGTAAACTATATGACCGGGAATTTGACATCCCAGGTACGTAACATTGCTGCTGTGACTACAGCGGTTGCGAACGGCGATTTGTCCAAGAAAATTACGGTCGACGTTAAAGGCGAGTTGTTGGAGCTGAAGAACACGATCAATACGATGGTGGATCAGCTGAATTCCTTCGCATCCGAGGTTACAAGGGTTGCTCGCGAGGTAGGTACGGACGGTAAACTAGGCGGTCAAGCACAGGTTAAAGGTGTAGGCGGTACCTGGAAAGATTTGACCGACAATGTTAATATCATGGCGACGAACTTGACTAACCAGGTTCGGGGTATTGCCAAAGTCGTAACCGCGGTAGCCAACGGTAATTTGAAGCAGAAACTGACGGTCGACGCCAAAGGCGAGATTGTCGAACTGACTGATACGATTAACGATATGATCGACACTCTTGCCACGTTCGCTGATCAGGTTACAACGGTTGCGCGTGAGGTAGGAGCAGAAGGTAAGCTGGGCGGTCAAGCGAACGTACCAGGCGCCGCGGGTACATGGCGTGACTTGACGGATAACGTAAACTACATGGCTAGTACGCTTACTACACAGGTTCGTGCGATTACGAATGTAGCCGTAGCCGTTGCCAAAGGTGATCATTCACGTACTATTGCGGTTGAGGCTGTTGGCGAAGTTGAAACGCTTAAAGATAATATCAATGAAATGATACGTAATCTCAAAGAAACAACACGGATCAACACGGAGCAAGACTGGTTGAAAACAAATCTTGCGAAGTTTAGCCGAATCCTGCAGGGTCAACGTGATTTGTATGCCGTTTGCCGCATGATCATGTCGGAGCTTGCACCGTTAGTTTCCATGCAGCATGGCGTGTTCTACATGAATGATACGAGTACAGGCGAACCGATTTTACGTATGTTTGCCAGCTACGCCTATCAAAACCGTAAAAATCTTTCCAATGAATTCCGTGCCGGAGAAGGCTTGGTTGGTCAATGTCTCATTGAGAAACAGAGAATATTGCTCTCCAATGTACCGGATGATTATGTGGTTATTTCTTCAGCGTTGGGAGAATCCACACCGCTTAACATCGTGTTGCTGCCAATTATCTTTGAAGATCAGGTACTTGCGGTCATGGAGCTTGCTTCCTTCCGTAAATTCACGGAAATTGATGTTGCGTTCCTGGATCAATTAACGGAAAGTATTGCGATTGTTCTGAACACAATGCAAGCGAATATGCGTACTGAGGAACTGTTGATGCAATCTCAATCCCTAACGGAAGAGTTGCAGAAACAACAACTGGAGCTTCAACATACGAATGAAGAACTGGAAGACAAAGCGAAATTGCTTGTCATTCAGAAGGCGGAAGTCGAGAGCAAGAACAATGAAGTTGAGCTGGCTAAACGATTCCTGGAAGAAAAAGCCGAGCAATTATCTCTTACTTCCAAATATAAATCAGAGTTTCTGGCGAACATGTCCCATGAGCTGAGAACTCCTCTGAACAGCTTGTTATTACTTGCGGAGCAACTTTCTGAGAACCCGGATCGCAATTTAAGAGATGATCAAGTTCGGTTTGCCAAGACAATTCATGATTCGGGTTTAGATTTACTTAACCTTATTAATGATATTTTGGACCTTTCCAAAATTGAATCCGGTACTTCATCGGCTGAAATTGCGGAAATGAAACTTCTGGAATTGACGGAAAGCATGGACCGCACCTTCCGCCATATCGCGGATGATAAGAAACTGGAGTTCAGGATTAAATCCGAACCGAACCTTCCTGAGACGATCATGACAGACTCCAAACGGTTACAACAGATATTGAAGAATTTGCTGTCTAATGCCTTTAAGTTTACGGAGAAAGGCCAAGTCTTATTGCAGATTCGCAGAGCCAATGAAGGCTGGAGTATGGATAACGAGACGCTTAATACCGCAAAAATGGTTATGGCTTTCTCCGTTACAGACAGCGGTATTGGTATTCCGTTAGAGAAGCAAAACATTATATTTGAAGCGTTCCAGCAAGCAGACGGCAGTACGAGCCGCAATTACGGTGGAACGGGACTGGGACTTGCCATATCCAGAGAAATCGCGTTAATGCTGGGCGGAGAAATCTCGATCACCAGCTTTGTGGGTAAAGGAAGTACGTTTGTTCTTTACCTTCCCATTGAAGCAGATCCGGCTGTACTAAAGGAACAACGTCAAGCAAATGCAGCTGCACTAAGTGAAGTGGCCGCAGGTTATATTCCTGAGGTTATCGATATTACTCCTCCTAAACGTCAGCGTACACCGTTGTTGAACAATATTGAAGAAATCAACGACGACCGTGAAGATATTAAACCTAACGACCGTGTGTTCTTAATTGTCGAAGACGACTCGAAATTTAATGAAATTTTATTAGATGTGCTTCGCAAAAAAGGCATTAAAGCCATTGTTACATCATCTGGTCAGGAAGCGCTGGAGCTTGCGCGGAAATTTAAGCCTCAAGCGATTACGTTAGATATTCGATTAAGAGATATGAGCGGGATTACCGTGCTGGAGCAGTTGAAAGGCGATATCAACGTTCGACATATCCCGGTATGTGTCATAACCGTTGAGGACGACGGCGTTCAGATGCTACAAAAAGGCGCGTATCATTATCTGTGCAAACCTGTTAACAATGAGGATTTAGAGAATGCGTTGGATCGCTTGAACGATTTTGCCAACAAACAATCCAAGAACTTATTAGTTGCAGTGAATGCCGCGGAGCAACGCAAAGAAACCATTGATCGAATAAATAACGAGGACCTAAAGATTACGTCGACCGATACGGGGCGTAAAGCTTTGAATCAGCTGAAATCCAAGGAAATGGATTGCATTGTTCTGGAAGATGATCTTCCCGATATGAACGTAATTAAGTTTATTCGTGAGATGCAGAAAACCTCCAAGAACAAGTACCTGCCAGTTGTGTTGAAACGCAATCAGAACTTAACTCATGAGGAAGAAGAAGAATTAGAAGAACTGATGCGTACCAACGTAATCAAGGAAGTCAAATCTCCTGTGCAGCTCATGGATGAGTCGACATTGTTCTTGCATCGTAAACAGGAGGATTTACCGGAGCAGCATCGGGATACCTTGATTAAAATTCATCAATCCGATGAGGTCATTGTAAATAAGAAAGTGCTTGTTGTTGATGACGATATCCGTAACATTTTTGCACTGACCACCATTTTGGAAAGACATCAGATGGATGTACTGTCTGCCGAGAACGGCTATGACGCCATTCGCATATTGGAACAATCACCGGAAATTGACATTGTGTTAATGGATATCATGATGCCAATGATGGACGGTTATCAGACAATGCGAGCGATTCGTCAGAATTCCACCTTCGAGAAATTACCGATTATTGCGCTCACTGCCAAAGCGATGAAGGGTGATCGTGAACTTTGCCTTGAAGCCGGAGCTTCCGATTACATTACGAAGCCGGTTAACAGCTCGCAGCTTCTTGCGATGATGCGCAGCTGGATGTTTAAAGATCAATAAAATACGCAGATCCTGTCCTTCGGGGCAGGATTTTTTTATGATTCTGGAATGAAAAAGGGTTATGCGTTGTCTATAAGGTGAGGTGAATGGAAGCTAAAGGTAGGTCCCTAGTGAGCAGAAATGAAAAAGCTGATGCGATGATTACGCAATCAGCTTTTTGGGATTTGAATATCCAATGCATCTGCATTAGGAGCGATGAAGGAGAGAAGACGGGAACCTTCCTTTTCGATGTCTACAATTTGCTCCGATGTTAATGATCTGAAAGGCTCAATGAGAAGTGTTGCCGAAGAGCGTTTCACAGAGATGGACCATAACCCGGCAACGATCCCATCCACCAGAATTGCAGAGCGAATGATTCCATTCTTCGTGAAAATTAAGGGACGATCCGTTTCACTGATAATTCGTGAACGATCCGCATACGACAGAAGCATGTTGTCGAATTCACCAAGGAAACGCATAGGCGCAGGTGTATCGGCATCAGGAAGAGGGGTATCAGGGATGTCGAACAGTTCGGTTCCACGTTCGTCTTTATAAACACATAGTTGGTTCTTTAACCCATCCACGACCTCGCGTAACCCCGTCAGTCCGCACCACACTTGGATATCTTTCACAGAAGCGGGTCCGAATGCGGTTAAATAGCGCATGACTACATCTTCTAATCCGAATGGAGTTATATTGTCGATTTGCACATCGGTCAGCCAAGTTTCAGCGGAGGTATGAGCGGCTTGTCCGATCTCGCCCCAGAGGCCTCGCGGCGGAACTTGTACCAGAGGAACATAGGTACGGACTACGGCTGCAAGGGCCTCAGGATCGCAAAGTGGCCACTGTTCACGCAGCATTCTGCCAAGCTCGTGGTATGTACGCGGTGATTCCTCCACGAGTGCACGTCCGGCAGAGGCAATTGCTTCTCGGTTAACACCGGCCAACTTACGGCCGAATGACCCGGTCAAACCTCGTTCATGCACAGGCTGTAATAATGGCCGTAAGCCTATACAATCTTTCGCGCTGACGAGGTGGATGGTGGATCGCATCAAGGCGATACGTACAACTTTGCGATTGAGATACAGCTCAGATAAATCAGATTGTTTAAAGTTCTCCAACCTGCTCCATAAACCGACGTATGGCGGATTCGGCCATTGCGCCTGCAAACCCACTAAATGTTCTAACGCTTCCAATGGAGCAAGAGGGGAACGTTCGAGGAGGAGTTGACGCTTTAATAATGCGCGATTAAGAGCCCGAGTCGACAATGTGTTAGACTTCAAAGAAATAGTCCTTCTCCACTTTACTAATCCTCACCGCGTATTGACTGTACCAATCCGATTTTCCTTTGGCTTGTGCGGATTGATGATTAGATTGTTCTTTCCAAGCCTTAATATCTTCGAGGGTGCTCCAATAGGACACGGTAATGCCTAAACCATCTGCTCCCCGCGCGCTTTCAAAACCAAGAAACCCTGTTTGTTGCGAAGCTAACTCCACCATGTGATCCGACATGGACCCGTACCCTTGGTCTCCCTCTGTACGTTCCGAAGTAAAGATAACGGCATAATAGGGCGGAGGAGGTGTAATGGCAAGTAGTGACATGATTATCTCTCCTTTAGTAGGGTATTGTTCAAACAGCAGAATGAAATAATTACCATAAATATAGCACATGATTAAAATGTCGACTATGAAAAAAAGCAAACCGCAAAGGTTTGCTTTCATACGTTTAGAAGCTTAAGGATCATATCCATTGTGAAAGATTAAGCCAAAATCTTAGAAAACTCTTCCTTCAGAAGCGGGACCACTTCAAACAAATCACCGACGATGCCGTAATCAGCCACTTTAAAGATGGGCGCTTCAGGATCTTTATTAATCGCAATGATGACTCGGGAACCGCTCATTCCGGCCAGATGCTGTATGGCTCCGCTGATGCCGCAAGCAATATAGATTTCTGGTGTGACTACTTTGCCAGTCTGGCCGATTTGCAAGGCATAATCACAATACCCCGCATCGCAAGCACCGCGAGAAGCGCCCACCGCGCCGCCAAGAACTTCAGCCAGCTCCTCCAGAGGTTTAAAGCCATCCACACTTTTTACACCGCGCCCGCCGGAGATGACGACTTTCGCTTCGGATAAATCGATTTTACCGGACGCCTTCTTCACCACTTCTTTGACAATGACGCGAAGGGAGGGAGCCGCATAATCCACTTCCACGAGTTCTGCCTGTTTCGAAGCGTCCGCAGCAATAGCGGGTATGTTATTCGGCCGTAAGGTGACAAACCAAGGACCGCTGTTGAACACTTTTTTCTCAAAAGCTTTACCCGCGTAAATCGGACGCGTAAATACAATGTTTCCTGAGCCGTCATTCTCTAACGCGATTACATCGGTAATAGCACCGCCGTTCCAATAGGCGGCAGCTAGTGGAGCTAGATCCCGTCCGATGGCCGTGTGACCGAAGAAGATGCCGTCAGGCACGGAATCACCAACAACGCTCTTAATAGCTGTTAAGTAGGCCTGAGGGCGATAATCCTTAAGTTCGGGGTGATCCACCACGTATACTTTATCTAATCCGTATTTGGCAGCCTGACTTGCAAGTCCGGTAATCCCCGATCCGATCAGGATTGCGGATACCGTATCCCCGTCGCCGGATGCCTGCTGAGCGGCATGAATCGCTTCCGAGAATACTTGACGAAGGGCGCCATTACGAAGATCCGCTACTACATACAAAGATTTACTCATTGAATTTAGCCTCCTTAAGATTATCGAATATTAAATGACTTTAGCTTCTGTACGAAGGAGTGTTACCAACTCGGCCGCTTGTTCGCGAATTTCGCCTTTCAATATTTTCCCTGCCGCGCGTTCCGGAGGTAGGCTAAGTTCAATTCTCTCAACAGCGGCGCTTATAGAGGAAGCCTCCAAATTTAAATCATCCAGAGTTAAATGTGTAAACGGTTTCTTTTTGGCCTTCATAATCCCTTGCAGAGAAGGGTACCTAGGTTCATTTAACCCTTGTTGCGCGGTGAAGAGGGCAGGGAGGGCGACTTCCAGTACTTCAATATCTCCCTCGGCATCACGGTTAACTGTCGCGGTACCGTCCGCGATTGTCAATTTCGTAATGGATCCCACATGAGGCATGTTCAGTAGTCCAGCCAAACGAACCGCAACCTGACCCGCCCCGTTATCGACAGAGAAATTCCCGCCTAACAACAAATCACAGCCCTGATCTTTCAAATAAGCGGCTAGTACACGGGAAACGGCAACTTCGTCGGCGGGAATCCGATCATCCGTAATCAGAACGGCATCATCCGCTCCCATAGCCAGAGCGGTACGAAGGGCTTCGGCCGTACGTTCGGGTCCGACGGAAAGAACCGTCACCGAGCCGCCCAGATCATCACGCAATTGTATCGCTTGTTCCACGGCGTACTCGTCATAAGGATTTACGACGAATTTGACGCCATCATCCGAAACCACACCATCGGTCAGCGAGATTTTTTCTTCCGTATCAAAGGTTTGTTTCAACAATACTACGATTTTCATAATAAGAACGCCTCCTGAGATTAGAATGAATTAACGCGCAATACCTTTTAGGAAAAAATCAATCGTACCGTTAACTTGACCCGCCAATGAATACTTACGTCCGGATATGAGCCATGAGGTAACCACTTCATCCATAGCCCCGAAGAGGAGCAGGCGGACAAGCTTAACATCAAGATCAGGTTTAAATACCCCTTGCTGAACACCTTTCACTAATAAATTCTCGATCAATACAATGTATGGCTTAAAGGCCATTCCTATTTCCCGACGAAGTTCCATGGAACTTTGACGAAGCTCAATTTGGGTAACATGAGCCAGATCCACATTATTCTCAAGCTCCGTATAATGAATTTCACATACCTTATGAAGGGCTTCCTTTACATCATCGATGTCACGCACGCTATCTTCAAATTTCTGGACCAGCTCGCCGAGCTTCTCCCGAAACAGGCAGATGAGCAGATCCTCCTTTCTTTTGAAATAGAGATATATGGTTCCGTCCGCCACACCCGCAGCCTTCGCGATCTTGGATACCTGGGACTTGTGAAACCCGTGCTCCGCAAAGACTTTTAAGGCGCCTTCGAGAATCATTTGGTACTTTTCGGTTTTTTTACTTGTCATCGGATACACCTCGGTGTTAGAATACAGATAGGAAATGAATGAATGACCATTCATTTTTAACAACATCATACCTTCTCAAGAAACCGTTGTCAACAGATGACTGTCCTTAACAGGTTAGGGTTGTTTCAATGAATTCCCTACATATAAGTAGAATAGGGATTTTATTTTAAACTAGCATTGTAAGCGCTTCATGTTTTGTCCTAACAACTGGTAAAGTTATCATTCAGGATTCGAGGTGGACTATGGTTCAGCAATTATTACAATGGATTTTGTTTGCAGGCGTAACCGGGTTCGGGGTGTATCTGTTCTGGAAAGTGGTTTATCACAGGTTTTTGTATATCCGGCTAGGCCGGCCTGTTGAAGATCTGAAGGAACGTTGGAAGCTTAACCTGAAGCAGTTCGCCATTGAGACATTTGGTCAAACCAAGTTAATGAAAGACCGCCGAAGCGGGATTATGCACTTTATTGTATTCTACGGTTTTATTGTTCTTCAATTTGGAGCGATGGACATCATCTGGAAAGGCTTGACGGGGCATGAACTTCCCATTCCAGGCTACGATGTGTTCAGTTTTACGCAAGAGGTTACAGTAGCCTTGATCTTACTTGCTATGAGTTACGCCGCCTACAGACGCTATGGTGAGAAGTTAAAGCGCTTGAAGAGGGGCTGGAAGCCGAGCATTGTCCTCTTTTTCATCTATAGTCTGATGTTGTCCGTGCTGTTAACTCTGGGGTTCGATCGGGCCAAAGAAGGGCATGAAGCTTCCGGCTACGCACCGATCAGTTCTTGGATTGCCTCAGGATTGGACGGTTTGTCTGATGGGCTGCTTACGGCCGGTTATTACACTTTCTGGTGGGCGCATCTTGTAATTCTGTTGTCATTCCTCGTGTATGTGCCGCAATCCAAACATTTTCACATCCTGACGGCGCCCGTGAACATCTTGTTGAGACGAAGAGAGCCTGTGGGACGCCTTAGTAAACTGGATTTGGAAGATGAAGAGGCGGAATCGTTCGGTGTCGGCAAAATTGAGGATTTTACGCAAAAACAAATGTTGGATTTTTACGCATGTGTGGAGTGCGGACGCTGCACCAATGTCTGTCCTGCTTCAAGCACGGGTAAAATCTTGTCTCCGATGCATCTCATCACCAAATTAAGAGATCACTTAACGGAGAAAGGCCAAGCGGTTACTTCCAAATCCCCTTGGGCACCAGCCATTGCTTTTGCACCGGCTATCCAAGGCACCTCCAGTATGCGTTATGATGCTGAGGAACTAGCGACGTGGAGTGAACAGGAACCGAATATCACGAACATTACTCCCACTATAAACGCCCAAAAGCATTCATGGGTGTACGGGGAAGGCAATCCTCAGGAAGTTGAGCTGATTGGCGGCGTGATGACGGAAGAAGAGTTGTGGTCTTGCACAACGTGCCGGAACTGTGAAGATCAATGTCCTGTAGGCAACGAGCATGTGGACAAAATCATTGATCTGCGCAGACATCTCGTTCTAACGCAAGGCAGCATGCCGCATGACGGTCAACGCGCCTTACAGAACATTGAACGTCAGAGCAATCCTTGGGGCATTTCCCGTAACGACCGCGCGAAGTGGGTGAAGGAAGTGGATCCGGAAGGAGAACTTCATATCCCGACGGTGAAAGAAAACCCGGACTTCGACATCTTGTTCTTTGTAGGATCGATGGGATCTTATGATAATCGAAGCCGCAAAGTGAGCCGCGCGCTGGTAAGACTGATGAACGAAGCGGGTGTCAACTTTGCCATCCTGGGGAACGAAGAGAAGAATTCAGGAGATACGCCTCGTCGTATGGGCAATGAATTCCTATTCCAGCAGCTGTGCGGTGAGAACATTGAAATCTTCCAAAAGTATAACGTGAAGAAAATCGTAACGGCTTGCCCGCATACCTTCAATACGTTGAAGAATGAATATCCGGAGTTTGGACTGGAGGCCGAAGTCATTCACCATACAGAGCTGTTGGATGAACTGGTTCGTCATGGCAAGCTTACAGCCGCCCATACCGTGAAAGAGCGCATCACGTACCACGATTCTTGTTATCTGGGACGCTACAATAATGTATATGATCAACCGCGCAACGTACTTCGGGCTATTCCGGGAGTAGAGCTGGCGGAGATGGAACGTACACGTGAGAACGGGATGTGCTGCGGCGCCGGCGGCGGAATGATGTGGATGGAGGAAACAGGCGGCAAACGTGTTAATCTGGCAAGAACCGAGCAAGCCATGGCGGTTCAGCCTACCGTTATCTCCTCAGCGTGTCCGTATTGTTTAACCATGCTGGAGGACGGCACCAAGATGATTGAAGCCGAGGATCGGGTAAAGGCCAAGGATATCGCGGAAATTTTGGAGCTTTCCGTATTTGGAACACCGGCAAAATCGCTTCCTGAAGCGGATGTCGTTAATTCATAATCTAAATTATTAATATCATTAACTATCGACTGTAACTCATCATTTGATCGGAGGTACTTTCAATGTCAAGAATGATTCGCAAAGCAGCCGTGATTGGCTCGGGTGTCATGGGTTCCGGAATCGCAGCTCATTTGGCCAATGTCGGTATAGAAACCTTGTTGCTGGATATCGTGCCTAACGCGCTGACGCCTCAAGAAGAAGCAGCCGGTTTAAACTTAAATGCGCCGAAGGTAAGAAATCGATACGCACTGAGCGCTCTGGAAAAGCTCAAGAAAACCAATCCTTCGCCTCTATACAGCTCAGAGTTCGCCGGTAGAATTCAACCCGGCAATCTCGAAGACGATTTGAACAGGTTATCTGAAGCCGATTGGATTATTGAAGTCATCGTTGAGAACCTGGAAGCCAAACAATCATTATACCAGCGAATTGAACAGGTATGGAAGCCGGGAACGATCGTTTCTTCCAACACTTCAGGAATATCTATTAAAGCCATGGTGCAGGACCGCAGTGATGCGTTCAAGGAGCACTTCCTGGGCACTCACTTCTTCAATCCGCCCCGGTACATGAAATTGCTTGAAATTATTCCAGGCGAGAAAACTTCTCCTGCCATTCTGGAGTTTATGAAAAGCTTCTGTGAACAAAAGCTGGGGAAAGGCGTCGTAACCGCCAAGGATACGCCTAACTTTATCGCCAACCGCATCGGGACCTTCGGTCTACTGGTCACTTTACAGGAGATGCAGCGCGGAGGCTTTACCGTGGAGGAAGTGGATGCAGTTTCCGGGCCTGCTATGGGACGACCGAAGAGCGCTACTTTCCGCACGCTTGATTTGGTCGGTCTCGATACGTTCGTCCATGTGGCGCAAAATGTATATGACACCGTACCCGATGGTTCTGCCGAGAAAGAGATATTCAAGGTTCCGCAAGTTTTGAAACAAATGGTCGCCAAAGGATGGACCGGGGAAAAGACGGGCCAGGGCTTCTTCAAAAAGCTGAAGAGCGCTGAGGGCACGGAAATACAGTCGCTGAACTTTGATACTTTGGAGTACGCGAAAGCTCGTAAAATTACGTCAGCGTCCCTGGAAGCTTCCAAAAACGCGAAAGGTACGAAAGACAAGTTAAAGGCGTTGTTAAGCACACCGGATAAGTATTCGAAGCTGGCATGGGACATTTTGAAACAAGTGTTGATCTATTCCGCGGACAAAATGGGTGAAATCGCCGACACGGTTGTCGATATCGACCAAGCGATGAAATGGGGCTTTAACTGGAACTTGGGGCCGTTCGAGACTTGGGATGCCATCGGCTTGAAGCGTTCCGTGGCGAAGATGGAGGAAGAAGGCCTGACCGTCCCGGCATGGGTGAAGGAATGGATTGCACAAGGGCATGAAAGCTTTTATCAATGGAATGAGCAGGAAGGCAAAATCTTCTATTACTTAAAAAATGAGTATAAAGCGCTTGAAGAAAAGCCTGAACTGATTTCGTTAGCCGCGTTTAAAAAACAAAATAAAATTGTGAAGTCCAATGCGGGAGCGAATTTGATCGATATCGGAGACGGAGTGGTTTGTTTGGAGTTCGCATCGCCGAACAACGCCATCGGCGGGGACATCCTGACCATGATCCAGCAAAGTGTGGATGAAGTGAACCGAAATTGGCGCGGGATGGTGCTTGCGAATGAAGGACGCAACTTCTGTGTAGGCGCCAATCTGATGCTGCTTCTCATGGAAGCGCAGGATGAAGAGTGGGACGAAGTGAACAACATCATTCGGCTGTTCCAGGATTCCATGATGAAACTGCGGTTTGCCGAGAAACCGGTCGTGGCGGCTCCGCACAAGATGACGCTGGGCGGCGGCGTGGAAGCAAGTTTGCCGGCCGATGAGATTATATTCTCCGCGGAAACGTACTTTGGATTGGTGGAAACAGGCGTTGGCTTAATCCCTGCCGGCGGCGGATGTAAAGAGATGGTTATGCGTCTGGCCTTATCCACAGATGATCTGGAAATTGATTTACAGCCGTCGCTGAATAAGATCTTCGAGACGATTGCCATGGGCAAGGTGTCTGCGAGCGGGCATGATACAAAGCGCCTCGGTTACATGAGGCCTCAGGATCGGGTGGTCATCAACGAAGACCACCGTATCTACGAAGCGAAGCGAGCGGTGCTTCGGCTGGCGGATGACGCAGGATACCAGCCTGCGAAGCCGCAGCGGTTCCGCGTAGCCGGGGACACGGGCAAAGCGGTACTGCAGCTTGGCGCCTATGGGTTGCGCCAAGGGGGGTTCATCAGCGATCACGATCTGCTGATCGCCGGTAAGCTTGCGCATGTACTTGCAGGGGGCAACGTTCCGGTAGGAACGGTGGTCACGGAGCAGTACATGCTGGACCTCGAGCGCGAAGCCTTCTTGAGCCTATGCGGCGAACCGAAGACACAAGCCAGAATGCAGCATATGCTCACCAAGGGTAAGCCGCTTCGCAACTAATTTGCAGATGGAGAAGGGAGTTCTAACGATGAGGGATGCCGTAATCGTATCGATAGCCCGCACAGCCGTGGGCAAAGCCAAGAAAGGAAGTCTGGCGCAGACTCGCGCCGAGGACTTGGGGAAGGCGGTATTGCAGGCGGTGGTGGAACGCGCGCCGGGATTGGATAAAGCCGATGTGGAAGACGTCATTATCGGATGCGCCATGCCGGAAGGCGAGCAGGGCTTGAACTTCGCCCGCATCATGAGTCTCTACGCGGGCTTTCCCGACACCGTGCCGGCGCTGACGGTGAACCGGTTCTGTTCCTCCGGCCTGCAGGCGATCGCGTTCGCCGCCGAGCGGATCATGCTCGGGCACGCCGACGTAATTATCGCCGGCGGCGTCGAGAGCATGAGCCACGTGCCGATGGCCGGCTTCAAGCCGTCGCCGCATCCTGGGCTCGTGGAATCCATGCCTGAGGTGTACATGGGCATGGGCCACACCGCGGAGAACGTCGCCAATCGCTTCGGCGTCTCCCGCGAAGATCAGGACCGCTATGCGGCGAACAGCCACCGCAAAGCGGCCGCGGCCATCTCGGCCGGCAAGTTCAAGGCCGAGATCGTGCCCGTGAACGCGAGCCAAGGCGGCGTCGATGACGCGGGCAAGGCTTGGGCGCGCAGCTTCGCGTTCGACACCGACGAGGGCGTGCGCCCGGATACGTCGGTGGAGGGCCTCGCGAAGCTGAAGCCGGCCTTTGCCGTCGGCGGCAGCGTCACCGCGGGCAACGCGTCGCAGACCAGCGACGGCGCCGCGGCAGCCGTCGTGATGAGCCGCGAGAAGGCCGATGCGCTCGGCTTGAAGCCGCTCGCAACGTTCCGCGGCTTCGCTCTCGCCGGCGTCGCGCCTGACATCATGGGGATCGGCCCCGTGGAGGCGATCCCGAAAGCGCTGAAGCTGGCCGGCATTTCCCAGGAACAGGTGGACCTGTTCGAGATCAATGAAGCCTTCGCTTCGCAATGCGTACAGATCATCCGCCATCTCGGGCTGGATGAGAACAAAGTAAACGTGAATGGCGGCGCCATTGCACTGGGACATCCGCTGGGTTGCACCGGCGCGAAGTTAACCACGTCCCTCATCTACGAGCTGCGCCGCAGAGGCGGCGGATTCGGGGTCGTGTCCATGTGCATCGGCGGCGGCATGGGCGCCGCGGGCGTGTTCGAAGTTCACGGCGACGAGAATATGTCTTATTGATTTTAATTCTTCTCAACTTATCTATCCATTTATCATTTCACTATAAAGGAGCGAATGATCATGTTACAAACCAGCGGCAAAATTGTAGGCGGCAGCTTCATTATCGAGGATTTGGACCCAAGTCAGATCGTAACACCCGAGGACTTCACGGAAGAACAACGCATGTTCGCGGAGACGACGAAGGATTTCGTGGACGGCGAAGTGGTGCCCAATGATGAGCATTTGGAGAAGCTGGACTATGAGTTAACGGTGAAATTGATGCGCAAAGCGGGCGAGCTCGGACTGCTGGGCTCCGATGTGCCGGAAGAGTTTGGCGGCTTGGGACTGGATAAGGTGAGTTCGACCGTAATCAATGAAACGTTGGCTAAGGCATCTTCATTTGCCTTGTCGATCGGCGCTCATGTGGGAATCGGCACACTGCCAATTGTGTTCTTCGGAACGACAGAGCAGAAGCACAGATATTTGCCGGATCTGGCAACTGGCCAAAGAATTGCGGCTTACTGCCTGACAGAGCCGACTTCCGGATCGGATGCGCTAGGCGCCAAAACGACAGCCAAATTGTCTGAGGACGGCGAGCATTACATTTTGAACGGATCCAAACTATATATTACGAATGCCGGTTTCGCCGATGTGTTCATCGTGTACGCCAAAGTGGACGGTACGGATTTCACCGCGTTTATCGTAGAGAAAGATATGGAAGGCTTCACGTTGGGGCCAGAAGAGAAGAAAATGGGGATTAAAGGTTCATCCACCCGTCCGATTTTCTTCGAAGATGTCAAAGTTCCTGTGGATAATGTGCTTGGCGAAATTGGTAAAGGTCACTTGATCGCATTCAACATTCTGAACATCGGGCGTTTCAAATTAGGCGCGGGCTGTGTAGGCGCATCGAAGGAATCCATTGAACTGGCATCCGCTTATGCGAACACGCGTACTCAATTCAACACACCGATCTCACGCTTCCCGTTAATCGGCAAGAAGCTGGCGGAAATGAACATTACCACCTACGTCATGGAGAGTATGATATACCGTACGGCGGGCGTCATCGACGATATCCTGAAAGATATCGATCACAACAGTCCGGATGCAGGAAAGCACTCCGCCAAAGGAATTTCCGAATACGCGCTGGAATGCTCGATTAACAAAGTATTCGCGTCCGAGGGTCTTGACTTTATCGCGGATGAGGGCGTGCAGATTCACGGCGGTTACGGCTTTATTCAGGAGTACAAAATCGAGCGCATTTACCGTGATTCCCGTATTAACCGGATCTTCGAAGGCACCAATGAGATTAACCGGTTATTGATTCCGGGCACGTTGCTCAAGAAAGCGATGAAAGGCGAGTTGCCTTTGTTGCAAAAAGCACAGGCGCTTCAAGGCGAGTTGCTTTCGATTATGCCTGGACAGTCGTTTGATGAGACATTGTCTCAGGAGCAGCATTTGTTGAGCATGATGAAGAAAATTTTCTTGTTCGTCGGCGGATCGGCTGTTCAGAAATATGCGGCTAAACTGGAGAAAGAACAAGAAGTACTGAGCAATCTGGCAGATTTAATGATTCAGATTTATGCAGCCGAGAGCGCGCTGCTCCGCACGAAGAAGCAGATTGGCCGCGCAGGGGAAGCCAAAGCAGAGAATGCCATCCAGATGACTACGGTATATGTGCATGAGGCGCTTGAGAGCATTGACCGGATTGCCAAAGAAACTTTAGCTTACATGGAAGCGGGAGACACGCTGCGTACGCAATTATCGGTGCTTAAGAAGCTGACCAAGTCTGTATCCGTGAACACCGTGGAGTTGAAGAGAGCGATTGCAGCCCGTGTCATTCAAGCTGAAAAATATATTGTATAATAGGAAGTAGGACAATTTCGAGTACCTATGACCACCTGCATATACTTTGAGAAAATGGAGTTTTCTCGAAAGGGATGTTAACGATGCGTTCAACCCTGACTTGGCTTGATCATTATCCGGCGGAGGTCGCTCCGACCTATGCATACCCAAAACAGAATCTGGCGCAATTCCTGTTGGATACGTCACAGAAGTTTCCTGACAGACCCGCCTTATATTTTATGGGCAAAACAATTAACTATGTTAATCTTCTCGAGGCATGTTATCGCTTTGCCAATGGTTTAACTGGGCTAGGCTTGAAGAAGGGGGATCGGGTAGCGATTATGCTGCCTAATATCCCCCAAACCGTTATCGCTTTTTACGGCACTTTGCTCGCAGGAGGCATCGTCGTCAATACGAACCCGCTCTATATGGAGGGGGAACTGCGCCATCAACTGAATGACTCCGGCTCGAAATTCATGGTTACGCTGGATTTGCTGCTTCCGCGGATTCGTAAAGTGAAAAGCAGTACACCGCTGCAGCATGTCATTGTTACGTCGATTAAGGACTACTTACCGTTTCCGAAGAATGTGCTCTATGGTCTGAAGCAGCGTAAAGAAGGCAACGTTGTGAAATTAACGGAAGAGGATCACGCCCATGTTTTCACAGAATTTGTGAATAAAGCCAGCGGTTCCCCGATTCTATCTAAAGTGAATGCTGTCGAGGATACCGCGGTGTTGCAATACACGGGGGGCACGACAGGCGTGGCCAAAGGGGTTATGCTCACTCACTACAATCTCGTTGCGAACACTTTGCAGACCAGTCACTGGAACTATAACGCGGAGGAAGGCAAAGAACGTTTTCTCGGCGCGATTCCGATTTTTCATGTGTTTGGCTTAACGGTATTGATGAGTCAGTCCGTCCTGATCGGCGGCATGCTTATTCTTGTACCGAAATTCGAGATTGAACAGGTGCTGAAGACGATTGACAAGATGAAACCAACTGTGTTCCCGGGCGCGCCCACCATGTACATTGGGTTGATTAATCATAAGGATATTAACAAATACGATTTGTCCTCCATACAAGTATGTATCAGCGGCTCGGCCCCGTTACCACTTGAGGTTCAAGAACGCTTTGAAGAGATTACCGGAGGTAAATTAATCGAGGGTTACGGACTTACCGAAGCCTCCCCTGTAACCCATGCCAATAACATCTGGGGCAAACGTAAAATCGGGAAGATCGGTATTCCTTTTCCGGATACGGAAGCGCGCGTAGTGGACAGCAATACAGGCACGGAAGTTGCGACCGGGGAAATCGGAGAAATTATTATCCGCGGTCCGCAGATTATGAAGGGGTATTGGAACCGGCCAGAAGAAAGCTCCATGGTACTGCGGAATGGTTGGCTTTACACGGGAGATTTGGCTACACAGGATGAGGATGGGTTCTTTGCGATTGTGGATCGAAAAAAAGACTTAATCATTGCAAGCGGTTTCAACATTTACCCGCGTGAAATTGAAGAAGTTCTGTATGAGCACCCTTACGTCAAGGATGCCTGTGCGGTCGGCGTTCCTGACCAGTATAGAGGGGAAACCGTGAAGGCTTTCATTGTGTTAAAGGACAATGCACCTGACGTAACGGAAGCGGAGCTTGAAGCCTGGTGCCGGGAACATCTGGCAGCCTTTAAAGTACCGCGTAAATTTGAGTTCAGGGAAACCTTACCGAAGACCATTGTCGGTAAAGTACTTCGCCGAAAATTGCTGGAGGAAGAGTCAACGAAGACCATTCAACAATAGCAACGGCTCCTGCAGGAGGTACGGCCATGAATACGAAAGACGAAATCAATGAAGACGTCACGCCTGAAGTACGCCAGTATATTGAACGACTGGAGAGTAAAGCGAAACATACGTTCTGGGGAACACTGGGTTGCAGGCTTGATCATCTGGATGCGCGCAAAGTAACCGTTTCCTTAGATGCGGAAGAGCGTCATTTGAACTTGATCGGCATCGTTCACGGGGGAGTATTGTCCAGTTTACTGGATAATGCCATGGGGGTGCTGGTCATGTCCGCCAGGCCGAAGAACAGCTCTGTAACGACCAATTTAAATGTCCATTTCATGCATCCGTTGAAGGAAGGTCGCTTACTTGTAACGGCGGAATTGTTGCACGAGACGAACAGTATCCTTACGGTATATGGCGAGATCAGAGATGAAGCCGGACAATTGGGAACGATGGGGACGGGGTCCTTTCGAATCTTAAATTCTTCCTGAAGGAATGTTTATGCAGAAACTGTCGATCATGGCAGTTTCTTTTTTTGGCTTGGTTTGACTTTAAACTCCCGTTTGGATACATTAAGTTTAAATACTTAAACCTTTAAACTAATGATTGTAGAATCTTTTAAGAAAGGTTGTGTTTACTTTGAATATTCCTGATGTGGTAAATAGCCAGCGAGCTTATTTCGCTGAGGGACATACCCGTAGTTTAGATCGGCGCATGGATATGTTGCGAGCGCTGCGAGCAGGAATTCTTCGCTATGAAGAAGATCTGATAAATGCGCTTAAGAAAGATCTGAATAAGTCGGATAAAGAAGCCTATATGACGGAGATCGGGTTTCTTCTGGAGGAAATTCGGTTTACTTTAAAGCATCTGAAGCGGTGGGCGAAGCCTAAACGGGTAAAGACAGCAAAAACGCACATTGGCTCTTCAGGGAGAATTATACCTGAACCTTACGGTGTAACTCTGGTAATCGCGCCGTGGAATTATCCTGTCCAATTGGCTTTAGCCCCTGTAATCGGCGCATTGGCTGCCGGCAACACGGTTGTTCTGAAGCCCTCCGAGCTGACTCCTAACGTTTCGGCACTGCTTTCTAGGATGATCAAAGATGTGTTTCACGAATCCGGTTGGATTACCGTGGTGGAAGGCGGCGTCGAGGCAAGCTCGACCTTGCTCGAGCAGAAGTTTGATTATATTTTCTTTACCGGAAGCGTGCCTGTCGGCAAAATTGTCATGGAAGCGGCCGCGAAGCAGCTTATTCCGTTAACATTGGAGTTAGGCGGGAAAAGTCCTTGTATTGTCCATAAAGATGCGGATCTGCAGCTTGCCGCGAAGCGAATCGTATTCGGCAAATTTACGAATGCGGGTCAAACCTGCATCGCCCCCGATTACCTGTTGGTTCATGAGGAAATAAGTGCTAAATTTATGGAGCATTTAAAGGCAACCATTGAAGAGTTCTACAGCACGGATCCCCTTGGGAACCCGGACTACGCGCGTATCGTAAGTGAACGTCACTTCGACAGGCTTGCCGCATTTCTTGAAGCAGGAACCATTGTTACAGGCGGGCGCACGGATCGCAGCAAATTAATCATGGAACCTACTCTGATGGAGGGGGTTAGCTGGGATTCGCCAGTGATGCAGGACGAGATTTTCGGTCCTATTTTGCCCATTATAAAATACACTCACTTGGACGAGACGATCCGAGCAATTAATGCCAGACCGAAACCTCTAGCCCTCTATCTGTTCACTACGGATCAAGCTGTACAGGATCAAGTTGTTGAATATGTTCCTTTTGGCGGCGGGTGTATTAATGATACGTTAATGCATATTGCCACACCCTATCTGCCATTCGGCGGTGTCGGGGAGAGCGGTATGGGCAGTTATCACGGGGAAAGCTCGTTTCAAGCCTTTTCTCACTATAAGAGTGTCTTGAAACAAACCAACAGGTTTGATTTCAGTTTCCGTTATCCTTCGGCTAAGAACGGATTAAAGCTCATACGCAAACTTATGAAGTGATGGAACGTGTGTTCCTATAATGGACATAAGGATACAAAGGCGGTGGAAGCATGTGCGTAAATATTAAAAAAGAAGAAGCGGAGCGGGCATTAATCTCTCTTCGTTCCGCTATTCCGTTGTTTCAGGCGCTTAGCGATCCGGCCAGACAGGATATTATTCTGCTGCTGGCGGAGCGGGACGCGATGACGGTGGGTGCCATAACGGAGCAGTCGCAATTATCGCGTCCCGCTATTTCGCATCATCTCAAGATACTGCGTGATACTAAGCTTGTACGCAGTGAACAAAAAGGAACGCAGCGTTACTATTCTTTGGAAATTGTAAACGCCTTGGACACCATGAAAGCATTAATTCACGACGTTGAAACGGCATGCGCACCGTAACGACAGATGTACAGGCTGATTGAATGAATAGGAGGGTACACGCTTATGTTAAATCATAAAGCTGCTATAGAAGGGAATCCATTTCACCGAGCTACTCTCGCGGATGTTGTTCCTGATCTGGTTGCTGTCGCTCGGGGATCTAAACCTGCAGACCTGGTCATTCGGGACGGAAAACTGGTTAACGTGGTTTCAGGGGAAGTCATTCCCGGTATATCGGTAGGTATTTATGGTTCCCGGATCGCCTTCGTCGGTAAGGATGCGTCTCATCTGATTGGCGAAGGAACAAGGGTCATTGAAGCCAAGGGAAGATACATGGCTCCGGGTCTCCTGGACGGTCATTGTCATATTGAAAGCACACAATTGACGGTAACTCAATTTGCCCGGGCTGTATTACCTTTGGGAACAACTGGAGGATTTTTTGATCCGCATGAAATTTCCAACGTTCTCGGGTTAAAAGGATTGCGGTTAATGGTTGAAGAAGCGCGTGGCACGCCGCTTGCCGCCTATATGCAGGTAGCTTCCTGCGTACCTTCGACCGGACCTCAACTTGAAACGACCGGCGCCTACATCGGTCCTGACGAAGTAGCGGAAGCTTTTACGTGGGGACCCGATGTCATTGCGCTCGGCGAAGTCATGAATTTCCCGGGTGTCGTCTACGGCGACGAGAAGATGCTGGGGGAAATTCAGGCCACACTCAGGGCCGGCCGACTGGCCGACGGACATTTCACATGGCCGACCGGGGATTGGCGGCTTGCAGCGTATGCTGCAAGCGGGATTACCGGCGACCATGAATGCGTCACGGCCGAGGATGTCATTGAACGCGTCCGTTTGGGGATGTACGCGATGATGCGGCGCGGATCGGCATGGCATGATGTGGCGCGGACCATCACCGCCCATACGGAGCACGGCATCGACCCGCGCCGCCTGATGCTCGTTACCGACGATCGAAGCTCGGAATCGTTGCTCGATGAAGGTCACATGAACTTTGTCGTTCGTCATGCGATCCAGCAAGGGGTTAAGCCGGTAACGGCTTTCCAGATGGCGACCATTAACACAGCGGAGAGATTCGGTGTAGCACGCGATGTGGGGACGATTACGCCGGGTTCTTGCGCGGACATCATTCTATTGGATGGCCCTCTGGCCGATGTGAATGTCGTACTGACGATTGCCGCGGGGCAAGTGGTAGCTGAGCATGGCGTGATGGTTACCGAGTTGCCGGCGTTTCAGTACCCGGAGGAGGCGACCTCTTCCATGAAATTGAAGCGGGATGTCCGCGCGACGGACTTTATCATAAACACACCGCTTGATACAGGCATCGTCAAGGCCAGGGTCATTGAATTGCTCGAGAATCGTGTGGATACACGTGAGCTGTTCCGTGAATTGAATGCGCACAAGGGCATACTTTCAGAGCTTCCTCACGACTTGTGCAAAATGGCGGTTATTGAACGCCACCACGCTTCAGGCGATCAAGCCTTAGGTTTGGTGGCGGGTGTCGGCTTTACTGAAGCGGCAGCCATTGCCTTGACCGTTGCCCATGACAGCCATAACCTGATGGTTATTGGTAACGATGATGATTATATGGCATTAGCGGCCAACACAGTCCGTTCCGCTCATGGCGGGATTGCGGTCGTAACAAGTGGAGGCACAACCATTCTGCCGTTACCCATTGCGGGGTTAATGTCGGATGCGCCGTTTGAACAAGTGGCGGAGGCATCCCGTGCAATCAGCCAAGCATTGATTCAGGCGGGTTGCAAGGTTAATTATGCGACTATGACGATTTCCTTACTCGCTTTGGTCGTTATTCCCGAACTGAGGTTATCGGATAAAGGGCTTGTCCGGATTTCGGATGAAGGATTCCAAATCGTTCCTTTGTTTGTTGAATAACGGTAAAAGGCAGGTTCCCTCGGGAATCTGCCTTTCTTTTTTTGATTTATTAGTCCGCATATCCGGTTCCGTTAAAGCTTTCGGGTCCCACTCTCAAGACACCCAATACGCTGACTGACACATACATGGAGTATAGTTGGAATACCTGCGGCGGATTAAAGTCGGTAGAGTTAAAAGAAAAGATCTGCGGTCCTAACAGGGCGAGGTTTAAGTTCTCCGTAGCTTGGTATATTAACAAATCCGAAGTGGAAGGTCCCCGGTATACGGAAATGGTGGCGCTTGTCACGACAGGCAATAAAGGCAATTGCAAACCAACGACTCCCGCTAATATCACACGTCTGCCTGATACACCTGTAGTAAGATTCAATCCTAACTGTCCTACTAATTGAGGTGTACCGATTGCCGTAATCGGAATCGCGAAAGCTCCGGAGTAGCTCGAATTTTGTGAAACCTGTGAATCCAATAAAATAGTCAAAGCTCACTCACTTCCTTTCTCAAGTTACTATCAGTGTATGAGAAGTGAAGGCAGGTGAACTGAGCACTTGTACAACTTTGGGATAATTGGGTAAATTATTCCTCCCATTTGCGAAAATCAATGGCCCTTGACATCGTCTTATCGGTTAGATGGGCGTATATTTGTGTGGTTTCGGGCGATGCGTGACCTAATTGTTCTTGTGTTTTGTACAAATCATTTTGCAAATAGTAATCTGTAGCGAACGAATGTCTTAACATATGTACTCGTAGAAAAGGCTTTCCGAAGCGCTTCGCATATTTAATGACCATCTCTTGAATAGCTCGTTTCGTCATTCGTTTGCCTTCCGTTGCGCCATTAGGCAGTGTTAGAAATAATGCTTGTTCCCTGCGGGGAGATTTATAAGTTTGGTTCCGCAAATCCATGTATTCCGTTAAATAGGGCT